>CACWPM010000020.1 GCA_902762795.1 Fibrobacter succinogenes | reverse complement strand
CCGCTACAGGCACGGCATCCACAGTCCCCATTGTTATGGCCCTATCCGTCTGCAAGAAGTTCCCGTTCCGGTCCTTTTTCAGGAGCTTCGCCTTCACCAAAAAGTCTAGCGTATCCGAGACTTCCGCAGCCGAAATTTTTTGCTTGCAGGCACGAGCCATTTCAAGAGGCTTCGCACCGGGCATGTGCGGAGCGAGCTCGCGAATCACAGAATTTTTCCACGACTTGAAATAATCGAATTCGTCATTCCCAAGCACGCGCATTCTGTGCGCATTCGCAAGCGCACAACGTTCTTCGAACGCAGCTCGTCTCGCCTTGTCGCCCTTCGCATGGGCGTACGAGACCATCAGAACAAAATAAGTCTGCTCGAAACCGGCAAGCCCCATGGCGTTCGCTACAGACCCCGCAGAACCAAGGCTCAGGTTCTTTTTGCCCTCGCAAACGTACTTCAGAAACACTGCGGCGAATTCCTGCCACGAGAATACGGAACTACGCTTGCGTTCGTCGTAGTAATCCTGAATGTACTTGCGGTAATCCGTATATTCAACGATATCCTTCATGGGTACAAATATAGGTTTGTTTTTGCAATTCAGAACATAAAATTTGCATTTTTGAGCAAATTTTACCATTTTTGCAGAAATTTTAAAATTTTAAATATTTTAGAACATGGCTGCATGTTCTGAGAACATGAAAAAAGCCCCGCTAGTTTCCTAGCGAGGCAGCTCCCTTCCTGATAGTTTTATCATCTATAATTTATCGTCTTTCATCTAGCCAATTTTTCCGAGCTTCTAGTTTTTCACGCAGCGGATACTTTGTCCATAATTTTTTGAATTTTGGTATAGATAGAATTTGGTGTAAATGTTGTTTATATTCGAATACCGGGCATCTTCCGCACCATCCTCGTCATAACTCCAAAAATAAACATCCGAGCCTACCTTTTCCCAACTCGTTGCAGAGATTCGTCTTCCGGTCGGGAGCGCAGCAAAGCCGAACTCATCCGTACCGTTATTGTCGTCAGTCCCGGCGTAGTCCCAGCCGGTCAAAGCCTTGAGAGGTGCGCCTGATACACCGGCATTCCCTAAAGCCACACTCAACTTGCCCCATTCATCAATTGACGGCAGATGCCATCCGTCAGGGCAAATTCCCTGTATGCGGTGATCCAGTCCGCATGTCCGACCATAACCGCAATTCAACGGTTCCAGAGTATCATTTGCCAGCGCAACCGAGTCAATCGCTGCAGCCCAAGTGTAATAGCGGCCACTCACTTCGCAATATTTTGCGCTATCGCGGTAGCACCAGTTTCCACCTTTCAAGCTCGGGGTCTTGGCGCTATCGGCATAGTTCAAGTTCTCCGCCATCCACACCTGCGAATAATTCTTATCCTTCACTTCGATTTTCACAACTTTATACACACGCTTGTCACGGGAATCCACGATGGTATCGTATTTGATATTCGGATTCAAGCGGGCTTCTTTGGGCACATCCCAGCTCCATCCATCGGGAACTACAGAACTGCTACTCATTTTTACTTGACTACTGCTGGACACAACCACACTGCTACTCAATTTTGCAGAACTGCTGCTGGACACGGCCGCACTGCTACTCGATTTTGCAGAACTGCTGCTGGACACGGCCGCACTGCTACTCGATTTTGCAGAACTGCTGCTAGACTTCGTTTCGACAACACTTGAACTTGAAGAAGATTTTATCGCAGCAGTCGAAGGATCGCCCTTGATGCAACGGACACTCTGTCCATATTTTTTTGAGCCTTGAGACAAATAGAATTTAGTGTAAATGTTGTTTATATTCGAATACTGCGCTTCATACGCACCATCCTCTTCGGAACTCCAGTAATAAACATTAGAACCAACATTGCTCAAGCTAGATGCAGAAACCATCCTTCCGGTCGGGAGCGCAGCAAATCCATAGGCATCTACGCCGTTATTGTCAGCCGTTCCGGCGTAATCCCAGCCAGTCAAAGCCTTGAGGCTATCGCCGGATACACCAGCATTCCCTAACGCTACGCTCAACAGGCCCCATTCATGGAGTGTCGGCAAATGCCAGCCGTCAGGGCAAATCCCCTGCACACCACGATTAATTCCACAAGTCTTGCCATAGCCGCAATCCAGCGGATTCTTTGAATCGTTTGCCAAAGCCACAGAGTCTATCGCCGCCGCCCAAGTGTAATAGCGACCGCTTACCTTACAATTTTTCTCATCATTATTGTAGCACCAGTTTTGGCCTTTCAAGCTCGGCGTCTTGACGCTATCGGCATAGTTCAGGTTTTCCGCCATCCACACCTGCGAATAATTCTTATCCTTCACTTCGATTTTCACAACTTTATACACACGCTTGTCGCGCGGGTCAATCATCGTGTCATATTTGATGTTCGGATTCAGGCGAGCTTCCTTGGGCACATCCCAGCTCCATCCTGTAGAATCAATTTTTGCAGAACTACTGCTGGACTTTGCACTAGAACTTGAAGAAGGTCTTACCGGCGCAGTCGAAGGATCCCCTTTGACGCAACGGACACTTTGTCCATAAGACTTGCTATTCTGATACGTATAAGAATTGGTATAAATGTTGTTTATATTGAAATACCGGCCTTGATCGACACTGTATTCGGTGGCGCTCCAGTAATAAACATCCGAGCCCACCTTTTGCCAACTAGTTGCAGAAATTTTTCTTCCGGTCGGGAGTGCGGCAAAGCCGTAAAGATCCGTACCGTTATTGTTAGGCGTTCCGGCGTAGTCCCACCCGGTCAAGGCCTTGAGTGGCTCGCCAGCTACGCCGCCAGTTCCTAACGCCACGCTCAACAACCCCCATTCATAGATTGACGGCAAATGCCAGCCATCAGGACAAATTCCCTGCACAGCGCGATCAAGTCCGCACTTTTTACCATAGCCGCAAACCAACGGTTCCTTCGAATCATTCGCCAAGGCAACAGAGTCAATTGCCGCCGCCCAGCTGTAATAACGACCGCCCACCTTGCAATTTTTTTCTTCATTATTGTAGCACCAGTTTTGGCCCTTCAAGCTCGGCGTCTTGACGCTATCGGCATAGTTCAGGTTTTCAGCCATCCACACCTGCGAATAATTCGAGTCTGGCACTTCAATTTTCACGACCTTGTAAACTTTCTTGTCGCGCGGGTCGACCATCGAGTCGTATTTGATTTTCGGATTCAGGCGAGCTTCCTTGGGCACATCCCAGCTCCATTCTTCAGGGATTTTCTGAGCGCCCCCAAACTCTTCAACCACCTCTTCAAATCCAGGAATCTTATCGGACCCGCTCCACTTCTCTAGATTTTCACGGACAACTTTTAATTTACCATCATCCTTAGCAGCGCTCGCCCAATCCGCCATTTCCGTTTTTGTCTTTTCATCGTTCCATTCGCCAGTCTTTTCGATAGACGAAGCGAATGCTTCCATACGGTCTGCCAATTTCTTGGCATCCAGATCCGATTGCAACAGCACACTCGTTGCAAGGAGAGTCGCGTTTCCATCGCCCTTTTCATAAATGCTCAAGCCTTCAAACGATTCAAAAAGATCCATGACACCTAACGATGAAAGGATTTCTTTTTCGGCCTGTATTTTCGCTTCACCAAAGGACATTTTTTCTTCGGAGACAAGCTTCATTACGCGCTCGTATTCCAATTCCGTAAGCACGTTGATGTTCACGGACTTCCTATCGCTCAAGTCTGAAATTGCATGGAGCGTCAACTTATCCGAAGACTTCTTACCGGTAAATTCATTGAGGTAATAACCCGACACCGTGAACAACGCGCAAGAAGCCGAGAGGTTCACGTCGTCAACGCCAAAGTCGCCCTTGTCGCTCTTGACCTTACCCTCATATTTTTCTTCCGTGAATTTCATCGTCTTGCAGTCAACACCCTGTACCGTCACGGCAGAGCCCTTGACAAACGGACCTTTCTGGGCCAAGCCCGCCACATCTAAATTTTTTACCGCATAAAGGCCTTCGCTCTCTTCGCTCGTGCCAGCAGTCTTATCACCAGAACAAGCCCAGAAGATAGATCCAAAAGCGAGAGCCACACAAAAACGATTCCATTTCTTCATTGATTCCGTGAGCATACTCTTAACTACTCTCCTTTCATTTTATTTTGTAAATCCATATTACCGTATTCAATCTTTTCCGTCAGCGGGAAAAACTGAAAATTCAATCGGCAAATTTTTTCCGGCTTTTTCTCATCCGCGACAATCGTGACAATCCGCTTGCGAAAAGCCGCAATTTCTTCAACAATCCTGGCATAACTTTCCTCAGTCACACCCATCGTAATCCCGCTAAAGTGCCGTTCCGAAATCGGGAGTTTATCCAAAGCCTCTAGCGCAAATTCACCCATTTGGCGGAGCAGGGAATGCACAGCCACGGCAACCACGTTCAACCGCCCTGTAGAAAGCGAACGGTTCGTCTGGTGATAATCGCCCTTGATATCGCGCGTCAAAAGTCCCGCCTTCGTGAGGAAATGCAGACTTTCGCTCACATCCGCCGCAGAAATCGCAGGTTTGCAAACTTTCGCGATATCGCTTGGCTTTGCGCCAGGCATTGCGACCGCCAATTCACGAACAACAGAATGTTTCCACGTCTCATAGAACGTGTACATCTCGCTGCCGAGTATCTTCACACGGCTGGCCTCACCAAGTGCCTGCATTTGTTCAAAGTACTTCTTTTTCTCGCGATCCGTCTTGGCATTTTCGTAACGCACCATCAAAAGAAAATAATCGAATTCAAAACCAACAAGACCCATCGCAAGCGCAGTCTTCTTTGCACTTTCCTCACGCAAGCGCGTCTTGCCGTCGCATACAAGCTTCAGGTACGATCCCGATGCAAATCCGGCATCTTTCGCAAACTCGCGCCACGTAAACGCAGAGCAGCGTTTGCGTTCCTGGTAATAGTCCAGGACGTATTCGCGATAGTTCTTGTATTCTGTAACTGATCTCATCATACTACAAATTTACTTAAGCACACAGAGCATTACAAGACCTTGCAAAATTTTTTACTAAAACAAAAATGGCGATTTTAAGTAAAAATAAGCACTTTTAAAAATTATTTAAAGAAAATTCAAAAACATAAAACAAAACGATAATTTTATAGAACAAAAAAATCCCCCGGCGCATTGCCGAGGGAATTTAAAGCTTTGAAAGCGTTCGCGACTTTTCTTAGCTCAAGCGGCTGATCATATAACCAGCGCAAACTGCCGTACCAATCACGCCGGACACGTTCGGGCCCATAGCGTGCATGAGGAGGAAGTTCTGCGGGTCATACTTGGCACCTTCCACCTGAGAAACACGGGCAGCCATCGGCACGGCAGAAACGCCTGCGGAACCGATAAGCGGGTTCACCGGGTTCTTCGGAGAGCACTTGTTCATGATCTTTGCGAGGAGCAAACCGCCGAAAGTGGAGAAGCCAAAGGCAACCACACCCATAGCGATGATCATGAGAGTCTGCGGCTTGAGGAAGATGTCGGCAGACATCGTGAGACCCACGGACGTACCGAGGAAGATCGTCACAATGTTCATGAGTTCGTTCGAAGAAGTCTTCACGAGGCGTTCGACGACACCGGCTTCCTTGAAGATGTTGCCCATCATGAGCATGATGATAAGGGCAGAAGCGTCCGGCACGACGAGCACGCAAACGATCATCACCATCACGGCAAACACGATGCGTTCGGCCTTGGAAACCTGACGGAGAGCCTTCATGCGGATCTTGCGTTCGGCGTCGTTCGTCATAGCACGCATGATAGGCGGCTGGATGAGCGGCACGAGAGCCATGTAAGTGTAAGCGGCAACGGCGATGGGGCCGATGAGGTGCTTAGCAAGCTTGTTCGCAGTGAAGATGGACGTCGGACCGTCAGCACCACCGATGATACCGATGGAAGCTGCTTCACCGAGCGTAAAGCCACCGAGAGCGACAGCTGCAAACATGGTCATGAACACGCCAAACTGTGCGCCACCACCGAGGATGAGCGTACGCGGATTAGCGATAAGCGGTCCAAAGTCCGTCATGGCACCCACGCCCAAGAAGATGATGGGCGGGAAGAGTTCCAGATGGATACCCTGGCTGATGTAGTAGTAGAGACCGCCAGTCGGGCTGAACATACCTTCGATGCTCCAGCCACCATCGTAGAACGCGACGGACGGGATGTTCACCGCAAGTGCGCCGATAGCAATCGGCAAGAGCAGAAGCGGTTCGTATTTTTTGACAATCGCAAGGAACATCAACACGAAGCTCACGATCCACATGATCACCATCGGGACGGTAATCTGCGCGAATCCTGTGCTCGAGGCGAAGTCCGCGACTGAGTTAATAATTCCACTCATTGACTTTTACCTCATTAGGCAATGGTCATCAAGACCTGGCCATCAGTAACAGTGTCGGTTTCCTTGACGGAGATGGAGTTCACGGTACCTGCACACGGAGCGACGACCGGGTTTTCCATCTTGAGGGCTTCGATGATAGCCACTTCCTGGTTGGCAGCAACAGTGTCGCCGACCTTGACCTTCAGTTTGAACACAGAACCGGCGAGCGGGCACTTCACTTCAGTACCACCAGCGGCAGCCGGGGCCGGAGCAGCGGCAGGAGCCGGGGCCGGAGCGGCAACCGGAGCAGCAGGAGCTGCAGCAACTGCGGAATCAAGGACTTCTACTTCGACGTCGTAGGTCTTGCCTTCGAAACTGATACGGACTGTTTTCTTCATTTTGATTTTTCCTGGCTTAAAAGCCTGTTAAGTTTTTAAAAGTTGAACCTTACTTGACGATCGTCCAAGCAGGGGAATTAATGTTTCTGTAAGCGGTCACGCGGCAGGGCTGACCAAGAGCCTGAGTAGCAGCAGCAGTCGCAATCACGAGGAACTGTTCGTTTGTCAGTCCCGGATGTTCTTCGAGGGCGGCGACGGCGGCAATGCCGAGGAACGCCTGGAGCTGCTTGTTGGTGAATCCCGGATGGATGCTCTTTGCATTCGGATCCCAGTCGCAGTGTGCCGGAGCACGGACCGCAGGAGCCGGAGCGGCAGCGGCCGGAGCAGCCTTCTTAGCAGGAGCCGGAGCCTTGACCTTGTCCAAACCGAGCTTCTTCATGATGGCGCTCATGATAGTGCAGAGGACGAGGAGGCCAATGATCACAGACATCACGACGATGAGGCCTGTTGCCTGGAATTCGACGAGCTTGCCAATGGTGAACTTCTGGACTTCGCCATTGCACTTGCCACCTTCCATCTTGCCCTGGCAGTATTCGCTATTGAGTTTAGCCTTAGCAATCGGGAGCACGGCCGTACCGTTAGCGTTTTCGACGGAATCGCGGATATCGCGGGCGCGAACGGACTGTTCGTATGTCTTATAAAGAATGGAATAGCCACCACCGTGAGTTTCCACAATCTGGAAAACAGTAGATTCATCCATCCACTTGAGCTGTTCCTTGATCGGGGCTGCAATGGAGTCCGGCATCAGAGCGATCTGCTCGTCAAAACGGCCAACCTTTGCACCCTGGGAAGCAGCAGGTTGAGCTACGATTTCAGACGCGAAGGCACCGGAAACCGTTGTCACCGCGGCAAAGATCATAGCTTTCTTTAGTGTATCATTCATATCGGAATGCGTCCATGTTTATTAAGTGAACTGTTTGATAAAAATCAACGCGCGTGAATATAGCAATTTTAGTGATGGGTAGTAGGAAGTAGACGGTAAGAAGTAGGAAGTTAGAAGTAGGCAGAACTTAGTTGGCAGAACTTAGTCTTTAGTTACTAGGTACTAGTTAATAGTTACTAGTGAATTTCATCTTAATACATTCTAGTAACTAATAACTCAGAACTCTTAACTGCCGCAAAGCGGCCTCAGTAACTAGTAACTTCTAAGTTCTAAGAGCGAAGCGAGCTAAGTTCTAAGTTCTAAAATCACATCGTCATTGTGCCGGAAGTAAGGCCCTTCACCGGCACATAGCGGATGGTACCATCGGCACCCATAATAATAGCGACACCAGCAAGATAATTGATCCACTGTTTCGTATCGAAATACCGCAAGTTCACCTTGCCTTCCGTGCAGTAAGCAGCAAGCGGAACTACAAGCATGTCATGAGAAATCCACACAGCCACCTTGTTCACTGTTTCGAAACGAGGTTTCACGACTTCAGCTATAAATTCATCACCGCGCGATTTCAACGGATAGAACGCATCCTGATAACTTCCTTTATATGCATAAGCCGATGTCACTACCCAGCCACCGCCATCGGAATTCTTGTAATCTTCAAGTTTCGAATCATTCTTTACAAACCAGGCGCCATCCAATTCCGGAATGGTATCGCTCACCAATTGAGTATAGCCAGCGCCAGTCGCTATGTTCTCGCATGTTTCATAACTACGCGTGTAAGTAGAATTAGCAAAACTAATTTCTTCACCCTTGAACTTTTCGCCCACCGTCTGGGACTGTTTCTTTCCGTTACTCGTCAAATGGCCTGTTTTTCCGGTATCGTCCGAACGCTCCGCATGGCGCAAGATAAAGATGACCTTATCGCCCACAGCAATATTTTTCAGGACATCGCGAACATCTTCAAATTCGACGATTTCGCCCGGCAACGGTTCGCGCCAGCTTCTCTTACTCTGGTCGTAAATGTAAGACTTGTCCTGATTGACTTTCCCGCTCTTAATTTGTCCATCATAATCGCCCGCGCCCAGGCCATACGTATCCTTTTCGAGATCCGTTGCCACACGCCACACCTTCGTTGTCCTATCACAGATAAAACGGATTTTCGGACCATCGGGCTGCTCGTAATAAGAGACGAAATATTCACTTTGGCTATTGCCCACATGCTTCACTTGGCCAGCATTCATCGAACCGCAAGTTTCAAAGTTGTGAGTCTTTGTCCAAAAACCGCGTACATACTTCTCGAAATCAGGCACATTACCGATTTTCCAGCTTTCCATGTTCTTGCGGATTTTTTCAAGACCGCCTTCGGCATCAAGCATCATGATTTTATCTGCAAGCTTAGCCTTCAAGGAATTGTCACCCCAGTTGCCATCGCCACGGATATCTTCGGTAACCTTGTCTGCAAACGAAAGCATCTCGGTTACAGATCCATAGCTCTGCATCATCACTGAGACCGCAAGAAGCGCAGCACTGTAATCGTCAGACCCAAACAAGCTAATGTCTTCCGCGGATTTGCTCGATGTTGTCGCAGTCTGGCCCCCGCGGTTCCAACCACCAAAACCACCATAGCCGCCACCGCCGCCAGAAGAGCCAAGGCTTATCCCGAAAGACGAAAGCACATCCGTCAGAGCGCGTCCGCTCTGGCTCCCGATTGGCTGGTTATTGCCAGAATCTTCAACAAGTTTCTTCACACGCGGAGCCGCCATGTGCGTAAGCATGTTCACATTGAATGAATCGCGCTTGGACAAATCGACAACAGCACGGAGCTTCACAAGCGACTGCGAAAATGTCCCCGTGAGTTCATCCATGTAAAAACCGTTCGCTTCAACTCTTACATACGGAGAAACAAGATTGACATTTGCAAAATTAAACGAGCCATTCGATGTGACAATGCACGTTTCATGCGAGCGATCAGAATCGGCCAAACGCTTCATGCTATCCAGTTCAACAATCTTGACCGAAGTCCCGTAACGGAAAGGCCCCTTTTCGGCAAAGCCAGAGATTGCAACTCCCGCTCTACGGAAATTAGCCGCCTCGTCTTCCGTTCCCTCAGCGGATTCAACAGGAACGAGGACACCATCGTGACATGTGAATGTCCCGGTTATAGTCGTATCGTTAAATGGCTTTTGAAATTCCGAAGTATCCTTGCCGGCTTCTTTACTGGAACTAGAGACTCGATGATGATGTTTCCTTTCCGAAGAACTGCTCACCGAAGAAGAACTGCTCTTATTATCTTTAGGCAAATCTTTGGGCGGATTCTCTTTCGGAGGTTTTTCCTCCGAATCCGAACTTTCTATAGCCGCAACAGCCTCGCAATCGTCGCCCTCGCACGGTACAGAACCGTAACGGACGGAATCGCACGATGTCCATATCAAAGCCAAAAAGAAAAATATCCAAACTCGCATTGAATTGAAGTTAGTAATTTTTAGTTCGCGTACCCGGACTTGAGACCGCGAATAGCGACATATCGACGGTTTCCTGACTTGTCAACGATAATGGCAACACCAGCGAGATAATTGATCCATTTTCCATTGTTTTCGTACTTTTTCAACTCGATTTTAAAATTCGAGCAATAGGCAACGAGCGGGACCATCAACTTGTCGTGCGAACTCAAAAGGACAAAGCGCTCCGTCTGGTACTTCTTGACGAGGACATCCTCGATAAGTTCCACCGAACGTTCCGCAAGGTTATAGTATGCGGCATCGGCTCCCGTAGAATAGGCTCCCGTATAAGCATACTTGGAGGTCACTTCCCAACCGCCACCGCATTCACTCTTCGCCTTTTCGACTGCATCGGGATTCTTGGAATACCAGTCATCGTTCAACTGCGGGATGGTATCGCGCTTGTCGTAAGACTGACCTCGGCCCTTGGCAATGGATTCCACGGTCTGGTGGGCACGTAAAAATTCGGACGCACCAAGAACAAAGTCTTCCTTGAACTTTTTGAGCCTAGCGCCAACTTCTTCAGATTGCTTTTTGCCGTTGTCGGTAAGCGTACCACTCTTGCTCGTATCGTCACCGCGTTCCGCATGGCGCAACACGAAAATCACGCGTTCATCGTCCTTGATGCTCTCATAAACATCCTGGATATCGACAAATTCCTTTATATTAGAAACTTTAACAAAATAACGATCCCTTTCAATAGCTGTAGCCTTGCGCCATTTCTTCGTAGCACCATCGTATGTCAAGATTTCACCCGAAAACGCGCCAAGACGTACATCGCCATCTTTAGCTGGCGTCGTATCGCCCATGAAGTCCTTCAAGCTATCCGGGATAGATTTCCATCCCGATTTTTCATCACAGACAAAGCGTTCCGTGGATTTCGAGACATCGTCGTATTTTGCGGCATAGAATTCGCTAGACTTATTCTTGACAAAGAAGACACTACCCGCCGACCTCGCATTGCACTCGGGGAATTCAAGTTCTGTCAAATAGAAATTCCTGATATACGTTTCGAATTCAGCAGCCTTCCCCATCCGTTTTTCAAGCGTTGCCCGAATCGAAGCGTAACCATCAGTCAGGTCATTCGACAAAGCCCAGTCCGCAATAGCCAAACGCGCATTAGCATCGTCCCACTTGCCGTCTTTACGGACATCGGAGGCGACAGCCTTAAAGGACTTCGCAAAGTCGTTGCCCGCCCCGGCTTGCAACAAGACAGATACGGCAAGCAAAGCGGCTCCCGATTCGGTCATATCGGAAACATGCACCATCTCACTTGCATCAAAGTCTTCGGACTCCAAGTGGAATACATTCCACACATCTTCAGATGCTTTTTTCAAGGCTGTTTCGAACGAAACCCTTCTCCTTCCGCTCAGGAGTTCAAGCGCGCGTTCGGTCACGAGCGTCGTCACCATGTTCAAATTGAAAACTTCGCCAGAAGTGGCATCGCCCAGCGCAGAAAGAGACACAGACGCTGACTTGCCATCTGTTACATTTTCAATATTTCCATCGGCCGAGAATTGCACATAGGGCTGAGACAATTCTATTTTCTTTATTTCGTACGAACCGCCTTTACCGATATCGCCCGAAAACGAAGTTTTGGATTCTTTATACGCATTCGCGGTATCCAGTTGCACCATCTTGACCTTGGCCGTATTCGCAAATCCGTCCAAAGCAACAACGCCAGAAACCAATCCGTCCACGAGTACATAAACGACACCTAAATCTTCAGGATTGGTAATTTCCTTCAGACTACTCGAAGACGAGTGACGGTCCCTCACACTGCTCGAAGAAGACCTCCTATGAGACCGCGAGCTTGAAGAAGACTTTGAATCGTCCTTTTTGCTGGACAATTTAGTGTTATCCTTCGAACTTTCGTTAGGATTACTAACAGAATCATCACCACACGCCAAAAGGAGTGCCGCTAGCAAAACAGAAAAACAAATTTTACTCCAAAAATCCCAACCCTTTAAACTCTTTTGAGAAAAATATCCCATAGGAAGTTGCCCCTTTCCATCTTTTTTTGTCCCGAAAACACCCACACTTAAAATACAATTATTACTTATTTTATGCAACAGCCAATTTACAAAACAGCCTCATTTTTGCCACCATTTTATCTCGCCCACGAACAAACAACGGATGCGAACAACAAAGTTTTACGTGTTCAATAGCGCATTCATGGAAAGCCCATCCGTTTTGCCGCAGCCATTTTAGAAGGAAGTCTTTTTACGAAGGATTCTATTCACAAGACGCCCGACATGAATGATGCCATGACCGCCTATCTAGAACGCTTTTAACAAAACGCAAATGAAAAAGTTTATGGAACTATTTTTCACGTTTTTGTTTTTATCACGTATAACGCCAGACCTATCGCGTTAAGAATATTTACGTTATCTAAAATATTCATGGTTATATACTTCCCCTTATATGGTTTGGGGAATATCACAGGCCCTAAAAATTGCAAGCCATGTTTCGCCACCCCGGTCCCACTAGGCGAAATACCATTTTTCTTGGCATACGAGGTTACAAAAACATGGATCGAAAAACTCAAAATTCGAATTGTTTATAGCATCTTTCCCGTTTCAAGGAAGCGGGTATGCATCTCGAACGCACGGGAAAGGGCAAGCGGCAAGTGGATCCCTTTCGCATGCTTGAGCCCGTACTCCAGGACGTCCGTGAGCGCATCACGATAATCCGGGTGGGCGCAATTCTTGATAATCAGGCGGGCACGCTCTTCGACAGGCAAGCCACGGAGGTCGGCAAGCCCCTGCTCGGTCACGAAGATCTGCGTATCGTGATCGGTATGATCCACATGGCTTACGTAAGGCACAATACTCGAAATCGCACCGCCTTTCGCCACCGACGGCGTGAGGAAAAAACCGAGCGCACAGTTTCGCGCAAAATCGGCAGATCCGCCAATGCCGTTCATCATCGCCGAACCGCACACAAGCGAACTGTTCACATTACCGAAAATATCCACTTCCAACGCAGTATTCATGGAAATCACGCCCAGGCGACGGATCACGTCAGGGCTGTTGCTCACTTCTTGCTGGCGGATAATAAAATGTTTTTTCCATTCAGCGCTGTTATCGACAAATTCCTTTTGCGCGGCCCGCGAAAGCGTAAGCGCTGTTCCCGACGCAATGCCGAGTTTTCCTTTCTTGAGAAGCGGAAGCACGGCCTCTTGAATCACTTCGGTATAAAGGTCGATTTGTCCCAAGCGGTCGTCATTTGCCATCGCGCAAAGCACTGCGTTCGCGACTTTGCCCACTCCGCTTTGGAACGCAAGCCCCTTGGGCAAGCGACCCGTCGATTCTTCGTAACGAATAAAGTCTAAAATACGTTCGCCGATGTTCTTTGATACTTCATCGGGTTCTACGAACGGAGTCACTTCGTCATATGCTTCATTCTCGACAATTGCAATGACCTTGTTCGGATCAATCTGCACAAATTCACCGCCCACGCGGTCTCCAGCACTGTAAATCGCAAGCGGTCTTGCATGCGGCGGGAGTTCCGGGAGAGCGTTATCGTGCATGCCCACACAGCTATCGCCCAAGCGCGTGTTCAACTCCAAGATAATCTTCGGAGCCATTTCCAGATAGCAAACGGAGTTTCCGCCCGAAGTCGAAAGGCAAACACGACCGTCCGGCAAAATCGCAGAAACTTCAATAATCGCAACCGTCGGCGCAGGGACCGCCCCCGTGCGCACAAGGTAACCCATTTTGCCCAAATGCGCGTCAATATAATGGATACTGCCATCGTTAATTGCCTTGCGCAAACTCGGATTGGATTGGTAGGGCATGCGGAGCGACAATGCCTTTGCGCGTGCGAGAGCCCCATCGCAACTGTCGCCCGTCGAGGCGCCTGCAAACAACGTCACCTTAAATTCCTGACCCGCTTCGTGCAATTTTTCAGCGCGCGCAGCAATTGCCAGGGGAACCGCTTTGGGGTATCCTGCCAAAGTAAATCCGGAAACCCCGAGAACATCGCCATTACGAATCATATCTGCAGCGCTGGCAGCACTGCATTTCTTAGTTGTAATCCAGGTCATGTCGGAAAAATAGTATTTTTACGCCCGTGAAACACTTTATCAAATACAACGCTATCGGTGTAATGAACACCGCAATCACGCTTGCCACATTCTGGGTTCTGCACGAGATCCTTAACTGGTCTCCAGATTGTTCAAACTTTTTGGGTTTCGTTGCCGGTGGGCTCAACAGCTACATCATGAACCGCATCTGGAACTTCAAGAGCTCCAATAAGAAGCGTACAGAAATAGCGCGTTTCATCACCGTGTTCCTGTGTTCATACGGCGTAAATTACCTTGTTCTCAAAGGATGCATCCACATCCTCGAAAACGCAGCCTGGTGCGCAAGCTTTACGGATTTCATTTCGCAATTCATGAAACCAGCGACATTTGCAAACTTCATCGCAAACGTCGTCTATGTGCTCGTAAGCTACACGCTTTATAAGAAATGGGTGTTTACGGATAGACGAGAGATTAAAGACGAGAGACGAGAGATTAGCGGCTAGTGGTTGGTAGTTGGTGGTTAGGAGTTTATTCGGAATACGAAATTAGGGATTCTGAATTGTCATCCTCGACCATCGGGAGAGCGGACAACATTTGGCAAATGGACGCCGTTGGCGTCCGCAATTTCGGCTCAACCATGCCCATACAAGTATATGGTCGCGGCTCTCGCCTTTTATGGTTGTGGCCGGCGCTTCATTCTTTCGCTGCCATACAACAATAATATCATTGATTAGAACACCCACTTTTATCTAAAAACATTTTCTAATTGCATAAAGGCGCGCAGATCATGCGCTTTTTTGATGCACGTATTGCATGATTTTTCGCTAATCCCTGATTCTAATCTCTACATTCCAGTCTTACTTTACATCCTAATCCCTAAAACCTATACTACCACCTAGAAATATCAAATACAAAAAGGGCGCCCTTGCGGACGCCCCTTTTTAGTTCTCAATCAGATTCGAAGATTACTTTTCGAACGGAACGAGTTCAACACGGCGGTTGAGCTTGCGGCCCTTCTTCGTCTTGTTATCTGCAATCGGCTTGTCAGAACCGTAACCGACAGCGCGGAGACGATCACTGCTGATGCCCTTCTTGACGAGATACTTGACGACAGCCTGTGCACGCTGTTCGGAGATCTTCTTGTTCTTTTCTTCCTTACCAGTGTCATCCGTATGACCCTGGACTTCGAGGTTGACAGCCGGGAGCTTCTTGAGCAACTTAGCGATGTTGTTCAAGGTCTTGTTGCTGCTTGCGGTGAGCTTAGCAGAACCCGTTCTGAACTGGATACCCTTCTTGAGCTTGTCGAGATCCTGGTTCTTGTTCGGGCAACCATTCTTGTCAACAGCTACGCCAACGAGGGTGTTCGGGCACTTGTCGAGGTGATCGGCAACGCCATCCTTGTCGGAGTCAACCGGGCAACCAACTTCGTCAACAGAGACGCCAGCCGGAGTATTCGGGCACTTGTCGAGAGCATCAACAACACCGTCCTTGTCGCCGTCCGGGCTGCAGCCATCAGCGTTGACCGGGAGACCAGCCGGAGTGCTCGGGCACTTGTCGAGGTAGTCGGCAACACCATCATTGTCAGAGTCAACCGGGCAGCCCTTGCCGTCAACAGCAATGCCAGACTGAGTATTCGGGCACTGGTCGAGGTAGTCAGCAACACCATCGCGGTCAGAGTCGATCGGGCAGCCGTTAGCATCGATCGGAGCACCAGAAGCAGTGTTCGGGCACTTGTCGAGGTAGTCGGCAACACCATCGCGGTCAGAGTCAACCGGGCAGCCAGCAGCGTCAGCAACAACGCCAGCCGGAGTTTCAGCGCACTGGTCGATACCGTCGGCAACACCGTCATTGTCGGAGTCAACCGGGCAGCCAGCAGCGTCAACAACAGCACCAGCCGGAGTTTCAGCGCACTGGTCGATACCGTCGAATACACCGTCATTGTCAGCATCAAGCGGGCAGCCGTTAGCGTCAACAACAGCACCAGCCGGAGTGCCTGCGCACTGGTCGATGTTATTTGCTACGCCATCGTTATCTTCGTCAGCACCACGGACATTACCGAAGCGCCAGGTGAGAGCTGCAGTACCTGCAAAGCGCGGGGTCGGAGTATAGCCATACTCAACCTTCTTACCGTTCTTGTCAGTGTAGTAGACCTGGTAGAGTTCAGCACTGTGCATTTCGTCTTCCCAGTCCCAGCCCTTAGAGAAGGAACGGATACCCACATCGAGACCGAGGGCGATGTCGATGTTTGCCGGGAGGTGGAAACGGAAGCCCGGAGTAAGAGTGAACGGATCATAACCCGGATCACGCGGATAATAACCCTCTTCTACACGGAATTCACCGTTAGCTTCAACGAAGATGTCCATCCAATCGGTCGGGAGGATGTTGATGCCACCACCGTAGACCAATGTGTTAGAACCCTTCGTCACAGTACCGACGAAACCGACGTTACCGTTGAAGCGGATCGGAGCGCCAACCTTCTGGAGGTCGAGAGTGAGGATCAATTCACCACCGAATGCCATGTTGCGGAGGCCGTACGGATGGGTTTCACCACCCTTAGCATGCAAGAACCAGGCATGACGCGGACGAACACCGACGGCCTTATCGCCAGTCGGGAAGTAGAACTGAGCAGCGATAGCTGCATTGAAGATACCATCAGTCACTTCATCGAGCGGAAGCTTTGCCTTTGCCCAGAGTTCGAGGTCACCACGGCTAGCCTTCCACATATCGCCTTCACCGATGCCGTTAACGTTGCGAGCGTTAGCATGATCGTAGTAGAGCGGAAGAGCAAGACCGATGTCCATGAAGTCCGTCACGCCAGCTGCAAAGTTGATATTTGCAGTCAAGCTTCCAGAAGCGTCATGGAAAGAGCTTGCCTTACCACCCTTAGCGAACTGGCCACCACGGGTGAGAGACCATGCGTCAAAAGAGACCTGGCCACCGGTACCGATAGCAAAGCCACCCTGACCCAGGGTATTGGCGGTTTTTTGGTTGAGACCATCGGCTCCGCCCATCAGACCGGACTGCGCGAAAGCGAAGCTACCGGCCAAGAGAGACATTGCGACTATTTTTTTCATCTATTCTCCTTGTTATTGGTTAATATTTCTTGTGATAGCCATAGTAGCCGTAGCCACCATAGCCCGCATGACGTTCACACTTGTTGAAGACAAATGCCTTTTGCAAAGGTGTTTCCGTACTGCGATCAAAAGTATTCAAGGCATCTTGGATGCTTTCAATGGTATGAGCTGCATGCTTCAAAACACACAACAAGTAATCCGCATGCTTTTCGACAAGCAATGCGTCACTGCACTGGAATACAGGAGGCGTATCCAGAACAATCAAATCATACTTATCCTTGAACGCTTCAAGGAAAGCGCTAAACCTGGAACTATTCAACAGACTACCCGGATTCACGACTCGGGCACCGGAACCGAGAACATGGTAATTGTCCATCACCTTGACGACATATTCGTCACTGTAATTTTCCTTTTCAAGCATTTCGCACAAACCCTTCTGGTTATGCTTGAAAAGATGGCCCCGACGGAGATCCATATCGACTAGCAACACCTTCTTGCCCGATACGGCAAACGATGCAGCAAGATTCGTAGACACAAAAGACTTCCCGACACCCTGCACAAGACCGGATACCATAAGGATTTTCTTGCCATCCGAGAAGACAGAAAATTCGAGGGCAGTCCGAAGGGCACGGATACCTTCGGCAAACGGATCATCCGGATTTTCGACAATGCAGGGTTTGGTCACATCGTTTAACGTCTTGCCGTCAAGCATGGGAAGCTTTCCATAAACGCCGACACCCGTAGCTTGTTCGACTTCGCTACTGCTGCAAACGCCGTTCGAGAACATACGACGAATATAGACAATAAAACAACCTAAAAGCAAGAAGGCAACGACAACTCCTGCAAAAATAAACATGCGGTTAGGCTTATTCGGCTTGAGCGGAACATAAGCCATATCGACAATGCGAACATTGCCAACTTCGCCAGCTTGAACCACACGTAACTGCTGGATATTGTTCAGCAAGTTCGTATAGAGCTTGTTATTAACTTCGACTTCTTCCTGCAACGAAAGAACTTCCTGCTGCAAAACAGGCAAGCTAGAGGCAGAACGCTGCTGCTTGGCCAGTTCGCGGCGAAGCCTCGCCTGCTGTTCTTCAATCGTGCGAACCGTCGGATGCTCTGCACGGAACAGGCGCAACACTTCCTGCTTTTTCTGCTCCAGTTCAATAAGGCGTTCTTGAAGAGTCACATCCTTTTCAAGATGCAAACGGGTTTCGCCCGAAAGATCAATCGTTCCCTTGGAATTACGGAACGACGTCAACTTCTGTTCGGCAGAATCGAGTTTCGCCTTGACACCCGGCAATTGTTCTTCCAGGAACATCAAAGTTTTCTTCGCTTCGGCACTGCGCATTTCAATATTCTGTTTCAGATACGTGTTCGCGATAGTGTTCAAAATAGCAGCAACACGGTCCGGATAACGATTTTCAAGAGCCACCCTGATGATCCCGGAATTCTTACCTTCTTCCGAAATGACAAGACCCCTGAGAAGAGAAGAAGCTGCGGTCTGCGGATGGACTGCCGTCAACAAGAAAGTCTGACCAACAGTCGCGGTCAAGGATTTGACGCAGATCACTAAAGTATCACCAGCAAACGGCTTCCGGTAAGTTTCGCCAACCTTACCGGAAAGGACAACCTCGCCTTCCAGTCCGAGCACTTCGTATGCACTGGAATCGGCTGTCACGCGAGCAATAAGTTTGCCCTCGGCCTCTACGAACGCACGCGGAATCACCAAAAGTTCAAGGTCCATGCGACCTTCACGGCGCATAAGGCGATCCATTTTATTGAGCGGGAACGCAGAATAGCAAAGTCTTTCTTCGCTGACGACTTGATCAAGAACAACACGGCTCTTGATAAGCTCCATTTCGGCAGCGGACGGAGTAGAGATATCGAGCAAAGCCCCCATTTCACCAAGGGCAAGTCCCTGCTTATTTCCCTTGACATTCACTTGAAGAAGGACGTCGCTTCCAAAAGACGGACGAATCCAAGCCGATACAAGAAGGCCAAAAACAACACCCATGAACAAGAAAACAAGCAAGAACTTCCACTTGCTTTTCAAGTACACCAATATCTCAAGAATATCGATTTCGTCTTCACCAGACTTATTCGAAGCATTCTGAGGCATTTTCTCGTTCATTAAAGGTATCTCCAAGGGCACAGAACCAACCACCTAGCGTGGTCCAATTCGGAATATAAAATAAAAAAAAAATTATTGTTTATGCATTAAAGCATGTCTTTCAAATGATTTTTTGATGTTTTTGGTGTTTTTCACACCCAAAACCCTTATAATTTCACTTATTGCGATGTAAAAGCAACCCAATCAATGGGTTAGAGCATCCAAAGAGGCAAGAAAAAGGTCTTTATGCAAACTACACAACCGATACTTTCCGTTCAAAATTTACGCCGCGACTTCAAGATGGGCGACGAAATTGTACACGCCCTACGTGGCGTAAGTTTCGACATCTACCCCGGCGAATTCGTGACCATCATGGGAACATCCGGTTCCGGCAAATCCACCATGCTAAATATTCTAGGGTGCATGGACAGGCCAACTGCCGGACATTATATATTGGACGGCCAACACACCGAGACACTAAAAAGAGATGCGCTCGCCCGCATCAGGAGCCAAAAACTCGGTTTCGTATTCCAAAGCTACAACCTGCTCAGTCGAACGACCGCCATCGAGAACGTGGAACTCCCGCTTTTATACAATTCCAAGGTTTCCGCCGAAGAACGTCACCACCGAGCCATCGAAGCTTTAAAAATGGTCGGATTGGAAAGCCGCATGAACCATTTGCCCAACCAGCTTTCGGGCGGTCAGCAACAGCGTGTGGCCATTGCGCGCGCGCTCGTGAACGATCCGGTAATCATTCTCGCCGACGAAGCGACCGGAAACCTCGACACGCGAACGAGTTATGAAATCATGATGATATTCCAGGAACTGCACCGGCAGGGCAAGACCATAGCCTTTGTCACCCACGAACCGGACATCGCAACTTTCAGTGGACGAACCATCACGCTCCGTGACGGGCTTCTGAAAAAAAATGTCATCAACGAAAATGTACAGGACGCAAAAGCCGCGTTCGAGGCACTCCCACCACCAGAAACATTTGAGGAGGAAGATTAGACGAAAGAACGTTTCGCCTTCGGCTTCGCTACAGACGAGAGACGAAAGATTTTTGTCATTAGTTAATGGTTTTTATCTTTACTAGGCGGCGAAGCCGCGATTACCCATCTCTCGTCTTTCGTCTATCGTCTTTCGTCTAAAAATATTATGAATCCATTTACTCTTGCAAAGATTGCTCTCCGCGCGCTGCTCAGGAATCGCATGCGCACATTTCTCTCCGTACTCGGTATAGTCATAGGCGTTGCCGCCGTCATCACCATGGTCGCCATGGGCGAAGGTTCAAAAAAATCCATCAAGGAACAGATGACCGCGATGGGCACAAATGCCATCACCATCATGCCAAACCAAAGCCGCCGCGGCGGCGTGCAGTCAGAATCTTCCGAAATGCTCGAAGAAGAAGACGTCATCGCCATCCGCGAGAACGCAACCTACATCAACGGCGTATCCCCCATGATTACTGTTGGCGGGCAGGCCATCGTCGGGAACAACAACTCGCCCACAACTCTTTCCGGAGTTTCGGCAGACTACCTCAAAATCCGCAACTACGAAATAGAAGACGGCGTAATGTTCGACGACGAAACGGACCGCATGGCAAAAGTTTGCGTCATCGGGCAAACGGTCATAAAAAATCTGTTCCCAGAAGGAAACCCCATTGGCAAAACGATCCGCTACAAAAGCATTCCGCTGAAAGTCATCGGGACACTCAAATTGAAAGGCTCCGGCGATTTCGGTCAGGACCAGGACGACGTGATTTTCACCCCGTACCAGACTGTGATGAGGCGCTTTTCCGCAACAACGAACATCCGCCAAATTTACGCGAACTCTATAGGCGAAGGCTACGCCCAAAAAGCAACCGAAGAAATCATGGGCATCTTGAAGGAACGCCGCAACTGGACAAAGCCAACCGACCCGTTCCGCGTATTCACGCAAGAAGAAATGATCCAAATGGTCACAAGTACCTCCGATATGCTCTCGCTCGTGCTTACCGCTATTGCAGGTATTAGTTTGTTTGTTGGTGGCATTGGCATCATGAACATCATGTATGTTTCCGTGACCGAACGCACCAAGGAAATCGGACTCCGCATGGCAATCGGCGCACGCGGCAAAGACATCCTTTTACAATTTTTGTTTGAATCCGTGATTATCAGCTTGTTGGGCGGCGCTATCGGAATTGCCCTTGGCATTGCCGCTTCAGAAACTGTAAAACTCGCAATGAACTGGCCCATGAGCGTTTCCATGACCAGCGTTATCGTGAGCTTTGGCGTGTGCTTTGCAACAGGCGTGTTCTTCGGATGGTACCCGGCCCGCAAGGCAAGCAGACTCGACCCGATTGAAGCGTTGAGATTTGAATAGGATAGGTTATAGGTTGTATGGAAAAACAGGCGGGCTTACGTCCGCCTTTTTACATTCTTTGTAAATAAAAAAAACAACACTTTTTTATTTTCCCTCGTCTCCCGTCTCTCGTCTATAATCTATTTTAAAATCATGAATTTTCTTGAATTTTTACAACCGATGCCGGTCGTGGGCATTCTCCGCGACATTCCTCAAGGCGCCGAAGAAGCGTGCGTGAACGCGTCTGCAAAGTGCGGACTCAAGGCGATTGAGGTCACGATGAACACTGCAGCAGCAACCGAAATTATCACAAAGCTCAAGTCTTACGCCAAACCGCTCGGAATCAAGGTCGGCGCAGGAACCGTCCGTCACGGGAGCGATGTGGAAAAGGCGATTTCTGCAGGTGCCGAATTTATCGTCACGCCAAACACCCGTCACGAAGTCATCCGGCTCTCGAGTACAGCCGGTATACCGATTATCCCGGGCGCACTCACGCCGACCGAAGTGCAAAAGGCCTATGACCTGGGCGCAACCGCCATCAAGATTTTCCCGGTGAACTGCGTAGGCGGTCCGGAATACATCAAGGCTCTGCGCGGTCCGTTCCGCGACATTCCGTTAATGGCATGCGGTGGCGTGAATGCAGAGAATGCGGCAAGCTACTTGAAGGCAAGTGCAAATTTGCTTTCGTTCGGCGGAAGCATTTTCAATGCTGAACTCATGAAGGCAGGCGACTGGGCAACCATCGAAGCCAAGCTCCAGAAACTGCTCGACGCCGTAAAAGCTGCAATCGCGTAACAGCTCGGAATTACAATTGCGAAATAGCCGCGGAATTCCGCGGCGTTTTTTCTAAGATCTAAGATCTAAGTTCTAGCTAGCTACGTCCCGCACGCATCTTGCGTTTGCATTCGTACATGGAGGCATCTGCACTGCGAAGCATTTCGTCCATGTCCTTGTAGTCTTCCGTAGAACAAGCCGTACCATAAGCAAAGGCGACTGTCTGATCCACAATCGTAAGTGATTTCACGGCATCCTGCATTCTTTCAGCACAGACAAAAGCACCTTTCAAATCGGTATCCGGACAAATTACCAAAAATTCGTCACCACCCATTCTGAATAACATATCCGATTCGCGGAGCAGCTTGTTACACGATGACACGACAGAGCGGAGCAGCAAGTCGCCAGCCAAATGCCCATGCTGGTCATTAATCTTTTTCAAGCCATTCAAGTCAAAGTAAATAATCGAAAAATTCGTTCCGTAGCGTTTGCTGCGAGCAAACAATTCCCGGAGAGAACAAATGGCATGCCTGCGGTTATAGGCGCCCGTCAAGTCATCCGTCAAAGATATCTCGCGCAGGTTGCGGAGC
This sequence comes from Fibrobacter succinogenes, assembly GCA_902762795.1. Lineage (GTDB taxonomy): Bacteria > Fibrobacterota > Fibrobacteria > Fibrobacterales > Fibrobacteraceae > Fibrobacter > Fibrobacter succinogenes_E. The sequence continues at coordinate 26,518 of CACWPM010000020.1, read as the reverse complement.
GAGCGCGCCAGGCGCAAGTGAACCCCGATACGGGCAAGCAGAATGTCAGATGCGGAGTTTTTGCATACAAAATCAGACGCACCCGACTGGAATCCCTGCGCCACGCTCGTTTCATTTTCCTGATTCGTAAGGAATATGATAGGCAGATCATCCAAAGGGAATTGCTTACGAATATTAAGGCAAACGTCATAGCCATTCATTTCTGGCATATTGACATCAAGCAGCACAAGCTCCACGGGGTTATTGTTCAAGTATTCCAAAGTTTCGGCACCGGATCTGCAACCGACAACTTCGTAACCCACTTCCGTCAAGATGTCTGAATTTTTTTTCAATTCCGCAACATCATCATCGACGATAAGAATTTTTTCCTCTACCATTTTGTCTCCTTACCCATCCTAACACTCTCATTCCGAACTACAAAATAAAATAACTACAAGTACTCCATCGGCGGATTCGACTCAACAAGCCCCATTTGAGACGCTAATTTGAAAAAAAGCGCCAAGGATCGTTTACGTTCATCGGTAAAACGGTAATCCAAAACGGAAAAATAGTCCTCGATAACGGAGCGCGGCAAGTTTACCGGATACCTTTCAAGCCACACATCCAACGCCTGCAACGGCTTTTTGCGGAACTCGCGAATGCTTGTCTCCAAGCGCATCATGTAATCGTCGAGAACAGGCCGCAAGTGAGCCGAAAGCGCATCCTTCGATATCACCCAGGCCCCAAACACAAAGGGGAGGCCTTGCCATTCCTGCCAGAGAGTCCCCAAATCATAGCTATACGCAAAACGGTGGCGTTCGTTTTCTTCAAGCGCCAAGTCACCAATCAAAAGGCATGCATCATCCGCCGCTTCGGCAACAAGCCCCGACACGTATTCAGGACGAAGTTTATAGCGACTTTCCAAAAGAATCCTCAATAACGTAACAGATGTTTTGCTTTGCGATGTCATGCGGACCCGCTTGCCAGAAAGCGCCTCAATCGGATAGCGAGAAAACAGCTTGACCGAACGCACTTCAAAAGAGCAGGAGGTACAAAGCGAAGGTGACAGAATAAAGGCTCCCGGCTTCTGGGCAAAAGTAATCGATGACGCCGGAGAGAGGTGAATGGAACCGTCCTTTAGGCCTGCGCAATGCGCACTCGGAGGACCATCGACAAAATCCACCTCGGGAAATTCTTTTTCACGCCCGACAGAATCAAAGAAAAACGGCGCACAGACTAAAAAAGGGATTCGACCAACTCGGAGAGTCATGTAAAAAAGTTAAATTTTTACACGTGGCGAGATTGAATGCCACATCAAAAATAAACCGATTAATTTAAAAGTTAATGGCTAAAAAATAATGGCTGTATTTCACGTGAAGAAAACCTCGCTCGGCGACGACCAGACCAGTCTGGTTTTCAAGGGCAAGATTGTAGAAGGTCCCATCAGCAAGGGAATGACCATTGAAATTCCCGTCACTAAAGAAGCTGTCGTCAAAATGAAAATTTATGACGTGGTTCAGTTCGACAAGCAAAAGGACGAAGACAAGAAAGTGGGCCTGGTTGTAGATTTTTACAATCTTCCCGACGATATGGAAGTCATCATGGACTTAAATATCGCCGATGAAGATTTGAACATCATCAACGAATAACCTGTTCATTCAAGTCGGCTGCCCCCGGCAGCCAAAGTATGGGATACACGCATGAATAAAGAAAGATTGCGCGGAGTGAATTTGGGCGGATGGTTCAGTCAGGTAGACTGCATCGAGGAAAAGGATCCTATCGGCTTTCCTGGGGTCGTCGAACACATCAGGACGTTCCTTGGAACAAGCGATTTCAAGCGCATCCACGATGCGGGGTTCAACCACGTTCGCTTGCCGGTGGACTACTTTAATTTATTTAAAGGCGACGAACTCAAACCGGACGAAGAAATATTTGCGCTCCTTGACAAGGCACTCAAGGACATCCAGGATGCTGACCTGGACGTAATCCTCGATCTTCACAAATGCCCGGGGCACGACTTCCACCTCGCCAGCAATCACGAACAAGCTTTCTTTGCCGATGCGAACGCCCGCAAGGACACGCGCAAGATATGGGCCTTCATGGCAGAACGCTATAGCTCGATGCCGCGCGTGATGATGGAACTCCTGAATGAACCGGCAGCAAGCGACTCCAAAGTTTGGGACAAAGTCAAGGACGAAATCTTTTGGGAAATCCGCAAACATGCGCCCAAGAACACCATCGTCGTAGGCGCCAACAAGTGGAATAGCGCAAAGGAATTCGAATTCTTGACACCGCTCGATGACGACAACGCCATCTACAGTTTCCATACATATACGCCGGTGACGTTTACGCACCAGGGCGCCGCATGGATCGACGATCCGTTCTTCAAGATTGAACGCCCGTGGCCAGGCGATTACGCCGCACCGCAAGGCGATTGCGCCACGAGACTCCACGTGGAATACGGCAAGTGGGACAAGGCCCGTTTGCAAGAAAGCATCCAGAACGCACTCGATTTCCGCGCCAAGTATGACCTGCCCGTAAGCTGCAACGAGTTCGGCGTTTACGTACAAGTTTCCCGTAAGTATCAGCTTGCCTGGATGCGCGACTTCCTCGATATCCTCCGCGAAGCAGACGTGGGCTACAGCTACTGGAATTACAAGAACCTGGACTTCGGCCTCGTCTCGAGAGGCGAATCGCTGCACAACAATCTGGAGCAGTACAACAACCCCGAACGCCTCGATAGCGAACTCATGGAAATGATCGCGAAGGGGTAACGGCTTCTTCGTCATCCTGACGCCGAAGGCGGAAGACTACTTAGAAGGCGAGTGTTGCGCCCATGCTTGCATGGGCATAACCGAGCCAAAGAGTTGGGGCTTGCCCCATCCAGTGAAATCCTGATTTTATTATGCCTGCTTCATGCAGGCATTTTCTTTTTTTACACAAATAAGGAAATCATAAATTTTCCAATACAGGATTTTTTCATTTTATAGATAGACCGTCGTCTCAACTGCCTATGATTTGGTTAATTTTATAAAGCATCCATTATTAACCAACATAAAATATTCCAAGAGTCAATGTATGATACTCTCTTTGATAATGTTTTGTATAAAAGCTTTAATCGTGCTATTATTCCTTATCACCATATTTGTTATAATAATTTCCTTTTTTGCATCCTCTAGAAAAAATGATTTTCCAAACACGCCTTCCATACAAACCAATAAGAAAAAAAGCTACGCACAAGAAAATCAAGAATACTACGAATCTCTCATTAACAACAACTCTTTCAACTTCAACGACAGATTCAACATAGGTCCTGATAAAGCTGATTTAGGAGATTACGGAGAATTCCTTACATTCAAAGAAATTGTCAGATGGTCAAGCAACTATAGTTACAATTACAAGATTTTAAGGAATCTTAATATAGGAACTCATTGTGAAATAGACCTTGTATGGATTCACGAAACAGGGATATATGTTTTCGAAAGTAAAAATATTTCTGGACGAATATACGGAGACGAAAACAGTAAACAATGGTGTCAAATATTAAACAGCCAATTAAAGAAACAACTCTACAATCCCATTTTTCAAAACAACGGTCACATAAACGCACTTAAGCACATATTAGGAAACAATTACTTCTACTGTTCCATAATAGTTTTTAGTGAACGATGTGTATTAGATGAGATTCCTTCTGATACACATTCAAGAATTATTACAAAACGAAATTATTTAAGATCAAAGCTAACAGAAAAAATCACTAGCGAACAAAGCAAGCTCTCTATTGCGCAAATTGAAGCGTTATATCGAAAACTACTTCCTTATATATACGCATCAAAAGATGCAAAACAAAAACACTCTGATTACATTAACAAGAAATACGGAAACAAAGACAACAACGACGATGATGTTGATTTACCATTCTAAGAACAAATAATCGTTATTTGAAAAAAAAGCGTCGGCCAAGGATGGGGAGGGTGCAGGGAGGGGCCCGTGCGGCCTTCGCAAAAGTGTGCAAAATGAGTGTCGCGGGAGGCTGCTTGCAAACTCTCATGACCGAATGCAGCCACGGACGCGTAAGCGTCAACTCCGAGCTTGGGCCCCGCCCGCAAGCTTTTCTTTTTGCATTAAAAAGAGCCACTTGGAGCGATAAGCCAAATTTTACATCTCGATAAGAATGCCTGCTTGCAAGTACCAGTAGCCTTCGCCGGAGTGGTTCAAGAACTGGTAGCCGCTCGATATGATGATCGATGTGCGGTCGCCATTCTTGATGTCGAGCCCGGCACCCGCGCGCCAGAACATTTGGTCATCCTTGCCGAACATGTAGCCGAAATCGCCTGTAGCGACCGGCAATATAGTCCGCCCGATCGGGAGGCGTACCCAGAGACTTCCAGACAACGGCATAAGGCCAACATTATCCAGTTCCTGGTAACCAACGCCAAGCCCTGCAAAAACCATCTGGTCAATCGGATACCACAGATGTCCGTAAAAGCTCATGTTAAAATGACCCATGCTACTCACGCGATTGCAGAAACCGCCCTGCGCATCCAACGTGAAAGCGCTTGCCGGAGTAGCGACAAAAGCAAGTGCGAAAAACAAAATTGCCAAAATTCGTTTCATAAGTTCTAATATACAATTTCTCGAGACTTCACTGGATCCCGTCGCTTCGCTCCAGGATGACGAGCGCGCGTAAGGTGAGGACAACACAATCCTAAGACCTAAAATCTACTACCTAACCCCTAAATATTACTCGTCGCTTCGCGCTTCGCGGGCCCAACCGCCACTACGTTCACGCTTAAACGCAAGGAAGAATCCCTTGAGCATGGCAAGGTTCATGAGCAAGAAGTAATAAGCGCTCGGTAAAATTTTCGTCACCGCCACAAGCAGAGCAAGCGTCATGCAGCCAAACGTAACTTGGTAAAAAAGGCCCTTCGTCAAAAGCAACGCGTTAGCCACATACAAAAGAATTAAGATATGCGGAGAGAACCAGCGCACTATCTTATGCGAAAAGAACAGGTACGCCAGAAGCGGACGGAACGGATTCAACAGAGGCAAATAAGAGAACAGGTAGTTGAAATTCGCACGACCGATACGGACTTTACGCCTATATTCGCCGCTCGATTCCTTCGAAGTCTGTTCTGTTCCAATAGCACTTGCCACGAACGTACAGTAGTATCCTTTCTGCAAAATTTTCGTCGTTACAAAGAAGTCGTCCATGACGCTCTTCTTGACCGGGAGTTCCGTATAAAGTTCACGGCGAATAGCATAGAGAGCGCCGTTACCGCCAATCAAGCGGTCGAGCACGCCTTCGAACTTCTTGATTTCACTTTCCAAATCCCAGTAAGAACTTTCGCCCTTGCCAAGAACACTTCCGCTCTTGTCCGAAAGAATCAAGTGACCGCAAACGCAACCGATTTTTTTATCCTGGAACGGATCCACCAATTTACGTACAACATTCGGGAAAAACATTGTATTCGCATCGCAGAATAAAAGAATTTCGTTCTTTGCAATTTTCTGCAAGCGGTTCAGCATTGCCGCCTTGCCCGCATTTTTCGGAGCCTTCACCAAAGTAATTCCCTGGTCCGCATAACGTGCGATAATTTCGGGAGTCTTATCCGCAGAGCCATCATCGCCTATCAGAACCTCCAATTTTTCCTTGGGATAGTCGATTTCGAGAATGTTATGAATCTTACGTTCAATCACCGCTTCTTCGTTATACGCAGAAATCAAGATGGATACGGTCGGGAGTTCAATCTCGCCATTTGCCGTTTTCTTTTTACGCTTAAAAATTTCGCTCACAAACGGGAGTGTCATCGGGAACAATAAGTAGCAATGTACAATCAGGAACAATAAAACCCAAAATATAATTTGTACATAAAAGAGAAAATTTTCACTCATTTCGAAATCCACTCCTTCTCTTTTTCAAGAATCTGGTAAAGCAAATATTTCATTTCCTCAGCGGTAAAGGAATCCTTAATCGTCATGATCGAAAGTCCCTTCGGAGCAATCAGTACAAACGCAGGAAGCACGCTCAAATTCCACACATCAAAATAACAACGCTGCACAGTCTTGCGTTTACCGTCACAGACAATCGTATCCTGAGAATCGACATTGAGTTTAGCCGAAATAAAGCGCGTGTTCAAAAGCGAGGCAACGGTCGGATCAGAATAAGTGTTTGCTTCCATGATTCGGCACGGGACGCACCAGTCCGCATAAAGGTCGACAAAAATGAGTTTACTTGAATTTTTCGCCTTTTCGAGCGCTTCCGTGTAATCCAGCCAATGTACAAGTTTAGGCTTTGGAGGCGGAGCAGCAAATGCCGAAAGCGCAAAAAAAAGCGCGATTACAATCCACAAATGAGCCCTCATTATTTCTTATCCTTTTTCTGCACCGGAACTACTTTCGGTATTCCAAGCAAAGAATCAATCTTATCCGTAACGGCAAGCTGGAACATCATCCAACGTTTTTCATCTTCGAGAACTTTATCACAAGCCTTGATAAAATCTTCGCGAGTATAACCATACTTATTCAAGACTTCTCGACGCGCAAGACGACCTTCGGGAGCTTCGGCTCCATAAAGCTGTTCGGCAACGCGCACTTCTACAAACGCAGAGACCAGGCGTTCATCAGTCTCCGGGTCGGATTTCGATAAAAAGAAAAACGCCAAAGCGGCAATACCCACAAATACGGCAATCCACGCAATAGCCGAATCAAGGAAAGCCCAAAGTCTTGATAGAATCGCACGAAGCCTCGAAAGCAAGAGACTACTCCCTATTTTCTAGAGCATTTTCAAAAAGACCGTCAACATAGTCGCGCTTGTTGAATTCCACGAGCTGGTCGATGCGTTCGCCCATGCCAACCCAGCGAATCGGGATTTGCAAGGAACTAGCAATCGAGAGCACGGAGCCACCACGCGCGGTTCCATCGAGCTTTGTCACGACAAGACCGGTCAAGGGGAAACTCTGGTTGAAGATCTTCGTCTGGTTGATAGTGTTCTGTCCAGTGTTGCCGTCAATCACAAGCCACATGTCGTGAGGCATGTCCGGGCTCACCTTCTTGATGACGCGGACAATCTTCTTGAGTTCTTCCATCAAGTAGTCTTTATTGTGCAGGCGCCCGGCCGTATCGATCAGCACCACGTCGCAACCGCGGGCAACCGCCGCACTGCAAGCGTCAAAAGCGACCGCCGCCGGATCCGAGCCTTCCTGATGCTTCACGAATTCGGCACCACTGCGTTCGGCCCACGTTTCGAGTTGGTCAATCGCCGCCGCACGGAACGTATCGCAAGCGGCAATCATCACCTTCTTGCCTTCGCCCTTCAAGCGGGCCGCAAGCTTACCGATTGTCGTCGTCTTGCCTGCGCCGTTCACGCCAATCACGAGCACCACATGCGGCTTGCCCTTGAGTTCAAATGGCGGCGGATCCTTGAGCAAGCGTTCCGCTTCGTTACGCATGATGTCGAGCACCTGCTCTGTCGTGAGCGACTTGCCCAAAGCGTTTTCGCGAAGCGCATCCGTCAAGAGGAACGCCGCCTCGACGCCGACATCAGCCTTGATGAGATGCTCTTCGAGTTCCTCGAGCGTCTCGTCCGTAATTTTTCCGGCGCCGACAATTCCCTTCAACTCCCCGAGGAGGGCGTCGCGGGTCTTGGCAAGGCCGCTCTTAATAGCAGAAAATAAACCCATTAGATGATACTCTCGACTTTATCCACGAGACCGTAAGCCTTGGCCTCTTCGGCAGACATGAAGTTGTCGCGTTCGGTATCGCGGTCAATCTGTTCGATCGTGTGGCCGGACGTTTCGGCGAGAATCTTGCCCGTGATGCCGCGGATGCGAAGCATTTCTTCGGCTTGAATCTGGATATCGCTTGCCGGGGCGACAATTTCGCCGTGAATGAGCGGCTGGTGAATCATGATGCGGGCGTTCGGCCAAGCACAACGCTTGCCCTTTGCTCCGGCAGTGAGGAGCACGGCACCCATCGAAGCCGCCTGTCCGCAGCAAACCGTCACGACATCACTCTGGATGGCATTCATGCAGTCGTAAATCGCGAGACCACTCGAAATCACGCCACCCGGGCTGTTGATGAAGAAAATAATGTCTTCATGATTCAGAGAATCTAAATACAGGAGCTGCTTCACAATGCGTTCGGCACTTTCGTCGTCGACACCACCCCACAAGAAAATTCTGCGCTTGGAGGCAAGATATTCTTCCGCCTTCTTGAGCATGTCCGGGGTCTGCTTTTCTTTGTTTTCGTTACAGTCTGCCATAAATATTCCTTTTGTTCCGGTATAATTTAGAAAATTCGCAATTAGCAGTAGGAAGTAAGAAGCAGGAAGTAGACAGTGATTAGGGGTTAGGTTTTAGGGATTAGGAGCTGGTAAACAGTAGGCTGTAGGCCGAATAGGGGTGAGAAAACTCGTTGAAAAAAAAGCAAATTTCTTTTTTTGGCCAATTTTTACGTAAAAAACGGGGAAAATCCAAAGATTTTGACGTAAAATTTTAAACAAGTTAACAACAAGGCGGTTAAAAAACAGTAGAAATCTGCGTAAAATGTCGTTTCAACATACTTTTTTCACGAAAAAACAGTAGCCATCCGCCCACATTTCGCAGACAAACTCACAAAATGACAAAAAACGTCTTAAATTTTACAAACAACATTAAAAAATTACGTAAAAAAATTCAAATTCAAGAGAAATTTGACGTAAAAATCGTCATTTTTCAAAAAAAAGAGTTTTTCGCATATCCCCAATTGCTAAATTGGCAACCATGCCTACTGATTCACCAAAGTACCTCGTCGGGCTTGTTGATCCCGAGACACTCGCCGTCGCCGAAAGCGAAGAACTCCACCCGGCGCGCATCGACTACGAAAGCTGCGACATCCTCGAAATCCGTTACGACTTTTTCGACGAATCCGAATGGCTAGCGCTCGCCGCACGCGTCCGCAAAATCGCTCCGAACGCAATGCTTCTCGGCACCATCCGCCTCAAGCGCGACGGCGGAACATTCCCCAACGCCCGCGCTATCGAACGCCCTGCACTGTGGGAAAAAATTCTCGAAGCCGACGACGTCCCGGAATGGCTGGACCTCGAACGCGACTGCCTCCACGACTTTAACGAACTCCGCAAAACCGCCACCCCGAAAGGCGTGAAAATTCTCATTTCCGAGCATAACTTCACCCGCATTCCAGGCGATCTCGAACTCAAAAACTACCTCACCGACGTCAAACGCATCAAGGCAGACGGCATCAAGATCGCCGCCATGAGCAATTCCGACGAAGACTGCAATCGCCTCTACAAGTTCGCGAAAAAAGCCAAAGGGTTCAAGTTCATCGCTGCATTCGGCATGGGCGAAACCGGAAAAATCAGCCGAATTTGGTCCCTCAAAGAAGGCGCCAACCTCACTTACGGCTCCATCGGAAAGGCCGCCGCTCCCGGTCAAATTGACGTTGCACTCATGAGAAAAGCCATCGACAGGCTCGAAACGACCTCTTCACAGATAGAATTATCTTCTTTTTTAAACATATTTTAAATATAAATCTTACCAAAATTCAATAAATATTCTAAAATGGTTGTTTGAGGGATACAAAAAAGGAACTTTACAAACCATGCGTCTTTCTGAAAGATTTGTAGATAATTGCATCTTGATAAACTCTTCCAGCGAAACCAAGGAAGCCATTCTCAACGAATTGGTGGATACTCTTTGCAGCGCCTACAAACTTGACCATCGCGATGAAATTTTCGAAGCCATCTGGACGCGCGAACAAAGCCGTTCCACGGGCATCGGTTGTGGACTCGCCGTCCCGCATGCAAAGATCGACTACGTGGACCGCATGTGCATGGTCGCAGCCACCATCGAAAAAGGCCTGGATTTCCAGTCGTTCGATGGAGAGCCGGTATTCTTGCTCATCCTTATCGTGAGCCCGGGCAATACCGTAGGACCGCACCTCAAAGCTCTCTCCTCCGTGAGCCGTTTGCTCGCCGACGGGAATGTGCGCAAGGACCTCATCGCCTCGAAGACCCCGGCAGAGTTTTTGACCATTCTCCGCGCCGCCGAAGACAAGTACTTGTAGTTAGACGAAAGAACGGCTCTACGAGCCTACAGACGAAAGACTAGAGATTTTCAATATCATCCCGGACTCCGTTCCGGGATTGAATTTTATAGAAAGCAACTTCTTTCGTCTCTCGTCTACCAGCGTAAGCGGTCTTTCGTCTAAAACCACTTGACAACTTTCAATAGCTTTTCTATATTTGCTCTCACTTCGGACGGTTAGCTCAGTTGGTTTAGAGCGCTGCTTTCACACGGCAGAGGTCACTGGTTCAAATCCAGTACCGTCCATTCGAAAAGACTTCCTAATGGAAGTCTTTTTGTGTTTATACAAAATTTCTATCTTAAAAAAACACGCAACCAAAATATATAGCTGGGGCATCTAAAAGGTATGATTTACAAAAAAGCAGTCGTTCTCGGAATTTTTGCGTCAGCATCCCTTGTTTTTGCAGAGGGTCCATGGACCCTCGCTTCATGCCTCAAGCAAGCGAAAGAAAAGAGTCTAAAACTCGAATCTGCAAAGATCCGCGAACAGAAGGCCGACGTCAGTCTCGAACAGGCGAAAGTCGGGAACTACCCGACCCTTTCGGCAAGCATAGGCAATTCACTCTACGATTCCCCGTTCCGAGACGGTCCGCAGGACCACTACCGCCTGAGCGCGGGCATTAGTGCCTCTTACACATTATGGGACGGCGGTTCCACAAAGCTTTCCATCCAGGCAAACGAGCTGAACAAGGAAGCCTCGCGACTTTCGACCAAGGAGACCGAACGCTCCATCCAGGAAAGCGTCCTGAACGCCTACATAAACCTGCTCGCCTCGATTGAAAAATTACATACGGCAAACGCATCTGTCGAACTTGCCAAGGCGGAATTCGAACATTACAATACGTTGTTCGAAGCGGGTTCCATCACCAAGAAAGACTTGACACAGTCGCAAGCAAACGTCTTGCAGAAAGAGGCTGCTCAGCTTTCTGCACAGTTGAGCGTGAACACGGCAAAGACGACGCTCCGTCAGCTTCTCGAACTCCCCGAAAGCGAAGCATTCGAAATCTCCGCGCCGGAAACAGAAATTTCTTCGCCAGACGCGCTCAGCGCCATCCCGACGCTCGACGAACTCCAAAAGAACGCGACCGAGAACGCCCCTGCATTAAAGTCAGACAGCCTCTCCATCCAAGTTGCCAAAAAGAATACCGAGATCGCGGGTAAAGGCAAGTCCATCAAGGTCTCGCTCGGAGCAAGCGCAAGCACCGGCCTCCAGGCATGGGAATCCGGCAAGTACGGGAGCCAGGTGAAAAACGGTTATTCACACAGCGTTTCCCTGAACATAAACATTCCGATAATTGACGGTGGTGCAACTGAGAACAAAGTCTTACAGGCCCAATTGAGCGAAACAGAAAGCATAGTGGCCCTTAAGGAACAGGCTAAATCGCTTGAAAATACAATTGAAAAGCTTTATCTGAACGCGCTCAGCGCCGACATGCAGTGGAAAGCCGCCATTCTCCAAGTCGAAGCCGAAAACGAAGCCTTGCAGGTCGCCGAAGAACAACGTAACGTCGGCGCGCTGACCTACACAGATTACTTGACGCAGAAAAACCGTCTCGAAAGCGCACAATCCACGCTCACGAACGCCAAGTACACAAGCCTGCTTGCAAGGAACTTGCTGGATTTATATCAGGGAAAGCTTGATTAAAAAAGGCGACCCCGGAATAAATTCGGAATGACAGAGAAGAAGTGCTGCGCGCTCTCGTCTAAAGTTTGCCAACCACTTCCTACCGCCTACTTCCTACTGCGGCGCAGCCGCTAAACGAGTTTTTCGGCTTCGCCGTCAGCATACTTTCCGTACAAAATAGCGACAATATCTTTCTTGGGAACTTTTTGTCCCGTCTCCTTGAGGCTCACGCGGAGCCTGTCGAGCATGGCCTTGTCGATTTCTTTCCAGTACTGGTTCGTCTCGGTTAGCGTCCAGAGTTTGTCATCGCCACCACTGATGGTCACAAGTTTCGCCTTGAAAAAAGTGCTCAGGGCGCGGTTGATTATGCTGCTCGTCGTACCGGCAATATTCTTTGCCACAATTTCTTGAACCAAGTCCTGTTTATTCATTGGAACAAACGAAGTCAGATCGCAGGCTTCCGCATAAATTTTCTTGAGCATGTTGCGCGGGAACATGTCCCAACCTTTACGCTTGAGAGCTTTCGCCAAAACCATTTGCGCATCCTCTTCGACAAGAACCTTCTGGTCTGCAAGCGCAACCGTATAGGAACCGCCGCCGACATCCGTCATTTGCACAAAGTCCGCGGATTTCACAAAATCCTTGAACGTCTTGAACCCGAGTCGTTTCTCGTTAAACGCATTATCGATTCCGAGCATCTTGGGCTTAATCGCCGCAAGCGCAATCGGACCGTCTTCTTTTTGCAACACGCTACGGAGCATTTCCATGGAATCAATCTTTTCAGAGACGAGCTGGTTTGCACGTTCCTTGGCATCTGCAACTTCATCGCCGGAATCATCATCTGCAGCAGTCGTATCGTCCGTGTAAACGTATCTGGAACACGAATTCTTGACGCACTCGCTCAGTGGAGACTTGGGCCCCACGCCAATCACTTCCTTGCCCTGTTCGCGCAACTTGCGGAACAGCGGCGAAAAGTCGGAATCACCCGTGGCAAGCACAATCCATTGCACCTGAGAATCGAGCGCGACCTCCATCGTATCGACCGTCATCTTGATATCCGTCGAATTCTTGCCACTTACCGGATGGAACGTATGCACCAGCTCAAAGCCGTTCTCGTTGAGCGTGGACTGCAAAGAAATCAGCTCCCGCGAAGACCACTTGCCGTAAGCCTTGCGCACAACAATTTGCCCCAGCGGCAAAAGTTCGTCCATGAGCGACTGTACACCGTCATGCTTGATCCAGTTGGTGAGGTTTTCTGCGTCGATGAAAATTGCAATGTGGTTCATAGGTGACAATATAAAATTTAAGCCTTAATTATCCCAGCCTCATTCTCCACTTCCACATATCTCGCCCCGCGAAAGAACAGACACTCCATAAGATTAAAAAAACAAGCGGGGCAGGGCATGGTCAAGTTTCCGACTCAGGATTTCTTACAAAAACACCTCATTTTAAAAAGTTCATGGATAAATCGTCCATAACAATAAGTTTACATAACTAATTATTTGATTTTGCGAAAATAAATTAGAATGGGTTTTTTAGGTGAATCCAAAGAGGATATTTGGATTTTAATAAGGAGTGCACAATGAAAGCGAAACGCCTTTCGTTAATTTCTGCCGCATGTATCGCGGCACTATGTTCCACATCATTCGCTTACACAGTCAGCGGAACCGTTTCCGATAGCGATGGCAAAGCCCTCAAGGATGTCGATGTTAGCCTGCTTAAGGAAGGCAAAACCGCAAAGACGGACAACAAGGGTAAATTCACCATCCACGAAGACGAAAAAGACACCAGCGACGCTATTCATCCAGCATTCAAAAATGCCGTCGGTTACGTGAACATCAATAACGGGATCCTCTCTTATTCACAGAGCAGCACTCAGCCTGTTCAAGTGAAGATTTTCAACTCCTTGGGCAACCAGGTTTTCAAGAAATCCTTGCAGGGTTCCGGCACATACGACTTGAGCAAGGGCATCAAGGCCCAGGGCTCATATTTTGCGCAAGTCTCCGTAGGTAGCGCCAAGCAGAATTTCAAATTCACGACCGACGGTAGCTTCAGCAGCACGTTCGGTTCCCAGGCAAGCGGCGCGCTCCTGAAAGAAGCAGCCAAGGACGAAGCCATCCGCTTTATCGCCGAAGGTTTTGACACGCTTACCATCCCGCTCGGCACACTCGACACGACTCTCGACGTGAAACTCAAGAAGATCGAGCCGCCGGCACCGACATTCAAATTCGGCTACGCCTTGAAAAACGATCCGACCCCAAGTAAGGGCTGCGGAAAGTCCTCCACGCTCAAGGAAACCGCAACCAAGAGCGGCGCCAAGAACTACAAGATGAAAAGCGCAGGCCTCGACCGCGATTTCTGGGTGAGCCTCCCGCAGAATTACGACAACAACAAACCCTACAAGATTCTCTTCGCCATGCACTGCATGGGTAGCAACGCCGAAGAATTCGCCACCATGAGCGGAAACCAAGACCATCCGTCTCCGTACTATGGCCAGCAGAAGCTCGACAAGAACAACGAATTCATCTTTGTCTCCCCGCACGGCGATACCGACTTCATGCCGTGGCGCACCGGTGACGACAAGGACCACATCTTCTTCGGCGAACTCCTCACGCTCCTCGAAGAAAACTACTGCATCGACACCTCCCGCGTGTTCGTGACAGGGTTCAGCTTCGGAGCCATGGTCACCAACTCCCTCGCCCAGGACTTCCAGGACCGTATCCGCGCCGTGGCAGTCTTTGCAACTGCGGACTACAACATCTACCTGCCGAAGAACAAGGGCAAGCCGATTGCCTGGATGGCCGTGCACGGCAAGAGGGACGGCACCTGCGATTACAACCGCGCCAAGAACAGCGCCCTCAAGAGAATCCTCAAGAACAACGGAAAAGCTGACGCAGACGGAAACTTCACCGACGCAAGCAGCGAAGTCCCGAAGGAAGTCGGCGGCAGCGGCCACCTCTGCTATGACTTCACGACCGTCGACGAACGCTTCCCGGTCAAGTTCTGCAGTTGGAACGGAGAACACCAGTGGACCGCCTACGACAGCGGCAACTGGCAGAACACTTGGGTTCCTGAAGAAGTCCACAAATTCTTCGGTCAGTTCTAAAAACATTCATAATCAGCACCCTACCAAAAGCGGCTCCTCCCCGGAAGCCGTTTTTTTTGCGTAAAAAACTTTTTATAGACGATTCATCCATAGGCATGGGAATTTGCTACGCAATCTTAATTTTTTCACAGTTTATATTCATTCATGATGAGGTGTGTCTGCAATTAGGAGCTTTTGGTAAAAGGAGTACAAATGAGTATCAAAATATCCCATCTAATCTCGACAGCAAGCCTTTTGGCTTTCTGTAGCATCGCATCGGCCTATACCATAACAGGATCAGTTTCCGACAACCAAGGCAAGGCCATCAAGGGCGCCTCGGTGAACCTCCTCAAGGAAGGCAAGACCGCCACGACAGATGACCAGGGCAAATTCACCATCCACGAAGACGAAAAAGACACCACCGACGCGATCCATCCAGCATTCAAAAATTCCGTCGGTTACGTGAACATCAACAACGGCGTCCTTTCTTATTCGCAGAGCAGCACGCAGCCCGTGCAGGTGAAAATCTTCAACTCGCTCGGCAACCAAGTTTTCAAGAAAAAGTTGCAAGGCTCCGGCACATACGACTTGAGCAAGGGCATCAAGGCCCAGGGCACGTATTTTGCACAGGTCTCCGTAGGTAGCGCCAAGCAGAATTTCAAATTCACGACCGATGGTAGCTTCAGCAGCACGTTCGGCGCTCAATCCGGCGGCGCGCTCCTAAAAGAGGCCGCCAAGGACGAAGCCATCCGCTTTATCGCCGAAGGTTTCGACACGCTTACCATCCCGCTCGGCACGCTCGACACGACACTCGACGTGAAACTCAAGAAGACCGAGCCTACGTACAAATTCGGTTACGCCTTGAAAAACTCCCCGACCCCGAGCAAGGGCTGCGGCACCAATTCCACCTTGAAGGCCGTGCAGAAGGTCGAAAACGGCCAGAAATTCCAAATCAAGGTGGGCAGCGATACCCGCGATTACTTCATCACCATGCCGAAGAACTACGACAACAAGAAGCCGTACAAGCTTTTGTTCGCACTGCACTGCTACGGAAGCCGCGGCGAAGACTTTGTGCACCACGCCGCAGATTACGACCATCCGACCCCCTACTACGGCCAGCAAGTACTCGACAAAAACGGCGACTACATCTTTGTTTCGCTTGACGCTATAGGCGGCTTATGGAACAAAGGCCAAGTCGACCACGACTTTTTTGCCCAGACGCTCACAGCATTAAATGACAACCTCTGCATCGACACGAGCCGCGTGTTCATCACGGGATTCAGCTATGGAGCCATGTTCAGCTACTCTCTCATGCAAGACATGCAACACCGCGTCCGCGCCGCCGCCACCTACGCTGTCGCCGATTACAACATTTGGCTCCCCGAAGGGAACAATATGAAGGAGCAGCCCATCACATGGATGAACGTTCACGGCAAAAACGATGGCCGCTGCAATTACAACCGCGCAAAGAATAGCGCCCTCCCGAGAATCCTCAAGAGAAACGCCAAAATCGACGAGGACGGCAAACGCGTCGAAGCCGAAAAGGAATCCCCCGAAGAAGTCAAAGGCAACTCCGGACACGTCTGCTACGACTTCAAAGATGTAGACCCACGCTTCCCCGTCAAATGGTGCAGCTGGCCCGGAGACCACCAGTGGACCGCCCACGACACCGGCAACATGGACGTAGGCTGGAACTGGGAACAGACCTGGGTTCCCGAAGAAGTCCACAAGTTCTTCGAGCAGTTCTAAAATTTTCCTATACACCACCAACATCAAGGACTCGCCATCCGGCGAGTCCTTTTTTGAATCAACGGCTTTTCCCTTACGAAATCACTCGATATTGAACATCTTTGCGGGCAAGATATGCCGCGCCTTGGCAGAAACCACCTCTACGACAACGGAGCTTTTTTCACCGCCCTGCATCACGGTGACAATTTCTGTCTTCTTGAGCGTTCCCGGCAGAGGGCAAGAATTGTCGCAGTATTCCATCGCAATCTCGGCAGCGGAGCCGTTCACGACCGTGTTCATCTTGACAACGCGCTTGACTTTATCCGAATAGAACAGCGTTGGCCTAGAAGCATCCTTGGGAACCAATTTCCAAAGGTTACCAGACTTAACCGGCGCCTTGTAATCCGAAGGTTCGCCCATCTGGCTAGCAATATCGGCTGGGTTCTGCTTCGGCACGTTCTGCGCCGGGAGCGTCTGCCCAGACTTCAAATCGATTACCTTCATACGACCGTTGTTCTGAATCATCTTCATACGCATCATGCTGGATTCGATAGTCGTTATAGACTTGTCTGGCCCTGCATTGATAACAGAAGTGTTTACAGTCTGCGATGCCATCCCCGGCAAAGCGACGGTCGTTTTCAACTGCATTTCGCATGTGTCAGGAAATGCCGATTTTTTCTGGTTATTGAAAACAGTATTTGCATCCAGCGCAAAAGCGGATGAACCTAAAGACAACGCGACAAAAACAATCTTTACAAGTTTATTCATCATAAGTTCCTTGTTTAAAGTAACGACAAGAGTTTTGTTGATTTGATAGATCCATTCACACGAAGCATGAGATATGTTTTGTTCAAGTCAATGCCGCTCCAATCAACACGGACAAACTGTTGCCCTGGAGCGAGAGTTCCCGAATACAGGCTCTTGACCGGGATGCCGTTCACGTTCACCAGCGAAAGTGAGATATTGGTGTATTGCGCCATTTCAATCACAAGACCGTCATCCGTCCGGTGGACAGGAATTCTGTCTTTTTTCGGCTCAAGTCCAATATCCGGGACAGAAATTGGATTCGATGAACATCCGTCACAAGAAGGCGGTATCGCCCTAATAATTTCGGGCCAAACAGGCTCATTACCGTAGATGCGGTTACCCAAGGAATCGAACACATTTACGCCCACAGCTTCGACCATGCTCCGTCCTAGCCCAAAGCGGCTCGGATCATCGGATGCGTTCCAGATATCGTTCCAGTTTTCGCAATGGAGCACAAAATGAGCAAGGTTCTTCCAGGAACCTCCCGCAACAAGCGGTTTCGAAGCATGCAACGAAACTTGCCAGCGTCCATCGCCGATATTTTCAATCGCAGCCGTTACGCCATCTGGCAAATTATACGCATTGAACTCTGGAGCAAGCCCACCTTCAAGGAAAAAGTAATAGCGGACATCGTAATTTTTCAACGTTATGTTACCCACATTTTCGACCTTCATCTGGATTTCGCTCGCCATGTTATCATTGCGTGTTTCAACAGCATAGACACGCGCCTTGACTTCGGCCGAAATAGAATCTTCCATCTCGACACACGATCCGCCAATCAAGCGCTTGTCCGCATCGAGAACGATAATCCCGTTATCCTCGACAAAACTCGTTGCAGCATTTTCGACAAAGGACGGATCATCGTAAGGATTCCACTGAGCCCAATCTTCGTAATGCACACCGAAATGCGGACCATCGCCATTGAAGACCGTTCCGCCAGCAGGAATTTTCCCGTCACGAAACGCCCACTCGACATACCCTGTGCGAGCACTTTCAGAATGCACCGCAAGTCCAATCGTATCATGCGGATAGTACGGGTGTACGCGAGCCATCGAAGCTTCTTCGCCTCGGAAATAATAGCGGACAGAATAGCCTTTTATTTGGGAGTTCGAAATATTTTTCAGGCGAACACGCGGTTGCAATACTTTCTTGTCTGCAAAACCTTCATAACGGACAAACGTCTTGACCGTCCTTTCGGAATTTTCCATTCCCGAATTCCAGGCAATAGAAGATGCAGGAACGTTATCCGTAACAAGAGCGAAGCCGGCAATCTGTAAACCTTCGGGGGCTTCGAGCGTTACCGTATGCAATCCGGCAGAGAGGTTCATGGAAATTTCCGGAACAGAAGCCGTTCGCCAAACAGGGGAAAGCTGCACAGACCCCGTATAGCGCATTTCAGACGAAGGCAATACCGCAACATTGGCAGACGAAAGCCTCGCCGAGCGCACATACATCATTACCTTGTAAGTACCCGCCTTTTCTACCAAAACATCCATCGTCAGCTTTGCTCCACCACGCGAAGCCTCAAAGTAACGGTTACCCGCCACGGAACAAGAAAACTCCGGTTCAAAACCATCGCCGCCATCAACGGTAACCATGGGGACTGTGACAATTTCAACGATTTCTTCTACATCAGACACCGGCTGCGACAAAGCGAACACTTCCTCGCTAGAAAGAGCCTTCCTATACATTCTTATGTCGGCAACATTTCCGACAAACGAGTTGCTATTGTTGGCACCGATAGAGAATCCGCCTTCAATATCACGTACAAACGGCACGGAAATCAAATCGGATACAAGTTCCCCATTGACGTAGAAACGGACTTTTGTAGAATCCACCGTCACCACTACATGCGCCCACTCCTTTTCTGGAGGCAGAACGTCTTTCGCCGTTTCCCAGACATTCAAGCCATCGGAGAACTGCAATTTGCGCCCTTGCACTCGTAATTCCATATCAAACCCGTCATCGCTATTAAAACCAAGTACCCTGAACCAGCCGGACTTATTCGCGTTACCGTTCTTAATCCTTGCTTCAAAGGAATATTCGTTCAACATATTGAAAGACACAAGACCGTTTCCAACCGCATAATCATCCGGATTCGAGAGGTAAATGCCTTCATCACTCAGCCACGGAGACGCAATGGGCTTCAAGTTCAAATTATGAATATTGGCAACATACTCATACGCAACCGTACCCGTTCCTTCGCGTGACGGATACCATAGCACAATGCCCTGCGGATACGGGAGAAGCGATCCAGACTGATAACTCTTCTCGGTATGATTATGCCCGAAATCTTCGGCACGCATTTCAAGTGAAAGTTTGCAGCCGTTGCACAGAGAAAGCTCTTGGCGGGTCAAGCGGATTTCAACAGAAACATTTCCCGAAGAATCCGGAACCAACTGCGTCGGCAAAAGCGGCGCATTCCTGATTAACGCATTTCCGAGCGTTGCGGAAACCGAGACGCGAGCGACACCGGATTCCAGATCTCGAACATTCGCTCTCACAGTAAAGATGCGGTCAAGAACATCAGCACGCTCAGAAATTTCAAACGAGCTGATAACAGGGCGAGCAGCATCTGTACGCACGGAAGGTCCGGCTAGCTGAACATCTTCATCCAATGCCGAAACACCGATATAGCGGGTTTCATAACGGCCCTGCGGAATAGTTCCCACCACGGAACCACCGACACGCTTCTTGCCATCGAACCTAATCGTGTCAGGGATTTCGCCACGGATTTCGGCAATCAACGAACTTTCCTTGTACAACAAGAGCGTCCCGTAACCCGGATGGCTGCACGAGGCTCCATAAGCGAGGTAGCCATTGTCTATACCCATCCAGAGTGAATCCGATGGCACATGGCATGTGAACACAGCGGGCACAGTCAACGCCCTAGCAACCTCGGGCGCAAACATTTCAACAGAATCCACCTTCGCAAATGCGAAAACATAATTTGTATCAATTCCAGAGGCACGCACCGGAAGCGTCACATGAGCCGAACCATTCGAATCCAGCGTAAACGCCAGCGGAACCATCGGAGTCAAGTCGCCCTCGTCGTTCCAGAGCGAATCGTCATCCACATACAAGTTAAAATCTCCAATTCCATAGACACGGACTTCGCGTTCCGGCACCTTGGCAATGGTTGGCAAAACTTCAAGACCTGTTCGCTGCATCGAGGCGGCAAGTGAATCCATTGCGACAAACACGGAGAATGTACGCGTCTCGGCAGAAATCAGGACGTAATCCCAACTAAAATTCTTGCCTGCGCAACGAGCATCGCCATAGTCACCGCTGCGACACATCAGCGTATCGGTTCCATTCATAACCGCAGAACCATCCGCATGGAGGAACCCGTATAAAGCATTTTCGAGCGGAACAAATTCAGCCTTGTCAAAATCGACTTTGTACAAACGCAACGTCTGCGGCGTCACATTCATGTTTTCCATTTGCTGACGGGATATCTTCATCTGTATGCGCGGTAGCTTTGTCGTATCCTTGAAAGTCATCGAAGGCAACACTTCCATCACAGGTCCCGTAAGCGCCATGTTCTTGAACACGTTAAAGCCGTAATCTTTCTGGACGTTCACCGTACGCACCGTGAAATCTTCGGACTTTTCAATGGAACCTTGCGGGAACGTCACCGAGAGTTCGCCGTACATGGATTTCACCACGCCAGCCCTATTTTGCTCGACATTCGATCCCACGTACATGTTGAAGTGCATCGCGTTGGTCGGGCTGTCGCCACCCCATGTCAGGAGGAACTGAGTGCGTCCCTGCAAACGGTTTACGTTAAACCACGCCAGATGGCAAGATCCATCAGGATATTTTTCACAGTTCGCATCGTACTTCAACGTATCGCTAATCAAGTAATACGTCGAGTCGTTCAAAAATGACAGCGTATAGACCTGATTATGTGTAAGATTTTTCCCCCTGATTTCAACAAGTTCCGGCGGGCGCGCAACAACAGTATCCTTGAAACTGATTATACGATCCGAAGAATCGCGGCCTCCCGAAATTTCAAGAACAGGATGTTCAGTCAAATCAATTTGCAGAAGCCTAGCCGTATCGACAACGGCATTCTTTATCCACGGATTGGGCAACAATTCAGGAACGGTATCAATCTTGCAATATAGCGACTTGTCGCAATTGTTCGATAAAGGATCAACGCGGAATGTATAGATATCCCGCAACGGGAGAATTCTTGTATTTGGGCGTTCAAGGATAGCCTTCGAGGTATCGATTGTACGGCGATACAAAACATGCTCCGTCCAAGGCTCAGCAGTTATATACAAGTTCATAGAATCCTTATCAAAAGAAACTACACTGCTATCAAACTTACCCATTTCGACTTTTATATCGGCTATGGTTACGCCCGACCCGTTATACGCCTTCCTTATACTGTCAAGGTACCCTATGTGAATAAAGAATCTTCCTGGTTCAGATTCTGTACGCCCCGGAACACTGCTATCAGGATTAAGGAAGTAACTCAGCACAAAATCCTTACCGTTGAGATCCTTTTTTACAACAGCAAGCACGTCATCCATCGATTTTGGCGAAAAGACTTCACCCGGAGAATTGACATAGTTTCTGAAATAATGTGAAGAGTCCGTCAAGAAATGAATCTTCCAAAGGCTATCGCTATAGTCGTTGAAATAGTAGTGGACTCTAGAACCAGATCCGTAATACTTGTAACAAGAATCTTTTCCTTCGACTATTTGCTTATACGAAGCCCAGCCCAGAGTATCTTTACACAAATCTTTAACAGCACTTTTCCACGTGGCAAAATCAGCCGGATAAGAAATTGATGTGCGGTGTCCGTTATCGACTTCGCTCCACAAGCGATTCATGCCTACAAAGAAATGCACATTGCCATGCGTGAAAACTGGCGTTTTCTTAACTTTTTGACCTATACTTGTCACACTGATTTGGCAGGGGTTTTGGGCACCCGTCCGCATCACAAATTTCGTAGAATCTACAACGCACCCCGATGTGTCCAGCGGATTCGCCAGGTTTCCTATGACTTTAGCCTCGAAATGGTGTGTCGTGGTATCATGGCCATAGAACTTCAATTCAAAGCTAGATGAATACCCAAATGCAACAGTATCTTTAACTATTCCCTCATCATCGAAACGGAAAACGTTAGAACCATCAGAATATACATCGACAGGGAAGAATATCAAACGCTGAACTTCATATGGGGTTATAAGTCCATAAGCAGGATTAAACCGCCATTCGGAACCGTCATAGTAATTTTTCACTCCTGAATTTACAGGATTACCATTATTTCCATCTTTCACTACGGAATTCCAATAGCCGTCCTTACCTTTTTCATTGAAAATGGTCTGGTTGGTATGGTCAAAACGGATTGTGCGGTTGACAAGGTTATCCATGCCAAAGGGAGCGTTCCAGTAGGATTCGGGGATAGTTAAACGCAAGTTAAAAAATGGACGAGTCCAATATCTATCGAATGTTTTGTGTCCATTTACATTTTGGCAATTTCCAAAAAATTTCCCGGTCGAATCCGGAATTAAAACCACATCAAAGAGCTTTCTATTCGGATTATATTTATCGTCAGAATCTTCTGGCTTTGGATACACACACACGGATTCAAGATAACCATCTTTTTCTCTAGGATCACATTCATTTTCCAAAGAATCAGCTCTATAATAATCAACAGCAAAAGCAACACTATCATCACAGCCACCAGGATCCCTGAGGAACTTGTGATTTCCATCGGGACCTCCAAATACATTTCGCATATTCCACTCACATTCTCTCATCGCATTTTCAAACGTTTCAGAAGCCTTTTTCCCAACACCCTTAAAAATAGAAGCCCATTTTTTTCTCGAACAGGCAACAACATCTATGTCTGTATTATAAAAGTTATAAATGCCCCGCCCCGCAAGATTAATATCAAACGTTGAATCAATAGACAATGAATCCTTTGTAAACCTTTTCTCGAAGAAAGCGAAATCTTCTACAGAACCGTATTCAAACGTACATTTTTGCCACAATATATCACTGAGATCAGCACAATCAGTTACCGCAACCGTATACGGAAATTTTACCCTAACAAGAATAAACAAATCCAGCGTATCTCTGTGTCGCTTAATTCCAAGGCTAAAGCGTTCCGGGCGGAAACCGAGAATATTTTGTGTACCGGATACATTTCCCATCACGTCAAAGCGGTCATATCGCCTTGAATTCGGTAAATACCATCCCTTCATTTGAACATCGACAAGATAATCTGCAAACGGTTCATAACGATAGATATCATCGGCGACTTTCTCCGCCTCGGCAACATAAAAACCGGACTGACCGGGATCCATCGGATTTACAGGGGTTTCATCAAGCATCCCATTTCTAAGTTTCATTTTAAACAAAACATTCTTGGTTACAAAAGTATTCGAAGGAGACTCGAATTTGATATAATACTCACCCACGGATTGTACATTCCCCAAAGAATCTTTCCCATCCCAAGTCACTGAATAGGCAGAATCTCCCATATGCGCTCTCAATGTTGAATCCAGAAGGATTTTTAACTGCTTCTTATTAGAATCAAGTACACTAATTTTCACACGAGCATCAGCGTTCTTTAGTCCGAAATACACCTTCATGGAATCTCGCATATATGCAGCTTTATTAGAATCTACGGCAACAGAAGATACCTTATTCGAATCGACAAGCTTAAGAGCAATGTAATCGGGCAATGTATCACGAACAACCAATTCCGCTTCTTTCTGCTCGACCTTGAGCGTTTTCGTGACGACGTTTACGAAAGGATTATCCAAGATATTCTCGGTCACTTCGGCATACAACGTGATATCGCCGGAAGGATACGCGCCCGACGTGGCGATGCCATCCCAGCGGTAATCAAGTCCGTACGCGTTCGGATTCACGGTCCAGCCGGTCATGAGCGGCGAGACAAGCGAATCCACGTGTTCAACCCAGTAAAAGCCGGGCTTCGTGCTTTCGCCGAAATAGACAGGAATGTTCAAGGCAGCGGTATCCGTTGCATCCTTGCGTTCCACATACACTCGGAAGGCTTCGGACGATTCCAAAACGACTTCGCCGGAATTTTTCGTGATGGTCATCGTACTATCGATATACGCTGGCGGCATCCATTCGGGATAATCGGACAGATAGGCTTTAGACACATCGAGAATGGACGATAAGTCGACCAGGGAACGATCCGCCGAGCAGTCGGAGGCGTCCATGCTTCCGGCAGAACCAACGCAGGTCTCGCCGAACTTCGAGGAGTTGTAGCCGACCTTGAGATTTACCTTGTCCAGATTATTCCACTTGAGGTAATACTTGCCGTTCATTTCATAGAACCAGATTGCGGTATCGGCAGCGGCTGTGGGCGTTCCATAGTAGGGATTGTAGAAGACCTTTTCTCTCGACGCGTCGAAAATGCCGCGATGTTTAGAATCTTCGGCATAAACGCGAAGCATGTAGTTGCCATTAAACTTGTTCTTGAGCCGGACGGAGATATCCACGGGACCGTCGCCAGTCTTGAATGTCCCAACATCAGCGCCGTTGCGCGTGACCGCAAATTCAACCGTCGGCTTGCTGTAATTTGTACCGAGCTGGACTACGACAAAGTTCGTAGTGACGGCGGCCCAGTCATTGCAGGTTTCGCAAGAGGCTATGGCGAGTTCGACCGTCATTTTAGCCTCGTCACCAAAGCCGTCATTTTCAAGATAGCCGAGGACACCTTCGGTACTTTGCGATATACGGGAAATGTAATCCACATTTTCAGAACGGTTCGCGGCGACAACTCGCACTTTGTCAGTTCTCCATGTAGTATCGTTATCGATGCGGTAGCGGAGACGATAGACGGACGAGAGCGAATCTACGGAATTCATCTTGGGAGCGATACCCACGATGGGGATAAATTTCAGATTGCTCTGAATAGAATCCGGCAAAGGATAAGTAATCTGAGGGAAGCGTGCGCCTACGTGGAAAATGTCCGTGCGGACGGAAACGTTTCCGGCAGCATCGACGCAGGCGGCTTCAAGATAACGGGTACCACGGGATGTATCGACGGCGGACTTGTCAATGGTGAACGTTACCGTGTCAGACGAAAGGAGCTTGCGATTGCCCTTACGGATTTCATGCCAAGACGTATCGGCTCCGCCGAGGACGCGGTAGCTGCAATGCATGCCGGAGCGGTTCACGCCCACGTCGCCACGTTCTGAAACTAGGATTGTCGCGGAAAAATCGCCATCCGTAGCCATATACACGAGATGGTCGCTCGTGAGCCCGACAATCTGCGGAGCGGTACGGTCCACGCGGACTCGTTTCGGGACTGCGTCATGGCGGACATTCTTCGCCTCGTCGCGGAGAATCGCACGGACGCTGTATTCGCCATCGGCCATGCGGAGGCCCGCCATTTCTGTCCAAGCGCCAGACGTACTGCCGCCCAGCGAGTCGAACACCCACACAGAATCGCCAGCACGATCGATGACGTTCGTATCCGGGAGATGCACAAAGTTCCAGCCGATAGTCACCGCTGCGGAATCGCGACCATTTAGAGAATCCCTAACCGTGTAGCCGATTTGCAATAAGCTGTCCTTGGAAACATAAGTCCAACTGGAATCGCGTGCAGGGGCGTTTTTGCGGAGAGCATCGTACTTGCCGGACAAGTTTACGTAAGTGCCGTAATTCACCGTATCGGCGGCGGTGACTGCCCTTGTCTCGCGGAACGTAAATACCGGGGCGGCAGTATCCACACGGAACTCAACATAAATTGTCGTGTCGTTCAATGAGTAAGGCGCAATAGCGCTCCAAATTGCAGTGTCCAGCGGATTCGAGAATATATTATCGACAAGGCGGTTCATAGCATTGTACGCATCGAAATTCGGGACGGCATAATCAACAGCGTAAGCTGCAATGCGATAGAGACCGTTACCCATGGAATCGCGCTTGCCCTGCGGAACCTTGTCCTAGGCGATGGCAAACTCGTTCGAGGCCACGTCGTAAAGAGCCGGGAGCTCTGCATATTTTGTAAAGGATGTCGCAGAACCGCTCGATGCTTTTTCGAGCGTCCAACGCATCGCACGGATGTCGGAACCGTTCGCCTTGTCCGCGGAATCCTTGCCCGCCCACTTGAAGCGGGTAATGAACATGGAGCTGTCGGGGTTCATCATCGCATCCGAAGTCAGCGTGAACGCCGGAGCCGTGCGGTCCACAACAAAGTGCACCTCGTAG
>CACWPM010000019.1 GCA_902762795.1 Fibrobacter succinogenes | reverse complement strand
ACGCCATATAGACTCCGTAATATTCGGCGGTGGGTTCAAGGCTTCCCCAGAGGTTCCAGGAACCTTCCTTGACGAGAGCGGTCATGCTGATAGTTCCCCACGTGTGGTCCGGACCTTCAAAGACGTTGCCGAAAGCATCCCACGGGAGAGCCTGGAATCGGTCGCCAAAGCGGACGAGGTATTGTGCGAAAATGTTTGCGATGCCGGCGGCTTGTGGGTAGTCCATCCAGATTTGGCTCCCTTGTACAGACGTGCTGAATTCCGAGAGAAACACGCGGCGCTTGCCTTCGAGATACTTGTTCATCCAGGCATTCAGCGTATCGGCGTTGTGACCGACATCCATCGTCGCCTTGAGCATGTCTTTGGCGTTCAGGTTGTTCGGTGCCCAGTACGGGTAAGTGTGCAAGTCAACGACATCGAGATAGCGTTTGCCGTCAGCCTTTTCGGCTTCACCGACGATGCGCAAAAATTCGGCCATCCAGTATTTCCCATCGTTGAGGCCTGCGCCTTTCTGTTGCATTTTGTCAAGTTCGTTGCCGATTTGCCATTGCTTGATGTTGTATTTTTTGACTTTATTGGCATAGTGGACCCAAGCGGCGGCTTCCTTGGCCGTGCCTGTACCGGCGTTGACGCAGATAACGGCGTTCTGTCCCTTTTCCGAGAACTTTTTGATGTAGGTCATGAATTCTTCGAAATGCCACTTGATGTTGGTCCAGTCGGTGCGCGGCTTGTCGCCATTGCGGGTGGACATGGCGAAGAACTTGTAATCGTTTCCGGCGAGTAAATCATCGGAGCCGCTATAAAGTTTCATTTCTCGAATCTGCACGCCTTTTGACGGCAAGTCGGTCGTTTTGAAGCGGACTGCCACATAGCGTGCACGAGTCGTTGCGAACTTGTACTTAGTCTGGTTGCTCGTGACCCTGACGGTGCCCCATCTTTTTAGCTTGTTTTCAAGATTCTGGTGAACACCCGGATATTCGGCGTAGTCTTCGGTCCAGTATGAAAGTTCAAAAGACTTCGGGCGGAGATTGCCCCAGTCTATGATAATGGAGTCGAGGTCTTTCTTTTCAGGGAACTCAATGACAACCCAAGGCGGATCTTTCGGGTCGAGTATTTCGCCCCACCACATTGTGTTCATGTCGCCATCGGCAAGGTGGCTGCGACGGATGAAACCGTAGTTGTCTTTTGTGGTGCCTCGGTAAATCGTTTCGCCGAGGAATCCCGGAGCCCAGCTTGTGTCGCTTGGGATCCAAAGTCCGGTGCTGTCGTATTTGCCTGCTCCGTTCCAGTGGTAGTCATTGCTCAAGCTCCCGTTTGGGAAACGGAAAATCGAGTAATCGCTTGTGACGAGAGCTTTCGTCATGTCGTAATAGCGGGAGGGCGGATTCCAGATGGCGAGATCGGCTCCTAGCATGTGGTGTTCGTTGCCTTGCGAATCGTAACCGTTGGCTATTTTAACGCCTAGTTGCGTGTCGTCAACCTCGATGACGTTCTGTGCGGCGAGTGCGGACGTGGCGGAAAGTGCGAACAACGCAAACGACGCGCCGAAGAAAAACTTTTTGGCGCCAGGAATAAACTTCATAGGAACCTCTTAAAATAATGGGGCTATCCTAAGAAGATAATAAAATATTGAATGATTTTTCGGTTTGCCGTTAAAATTCCGTTTTTGAATGCAAAAAGTACGTCATGCGGGCGGGGCCAAAGCTCGGAGTTGACGCCTGCGGCGTCAGAAATTATTTAACAGTTTTTCTCGCTTATACCCATGCATAAATAGACTTATTGATGTTGTTTTTCCTGTTACGCTATTATGCAGAAACAGTCTCATAAAAAAATTTTTTCAAAAAAAGCACATGCATATATTGGATTTGTAAATCCACTTTATTAAACGGGCTAAAATTTTCCTATATGCTACAATCGTAGCATATAGGAAAATTTCATCAAATCATTTCAAAGAAAATCGTGATTTTTGCTAAATATTTGCGTTTTTGTTGCATAAGAGTATTGATTTTGGAGAATAGCAATAGTATATTTACAAATGTTAAAAAGATCAAGGACGTGCTCATGAAACGTTTTATATTGTCTCTCTCTTCGTTGTTGCTTGTTGCCGCTTGCGGCGATGATTCTTCAAGTGCGCTCGACGCATGGTCCGAAAATCAGTCCAGTTCTTCTTCATGGACTGCTTCGAGTTCTTCGAACTCTCGCAATGACGTGAGTAGTTCTTCCCGTCATTCCGAGCTCGACCCGGAATCTTCCTCCAGCGAAGTTGTTTATTCTTCCAGTGCAATTAGTTCGTCTTCGCGGATTGCTTCGAGCTCTTCAAGCTCTCGCAATGACGTTAGCAGCTCTTCGAGCGAAATTGTTTCATCGTCTAGTGCGATTAGCTCTTCCAGTGAAATTCTTACAGATCCTTCGAAAATTTTTGAAATGCGAGTCCCAAAACGGGATGCTTACACATGCGAGGAAAGAGGAGATTGGGGAGACCGTGTTTTTACAGAAACATATTCGCAGGAAGATTTTGTATGCACATATGATTACGATGGCGAAAAAGGTTTCTTGTATGTGCAGTTATCGCCTATTTCTTGTTCTTTCGCACTTTCCTTAACGCCCATTTATGATGTTGATAAAGCAGAACTTTATGTCAATGGAAAATTTGCGGATATATCAGATGTTAAATATGAATGGGGAGGAAATCATCATGTACAAAAGTTGTGGTTTACATATAAAGGTAAAGTATTTCGTTACGGACAATCGTCGTTGGGCTTTGGTGGGCGTCCCTGTCAAGGATTTGACTGCTTAAATGTCTTTGAATCGGATAGAAAAACCTATGTTGTGAATGGTTGTGACGAACAGCGTTCTATTCCTATCGTTTGTAACGGGGCAAACGCGGAAAATCCAGTTTTTGACTTTACCGACACATTTAAGGTTTGCGAAGGCGATCCACGAACTCAAGGAAACGATTAGAGTTTGTCGTGCTTTTGGTTGCTTTTAGAATGAGCATTTAGGCTTTTACGAGGTATATTATTATGAGAAGCAGTAAACTGTTGTTCAGTTGCATTGTCGTTTTCGTTATCGCATGCGGTGACGATTCTTCGAGTGCATTCAACACATTGTCTGAAAATCAGTCCAGTAGCAGTAAGACAGATGGCGGCTCGGAGGCCGCCATGACGAGTAGCAGCAGCCGTCATTCTGGGCCGGACCAGGAATCTTCAAGTTCTTCTGCAAAAAAATTGTCGGGTGAAGTCTCTGGTGATCCTTTGCAAATCTTCAAGACGCGTGTTCCGAAAAAAGCGGTTTATCACTGCGACTTGACGCAAGAATTGGGAGGCTTCGAAGGCGATTTCGACCAGAAGGATTGGATTTGCTCTTTTAAGTATGCGGGTATGGAAGGCTATGTTTATGTGCAGGCTTCGCCTACGGGGTGTACTTCGCATTGGGGCTTTTACCCTGATATTGGGGTCGATTCGGCTGTTATCTATGTCAACGGAAAGTATGAAACTTTGAATGGCGTGACGTATGACTGGGGCGGAAATCATCATGCCGACTCATTCCGCTTTAGCTATGATGGCAAAGTATTTGAATATTCCCGTTCATCAGTAAACGGTTTTGCTTTTCGCCCTTGCCATGAAATGGATTGTCTCAAAGTTTATGAGGCCGATGGAACAACGCTCATAGAAGATGGTTGCAACATTAATAGTGATGATTTAAGCAAGGTTCGGCAACTGCCTATTGTATGTCGTTTTGCGAAAGTGGATGATGGCTCATTTGGCGATTTTGTCGACAATTTTGAACTTTGTCCGGGCGATAGTCGTTTGCCTAATTAATGTAGAATAGTTTGTTAGGAGTTTAGAATGCGTTTGGGTCGTTTTTCGTATATTCAATTTTTGCTTGCATCACTGATGGCTGCGTTATTGGCGTGTAGCGATGACAATCCTGCTCTTGTTCTTCCTTGTGATGAACAATCCGGAGAATGTGGAATCTCAAGCTCTTCTCGTCAATCCGGCCCCGGTCCGGAATCGTCCAGCGATTCTCCACTTCCCGTTTTTATCCAGAACGAAGACCAATATACTGGTTTTTACAAACAAGATGGCTATGCGGCTTTCCGCAAGATGTCTTACGCCTCGAAAACGGAGATGGGGATAAGCTATCTCGTGAAATTTGTCATTACGGATTTTGACACCGATAAACCTCAGGTTCACTTTATGAATACGATGAAGTATTCATATCATTACGATTTTGCAGAGATGGTGCTGGGCGATACGCGTTCGCTTGGTGTTTTTAATGTGGAAACATATTTCAGTGCCGAAAAAAATACCGCCGCAGGAACGCTTGCGTATTATCCGTCTGTCGATTCCATGATTGCGTTGACGTTTTTTCCGTCAGATTATATAACGCCTGAACAAATCGCTATTGCTTATAAGTTAATTGAACAAAGATTATTGTTCCTCGATTCGAGTGGTTCTAAAAACCGCTTGTTCTATATGCCGGCGGGTTCAACTGCCGAAAGGGCCGCAGCCGAATATGCCAACGAATTTAAAAAATCGGATATTCTGGTCTTTACGCATGCGGAACTCTTTGGCGATATTCCTTACCAGATCATGAATAAGGGAACGGCTTACGGGATGCTCCGCAAGCTCACCGCCACAGAACTCGATACGGCGATCGTCTCTTCGCACGACATTTTGATTCTTGAAACGCTCCCTGCCGAAATTCCACTTGTCGCAGCCACCATCAGTAAAGATGCGCAGACACCGCTTTCGCACGTGAACCTTGCCGCTCAAGCACGCAAGACGCCGAATATCGCGTTCAATGGAAATGAACTCCCTGATAGTTTGCTAGCTCTTTGCGGAAAGCTCGTAATGCTGGAAGTCAAATCGAACTCTTATACGGTCCGCGAGGCAACACTCGATGAGGCCCAAGCATTCTGGAACAAGAATGTGCGAAATCCGATAACACTTACTTATGACTTGTCGGATTCGGGGCTCGTCGATTTTGCAAATCTCAATTTCAAGTCGTCAAAATCGGTGGGCGTGAAGGCCGCAAATCTTGCTGAACTCCACAAACTGCTGCCCGAAAATACTCCTGATGGCTTTGCCGTGCCGTTTTACCATTACAGCCATTTTATGGATTATGCCCAAGTCACGGAGGAACTGTGCGAACGCTCTTTTGATGATTGCGGAAAAGAAGGCCGAACGTCTGAAATTTGTACGCAAGTGAAAAATGCTTGCGTCAGCGCCATTCAGCCAACCCAGGGGACTGATGCCAAGGCCGCAGAGTCAGCCGAACCATCCACATTTGCGACTCTGCGTAGCTACATTGAAAATCTTATCGCTCGTGAAGATTTTAAGACGGACACGCGTCTGCGAGAAGCGGTGCTTGATAACATCCGCTATATGTTCAAGCACATCCCTGTGGATAAAGATTTTGGCGATGCTCTCGATGCGAAAGTTCGCACGCTCTACGGCGAAGCGGGTGTTCGTCTGCGTTCGAGTACGAATTCCGAGGATTTGGAAGACTTTAATGGGGCTGGGCTTTACAAGTCTGTCAAGGCGACGGCACGCGAAAAGGATTTGCCGTCCGATGAAATTCGCAAAGTGTGGGCTTCTGTGTGGAGCTTCAAGGCGTTCGAGGAACGGACTCTTTGGAACATCAATCACATGTCCGTGCAAATGGCTGTCGCCGTTCATGAAGCGTACCCGGACGAAGTCGCAAACGGAGTCATCATCACGCAGAACATTGCGGATTACTCGGTCGCGGGCATTTACGCGAATATCCAAGTGGGCGAAACATCGATTACGAATCCCGAAGGCGGAGAACTCCCGGAAATCATTTCGATTATTCCGTCGCCGCCGCCGGCACGCGGAGTGCAGAGCGTCTTGTTGCAACATTCTTCGCTGAGTCCCGATTCGCTCATCTTGTCGGATGGTGAAATTTACACGCTTTACCAGATGGTCATGCAAATCCAGAATCGTTTTGCGGTGCTTTACAACGTTTATTCCGA
Source organism: Fibrobacter succinogenes (assembly GCA_902762795.1). GTDB lineage: Bacteria > Fibrobacterota > Fibrobacteria > Fibrobacterales > Fibrobacteraceae > Fibrobacter > Fibrobacter succinogenes_E. The sequence goes on along the minus strand of CACWPM010000019.1, from coordinate 46,748 downwards.
TGCACTAGCCCTTGACATTGAATTCAAGGTGATGGGGGCAGATCGCAAGTTAATCTTTAAACAAGTCCGCCCATACATTCTTTAAAAGGTATTATTATGAATTTATATAGAATTTTGTCAATTTGCACACTGCTTTTTATCGCTTGCTCAGACGGAAATTCAAACAACATCTTTAATGCGGAATCTGAAAATTTTATGAGTTCCTCATGGATTGCTTCGAGTTCATCGAACTCTCGCAATGACGTAAGCAGTTCCTCCCGTAATGCCCCCACGTCGTCATCCTCGGAGCGAAGCGGAGGGAATCCATCCAGTAGCAGTTTCTCTCGTCATTCCGGACTTGATCCGGAATCTTCGAGCAGCATGGATTCTATCAGCTCTTCGAGCATCCAGAATGACAATTCTTCATCGAGCGAGCCTTCGTCATCCACGACGGTAGCAGACCCGACGAAACTTTTCGACATCCGCATTCCCGACCAAAAGTTTCTCCCATGCGCAGATTCTATCGTAAGCGAATACACCCGTGAAGTTTGGATGGATACCGTTGCTCAAAGCGACCTTATTTGCAGTTTCGATTACGATGGCGAATCAGGATTTGTTTACGTACAGAACAATCCAGTCAGTTGCAAATTGTATGCCGGGGTAATAACGTACGAAGTCAACAAGGCCGAATTTATCGTCAACGGAACACCAAAAGAAATTTCAAATGTGAAATACCATGGCGGTGGCAATCACAGAATCTTTGAGTTGCAATTTACGTATAAAGGCAAAGTTTTCCGCTACGATTATTCTACGATGGGTTTAGGCGGTCGCCCTTGTCAAAATATGGATTGCCTCATGGTTCTTGAATCGGACGGCAAAACCATTGTACAAAACGGGTGCGTCAAGGAAGAACGCTCGCTTCCGATAGTCTGCCGACATGCCAAAAAAGACGGGACCTTCGATAGCTTCGAGGATACCTTCCACGTTTGTCAATCAGGTATTTTCTTGGACTGACTCTCGCTCTGCTTGCTGCTCAATTCGTTTTACGAGCTATATTTATATAAAGCAGTCTTAAAACAATATGAAACGCCGCCGGAAAAAACGTACGCCTATGAGCCGCTCGCAGATGATGCAGGCGGTTCATTCCGAAGACACGAAGCCGGAAATTCTTGTGCGTCGTTCACTTTTCAAATCGGGTTTCCGTTATCGATTGCATCGTCGCGATTTGCCCGGATCTCCAGATTTATTCATTCTCAAATACGGCGTGGTGATCTTTATAAACGGATGTTTCTGGCACCAGCATGGCTGCAAGTTCACGAGCCGCCCCAAAAGCAATTCTGAATTTTGGAACAACAAGTTTACGAATAATGTTGTCCGTGATATCAAGACGAATTGGGCTCTTTCGCTGCTAGGTTATCGCGTTGCCACTGTTTGGGAGTGTTCGATCAAAAATGATTTTGAACGAACTTTGGAACGCCTGAAAGCCTTTATATTAAGTGATGAAGAGTCTATCGAAATCTAGGCCAGCAACGACGAACTAAAAAAAATTATCTTTTTCACATATAATAGTTGAGGAATTTTATGCAGATAAGTTACGCAGAATGGGTCTGCCCCGAATGCAAGACAAAAAACCGCGAAGCATGTAACACTTGGATGTACGGGAGTCCAATTCGCGAGTGCAAGGCCTGCCGCAGCGAATACCTGGACAAACGCTGGCGCGAGGTGGCAATCGACGGTTTTGACCCGCGTGGCAAGAATGCAAAATTTTTTGCGAAGGGAGCGCTGCTCCTGTTATCAATGGCACTAATCTGCGGAGTCTTACTTCAAACTCCGGTCGTACAAGGGATGAATTCCACAAAGCTTACCTTGGCTTGCGTTCTATGTTCGTTATTTGGCTTAGTCAGCGGTTTCATTGCACTCCGCATCAAGCTCGGCTTTGCAGCCAAAGACAACGAGAAGTACATGGCCGAATCGAAGTCGCGTTTGGCCGACCCGCAGTACGTTGAAAAGTTGCGTAAGTACGGATACAAGGTTTAATAGCGAGTCTAATTATGCGCATTCTCGAAAAAATCAGTGAATTTGTTGGCAAGTGGATGGCGGCTGTCGTGCTCGTGATTGCGGCGCTCTCGTTGTTCGTCCCGAAATCGACGCTTTGGATTGAACTTTCGTGGATAAATTATCTCTTGATGGCCGTGATGTTCGGCATGGGCCTTACGCTCAAGCTAAGCGATTTTGCACTCGTGTTTGCGCGCCCGAAAGAAATTACCATCGGCTGTGCAGCACAGTTCATCGTGATGCCGGCGCTTGCGTTTTTGCTTTCCAAGATTTTCGGGCTTGACGCTGCGCTGATGGCAGGTGTAGTTCTCGTGGGCACCTGTCCGGGCGGAACCGCAAGCAACGTCATTACGTATCTTTCGAAAGGAGACGTTGCGCTTTCCGTCGGCATGACGAGCGTGAACACGCTGCTTGCACCCGTGCTGACTCCGGCGATTACGTACTTGCTTTTGCGTACGACCGTGAACGTCGATGTAATGGCGATGTTCCTTTCAATTGTGAAAGTTGTACTTGTGCCGATTGCACTCGGATTTGTCATCAACAAGTTTTTTGGTAAATGGACCGCGCGTGCGGTCAAAGTTTTGCCGCTTGTTTCAGTCATTGCAATTGCGATGATTGTCGCAGCTGTAGTTTCGCATAACGCGGCAAAAATCCTTTCAACGGGTGCAATCGTGTTTGCCGTCGTAATATTCCACAATCTGCTCGGCTACGGCTGCGGCTTTGGACTTGGGAAGTTGTTGCGCTTCTCGACACCCAAAACAAAAGCTTTATCCATCGAAATCGGCATGCAGAATTCTGGACTTGCGACAAGCCTTGCTGCGACGGCGTTTTCTTCGCTTGCAATGGCGACCGTTCCCGGTGCAATCTTCTCCGTTTGGCACAACATTTCCGGAGCGATACTAGCAAATATATATCGTAGGAAAGAATAAAAAAATTCGGCAGAAATAAACGTCGCCCCCAGTCATGCCCGCCTCCGTGCACTTTAATCACTTAGCTCTTTAGAGCCTAGTGAGCAAGGTCCGAGTACGGAGAGGGCATTTCCCTTTTATGACGAGGGATTAAGAAAACTAAAATTACTTCTTTTTTGCGGTTAAATTGTTAAATTCGATGCGGGCATTGTTCATGTCATCTAAAAATTCTTTGTTTGTGTGTAACGTTGCCAGGGCGGCCGAAGCAATTATCTTGGATGCATCTACATCGCTTTGCCAATGGTATCCTGCGATTACGCGACTTTGCCCCCATTCATAAGCGTACGCCAGCAATGAATCTTGTGCTGTTGGGTTTATCTCAATCAACAGTAGAGCCATTGTCCATGCGCGAATTGTATGTCCAGAAGGATAAGATCCGCTGTTTCTAAAAATTTCTTCTTCTCCAGGAATTAACGTGCGATCGCTGAAAAATACGTAAGGTCGCATTCTATTAAAATGGTTTTTGGGATAGTGACCTGCCAAGTCGATCGTTTCAATTCCACGTCTAAGTAATTTCATAATGTTTGGCGTATTGTTTTTGGATATTTTAAGGCCAAAAATTGCGCTGAATTTTTTTGCCATTGCAACCGGGTCTGTTGTGTTCTGTGCAATCGCAAGCGCTGCACGTGTAGTATCGGCTCGCATGGACTTGCCCCACATGTACTGCGAAATATCGTACATGAACGGCACTGAGGCTGGATCTGGAGGCTTAGGATAAAATTTTTCCAATTTCGGAAGCGCGGTCGAATCCATATAGGGTTTGACATCATCGGCGAAACAGTAAAAAATTCCGCCGCAAATAGTAAGGACGATAAAGATTTTTTGGAGAATTTTAATCATATTTTAAAGATATATTTTTATACGACTACGGACGTTTTCCTCCAATGAATTTTTCTATCGATCTCCGTAGAAAAGTTCTGCATTGCATCGCCAAGCTATCTTGCGATAAACCGGCTCTAGCAGCGAATCGTTTTCGTTTAAAAAGAATGTGTGTTTTCTGGTGCACATCGATGTCAAGTGTATGCAATAACGCGCAGTCGCTTCATTGTGATGTCGCCTGTGAAAACACGAAAGTGAAAGCAATCGACCGCTTTCCATTGCTTTCGCGACCTCGCCACGGTAAACGCGAGGAAGGTCACAACCGTGAAGCCAAACGGCAAAAGCCCCGTTCGCAAGCGCGATATCTAAAATTCGACGTTCCGCATCTGAATGGAATGTACCCACGAGACATTGATGGAACCGCCCCGTTTCTGCAGCCCATTGTTCCAAACGGTAATCGTTCGCATCAAAATCTCTCGATGCGAATACGCCGATTTTCGTTTCCGGCCCATACCACAAGCGCATGGAACCCTCTGTTTTAATACCGATAAGTTTGATTTTGTTCATTTACCCCACCTTTAAAAATTGGCCTTGACAAAAAAAAATCGCCCCCGCTCATGCGGACTGCGATCTATCAACATCACCCTTTCTGGTGCTGTGAACAATATACAAAAATAAGCAAGGCCTGAAAAAAACAAAAGCTCCAATTTTTACATAATTTTATTTGTATTTTCCGAAATTTTCAGATTTCTCTACATACAAAAGACCCGCCACACATCAGCGGCGAGCCTTTAGCAAATCCTTAATTCCGTTACAAATTAGTGACCGAGGTACTTCTTGCCTTCGCCAAATTCATCCTTGTAGTGGATGTAATCCGGAACAAAGCCTGCCGGGAAAGAGAAGCTGATATTCACGGAGCACTGGAATTCGTTCATCAACTTGCCCTTGCCCTTGAACTTTTTCTGCTTCTTTTCAATCTTTTCGTCACCCTTCTTGCCCACGAGAACTTCAGCTTCGCACCAGCCCGTGTTGCCCTTGGCAAAAACTTCCTTGCCGTCGGTGGAGACGAGCTTGATAAGTGACGGGTCAAGTTCCGTATTATTACCCGTCGTAGCCCAGAACTGGAGTTCGCCAGAAAGGGACGTCTTGGTCATCTTGATGGTCGGCATGGCCATCACGTAACCCCACTTGTCCACCTTGTGTTTTCCGCTCAAGTCTGGAATATTTTCACCGAAAATGAGGAAGTAACCGCGAGTGGCCTTGCGGCTTTTGTTCAAAGCAGTCTGGATTTCCTGATTCGTCGGAGCCATTGCTGCCATGCGGAGGAGAAGGTATTCGCTCACGACAGGATCTTCTTCGGAAACAGCTTCTTGCAAATTGCGGGCCACATAGAGCTTTTCCGTTTCGAGACGGATATCCTTAATCGCAGCTTCGGCAACATGGCGAGTCTTGGCGACTTTTTCTGCAGAGTCGAGCTTCGCAAAAGCATTGATGATCGTTGCAAAATCAACACCTTCCTGTGCAGCCTGGCGCTTACCGATTTCGCCGAGAGTCTTCACATATTCTTCGATAGTAGCATCTTCCTTGACATTACCGATGTTGGAAGAAGCCTTATCGAAATAGTTGTTGATGAGATCGCTGCTCAAATCCTTCTTGGCTTCGGCATCTCCCGCACGAACAAGTGCCAGAGTGAAATTGTCAAAGAATTCATCGGACATCTTGCCCTTCTTCTTTGCCTCAAGATAGGAATTGATGGCATTGCGGAAACGGCCTTCCTTAAGGTGTTCGTCGCCGCGCTTTTCGTTCGTACCCTTACAGCCTGTCAGCGAGAACGCAACAGCCGCAGCCAAAGCAGCAATAAAAATTTTCTTCATTTTATTTCCTTCAGATGAAGTTTTATTAAAAATTTGAAAAGGACGCTTTATTGTGATAAAAAACAAGATACACCCTTTCAGTTGAAATTTAAATAAATAAATTTATACATACCTATTTTTATAGGTAAATTTTTATTTGGAGTGTAAAAAAAAATGAATATACTTGTCGTTACTCCAGAAGCGGGAAATTGGAAGGTTCCAAGCCCACTCGCGACTGCAGTAAACTGCATGACGGCCGCCTTTGCGAAAGCCGGTTCCCAAGTCGTGACTTGTTCACCCTTCTACAAGGACCATATCGTTGATTCCGACAAGTATCATTGCATATTCAAGGGTGTAGAAGCCCTGCAAAACATGCCGTTCGAAGTTTGGCAATCTGACGACGACCCTCTCCACACATATATATATAATGAGGAATATTTCGGTCGCCCCTATGTCTACGGCCCACCTCATTCCCCCCCCTATAACGACAACCACTTGAGATTCGCCATGTTCGCTTCGGCGGTGCTCACTTACTGCACCCAGAAAGGCATCAAATTCCAAGCCATCCTGGGCCACGAATGGGGCGGTGCACTGGTCGGAGCGCTTTGCCATACAGTCTATCAGGAACAATTCCACAACATTCCGTTTTTCTTCAATATACACAACATCACCTACGACTTCCACGTACAGCCCAGCGAAATCGAAAAAATCGGTCTTCCACGCAAGGACTTCAACATGGACGGCTACGAGTTCTGGGGCAAAGTAAGCCTCCTCAAGGCAGGAGTCCTGTACGCTAACAAGGTGTTGTTTCCGTCATCGGGTTACCGCGATGCCATGCTCAACACGAACCTTCCCGGCGGGCTCAGCGGATTCCTCAACCGCAATAGCGAAAAACTCATCGGCATCCAGTTCGGCGTGAATTACAAATTCTGGGACTTTAACGACGAAGCCAAGCGTCCCATCAAAGAAGCAAAGCGCGCCGCGAAGGCGAGCCTCGGGCGCCAGTTCGACATGGAACTTTCGAACAAGCTGATCATCTACAGCCACATGGACATGGAATCGGGCAACGCCTCCGAGACCCTCGCAACCATCCTTTCGGACATCGCCAAGCAGAACGCATTCATTATCGTGGGCATATCGCCGGAACACCCCGAATGGAACTACTACCAAGAAGTATCCCACCAGTACGGCAACTTCGTCCGCGTCCTCCAGTTCGACTCCGAAGAAGCGAACAACAGAGAAAAATTGCGCGACACGCTCGCCGCCTCCGATATCTTGTTTGCGGCAAACCTCCAGGAGCCGTCCGCCTCCATTATTCTCAAAGCCATGGCTGCAGGAACGCTCCCTCTCACAGGCCGAAATGTAGGCATTGCGAGCATGCTCACCGACTACACCCTCGAGACCGCCGGCGAAGCAAACGCATTCCTCGTCGATGATGCAAACGCCCCTCACCAGATGCTGCGCCGCATCAAGGACGCAATAAATGTGTACAACACGGAAATCGCCGATTGGGACAAATGCGTTGTAAACGCCTACAGCGGTTTTCATTACGAATGGGCGAAGACAATTTCAAAATATTTACTAATTTTGGGAGAACTGGGGCTTTAGCTCAATCGGTTAGAGCCACGGACTCATAACCCGTTGGTTCCCGGTTCAAGTCCGGGAGGCCCCACGAATAGCGCTATCTGAAAAGATAGCGCTATTTTTTTACACGTAAGCTAGACAAAATTCGTTCTTAAAAACGGAAACAAAGTTCAATTCAAAATGACAAGCGGGACCCATCTAAAGTAAAAAGACTGAACAAAGTCTGATTGCTCTAGAGAAACCATTGGTCGGTGATCGCCCCGTATGACAAAACGGTATTCAGGGTGCTTCTCGGCAAGACGGGCTATCATACGTAACGTATTTTCTTGCAGTGTAAAATAAGTGCAATCCACATCGGACAGCGAAAAAATTTTACAGAAATACGATTTTTCAAACAAGCCAGACCATTCATAAAGCGGATGCGCATCCAACGTTGTCCAATAAACAAATTTAGGCGTGGTCTCGGTCAAAACAGAATCCAAAAAAACAACCAAGGCGGAGTCACAGATGCCTTCAAAGCCATTCCGGCAACTCGGCAAACCCAACTTTTCAAACTGTTCCTTGAACAACATTTTATCGAAACCGAACTTTGCATAGTTCTCACCGCGCATATAAAAATCGCTATCGTACCCATGAACATACCACGTCTGCAAGTGATGTTCCCTGAATCTCAGCGGTAAAGGCTTCTCGCGAATTATCCCTCTCAAAGCCCCAAAATCCTCCCACTCGGACCCCTGGGTATGCGAGGCGTTTCGCGGATAAAGTCCCAAAAAACGTTTACGGGCATATGTAAAAGGAGAAAGCAAGGCCTTCGTCTGGTCCACCGATTTTTTCACGCCATAACTTTCCACAAGGATCATCACAGTCGGTTTAGAATAATCGTCGACGACCGGAGATGCCTTGTCCCAAACAGGATACACAGCCTTGATATCGTCATGCAAAATCGTATTATGCCGGGTAATTTCCGACGAACAAATCTGGTGGAACCACTTTTGTACGGTGTAATCCAGCACAAGAAGTCTTGGCTGCAGCGCGTTCAAGCCGAAGTTCAAAACGACAATTGCGGCAACGGCAAAAAAAACGACTCGATGCGAAATTTCAATCCGGCGCACCCCCCACAAAATCTTGCGCGCAAACAAAAGCTCAAGCATGACAATAAATGGCGGCACGATAAAGAAAAGAAGCGGCCCCCACCAGAAAAATTTTGCAAGCACCCATGCATCCGGGAGCGTCAAAAGAACTGAATAATAGAAGAAATTTTCGGCATCCGCCACTATAAATAATATCGCAAACAGCACATAGGCCGGGAGCATGTATTTCCGTTTACGAGGTAGCGTCGATGTCGTCAGAATCATCAGCACGTACAAGCCACAGGTCGCATACGCATCCATTGAATTCGCAATAACCGCAAAAATTAAAACCAATACCAATAACGGAATTTTGTATAAAATTCGCCCCTGCGGTAGCAACAGCAACAATATCAAAAAGAGAACATCAACCGATAAAAAACCATGCAACAACGAGGAATCATAAATTCCACACGCCACATACGCAAAAAAAGCCGCAATAAACGCAGGCATAATAAGGCATAGCAGAAATATTACTTTTCTCTTCACTATTGATGAATATATAATAAAGTCGCGAGCCTAGTCAAACAAGCAAAAAAAATGTCAAAAAAAAATTCATAAAAAACACATACATTCTTTCAATCGACTTCCTAAATTTTTATTTTAGAAAAACAAAACGTGCACTATATGCATTTTCCTCTTCTAAAAATTATACCCAGCAGAGGCATTTATGAAAAAGCATGGTTTTACCCTTATCGAACTGATGGTTGTCATCGTCATCATGGGCACCCTCGCAGCAATTGCGGTTCCTAAGCTCTTTAGCGCAATTGCCAAATCCAAAGCATCCGAAATCGGCCCCGCCGCAGGCACATACATAAAGCTTCAGGACGCTTATGTCATGTCACATAACAACGGTGGAAACTGGCAACATATCGGATACAATTCTCCTGCGGGAAACGCAATTGACAAAGCTAGGAGCGCAAGCTTTGAATACGATGCGTCGCAAGCAAGTTACAACTGGAGCGCCACAGCCTTATCGACCATGAACGATTGCGTTCCAGGCAAGAAATGGTTCATTAATTACGCATTTGACAACGATACGAAAACAATCAAGTTTTGGGCCTCCTCCGACGATGAAGCAAACTGTAGCGAGGCATTAACTCCTAGTTACAAGCTGTTAAGCACCACTTCTACAGCAATCACGACACCAGGCAATGCGGAATAAGTTCCAAGAAGCTACTTCAAATTGAAGTATGGCGCCAAAAGCGAAGCGTTCTACACCCTAAAAGATATTATATATTACCACATGTAAATCTCTAGGGATGTCGAGCAATGAGAATTCCTTTCAACCAGCCGCCCTTCGTGGGGCCCGAAATCGATTACGTACGCAAGGCCGTCGAAAGCGGTCGTATTTGCGGCGACGGGCAATTCAACCAGAAATGCCATGCCTGGCTGGAAAACAAAACGGGAGTCGCCCGCGCGCTCCTCACCACAAGCTGCACGCACGCACTCGAAATGTCGGCACTGCTCTGTGGCATACAGCCTGGCGACGAAATCATCATGCCATCGTTCACGTTCGTCTCTACCGCCGATGCATTCGCCATGCGCGGTGCCAAATGCGTGTTTGTGGACATCCGCCCCGACACGATGAACATCGACGAGAAGTTGATTGAAGACGCCATTACCGAAAGAACGCGTGCCATTGTGCCCGTACATTACGCCGGAGTCGCCTGCGAGATGGATTCCATCAACGCCATCGCCCGTCGTCACAATTTGTTTGTCATCGAAGATTCTGCACAGGGAATGATGTCCACCTACAAGGGCAAAAGTCTCGGAGCGCTCGGCGATTTCGGTTGCTACAGCTTCCACGAAACAAAGAACTACAGCATGGGCGAAGGCGGAGCCATCCTCATCGCCGACAAGAAATACGCCGACCATGCCGAAATCATCCGCGAAAAAGGCACAAACCGCGTGCAATTCCACCGCGGCGAAGTCGATAAATACACATGGGTGGAACTCGGCTCCAGTTACCTGCCAAGCGAACTGAACGCGGCTTACCTTTACGCCGAACTCGAAAATGCACAGAAAATTTATGACAACCGCATGGCGAGCTGGAACGCCTACCGCGAAAGGCTTGCGGATCTCGAAACCGCCGGTGATTTGCAACTGCCCTACATTCCAGCAGAATGCGTTCACAACGCACACATGTTCTACCTGAAAGTTGCGGATTTAAAAACGCGAACCGCACTCATCGCACACCTCGTGAAGAACGGCATATTGGCCGTATTCCACTACGTGCCGCTTCACAGTGCCCCCGCAGGCAAGCGATTCGGGCGATTCCATGGCGAAGACGTTTACACAACCAACGAAAGCAATAGACTTTTACGCCTTCCCATGTTCTACGGGCTGAAGCCCGCCGACATAGAATTTGTATGTAGCAAAGTGAAGGAATTTTTCGGGAAATAAGAATTTATTCTGTTATCAGAACGAAGGCATTACACCGACTTTGCCATAAAGCCGTTAATGCTATTAGAAGAACAACATGATTGAAGAAAACAGCAAAATTAAAACATTCATCAAACGAGGATTTTCTATCAGCAATTGTGAAGAATCATTCGATGCTTGTTTTCTCATGACTCAATTCCAATTTTTAAGCCACCGAATTGAGAACGGAACCGCCGACGGTCTTGACCCTATAGCACAGTTATCTTTTATTCGTTATTCATATGCTTTTGTAGCATGGAGCTTGTTAAGACAAATAGAAAAGCAAGACAACTATTATTTAGAGAACGAGAATATACCTCGTCTCGATTGTCTCGGAAGCCTAATCGAGCCCTTTATCGACATCATAAAAAAGCTGTATACATTTTTTTTTGAAACAATTGACAATTACCTTTTTGAACTAGATTATTTGCCAAACACAGCCGCGGCATACGATATTTATCCAGTCGTAAAAATAAAGGACCCTAAATATATATACCGGTGTATTAGAAGAGTCAATGAATATATAGCCTTCCAAGACCGTAATTTTGTATTTAATCGCATTGGATATAATTTAGACTTAAAAAGAAACCTTGAAAGGTTCATAAATGATTTAATGAATATAGAGCCGTTGAAACAAGATGTGCAAATATACCTAACAAAAAAATGCATTGCCGTTGCAACACTTACACATGAGCATAAAAATTATTATTATGCATTAAGCGGATTCGATTACAAACAAAATTCAAGCACCGCTACAAAAGGCAACGTATTCGAAAAAGCCTTAGCGTTACAACCTTTTGCGAGCAAATACAGCCGTTGTATTGCGACCGACACAATGAAAAGTTGGTTTGACACCTTAAACAATACAATGCGCGAAAAGCCCCTCATTCTATCAAATGCTCAACAGCATTTGCCAACGGCCAACTTAAAACGGGAATATTCTTGTTGTGAAAGAAAAATTCTTGCACGCATTGAAAAAGACTTTCCAAATTATATATCTAATAAAGACCAAATAACCTTATCTATTATCAAACCACCATGTCCCAATTGCACATGCGCTATCAAAATTCTAAGACCCCAAATAAACTTCTCCTTCTCGGTGGCGGACATGCCGAAATTCCGCTGATTCAGGCCGCACAGGCACTGGGCTGGTTCGTGATTACCACAGGAAATGACCGCAGCGGGAAAGGCCATCCATACGCCGACAAAAACGTATTCGCTGATTTCAGCGACAAGGAAGCAATGCTGGAACTGGCGCGGGTCGAGGGCGTCACGGCAGTTTGTTCAGGCTGCAACGATTTTGCATTGCTTTCGACGGTTTATGTTTGCGAAAAATTAGGATTGCCCGGGCACGATTCCTACGCGACAAGCCTCGAAATTCACCACAAGGACAGGTACCGCGCGCTTGCCACACGTCTTGGCATCCCCACTCCGCGCGCGATTACAGTTAGAGTTGCAGGCACGGATTTCGCAATAGATCAAGATGAAGTTGCGAGTAAAGATCGCGCAGACTTCGAAACCGCCATTGCGCAACTCACTTTCCCGATTATCGTGAAGCCAGTTGACTTGACCGGAGGCAAGGGCATCCACCGCGCGGCATCGCCAGAAGAAGCCCGCGACGCCTACAGGGACGCTTGCAGCCGCACACGGCAAGATCATATCATTGTAGAAGAATTTGTCGAAGGAACAAATCACGGATTTTCGGCCATGCTCGTAAAAGGCAAAATCGCATTTGCATTCTCCGACAACGAGCAATACTATATCAACAAGTACATGGTAAGCGGAGCGAACTCGCCCAGCACATCCAGCAGCGCAACTCTCGCGAAACTGCGTGACTACAGCGAGCGCATCGCCCACGAGCTCAACCTGGTCGATGGCATTTTGCACATCCAGTACATCGAACGAGCCGACGGCACTCCAGTCATCATTGAAATCTGCCGCCGACCGCCGGGAGATTTGTACATCAAATTCGTGAAGTACGCGACAGGCATCGACTACCCGAAATTCATTGTCATGGCAGAAACCGGCGAAGACATTTCCGGCATCGCCGACGTTACGACAAAAGGCTTTTGGTTGCGGCATTGCATCATGGCCGGGTCCGAAATCGGCGACGGAGCAACAGTCCGTGATGTCACATTCGCCCCAGAAATCCAGGAGAACATTGTCGAGAAATTCCTGTGGTACAAACCCGGCGAAGTTATTACAAATAAATTATTATACAAAGCGGGAATCGTATTTTTCCGTTTCGACACCCTCGCCGAAATGCAGGATAAAACCGCCCACATGACCAATCTCGTGAAAATCGTGGTTGATTGACATCACAAGGATTCCGCACCACGCCCGTCATCCCCGTCAAGCGAGGACAAGCGCATATGACGGTGAAAACGTCATGGCGGACCCGATCCGCCATCTAATCCAAAGAAAATAACCTATATTCCAAAACATGAAGAAGGAACCATACCAAATCGCATTTATCGGGGGCGGCATCAATTCAGCCATCGGGGAAGTCCACAAGGCGGCAAGCCAAATGGACGGTCATTTCGAACTCGTGGCGGGCGCGTTCAGCACGCACGCCGAGACGAACCAGCAAACAGCCGAAGCATGGGGCGTGACCCCGGAACGCACCTACGCCAACTACCACGAACTCCTTGAGGCCGAAAAGGGAAAACTTGACGCTGTAGTGGTACTTGCGCCAACAGACCTGCACAAAGACATCGTCATCGAAGCTCTTAGAGCAGGGTACCCCGTAATCTGCGAAAAATCGCTTGCCACAAGCGTCGCCGAAGGCGAAGCCATCTCGAAAGCCGTCGCCGAGACCAAGGGCTTTTTCTGCACCACATACAACTACACCGGCTACCCGATGATCCGCGAACTCAAACAGTTCATCGCCGACGGCAAGCTCGGTAAAATCCAGCAAGTGCAAGTAGAAATGCCGCAAGAAGGTTTCATGCGCCTTGGCGCCAATAACGAGCCCCCAAAGCCACAGGCTTGGCGCCTCAAGGACACCGTCATCCCCAAGATTTCCTTGGATCTCGGCAGCCACCTGCACAATATGATTTACTTTTTGACCGGCGAACGCCCGGAACACATCGTAGCCGACCAGACCACCTTCGGTCTCTTCCCGCAAATTGTCGATAACGTAGGAGCTCTTGCTCAGTACACGAACGACGTCCGTGCACAAATCTGGTTCAGCAAGACAGCGCTCGGCAACCGCAACGGGCTGCGCATCCGCGTGTACGGCAGCGAAGGCAGCGCCGAATGGTTCCAGCTGGAACCCGAAACGCTCAAGACCTGCGACCTGCGCGGCAATGTATGCTTACGCGACCGCACCGGCGATGTAAAAATTGCAAACCAGCAGCGCTACAACCGCTTCAAGGCAGGCCACCCCGCGGGCTTCATCGAAGCGTTCGCCAACTACTACAAAGATATCGCCGATTGCCTCGGGCAATATTTCGCCACGGGCCGCTTTACAAGCCAGTACGTTTGCGGCATCCGCACCTCGCTCGAAGGACTCGCCATGATGCAGGCCGCCGCGAAATCCGCACAGACAAACAAGTGGGAATCCGTTCAGCAAAGGTTCTAAATGAAACTCTCTTTTGTCATCCCCTGTTACCGTAGCGCAAACACCATCGAAACCGTGGTGCAAGAAATCCACGACACCGTAGCAGCACGCAACGCCGCCATAAACGCAGCAGCCACAAGCCCCGAAAACACGGCGCCTCCCGCCTCAAACGATAAAACATTCGATTACGAAATCGTCCTCGTGAACGATTGCAGCCCCGACAACGTCTGGCAAGTCATCAAGGATCTCGCCGCCAAAGACGCACACATCAAAGGCATCTGCCTTGCCAAAAATTTCGGGCAGCATAGCGCTCTGATGGCCGGTTACGGACAAGCTACCGGCGATTACGTTATCAGCCTCGATGACGACGGCCAAACTCCAGCAAGCGAAACCTTCAAACTTGTAGATAAACTTGAAGATGGCTACGATGTCGTTTACGGCTACTACAAGCATTCCAGACAACACCTGTTCCGCCGCTTTGGCACATGGGTCAACAAGAAAATGGCCGAAGCCATCATCGGCCAGCCCAAGACACTGCACACCACAAGCTTCTTTATCATGCGCAAGTTCATCGTCGACGAAATCGTGCGCTATCCCCACCCGTTCGCCTATATCAGCGGGCTTGTATTCCGCGCCACCAAAAACTTGGGCAACGTCGAAGTTCAACACCGCCGCCGACTCGAAGGCGAATCGGGCTACACCCTAGCAGGACTAATCGGACTCTGGATCAACGGCTTTACAGCATTCTCCGTCAAGCCGCTCCGCGCCGCCACCTACATCGGATTACTTTGTGCGTTCATAGGATTTGCCTCCGGCATTTTCGTCATCTACAAAAAACTCATGTTCCCCGAAGTTCCCGTAGGCTATACCAGCATTTTCGCCACGCTACTCTTTATCGGCGGAATGATCATGTTCTTGCTCGGGCTCATCGGCGAATACATAGGACGCATTTACATCAGCATCAACCAATCACCGCAATACGTGGTAAGGGAACGGACATTTTAAGAAAATCACGAAACGTCGCAAGCGTCATCTCTTTTTCATGCAAAAAATTTTTTCGTAGAGGAATTTATTTTTCGTTAATAAATATGACAGTAAAATTGCAAAAGCCAATCTAGCAAATGTTATTGGAATATTTCCAACCAAATTAATCAATTGGGAACCCACCGCAGACCAACGATATAGCATGCAATGATCAACGGCATGGATGCATAGAACAATAATACTATTACGACCAACAAATTGAATTATTTTCCAAAACCAATTATTTTCGCAATAAACATTTTTCACCAACACCCATAAAACACAGAATATTCCCCAAGCACCTAAAATATCCAGTATATAAAAGCCCTCATACATACACTTATGCAAAGCCAAACTTGAAAAAGTCATGCAATACAACCAGCACAACAAACAAACCGGTAAAAGCCTTTTCATATTAACATTGTTAAGCAAATCATATTTTTTAGCCAAATAGCCCATATAGAAAAAACCTAAGCAACCAAAAGCTTGCAGAAAAGATAATGGAATATGATCAAACACTTCAAAAGCGCACTTTGCAACAATCGCTAGTATAAAAATTATCGCCCCGCAGACCATATCGTTTTTTACAAATCGAAATAACACACCGGCCATCAAGCGCGTCCATAACAAACCTAACAAGAACCACAATGGACCAATAAATAAACTTTCTTGAACAGCAAACAAATGTCCAAAAACAGCCCCACCCCACAAAGGCGAATACAAAGCAACCTTAGACATAGAACCGAAAGTAAACTTGTCAAAAGCGGAAAAAGCAAACAACACCATCACTAGACAAGTAAATACATATGGAACAACAATTCTCTGAATATCAAGAGATAATTCCTTTTTAAAAGACCGAGATTTAAAGAAATAGCCCGAAACAAATAGGAATAAGGGCATATGAAATGTATATGCGAAATGGCTGATAGCCTCCGTCCTACAATGAACCCAAATCATAAGAATGATACCCAAACCTTTCACCACATCAAAAGATTCGTCTCTTTTAAAAGACTGATTTTTCCCATCTCTATAAATTTCATTAGAAATCATTTTGCACAATCTCTTTTTTGCTTTTTTCGTTTTTATTAAATATACATTCGCAAAAAACAATCAGTTCATACACCATTACAATTCCGCTTTCTTTTTATATTTAAATCATGATTTGGCGGAACCTCTCATTTTTCCATAAAAGCCTTCTAATCATACTAGAAGTATTTTCTATCGCCCTGTTTCTTTCAGATTTTGCTGATGGATCCTGGTCATTGCATCTCTGGAACACAGCAATCGCTACAGGTATTGTATTCCTGATTTCACGGAAAACGAATTTTCAAGTGATGTTCAACATAAGGACATTCTTGACAATATGGTTATTGAGTATAATCCATCAAAGTATCATTTGGGGAATAAAGACATTTCCTCTTGAAGACCCGCAACTGGTCATATTGACGCTACAAATGCCCTTAGATGGTTTCACATTCATTTTCGTAAAAAACTTTCTACTAAAAGTATTGTTATCATGCCTTGTAACATCTTTTTTCATATCCATACTTATCGAGCCGCTAATAAAATTAACAACAAAGAAAAAAACGCTTTTCGCAATAGCGCTCGTCACCGTCATCGCATTCGATGTTCTGGCAATATATGACAATGTTCCCATACGCATGTATAAAGAATATCTATCCGACGACAATCTAGCTTTAGAAGAATCAAAATTTTTTCAGGAAAATTATAACAGCATTGACACAATATCGATTCAGAAAAATACAGACAACACAAAGAATCTGATTTTGATTATAATGGAATCCATCGAGAATTCCTTTGTCGACTCCGCATCCGGAGGGAACCAGTCCCAAAACTTGATACCAGAATTGCTACCTTCAGATTCCAACGAGGTCCACTTTTCCCATAACGAACTTATCGGAGGCGGTTTCAATACTGAAGGAACGATTAATACAATTTCAGCAACTATCGCAAAAACAACAGGCGTCCCCGTATTATTGCAACGAAATTTTAGCGATACCCTCTTGGAAAAAGTTTCAAGCATTTACGACATCCTTCAAAAATTTCATTACCACAATATATTCATACAGGGAACAGACGCAAACTTTTCAGGAACAAAGAACTACGCCCTTGCACACGGAATTAGCATTCTGTACGACATGCATTCTTTGAAAGAACAACAAGATATAGACAGTAAATACAGGAACTTTCGAACATTTGAAGCCGGAATAACAGATAGAACATTGCTAGATATTTCAAAGCATATTTTAGATACTCTTTCTAAAAAGGAACATTTTTCCTTAACAATTGCGACCATAGAAACCCATTTTCCATTCGGATTTTACAACAATAGTTGCGAAGACAAACCGCAAAATTTTTCAGACCAAGCGACATTGGAAGCAACCATTCGATGCGCATCAAAAGATATACGTAGTTTCATTAATTGGGTAAAGAAGCAGCACTTTTACCCAAATACCGAGATTGTCATTGTAGGCGACCATCTTTTCATGGGTGATTATCTTGTTAACAAAAATACAGAAAAAAGAAGATGGTATGACCTTTTTATCGGACCCGCAGCAAAGCCTCAAAATAAAAGACGCGAATTTACATCAGTAGATATAGCACCAACAATTCTTGAGAGCCTTGGCTTCACGATCAAAAATCATAAAATGGGATTTGGCGTAAGTCTATTTTCTGGCGAAAAGACTCTTGTAGAAAAAATTGGCATCGAAGCCTTAAATAAAGAATTTACAAACATGCAAAAATCTATTGAATACAATGAAATTGCCCATCCGGCAAATGTAGGTCACGTTCATTAAATATTCCTGTTCAAGAATAATATATCCCTGCCAGTCTATTGTCCAAATCAGAACATTTATGTATGTTTCCAATTAGGCATAATACATAATTGTTCATAAGATACACAAAAGAAAAAAGGCATGTTCACCACAAAAACAATAGTCACTTCTCTTTTCTGGAAATTTATGGAGCGCTGCGGTTCAAGCGGCGTGCAATTTGTGGTATCTATCATTCTAGCGCGTCTCTTATTGCCAGAAGAATTTGGATTAATAGCACTAGTCTCTGTATTTATAGCTTTCGCAAATGTTTTCATCCAAAATGGTTTCGGTACAGCTCTAATCCAGAAAAAAGATGCAGACAACATAGACTTCTCATCCATTTTTTTTGCAAGTTTAATAATCGCCACAGGATTATATATAATCTTGTTTCTTTCAGCCCCTTTCATTGCAGATTTCTACCAGCAATCAGAACTGACATCTATAGTCAGGGTTCTTTCGCTCACGCTCTTTTTTGGAGCATTCAATTCCGTTCAAGAAGCATATATCGCGCGCAACATGCTTTTCAAGAAACTGTTTTGGCGAAGCCTTGGCGCATTACTTCCATCAGGCATCATCGGAATCATCTTCGCATTAAAGGGATTGGGCGTTTGGGCGCTAGTCATACAACAGTTGTGCGATGTTTTTCTCATGTGCAGTTTTATGTGGTTCACCGTAAAATGGCGTCCTCAACTTGTATTTTCATTTGAGCGCATCAAAGGGTTACTCTCTTTCGGATGGAAACTTCAAGTCTCCGGATTACTAGATACAGGATTTACAAAACTAAGCGACTTAATCATCGGCAAGATGTTCGCTCCTTCAACTCTAGGTTTCTACTCAAGAGGCGCAACATTCCCTCTAATGATTATTTCCAACATCAATACAAGTATACAGTCCGTTCTTTTACCAACACTTTCCGTTGCACAAGACAATCGAGTTCACGTAAAACAGATGATGCGTCGAGCCGTTACGACAAGTTCTTTTATCATCATTCCAATGATGGCAGGCCTCGCAGCATTGGCTAAGCCAACAGTATTGGTCTTGTTAGGTGAAAAATGGCTCCCTTGTGTCCCGTTCATTCAAATATTCTGTTTTTCATATGCATTTTGGCCTATCCACACATCAAACCTTTCAGCAATCAACGCCGTAGGACGTAGCGACATTTTCTTGAAGCTTGAAGTCATAAAAAAAACATTCGGTTTGATCATATTGCTCATCTTCATATATTTATTCCGTACTCCCATAGGCATCGCCAGCACGGCTCTCGTAACAGCAATCAGCAGCAGCTTTATAAACGCACATCCAAACAAAAAACTTTTGTATTACGGATATTTAGAACAGATAAAAGACATTTTACCTTCGTTCCTACTTGCAATAGCAATGGGTGGAGGAATATACGGATTGACTTTTATCGACATTTCCCCAATTATCCAGATAATTTTATACCCCCTTGTGGGGAGCGTATTCTACCTAAGCGTTGCAAAACTATTACATTTTGAAAGCTTTGATTACCTATTAACGACTTTAAAGGAACTTGTGAAAGGGAAATGATAGGACAAACATTAAAACAAGCCCCCCCAAAAATAATTTAGACAAAAACCATATCAAGACTGTCTTTATGAAACTGATTCATATTTGTAAGGATGAAAAATTCATAGACGATGCCATCTACATGTTCGCATCTATAAAAAACGTCGATTCATTTTTTTTCATATACACGCAAAACAAAGATGGCAAATTGAATTTCATAAAAAACAAATCGGTCACCATATTCACATCTATTAAGAAACTATTGTATGCTGTAAATGCCTCCAAAAATACTTTTGTCATGTTGCATTCTCTTTTTTTACCATACGATAAAGTTCTCAAAATAAATCAACCAATCATATGGAACTCCTGGGGTTTCGATATATATAGCGATATCGAAGATCCGTTAAAAAAGATTTTCTCGCTGCCTTTATACAAGCCACAAACACGGTCTCTTTTAAAAAAAATTCAACACAAAGACTACAAACTTCGGTTTCTTCTATTCGTTTGGAAAATGACATTTCTTTGCAAAAAAAGGCAAATCGAATACAAAAGAATAACTCAAAAGACAGCCTATTTTTCAACAGTCCTTCCTATTGAATTTGATCTTATAACGACAGTTTTTCCTTCTGCTAAATATTGCCCATTTCACTATTTAGCACCACCAACAAAAGAACATTTCGTGCAAAAAAATGATTATGCTCATAACAACAGAATTCTTCTTGGCAACAGTAACGATCCAACAAATAATCATTTAGATGTATTGGAAAAATTAAACGCACTTAAAACAACATTGGAAATAATCATCCCCTTCAGTTACCCTGATAAAGATTCTTATTATAGCCGTTATCTAAAAAGTCACCCATCTGCTTTTTCTTATTTAAAAATCACATTTATTCATGATTTTCTAGACCGAGACAAATATTTTCAACTTATCGATTCGTGTTCCATCGCCATTTTTGGGCATCTTCGGCAACAAGCAGTAGGGAATATAAATTACTGCCTAGGAACAGGAAAAAAGGTATTCTTCTATGAAGATTCTATTTTGTATCGGCACTATCAGGCAAAAGGATACAAAATTTTTACTATAGAAAACGAATTGAGTACAGACAATATAACATCGTCTTTAGATTCAACGACAAAAGAACACAATCAAGACATTCTCTCCAAAGAATGGAATTACAACAATGAATTAAAATCCCTACAACTTTTTTTCAACGATCTTAATAAAACACAAGATGACAATCAACTATAGCATAATCATCCCGCACTATAACGCGCCTATTTTATTGGGCAGGTGCTTGAATTCAATTCCACAAAGGAATGACATCCAAATTATTGTTGTCGATGATTGTAGTTTGCAAAACTATCAAATTCAATTAAAGCTATTAGAGAACTCCCTACATCACGTTCAATTTATATATTCTGATAAAAATTGCGGTGCAGGTGCAGCACGTAATATCGGCATCAAACACGCTAAAGGGGAATGGATTCTATTCGCCGATGCCGATGATTATTTTTCATCTTCATTTATCGACTCCATCGATGCATATAAATCCAGTAATGCCGATATAGTTTTTTTCAATGCGAAATCCGAAAAATCAAACAACGATAGAACGAATCATTTAAATTATATACATTCTCTTCAAAACAAAGATTCCATTCGGCACCTTTTACGCTACTCATTTGGAGAACCATGGTGTAAAATGGTTCGTTCAAAATTAATACAAGAAAACAATATTGCTTTTGAGGAATGTTTTATCCATAACGATACAAAATTTTCTTATCTCGTTGGTTTTTTCGCAAAAAAAATAGAAATGGCCCCCTCAATAATATATATCGTAACGAAACAACCTCGAAGCGTTTCTCAGCAATCATCCTCAAAGGTTTTAGAGCAAAGAGCAATTGTCTTTGCCGAAAAAAATAATTTTTTAAAAACAAACCATATAAAATATTTTGATTGGTTAATGATGGCACCTTTATGGGATGGTATAAAGACAATGGACGCAAGTTTTATAAAAAAATATTTTTCTATCTGCGGCTCATACAATTTCAATTTCCTTTTTATTACTAAGAAATTTATAGTTTATATATTCAAAGTTCTTTGCTTAAAATTTACCCGGAGACCCATAATTTGATCTACAACTATCTCGTCATTGGCGCAGGCCTTTTCGGAGCAACTTTTGCGCATCTAGCAAAGCAAGCGGGTAAAAACGTTCTTGTCATTGACAAACGTTCACATATTGCAGGCAATTGCTACACAGAAAATATAGAGGGGATCAATGTTCACAAATATGGAGCGCACATATTCCACACATCCAATAGGGATGTATGGAAATTTGTCAATTCCTTTGTTGAATTCAATCGATACACAAACTCCCCGATAGCCCAATCAAAAGGGCGTTATTACAATTTGCCCTTCAACATGAACACATTCAACCAAATGTGGGGAACGGCGACTCCAGAAGCGGCAAAAGCAAAAATTGAAGAACAAAGAAAAGAAATCCTGGAATTACTCCATGGACGCGAGCCCGCCAATCTGGAAGAACAAGCTCTAAGTCTAGTCGGTCGAGATATCTTTGAAACACTAATCAAGGAATATACAGAAAAACAATGGGGGCGTAAATGCAGCGAACTTCCAGCATCTATCATCAAGCGACTCCCTGTCCGCTATACATTTGACAACAATTACTTTAACGATTTATACCAAGGCATCCCCTGTAGCGGTTATACAGAACTAGTCGCCAAGATGCTAGACGGTATCGACATCCGTTTAAATACAGATTACTTCGAGCATCGTTCCGAATTGGAGAATACCGCCGAAAAAATAATCTACACAGGACCGATCGATGAATTTTTCGATTACCGTTTGGGGGCACTAGATTACCGCTCCCTACGTTTTGAAAACGAAATTCTCGATACAGACAACTTTCAGGGGAATGCAGTCGTAAACTACATTGACGCCAACATTCCCTACACAAGAATTATAGAACACAAGCATTTTGAATTTGGCAAGCAATCCCAAACCGTTATCACGCGAGAATTTCCTCAAGCCTGGAATATCGGCAAGGAACGTTACTACACACTCAATGATAACAGAAATTTAGCCCTATACGCCAAATACAGGGCTCTAGCAGACGAACAAACGAAAGTTATATTCGGCGGACGACTCGCCGAATATAAATACTACGACATGGATGATGTCATTGAACGAGCAATCTATATCGCAAAGCAGGAATTAGGAATTTAAGATGTCTGAAATAATTTTATCTGTTGTTATTCCCACCTACAATATGGCAGATTATTTAAAACGCTGCCTAGATTCCGTTACTCGCGACGATGTTCCCTCAAGCTTAGAGTTGATTGTCGTCAATGACGGAAGCACCGACAGTTCACTCGCAATTATGCAAGAATACGCGGGAAAGCGCCCCGACATTGTAAAAATTATCGACAAATCTAATGGTCACTACGGCTCGTGCGTAAACGCCGCCCTTAAAATCGCAACGGGAAAATACTTCCGCATTTTAGATGCTGACGATTGGTTCGATACAGATGGACTAATTTCATTTATAAATAAATTAATCAAAACCGACACAGACCTTGTAATTTCGCCGTACCGCTGCCATCGAAATCACCAAACTTATACCGTCCAGCCCAAATCCATAGACTATTCCAAAAATTATTCCCCAAATGATAAAGCGATTTGGGAAAAGCAGCCCTTCAGCCTTTTCACCATGCACGCATTTACTTATAAAACGTCATTGCTACAAAACATCGGATTAAGGCTTACCGAAGGAATCTGCTATACCGATACAGAGTATTTATTGTATCCTCTCAGTAAAACACATACCATCACTTTTTTTAAAGACGTTCTCTACCATTACGACTGGACACGAGAAGGGCAGTCCATGGATAAAGACGTATACACTCGCAACCACAATCATCTCGCCAAAATCGTATTACGATTCTTTAACGAGCTAAATTTATCCAATTACTTGTGCATACAAAATTTCAGAGATACATTGGTTAAATATTACTACCGAATGCTTTTTTGTTGTAAAGACGACGTTGAATTGCATTCAATAGACCAGCTTACAATTCAGAACAACGAATTAAAAAGGGGGGTCAACAGGAAGCTATTGGGGACACCCTTTTTATGGAGACATTTTGGCTTGCACTTTTTCTTTTATGAAAAAATAAAGAAAATGCTAGGGATAGAACGATAATATACAATCGTTCATATTCACTCTCTTTTAAATGAACCGCCCCGCATAAAATAATCATATTGGAAACTTTTTACTTTCAATATCGAATCCAACTCGTTTTTTGACATTTTTTCCAATAAAGTTTTTTCTTCCGAAAAAAGCGATGAACCAAGCCCAAGCCGGTGCCCCTCAACATTCACATTCATAGCTTCCAATACAGTCGGGAACATATCAAAAGATGTAAATGCCCGATTTGTCTTTGGGGGTTGAACAAGCGTATTAATGAATATATTGATCCAATAAAGTGGATTCTCTTTAGGCAAGTTCAGCAAGTCCGTAAAAGTCGGCCACGAATGGTCCCCCGCAACAACAATAACAGTATTTTCATACCAACTTTGTTTTTTCGCCCATTGCAAAAAAGAATCCAGCATTTTAGAACTACATTTCAAAACAGAAGGGAACTGAGATGTTTCTTGTTCAGAAACAGGGCAACCATCAGACAAATAGCCGTCAGGGAAATGTGTATCAACCGTCATAGCATACAAGGCAAATGGTTTCGAGGAATCTTCGACGACATTTTCCAATTCTTTCTGTAATAGTCCATACAAAGTTTTATCCGTAATCCCCCAAAAGATTTCTTTTTCTTCTGGAATAATTTTCCTTTTCTTATAGTAAGGAAAATCATGAAATTCTTTGACGCTATGCTGATTCCAAAAAGTTTTTTTTGAAGAAAAATCTCCATCTGAACCCTGAACATAAATCTGATTATAATCATTTTCCGCTAGCACATCCGTCAAACATTTTACATGCGGTAAAAAGCTATAAATCAATTTGTCATTATCCCATCCAAACGGTAAATTTAAAGGAATTGCACACAGTTTTGCAACCTGAGCAGCCATCGTCCACCCTGTCATGGTCAGATCGACTCCCCCCGGAGAAAACGAAATATTTTCTTTTGACAGCCTGTTTATTTCTGGAGTATAATCTTTAAAATTAGTCTCCATCGATTCCATCATAATGTATATAAGATTTTTCTTTTTTTGCGGAAACGTCATTGTTACGGAATCGGGGAAAGCATATTCTTTTACATATAATTCCAAATCATACTTTTTATTCGATTCCAAATACGCACTACAAATATCGATTAAAGGAGACATCAACCTAGGAACGACAACACAAAAAACAGCCAAAGAGCAGAAAAACAGTAAAGAAAACAACTGACCTAATGTCGGCCATATGTTCTTGCCCGAATGCAAACGTACTTTATACCGAACTAGAATAAAGCACCATGTTTTTTTGGATATATAGACAACTATTGATAAAATTAAAAAGAACAAACAGACCGGCACATAAACAGACAAGGCTGGATGCAATGTATTATTCCATACCAAATCCCAGACAAAGCCTTCAGTCCCAGCATTATTCTGAAATAACGCAAAAAGGATTGCATCAGGATTTTCAAGCGGGAAAGCACGCACAGCCCAAGGAATGGCAAAAGCAAGCAAAATAAGAACAAAAGAAGTCAAGGCAAAAAACACAACTCGTTTCTTTTTGACTTCGCTTAACTTAAGAGGTTCAAAAGATAAAGTACAAATAAAAGAAACAAACACCAAGCATACTACAGAATTCAAATATACATAATAGTTCCAACCCATAAAAAAAGAATATTTATATGTAAAATAATAAATAAACAATGGGATAAACAGTATACCAATGAGTTGCTTTACATTCGAAGACTTCCGGTGAATCAAGACGAACAGCAATTCGCAAACTAAACACGCAATTATGTAATGAAAATGAATAGACATCATCTAACAAATTTCAAAATAAAAGAGATTATACCAACTTGTTTTTTTTGCAGCAAGATAATGAGGATTTTCTCTGGTATAGAGAAAAAACTCTTGTTCGCTTTTTTTAGGGGGCTCGAAAATTCATCCATCAACAGAATATTTTTCAAAGCACGTTTTTTTACACCATACGAACACTTATTGTCTTTATGGAATAAATCTTCCTTTAAAATTCCAAATAGATAATGGACAAATAGGCAGTTTGCCGCATCAACAAAACGTTGATCTTTCCCCGTATTTTGCAACCATTTGCGCATTTCCTTGATTACAAACAAGAAGTATTTATCGCTATTGGGGCGGTAACTGTTTTGTGCTGAATTTTTTTGCTGCACGTAATGATAAAAGCACTTTCGCGTATAACCAATTTTTCGAAAATGATCCAAAGCCAAAGTGTTAAACAAGCAATCTTCACTGATAATCGTTTCAGAAGAAAAGCGAAGATTATTTTCAAGCAACACGGATCGCCTATAAAACTTACTCCACGCACTACCGGCAAAGCGTGTATTCACCTTATAATCAAAATACGGAGCATGCGGCGCAAAAACTTTTATCTGCAATTCCTCTTTCTGTTTTTCTGTAAACGTTTCGACATCGTCAGCAAATAAAAACGATTGTACAGTCATTTTCCCCTTATGGTATTTTGCAGAATAACAAAACAAATCGTAATTATTTTTTGAATTCAAATCCGCAAAAGTTTTGCAAACATCCAAATCCATCCAATCATCAGCATCAACAAATGTTATAAACTCACCAGCCGCAAATTCTACGCCCTTGTTGCGAGCCGCAGAAACACCTTTTTCGGTCAAATCATACACCACAATTCGGTTATCTTTAGCAGACAACTCTCGGCATATTTCTAAACTACTATCTGTCGACCCATTATTCACAAGAATGATTTCGATATCTGAAAAAGTTTGGGCAATCAAGCTCCCAACACATTTTTCCAAAGTTGCAGCAGCATTGAAAACAGGAACAACAATAGAGATAAACGGCAATCCAGAAGATACACTCATACTCTAAATATATAATAAACAAGGAATATATTAAAAATATATATTTTCACTATGCCTTTTAAACGAGCCGTTACATATTCTTTAGTCATCAACCTTTTCTTTTTGGCTTTGTGCCTGATTTTTGGCGATGTCCAGTTCGGAGCCATCGACGATTACTTTATGGCAGCAAGGCTCACAGGTGCGTTCGGAACGGATTACAATCCGCATCTGATTTTCGTGAACGCGATCTACGGTTACGCGCTCCTGCCGCTTTACCACCTTTTCCCTAAAATCGGCTGGTACTACATCGGCGAAATGTTCTCGGTATTTCTGTCGTTTACTGTCATCGGTTATGTACTGTTGCAACGATGCGGAGAACGTTGGGGCGTCATCTTCGCGACTCTGTTCACGGCACTTTTTGCAAGCGACTTTTACCTGGTCGTACAATTCACGCAATGCGCTTCCATATTGAGCGCAGCGGGGATGCTGTTGTTTGCATACGGTGTAATTCCAAAGAAAAATACAATAGATCGCAACGCCACTAACGGGGCTCCCAACGACGTTTGGGAAGGTCTTCAAGCTACAGCTCCATTTATTTTAGGCGTAATACTGATGCTTTGGGGTTCCGTGATGCGGTGGCAGGCGTTCCTCATGGGTATGCCATTTTTCTGTCTTGGAATGTTATTTATAATCAAGGATTGTTGGGAAAACAAATGGAAAGTAATTTCTGGACTAGCCGTTCTGTTTATTGCAGCATTCTCGATGCATATCTGGGACCAAAATATATACAAGGCGCCCGAATACGCCGATTTCGTCAAATTTCAAGAACCACGTGTTAATCTAGGCGATGTTGGCAACTACAACAAGAATGCCGTTTATGAAGACGCCGAAGAACTGGGATTAAGCGGACTCGACTACCACATGCTTGTAGAATGGATTTGGTACGATACAAAAGCATTTTCAGTCGACAGTCTAAAACGTTATACGGACATGATTCCGCCCTACACCGAAAAATACCATACACGAAAGATCCCCCAAAAATTGTTGGACTCATTAACACATTCCACACAAGCGCCTCTATTTTGGATTTGGGTTTTCTTTTGCGTTGCCCTATATTATACTCAACGCTCAAAAGCCGCTTACATTTGGGCCAGTTTCGCATTAATACTTGCATTTATGTTCTACTTACTATCCATGGGAAGGCTAGTCTATCGAGTTGAAAACGGTTTCTGGCTGTACGCAGCCATCCTAGCCATTCCTTTATTCGGAAAATTCACATTTGACATTCCCCAAAAAATTGTCTATCCCATAATCGCTATTATTTTTATTTCCAACATTGCCATTTATGCAACTTCTGGAGAAATAGTCCGCGATCCCACCACTGGTAAAAAAAGGACCTTAGTATCAGAAGACTCTACGGATTATACTCAAGTCTTTGAATACATCGACAAAAATCCTGATAAGCTTTTCCTTCTAAGCATGGATGCCTTTATGAAGTTCAGTCATCATAGGCAACCTTCATATTTAGCAGCTCCAATCGGAAGTTATCGCAGGACAATTTCCCTAGGTTATTGGACACCCTATCTCCCGGAAATCACAGCTGCACTCCACGATTTCGGCATCACAAATCCGATAAAAGAAACAATAAAAGATAATATCATAGTTCTTGACGACTCCCATTTATCGGGATTTTTGCAACGGCATTATTACGATAGCGTGGCTGTTGACACCCTCAAAACAATCGGTGAAATGACATTCTTAAAATACCGACTTGTAAATAAGGAGGTCCAATAATGAAACGGCTCCTATATCCCCTGATTGCAAGCGCCTTAATTACCATCGTTCCATTCCTGCTCACCTTTGAAAAAGGCCAGGATATCGTCCGTGGGCTCTTCGGCTATGAATACTTTGTTCTGTTATTGCTAATTATATTCGTCAAAGAAAAATTTCTTTCATGGCGGGGCGACATCAAAACACCGAAACGCTCTAAGCCCCGTATTATAACATACACAGCACTATTGGCAATACTCATCGCCACCTTGTTCGCCATCGCATGGATCGATTTGCAAAACATTCTCGCCATAAAAGGAGCGGATACTGGATGGTACGAAATGCTCCCATTCCTGACCTGCGGACTCGCGATAGCAATAATTTGGAAAATTCCCGCATTCAACCTGACAAGCATCAGTTTTATTTTATTTATAACATTAATGGTTCATTTCGCTACGTACAATTATTATCCAATGCAGCCACTAGCGCAATTTCCATTAATTGACTACCTAGCACGCACGGCACCACAGCCCATCCAGCGAAAAGACCTATCCGAAGAATACCGCAGCAAATATGCAATCACGGATTCCGCAAGCATCACCCGAAATTTCATCGACACCAATCGGGCCAATATCGCAATTCTCGTAGAAAGCTGGGGCGTTCCGCTAGACATCAAACGATTCGAAAAGCAACTCGAGATTTTCGACAAATTCATTACTACGGCCGGCATACACCACCGCATGTACAGCCGCACTCGTACCGCCGAACGCGAAGACCTCATATACGAAATGCGCATAGATTCCAGTGGCCACCGCGATACAACATTTTTGCCCAAAGTACTCGCCGAAAAAAATTTCAAGACAGCATTCCTCTCCGGAGGCGATAGCCTAGAACACAGACGTTTCAAGTACATCTACAATTTGGGATTTCAAGACGTCTATTTTGCAAACAGCGCTCCCGATGTCAAGATAATCAACCACATCGATAGCTTGTTAAGCGATTCAACACTGCAATTTATCGCCTGGACAACAAGGGATACGAAATTTCCAATAAAAGAAACGCAATCCATCTATCAGGCCGAAGCCAATACGGTGGATTCCATCTATTCCTATCGTCTAAAATCCACGTTGCAACAAATCGCAAACCTGGCAAAGAAACACCCCAACGTTCGTTTCATCATCCAAGGCGACCACGACCCCATTCTTTCGCCAATCCCATTTCAAGAAAGATTCTACAAAAGATGGGTTCCTTATATCATCTTAAATTAAAAATCTATAAAATTTCTTCAGCATCTTTTTAATTTATGCACTCCCTCCAAAAAAGGGATTTTTCACGATTTTTATCTGGAGAAAAAAATGCTATTCTTTGAAGCATCTCTAAATTATCTTGAACAAGACAAAGACAATCTTTCCCCACTAACAATTCGAACGTATTATTGGAATCTCAAGAAATTCGAAGACTTCCAACCAAGACTGAATTGTGCCGAAATCGACAACATTCTCGTTCGAAAATACAAACAACATTTATTAAGCAAAGGAAATAAACCAAATACAATCAACAAAGCATTAACTGTTTTACGTATTTTTTTACGTAAGATGTATGTTGATGGCTTAATTAAAGACGAACCCTTCAAAAATATAAAAATCGGACGAGTCTACACACATCGAGGATTTCTCACGACAAATGAGCTCAAACATTTGTACCTAAACTTTTTAGACAATCGTCAATTTCTTTCTGAAGCAGAGCAAAACGTAATGAATGTTTTTTTGTTTAGTTGCTTTACTGGGCTGCGCTACAGTGATTTGCATACACTTGATGCATCAGAAATTTTCGACTGGAAAATTCGCAAACAAACTCACAAAACCGGAGAACCCGTCTATATCCCTATTCCGCTACAAGCTCGATTACTCTTGCCACCAAAAATAAAGCAAGGAAAAGTATTCAAGGTTGTTGAAAATTCGCACTTCAACAGGATTCTTCGCAAAGTAGCACCTAAATTAGGCTACTACAAATACATTCACTGCCATCTTGCCCGGCACACCTTTGCCACCACCTGCATAACGCTCGGCATTTCACTCCCAGCAACAAGCAAATTGCTTGGCCACCGCAATGTCGAGACAACGCTTATCTACGCAAAATTTGTCGACACGTTCCTCGACAAAGAAATGAAAAAATTCAACAAACTGCAATAAATCTCTATTCAAATAATTCCAAGATACCACTAGCAGCTGGAGAATACATCAAGTTGCAGGACGCATACGTCTCTGAAACTGGCGTGTACTACGGTGGCTGGAAGCTCATCGGTTACAAGATGGATCCGTCCAGCAACTTCACCTATGATGGCTCTGCCATTGGTGAATCTGAAAAGGTTTCCATCACAACCGCTAAGTCTGCTGTCTGGAAAGCTTCCGCTAAGGCTACCTTGAATGATTGCAAGGCTGGTGTATGGCAGCTCAACATCAAGGCCAACTCTTCATCTGGTGGCTCTGTGAAGTATGATGCTGCTATTACTGGTGGTGACAGTGGTGATTGCATCCCGCTCACTCCGAACTTCGCAGCATTCTCTAGCGACAGAACTACGCTTCTTACTCCGTAATAGCTGAGTAAATCAGAATTATGGTCCCGGTCAATTAGACCGGGATTTTTTTTTGAACATTCATAATTTCATATTGACCCGGAATATATAAAAACGCTTGTTTTCTATAGTTATCAAATCCTTGATATCGAATACCGAAAAACTGTTGCGCTTCTCATCGCAGGTGGGAGGCGTTTTTGGATTGTTTGAGCTTAGCACTTCTTTGGAATTTTTAACAAACAGATAACACGATGGACTTACTCCGTCAATTTTTTTTCCCGAACAAGAAATAATCGTATTGAATGCTCCGTTCACGTAGCAGGCTATCCAAGACCCGTCTTCCGTATAATTCTAGCATTGTCAGGCTGTCCGAATAAAGTGAACTCCCCAAACCAAGCCGACGCCCTTCAATTTTAAATCCCATAGATTCCAGTAAAGTGGGCAACATGTCCAGTGATGAATATTGCCGTTCTTTTACGGGAACTTTAACAGACGAATTGATCAAAAAATTAGTCCAATAGAGGGAGTCGCTTAGAGAAATGTTCGCTTTTACAGAAAGCATTGGCATGGTATGGTCCCCCATCACCGAAATGACTGTATTTTCGTACCATGGTTGCTTTTTTGCCCATTCAATAAATTCGTATAAGATTTTTGAGGCGCAGCGCAACGATTTTGGGAGAGGTTCCAATGAACGGTCCAACTCGCTTGCGCATAGACTGTCTACAAAACCTTCCGGTTGGTGTGTGTCGACCGTCAGCATGTACAGGGCGAATGGTTTGTCTAGTTTTGAAAGGCTGTCCAGCTCCTCCATTACAAAACTATACAGCTTTCGGTCTTCAATTCCCCAAAAAGTATAATAGTCGTTGGGAACCTTGCCTGTTTTTTTATAGTATTCAATGTCGTGGACTGCGACATTCCCATGGACATTCCAGAAAAATCTCTTTTGTGTAAAATCTCCACTGGATCCTTGTGAAAAAATCTGGTTATAGGAATTTTCGGCCAAAATGTCCATAAGGCACTTCGCATTGGGCAAATATGTTGGCAAACGTCCTAAGTATTGTTCAACTCCCATCGGCATATTCAACGGAATGCCGCACGTTTTCCCTGTTATGCCGGCAATAGTCCAGCCTGTGCCTGCAACAGAGACTCCTCCAGGCGGAAAATTTGTATTAGCCTTTTCTAAAGCAACAATTTCAGGGGTATATTTTGCAAAATTTGTTTCCATGGACTCCAAAAAGATGGTTATCAGGTTTTTGGGCCGTTCCGGGGGAATCGTTTTTACAGAATCCGGGTGCGCGTAATGAAATCTATAAAGTTCGGAATTTACAGATTCCTGCGTTAAAGCTTCGAAGGCGCTGCTCAGGAAAATTCCCGGCAAGAGGACCGAAAGGATGACAAAGTAAATAAAAACGATTAAAGTGACCGGCTTTGCAATTTGTAACAACGTTGTTTTTAAATCGCTGGCAGTAATTTTATATTTCACAATCCATAGATGGTATTTTATAGAAATATTTTTTTTTGATGAATGGTATGCCAAAGCAAACTGAACAGCCAGGATTACGATAAAGCTAGACGCTGCGTAAAGAGGAACTTGTTTGAAAAAAGAAGACCATACAAATTCTTCGGCGCCTTCGTTTTCTCCGGCAAAAACTGTAAACAGAACTGCGTCTGCATTAGACAAAGGGAACGTGTCAATTGCCCAAGGAAAACACTGGCAAATAAAAACGCATACAGCCTGTGCCAGAAACAACAAATAGATTTTGAGAAGAACGTGTTTAGAATTTTCTCGCGGCAGAACGTTTTTTTTGCCAGATGCTAGAAAAAGAACCAAAAAACAGGAATATAAAGCTCCCGTATAGCAGATGAGGTATGGCGTTATTCCGGGCAGTAGCGAATAATCGTAATTGTAGAACAGAATGAAAAAAATTACAGGGACCGCAAATGCAAATGTCCATTTTTTCTTGGAGAAAATTAAAAAGACTAGAGTCGCTAAAAGCGATAGTGACAGACTGATTATGAAATGTATTGAATAAGCTGACATGTAAAAAAAATAATAAAAACCACTGTTTTTCCGATTGTCAATCGAGTATTCTCATGACATGAATATTTATATTCACTGATTTGTGATTTAATGAATTAGGAAATGGGGAAAAAACTGTTTTTGAAAGAGAATGAATATCGATAGTTTTATTCAGAAAATTTCAGAATCTCTAAAAGATCTGCTGATTACAATTGGAAATATGACTGATTTGTATTTTTTTGTATGAAAAAAGCCCAGTCAAAAGAATGATGACCGGGCGTAAATTGTGTTTTTAGCGATTAGTTAAGCGTTTTTCTGTCGGATGAGAATGCTGCATAGTTTGGAGTAAGCGATAAGCACTGACTCTGATTTTGTAATGAAGCTGTATAAACAACTGATCCGCCCGTACTGCTATTTGCGGCAATGTCTATACCCCATTTACTGTCCTTGGGGCAATCGTTTAAAGTTGCTTTAGCTGTGGCAGTCCACGCATCTGTCTTTGCTATTGTGATGGATGTCTTTTCATTGGCTCCTTTGTAGCCACCATAATCAAAGTTTGAAGATGTAGGCATGGAGTAACCAATGAGTTCCCAAGAACCATAGTACACGCCAGTTTCTGCAACATAAGCGTCCTGCAACTTGATGTATTCTCCAGCTGCCGGGCCGACTTCGGAGGCCTTGGACTTAGCGATCATACCGAACAGTTTCGGAACTGCGACGGCGGCCAAGATGCCCATGATAACGATCACGACCATCAATTCAATAAGGGTAAAACCTTGCTTCTTCATAGTGTGTTCTCCTTGTTTTAGTGACACATTCTTGTTTTGAGCGTTATTGCTCGTTTACATTGGATAATATACCTCTTTTTTTCCGAAAAGCAATACTTTTGTCAAACTTTTGTCACGTTTTTGTCATGACTAGGTGTTTTTTGTGACTATATGCACATTTTCGTCGAAAAAAGTGGTTTTATTTACCAAATTTCGATGGTTTATATATAGATAATTTTTTATGGAAAAGAGTCTTTCAGCTGTTTTTTTTATTCCAAGTTGGAATAGTTACACCTAAAATCACCGTTTTTCCACGTCAAAATGTAACCATATTTTTACTTCATTAATGCGTCAGCGATAACCACGCGGTTTCCGCCCGACTGCATGGCCATCTGGAGAGACGCTTCCGCAGTATATATAAGAGACCCGGCATCGTTTGCATGGGTAGGCATCACGGCAACGCCCACACTGAGCGTTGTTGCAAGAATTCCTTCGCCGTAAGCAATCTGGAGCTGCGAGATTTCGTGCCTAATGCGCTCGGCGCGGGTTCTCGTAATCTGGAGGTCAGCGCCCGGCATAATCACGCAGAACACGTCATCGGAATAGCGGCACGGGATGTCTTCGCCACGGATGTAGCTCGGCAAGCGCTGCCCGAGTTCCCAGAAGAGCTGTTCCACGGCATGGCGCCCCTGAGCTTTCTGAACAGCCGGTATTGCATCAGGGTAAACCATAGCAATGCCAATGGGCGACTTATGGCGTACGGCAGCGGTAATCTCACGGTTGAGAGATTCTTCCATATAACGTTTGTTAAAAAGACCGGTCAGCACGTCGCGGATGCTGTGCTGTTCAAAGCGCATGCTCAGGTCCTGGTTCGCCACGTAGAGTCCAAACGCAGTCGCGATAACGCTCACCTTCGCCTGCCAGTATTCCTTCGTTTCGGTTTCGGGGAGTTTGTCTACCTGGAGGGTCAGGATGCCGAAATGTTCTTCGAGGCCTTCGATCGGGGCGCAAATGGCCACGCCCTTCGGACGGTGGTGCAAGTGGGTACAACCGCCAGAGACTTCAGGAGAACTATAATCAGTCACGACGATATCGCCGGTGTTGAAGCTAGCGCATTCAGCAGGCATCACGGTTTCGTCACTAATGACATTTGGACCAAAGCGGAAAATCTGCGAGAGTTCAGTCTGCACGCCCCCGTACATATAAAGCACACCAGACGCATCGGGGAAAAGTTCCGGCAAAAGCTTTTGCATGGCGTCGATGACTTCGGTAAACGGACGGTTGCGCAAAATTCCTTGTTTGAAACTGTTCCAAGCTTCGAGCGGGAACCCGACCTTGAGGGCCGCGGCATCAAGCTTCTTGATGGAAGCCGGCACAGGCTGTTTAAGCGCTTCGGCAACAGAAATAGCCCCCGGCGGAAGTGAATTTTTCGTTTCATCTTGCGGACGAACCGACACCAACTGGGTAACCTTCGGCTGCGGCTTGTTCAAGACCTCGTTAAAGTCATTTTCGATGGCTTCGATCTGCCTGCTGCAGACAGTATAGAACACAAAGCCTAGTACGGCGCCCCAGGCTCCGACAAAAATGAACTTCGCTCCGATGGACATAGTCTCTTCAGGAACAACGTACGCCGCAATAACGCCCATTAGAAAGGCGACCAACCAGAAAATATATTTTACGATATTCATGTAATAAATAATATTAAAATAATACCGGACATGGCTATAAATGTTTTTTAAACAGCCCCTTAAAAAAGTATGGATTATTTCAAAAGAAAATTTTTCAGAGATTATCCCATATTCGAAGCAAAATCGTCTAATGATTTCACCTGTATTGCCAGAAAATCGACCTACTTAAGCTCCCCAAAATGAGCATCATTTGTCACGATGCAATCAGCTTGACTTGCAAACGTGCAATCAACAAATTTAGCAAGTCAATAGAGCAAGTTTTTCCCCACTCCTATTCTATATTTACCAACATGACAATCCTCGAAAAAATCGCACTTGCACTCCCCGCAGTAGAAAGCCCTGCTCGTTACATGGGCGGCGAAGCGAACAGCGTCATCAAGGACCACAGCAAAATGCTTGCGCGCATGGCGTTCGTATTCCCGGACACTTACGAAATCGGCATGAGCAACAACGGACTGCGCATCCTGTACCATGTGCTGAACCGCGAACCGGATTTGCTTTGCGAAGTGGCTTTTGCGCCGTGGGACGACATGGCCGCCGAGATGAAGAAGTACGATATTCCGCTTTATACGCATGCAAGCTATACGGCGGTCAAGGATTACGAAGTCGTGGGGCTTACGCTCCAGACCGAGCTCAACTTTACGAACGTGCCGTACGTGCTTGAACTCGCGGGGATCCCTGCATGGCAAAAAGACCGAGCCGAAAGCGACCCGATTGTCGTTTCGGGCGGACCTGCGATGGGGAACCCGGAACCGGTTGCCGATTTCTTTGACGCGTTCATGATCGGCGATGGCGAAAAGCTGATTGTGGAATTCGTGCGTTGCGTTGGTGAAGGTCGCAAGGCGGGTCTCAAGCGCGCACAAATTCTAGAAAATTTATCCAAGATTGACGGAGTCTATGTACCGACACTGCGTGAAGTTGTCAAGAACGAATTTGGCGTAATTGTCCCGGCAGAACCCGCAAAAGGATCCTACGAAAAGACGAACGGTGTACGCCGCCAGTTCATCCCAGTTTTGGACCCGAAAGACTACCCTATCAAGAACTTGATCGCGAACATGCAGCTTGTCCACAACCGCTTTAGCGTGGAAGTGATGCGCGGCTGCGCTCAAGGTTGCCGTTTCTGCCAGGCGGGCATTTGGTACAGGCCTTGCCGCGAGCTCAATCCGGATGATGTTCTGGACATTGCAAAGGCGGGCATCCAGGCAACAGGCGAACGCGAACTTGGACTTTTGTCGCTTTCTACCGCGGACTACAAGCCAGTTGAAGCATTGACGGACTCCATCATCGACGACCCGTTCTATGACAACGTTGACGTGAGTCTGCCAAGCATTCGCGTGAACAGTTTCGGACAAAGTCTTGCAGAAAAGGTTGCAGCCCTCAAAGGCGGCCGCAGTGCCACATTCGCACCCGAAACGGGTTCCGAACGCATTCGCAAGATGATCAACAAGACCATCAGCGACCAGGACATGTACGATGCCGCCGAACACGCCTTCTCCAGCGGGTTCAACAAAATCAAGCTTTACACGATGATCGGCTTCCCCACCGAGAATCTGGACGACATGCAGGCGTTCTGTGAGCTCATCTTCAATCTCGTGAAAATCGGGCGCAAGTACAACCGCGGCATCCAAATCGCGGTGAGCATCGGCATTCTCATTCCGAAATCATTTACCGGGCTGCAATGGGCGCCGTTTATGGACAAAGAAACTGCACTCGGTCACATCCGCTACGTGCGCGAAAAGTTCTTCAAGCACCCGAACGTAAAAATCAACTGGGCCGCCTGGGAAACGAGTTTCTTGGAAGCGGTCTATAGCCGTGGCGACCGCAGTCTTGGCCCCGTCATTTACGCGGCATACAAGAAAGGCATCATCTTTGAAAGCGACAGCTACCGCTTTGACTTCAACAAATGGCTCGAAGTCTGGGAAGAATGCGGCTACGACACTTCTTGGGTCTACCGCGAACGCGAAAAAGACGAAGTGTTCCCATGGGATTTCATTCACGCCGGCACTACAAAGCAATACTTGCGCCGCGAATGGGAAAAGGCGTTCGACCCGACATCTGCACCTGTGCCGAACTGCAAGTGGGGCGACTGCCAGAAGTGCGGCATTCCTGGCTTTGGCCAGGAAATCGTCCTCGCGGACGATCCCGTGCGCCACAAGGCGCCGAGCCGCACACCCGAAGAAATCAAAAAGCTCGTGGCTGAACGACGTCCAAGCCAGAAGGTGAGCTACAGCTACAAGATTACGTTCAAAAAATCCGGCATCAGCAGGTTCCTGCCGCACCACAACATGCTCAGTTTCTTCGAACGCACGTTCATCTGCGCAGGGATCCCCATCAAGTTCAGCGAAGGATTCAGCCCCAAGCCCCGCATTGTGAACATGGGCGCATTACCGCTCGGGCTTGAAACGTACTGCGAAGTCATCAGCGTCGATTTGCTCCAGCCGCTGGATCTCTCGCCCGAAGGCAAGCCCAAGATTATAGCAAGGCTCAGCGCTCCGTTCCCGCGAGGCATGGAAATCGTGAACATCGAACCCTTGAAGGAAAAGCTCTCGAAGCACTTTCCGCAAGCAATCGTTTATCGCCACACGCCCCATAGCATCCCCGCAGACCTCATGGAAAAGTTTGAACAGAAAAAACTGCCCGTGGTCACAAACCACCGCGGACAGCAAATGGATTTGAACGAACAAATTCTTGGAATTGATATTCAAGACGGCACAATGACCGTGCGCGTCAAATGCAACAACCAAGGGGCAACGCCAAGCCCGTTTGTCATTTTTGCAGGGCTGCTCGGCATCGAAATCGACCCGACCAAGCTCGACGAAGCCTCCCGTCGCTTCCTCATCGCAAAAATCGCGATAGAATGGTAGCTGCTACTCCGCGGGGAGAATGATCTCGATGTGATTCGTACTGACGTTCAAGAAGTGCGTACGGAACAGGTCCTTCTCATTCCTGTCGCAAACGCGCACTTGAGTCACCGCGATAAAGTCCTTGTTTTCACGGATATAGTCCGTCAGGCGTTCGTCACGCAGCGTGTCAATCTCGCCCGTAATGACAAAATTATCTGTCCACATTTTTACTAACATACCATTAATATATAAATGTTATTCCAAGTAAGATGATAAAAACTTTACTTTTTCGCCCTAAAACTCATTTTATCGTATATTATTCAATAAATAAATCGAAATAAAAAGAGGTTTAGCTTTATGGCACCGAAAAAAATCCACCCGGTACCGGGACAGATGGCCTACCACAATGCCGAATTTATGGACAGCGATGCAGCACGTCCTATCCGCTTCCTTTCCGAATTTTTTGCACCTGCGCAAGTATTTGAACAAGAAGATATCAAGAATACAATCGTATTCTTCGGTTCGGCACGCACACTCCCGCCAGACGAAATCAAGAAACGCCGCAAGGGCTGCAAGAACAAGGCCGAACTAGCGAGACTCGAACGGCTTTCCAAAGTCGCCGATTCCTACAATGCCGCGCGCGAACTTGCAGCCAAGCTCGGCAAGTGGGCCAACAAACGCCACCAGGGCTACGCCATCATGACCGGCGGCGGTCCGGGCATCATGGAAGCCGGCAACCGCGGTGCAACCGATGTCGGTACCCCATCGATAGGCCTCAACATCAAGTTGCCTTTCGAACAACATTGCAACCCGTACCTGGACGACGCGCTCAACCTCCAGTTCCGCTATTTCTTTATCCGTAAATACTGGTTCCTGCGCATGGCCCGCGCGCTTGTCATTTTCCCTGGTGGTTTCGGTACGCTCGACGAAGCCTTCGAAATGCTCACGCTCATCCAGACCGATAAGTACGCCCAGCAGATGCCGGTCGTCATCTTCGACTCCAAGTTCTGGAAGACGGCGCTCAACTGGGAATTCTTTGCCGAAACAGGCATGATCAGCAAGGAAGACCTCAAGCTATTCAAGTTCTGTGACACGGCGGACGAAGCATACGAGTTCATCACGTCCAAGCTCGAAGAGCAGAGCGAAGCGAAAGTCACTTTCGGCAAGTCCCCCATCTGCGAAGACAAGTAACAGATTTTCCTTACACGTTACCTCGTCACTGCTTTAAATTGACCACAAGCCCTCCCCCCTAAGCCAGCGCACCCCAGTTACCGAGGTGTTGCCGCAGCGCGGGGGTCGCACTTTGTCACCCCGCACTCCGTTGCGGGGTCGTCTTTTTTCTTACATTTATAAAATGTTCTGGAATAATTTAGCAGAAACAATGGACAGGGTATCGCGCAATTTGGCGCTGCGCCCAAACTACACCATGGCAGAATACCAGCGGTGGTTTGACCACAACCCTGACTTCAAGCACAACGGCAATGCGGAACGCATCGAACTCATCGAGCCACTTTCTCTCGTTGGGACAAACCAGCTCTACCGCGCAAAGCTTTGGATACAGCACCCACGTGACGACAAACGCTACGACGAAAAAGAAATCGTCGTGAAAATCTGCAAGTACTGGGCGCCCCCCGGCAAGAACCGCCTGCACCGTTTGAACATGCTCCTGAGCGCCTTCCAGGATGAAATCCGCA
Organism: Fibrobacter succinogenes; assembly: GCA_902762795.1. Classification (GTDB taxonomy): domain Bacteria; phylum Fibrobacterota; class Fibrobacteria; order Fibrobacterales; family Fibrobacteraceae; genus Fibrobacter; species Fibrobacter succinogenes_E. The sequence goes on along the minus strand of CACWPM010000019.1, from coordinate 6,592 downwards.
TAAACAACCTCATCCGCGCCACCAACATCGAAGGCGTGGTCCAGACTTTTGGCGGAGGCATTGCGGGCCGCCACCCCTATCTCAAGTTGGAATTCATCAAGGGCTGCTCCCTCGACAGAGTCATCAAGCCCAAGCTTTCCGACGACGAAATTGCGAAACGCGTAGCTCAAATAGCCTACCTCGCCAATACCATAAGCCAGCTCCATTACTACCAAATAGTACACAAGGACATCAAGCCCAAGAACTTGCTCCTGTGCCAGAATCCGGCCCACAAGAACAACCACAAGATTTTACTCTGCGACTTTGGTTACGCGCAGGCAAAAATGCGCGAAACCGTCACCGAAGGCGGCGGACTTTCATCGCCCAGCTACAGCGCCCCCGAGCTCGCCCAGTCTAGCGAAAACATCACGTATGCAGTCGATTACTTCAGCTTTGGCGCCGTAATGCACGAATACCTGACCGGCGCCAAACTCTACCCCAAGGCTAGAGAAATCTACACCGAAGAAGGCCGTCTGATAACCAAGCGCTACATGGAATACATCGAAACCGGTCGCGAAAATATCTTTAACGACGAGCGTTTCCCGGAGATTCACGACTGGATCGACGCCCTCACGACATTCGACGCTACCGAACGCATGAAAAAATGTCCGAACCTTTTCGCGATTGCCCATAAACTCCGAGAAGAGGTGAACGCCCTCGGTTACCACGACGTGAACACCGATTTCTTGTGGAACCAGCTAAATGAGTACGGCAAACGCACCTTTTAGCAAATAATGGATTACCATCTACTAATGATTTGTTTATATTCATTAGTATGAAAAAAATATTGAGTATCCTCCTTAAGCCGTTCCGGTTTTTCAAGTTTCATCACTACGTGACGCTTTTGGCTTTTATCGCCATTGGCGTTTTCAACTTTGAAACCACGCTCAACCCGACCATCCAGGAGATGCGGCAAAAAAAGGACATCCAGGAGTCCTTTGACAAGTGGTGGAACGAAGAACGCGCCCAGGAATTCAAGAACGTAGGCCTCACACCTGACGAAACGATCAAGGCACAAGAGTTCGAGCTCTACAAGGAACGCTACCGCGTCGAAAATCCTACCCCCATCATCGAAGAACGCATTGAGGAAATGAAAGACGAGTTTCTGGAATGGTGGGAAAACCAGGGCGGAAAGGAACAGTACGCAGCCGAACACGGAAGCTTCCCCACCGACAAGCAATACGAAGCCGAGCTCAAGAAATGGATTAACAATTATACGGACAAGTTCATCCGTTACCGTTGGGCATATATCCCTAGCCGAGGCAATACCGAAAGTCTTCTCACATGCGGTTTGCTTTTCCCGGGCATCTGTTCATTTATTTTCTTCGTTGTTTTTTTCATGTTCGCCCTTATCCATCTTGAAAAACGATGGAACGCATTGTACGTTTACGCCTATGCCATCGTGATCGCCATTATCAGCGGTTTCTTCGTTAACTTACTTGTATGGACTTCGTTCTTTGAACAGTTTGCGACTCAGCGTTACATGGGCGTAAGCTTGATGGTATGCTTTTTACTAGGCGCAAACACATTCGATAGGGAAAAAGACATTATTCCTTCTTTTGTTTGTAAAATTTCGGAGACAGGTCTTTTTATCAGCATGGTCATCGACTGGTTCCTGAATCCAGGAATATTCAATGTGGTAGCCATAGAATCGCCCATTTTCTTTGCGCTAGGAGGACTCGCAGGATTCTATATGCCTCACCGTTCTGAAGATGACGCGACAACAACGACAGTTCGTGAAAAAGTCGAAACAGTATCACAAGAAGAACGCATCCGCAAAATGATAAACGACGGTCTTGAAGCCGCCAACAACGGCGAAAACGAAAACGCAGCGCGAATGTTATGTTATGGGTTCACAGCTCTTTTGCAAGAGGAACCGGTTAAATTTTTTGAAGTGAAAGATTCTGCCAACAAAATTGCTGGCTGCTACGCTGAAATTCCGAGCACGCAATGGATAGAATGGGGAGCAACAGCAAAGCAAAAGAACATCCCCGAAGCCGCCATCGTACTACTCGAAAAGGGTATTACCAAAGAAACAGACGCAAGCCTTTTACGCCGCGCCCACTTCGACATCGGTGAACTTCGCATTCAGACCAAATCTGATGTTAACGCAGCCATGGAACACTTGAGCAAAGTCATCAAGGAAAACGACAGCGATACACTCGCCGAACAAGCTAAGAAGCTCATGGAAACAGGCAAGGACATCCTCGTTCAGCAGGCGTATGCACCCCCTAAGACGTTTAAAGTATCAAATTAGTTTAATCCTCAGTCTAACGCATCCACTTTCAAGTGGATGCGTTCAAAATACAAGACAATTCTGAAGTCTGTACCTATAAAATTATTGTTTATGCACTTTTATAGGTACAAAACAGGCTATTTCCAATTCAGTAAGGCGTCCATAAGGCGAATCTTATTGATTTTGTACCTATAAGCAACGCAAAAACTCGTTTTTATAGGTACTTCCACGCTTAATTTGTACATAAAAACAGAACAATGTACCTATAAAAGTGCCGCTTTTAAGGATTTATAGGTACGAAACAAAAAAAAGAAGTTCTCAGTACCTATAAAAACTCATTGTAATCTGTTTTATAGGTACCGGAACAAGGTGCCAAAGCAAAAAACTTTTCAGTTTTGTTTCAATTAGAGGCCGGCTTATACGGCACTACTTCAGCAAGAATTTCTTAGCAGACAAATCACCGACTTGAACGAGGTAAACGCCGCTCTTGAGTGCGCTTAAATCCACCGTTTCGTTCATGCCCTGCACGACTTTTCGCATTTGCACGTTACCGCGAACATCCAAAATTTTGACGGAGCCGCCAACAGACGAACGCGGCAAATTGAGCGAAAGCGTTTTGCCCACAAGCGACATGCCAATCTTCGCCGTTGCCACAGATTTCGGCAAAGCGGAACGCGGCTGTTCTACTTTCTTCGAAACCTCGTCATAACGTTCCACGACAGCCATCAAGTACCACGTGCTGTGCGGTAGCCACTGTTCATCCCAACGCCACACCTGCCAAGCTTCCTTCATCGCATCAAAACCCACGGCAGCGACACCGTCGTCAGTCCAGGCAATGCCCGAACCATCCTGATTCTTGCCGGAGATGCCGTTCGCTATACCGCCTTCGAGCGTTGCATCGTTATTCGACTGTCCATCGTATTTTTGCGGATTCTTGAGACCCTTGCCGTACATCATGCAAGTGGCATACGGATTCTTGCCCAAGATCCAGTCCAGCTGATCAGTCGCATACTTTTGCGCACTGTCAGCGACACTTTCGTTTAAAGCTCGGGAAGCATACACGGCAGCGGCAGAAAGGCTTGCGATACGGGCGTCTTCGCCCTGCCACCAGTAATTACTCTCGTTATCGTGCGGAATAAAGAAACCGTCTTTTATCTTGTCCTGAGTCTTGTAAGTCTGGCGGGCGTAGCCGAACGGATTATCCACCTTGTTGGTAACAGAAATCAGCCATTTGTAATGTTTCTCTATGGCACCAAAAGCGTACGACAAAAGCTGATTGGAGCACTCACATCCAAGGCAATCCGGGCAGCCCCACACTTCCTTTCCATCAAATTTGCTTTCTCCCAGATAACCAACCGAAGCTTCAATTTCCGCATAACGGACAAGAGCAATCAGTGGAAGGCCCGCATCGCTCGCATGCCAGAACGGACGCTTTTTATCGTCATCGCTCCAGAAATAGCCATCTGCGCTCAAACGACCGATAAGATGTTCTGCACGTTTACGAGCATCCGTCAAATAATCCTTTTTCTGAGTCGCTGCAAAAAGTTCCGTTGCCGCCAAGAGCGCCGTGTAATCATCGATGATGTTTTCCTTGTGGTCGTCGCAATACTCGCAGCTGCCGCCGATGCTCTGCTTTTTAGACAAATGTTCGTAGCCCTTTTCTGCCGCTTCCAAATACTTGTCACTCGAAAAATCGCCTTTCAGCTTAAGCCTTGCTGCACTGGCAAGGCCTGCAATCGCCATGCCGCCGCCTTCGCGGAATGCCGTCTGGTAGTCAGCGGATTTTATACCATCGGAACCCGTGAACGCGCAAATTTCACGTTTGCCAATCGGAGAGCCCCAGTTATCAAAAACGGTCATGTAGAAGTAGCCCTCGTCGGAGAGCATACGCACCAAGAAGTCAGCACCGTAAGCAGCCTCGTCTGCCGTTTTCGCCTTTGTCGATGTCGAAGAAAGCAACTTCGGGATGCGTTCCGCCGCAAACGCAAGCGACCAAACAGTCAACGGAATCTGCTGCGGATTCAAGTAGTTCGCATATGAAAGGTGCGAAAGATACTTGCTCACGTCACCGCTGGCATCATACCAGCCACCATGAACATCGACCTTCTTGTCGGACTTATAAATGCCCATGCTCTTGTCCCAATCGACAACAGGAGCCTTGTCCGCACGGTCATCATAAAAGTAATTGAGCACAGACGCAAGTGTATTTTTTGCCAAGGCGTTCTCGCCCACCAAAAATTCACCGGAATTTTGCGGTTGTCCATTCTCGGAAACCTGCAAGGTGTACTTGCCAGCAGCAAGACCACTCAAATCAGCCACATAAAATTTTCCATTGTTCAACCAATTGTCCGGATTTGAACCCGTTGAAAGCTTACCCGTCTTGACCGCTGAACCGTTCGACATCACGCTAAATTCAGCGCCGTCTTGAAGTTGGTCGCTCCTGACAATCACGGTAATGGGCTGGTCTATATCGTAACCCACCTGGTTGTAGAAAAACTTCGTTTCAGCGGAAACTGCGGATGCGCCCAAAAGGACAACCACAGGGAAAATTGAGGAAAAAGGCTTATATATATACATGGGCTAAATATACATACACGACCCACCAGAAAAAAGTAAAATAAAATAGGGGTGACGAAGCGCAACGCTTTCATATTCAACGCATATTTTACGTAATTTATCAACTTTACGTTTCCAGGACTAAGCAGCAAACCATCCACAGGTTTCGGGAATCGCTATTTGTTAGAGGGGGTTCATCGCAAAAGACTTAACCCACCCCCGTTTTTCGCTTTCTTAAAATCACGTAAAATAAATCGAAATAGGCTTCTTCCACACTTTCTACGCTAAATAAGCGTTGATTAAGCCTAAATTTTACAGATCCCATAAATATTCATTGACTAGCCCGATATCAAATTCTATGTTTGCGATGTAAATGAAAAATGACTGGATTCTTCGCGATCTCATCGCTCAGAATGATGTCTCAGACAATAACCTCAACCAACGACGACTACGATTTTCGGAACAAGCAATCATCTTTCGTCTCTCGTCTTTCGTCTAGGATCTAACCATGTACTACGAAACAATCAAAGTTCTCGACTGCACCATCCGCGATGGAGGACTCGTCAACAAGCACGATTTTTCTCTTGAATTCGTGCGTAGATTATACACACTCCTTTCCGCAGCCGGCGTAGACTACATGGAAATGGGCTACAAGAATTCCCCGGAACTCTTCGATCCGAAGGAATACGGACCGTGGAAATTCTGTGACGACGACCTTCTTTGGAAAGTCAAGGACGGCATCGATTCCAAGATCAAGATGGCCGTAATGGCCGACGTGGGCCGCGTGAACATGGACGCCGTGAAGCCCGCCGCCGAAAGCCCGTACCAGATGTTCCGCGTAGCAAGCTACGTAAAGAACATCGACAAGGGCATCAGCATGGTGAACGCCTTCCACGACATGGGCTACGAAACCACGCTCAACATCATGGCCGTGAGTCGCGACCGCGGCCCGGAACTCGACGAAGCGCTCCACCAGGTGAACGAAGAATGCCACGCCGACGTCCTCTACCTCGTCGATAGCTTCGGCGCATTCTACCAGGAAGACATCGACAAGGAGCTCGCCCGCTACAAAGGTATCGTGAAGAACAAGAGATTCGGCTTCCATGGTCACAACAATCAGCAACTCGCCTTCTCCAACACGATCCAGGCCATCATCAACCACGTCGACTACCTCGACGGTTCGGTCTCCGGCATGGGCCGTGGCGCCGGCAACTGCACCACCGAGCTGCTTCTCAGCTTCCTCAAGAATCCAAAATACGATTTGCGCCCAGTTCTCGACGCCATCGAAGAACTGTTCCTCCCGCTGCAGCAGAAGTACGAATGGGGCTACATCATCCCGCAGATGATCACGGGCATGCTCAACCGTCATCCGCAAGACGCCATTGCCGTACGCAAAACCGATGACCGCGACCATTACCGCAAATTCTACGAAAAAATGGTCAACGATTAAAGCTACACGGCTAAAAAAATCAAAAATTCCCGCTCAAAGAGCGGGAATTTTTTTTGGCATATGAAGAAATCTAAAATTACTTCAAGACAACGTTCTTGGCATTCACCATGCCGTTCTGCTCGACCTTCACGATATAGCGGCCGCTCGGCACCATGCCAGAGTTCCACTTGATCTGATGCACACCCGGCTGGAGGTTTTCTTGAGCGATGTTAGCGATGACAGAGCCGTTCGCATTCACGATGGAAACCTTGACGTTACCTTCGGACTTGAGTTCGACAGCCACGGCAGAGCGGTTCAGGCCCTTGATTGCC
>CACWPM010000018.1 GCA_902762795.1 Fibrobacter succinogenes | reverse complement strand
CAAAAAAAGCAAATTTTTCCCATAAAAGAAAAATTTGCTACAACGCCTTATAAATCAAAGGGTTACGAGAAATTTAGGTACCCAAATGTCATATAGGCCGTTTTTTAGCTTTGGCGATGCTTGCTGCATGCAGTTCCGCTAGGAATATGCCATCGGATTCTTCCGCTGTCATCCCGGCCCCAGTACCGGAATCGGATACTTTGTCTTGGCTCCCTGACGGATACAGTGATACTATGAAATTTGTAACCGATCCTCGTGATGGTCAAGTTTACAAGACGGTGAATATAGGGAAACAGACGTGGATGGCAGAAAACTTGAATTATGAAACGGAGAATAGCTACTGCTATGATGACCGCATGAGTAATTGCCTTCAATATGGCCGACTTTACACATGGAATGCTGCGATAGAGGCTTGCCCTGCTGGGTATCATTTGCCCGATACAGTAGAATGGAATACTTTGATTGATGAATTGGGCGGAGTGACTGCAGCTGCATTGTCGCTAAAGTCAAAATTGGGATGGTATATTGATTGGCGATCCCCTCATGGAAATGGATCGGATTCTTCTGGCTTTTCAGGACTTCCGGCGGGTATGCGAAATGATGAAGGAGATTCTGTTTACTTAGGTATGGGAAATTCAGCGTTCTTTTGGAGTTCTACCGATATTATTTCATCTTTTGCGTATGGTATGAGTTTGGACAATAACTTTATTCTGGATGAAAGACTCAAGAAAAATGCATACTCCATACGTTGCGTTAAGGGTGAAAAACGTGAGAATGATGTTGTCTCTTCTAAGTTGATGGGTGATTTCCTCACCGATTCCCGCGATGGTCAATCGTACAAAATTGTAAAAATCGGCACGCAGACTTGGATGGCTCAAAACCTCAATTACGAAACAGAGAACAGTGATTGCTTTAATGACCGTGCGGTTAATTGTGCGGAATATGGTCGTCTATATACTTGGAATGAAGCTATGAAAGTTTGCCCTGCTGGGTATCATTTGCCCGATACAGTAGAATGGAAAACTTTGTTTGCAATAATGGGTGGGCAAGCTGTTGCCGGTAAATCGCTCAAGTCCCAAACGGGATGGCTTGGGAATGGCAATGGTATGGACTCTTTCGGATTCAATGCACTCCCTGCTGGTGAAAAAGAATTTTTTGGAGGTTACGGAGTCGGTGACAAATACGCTTATTTTTGGAGCTTTGTCCCAGAGGATTCTGCTCAAGTCTATTACACACAATTGATTTCGAATCGAGATGATGTGAAACTGTTAGATGATCAAAAGAATGAAATGAGAAAACTCTCGGTCCGCTGCGTGAAGGATTAAGGGGTTATGGATATGTGTTACTGCTATGTGATCCTCGAACGTCACGCTAGGAGACTCCCTTTAAGGCGAACGTCGCAGCCATACTCGTATGGATATGACTGAGCCAATTGGGAGGGGCTTTGCCCCATCCATACAGTTCTAATTGCGTTTACATGAAGTATGGCTTCTTTTTCGAAGAATGACCGAAACTATGATATTGTAAATTATTTAATTGCCGTCTCTATAGGATGATGTATCTACAGACTAATAACTACTGACTATTAACCATTAACCACTGTTTACTATGATTGTACTTATGAATAATTGTTTTTCTTTTTTATCCGTTGTTTTCTTGCTTGCTGTTCTTGCATCGAGTTCTTTTGCGAAGAATTCGTCTGCGGAAAAATACGGCTTCATGAAGGATCCGCGTGACGGACAGATTTACAAGACCGTGAAAATCGGCAATCAAGTGTGGATGGCGGAAAATCTGAATTACGAAACGCTTGATCAACATATCGATTCTGAGCTTGTTTTTTGGGGACAAGGTGGTTCATATGACGTGCCGACTAGCTACTGTTTTGACGATGATTTTATCAACTGTACCCGATATGGTCGTCTTTATGCATGGAAAATAGCGACGCTAGCTTGCCCTGAAGGCTGGCATTTGCCGACGCGAGATGAGTGGGATACTTTGATGTCTGTTGTGGGCGTAGATAAATCTGGTAAATCGCTTAAATCTACCACAGGATGGTTTAATGGGAAGAACGGCACTGATGCTTATGGCTTTTCGGCTCTCCCAGTTGGGATGATGAATGTTTATGGAACGTATGGTGATAACAAGTACAATGCCGAGGGGCGTAATACATTTTTTTGGAGTTCTACAGAACTTGATAGTAATGATGCGTATGGAGCGTATTTGTATTACTATAAAAATAAGATGGACTTGGTTCCGGATTATAAAAAAATGGGCGGTTCCGTTCGCTGCATCAAAGACAAGCGAGAGACAAAAGACGAACGTGTGACGAAATTAGATTCTAAAGTTTCTTTATCATCCTTGAATAACGCGGCGGTGGGGGCGCAACATCGAACTATTGAATCCATGACAGATTCCCGTGACGGACAAATTTACAAGACCGTCCAAATTGGCAATCAAGTGTGGATGGCGGAAAATTTGAACTACAAAGCGCCTAAAAGTTATTGCTATGAAAATAAAGTAAGTAACTGTGCGAAGTATGGACGGCTTTATGCATGGAATGCGGTCATGGATAGCAATAATGCAACGTATCCTGTGCAAGGTGTTTGTCCTAGCGGTTGGCATTTGCCGGAAAATTATGAATGGGAAGTCTTGTTGAAGTTTGTGGGCCGTCTTTTTGCAGGCAAGGCTCTCAAGTCTCGCGCAGGATGGTTTGGCGGTGGCGATGGAATGGACGATTTTGGTTTTTCTGCAATCCCTGCTGGTTTCAGATATGGTAATGGTAAATACAGCAGCGATGGGCGTTATGCTCTTTTTTGGGGGCCTGAGCCTTATTTGTTAAAATACAATGATAACGATGGTAATTTTGTTCAGAAGAGAGACGATTTGTCTGTATCTGTTCGCTGTGTCAAAAATGTTCCGAAAGGTACAATGACAGATTCTCGTGACGGACAAACTTACAAGACTGTAAAAATAGGTTCTCAAACTTGGATGGCGGAGAACCTAAACTACAAAACGGAATATAGTTCTTGCCCCGGTGATGCGGATAGCAACTGTGTTAAGTTTGGTCGCGAATATACATGGGCTTCTGCGATGGGTATTCCTGAATCGTTTAATGGAAACGATGAAAATTGCAATTCTTGTGAAAAAATTCCGGTGACGTATCCTGTGCAAGGAGTGTGCCCTGTAGGTTGGCATTTGCCAACGAAAAAGGAATGGGATACTTTGATTCAGGTTGTTGGCGGATCGGGTAAAGCTCTCAAGTCCAGAAGTGGGTGGGCGACAGAACCGCGAATTCGTTGCCTTGATTGCTCAGATTTTGTAGTTGGAAACGGCTCGGATTATTTTGGCTTCGGTGCTCAGGCAACTGATGGCTATAATGCTGGTTTTTGGGCTTCTGTCGGTAACTATGAAACTGTTGCATATCATCTTCTATTGAATTATCGTAACCATGATGTGAATTTGAGTATTCGTGGACAAAAAACTATCAAGCACTCGGTCCGTTGCGTGAAGGATACGGTTCTTGAAAAGAGTGTAGAAAAAAGAAAAAATAATATTTTGGAGGGCGGAGCAAGCAAAATTTTGGATTCGCGCGATAGTACGGGATACGTAACAGACTCTCGTGACGGACAAACTTACAAGACTGTGAAAATCGGTTCGCAAACATGGATGGCCGAAAACCTCAACTATAAAACCGATTACAGCTTTTGTTATGACAATGACTCCGGCAATTGCGCTAAGTATGGCCGCCTTTACCCATGGCCAATGGCGATAAACGCATGCCCTGTGGGTTATCATTTGCCCGATACGACGGAATGGAATACTTTATTTGAATTTGTCGGTGGACGATATGCTCCGTATGGAAAAAAATTGAATGTGGGTGGAATTTTAAAATCTGCAAAGGATTGGAATAATGGCGTAAATAGTACAGATACGTATGGATTCTCTGTACTCCCGGCAGGCGAAGCGTATTATTACGGAACTGTTGGTTATGGATTGGAAGTCATTGATGAATATAAAAATAAAGGTGCTAATGCAATTTTTTGGAGTTCATCGGAAAATAAGAATTATAATGAAGCCTTCTATATAGAGTTTGATGGTAGCAATGACGCTTTGAAATCATATAATGCAAAAGAATATGTTTATTCTGTGCGTTGCCTTAAGGACTCGTTTAGTGGAGAGGGAAAAGTCCAAAGACGGGAAATAAAAGGCGAGCGCTTGGTAGATTCTCGCGACGGTCATAAATACAAGACTGTGAAAATGGGTTCGCAGACTTGGATGGCCGAAAACTTAAATTACAAAATGGAGAAAAGTTCCTGTTACAAGAATGTTGATAGCAATTGTACAAAATTTGGCCGGTTCTATGAATGGGCGGAAGCAACGTTTGCGTGCCCTGTGGGGTGGCATCTGCCTGATACGACGGAGTGGAAAACTTTGTTTGCAACTGTAGGTGGGCAAGCTTCGGCAAGCGAAGTTCTTAAGTCTAAATCGCTCTGGAAAACTTGCGAGAATTGGAACTGGAAAAATGGAAATGGAACGGATGATTACGGCTTTTCTGTATTGCCTTCTGATGGTGGAGGCAAATATGCTTCGTTCTGGAGTTCTTCGGCGAATAATGGTGATATGTCCGGTCATTCGATTTATTACGTGTATATGGTTGCCAAGTACAGTTATGCGGCGTATCAATCGGTTAGTGATAAATCAGATAAAAAATCAGTCCGCTGCGTGAAGGATTGATGGGAAATGGGCTATGGGCATGCGTCACATCCACGGTCATCCTCCGCTAGGAGGCACCCTTCAAGGCGAGCGTTGCGTCCACCGTCATCTTCCGCTAGGAGACTCCCTTTAAGGCGAACGTCGCAGCCATACTCGTATGGATATGACTGAGCCAATTGGGAGGGGCTTTGCCCCATCCATACAGTTTCAATTGCGTTTATAAAATGTATGGCATCCCCTTCGGAAAATGACTAACCACTTCCAACTTCCTACTGTTTACTAATCACTTCCTACTATGTTCATGAATAAATGTTTTTCTTTTTTATCCGTTGTCTTCTTGCTTGCTGTTTTTGCAACGAGTTCGTTTGCGAAGAATTTGCCTGTGGAAAAATACGGCTCCATGACGGACCCTCGTGATGGACAAACTTACAAGACTGTGAAAATCGGCAAACAAGTTTGGATGGCTGAAAATTTGAATTACGAAACGGCCCATAGCTATTGCTATGACGATCGTATGAGCAATTGCGTTAAATATGGCCGCCTTTATGAATGGGAATATGCTTTGACTGCATGCCCTGCTGGCTTTCATTTGCCGACTCTAGAGGAATGGAAAATTTTATTCGAAACTGTGGGTGGAAAAGAATCGGCAGGTATTGCTTTGAAATCTACAGGAGTATGGGAGATTGATTGGAAATATCATCGAGGAAACAGAACGGATGCTTATGGTTTTCGGGCGATCCCTGCTGGTGGCAGGAGCGATACCGGAACCTACAATTCTGAGGGCTTATATACAGGCTTTTGGAGTTCTACAGATATTATTTCGTCATTGGCGTATAGCATGTTAATGGGATATGATATTATAAATGTTCGTCTCTACGAAGGCTTGAAAAATTATGCATATTCTGTTCGTTGTCTTAAGGATAATGATAGACGAAAGACGATGGACGATAACCATTCAATGCGAAAGAAAAAGGGGATGCTTTTAGTAGATTCTCGTGACGGACAAACTTACAGGACTGTGCAAATAGGGACGCAAATTTGGATGGCGGAAAATCTCAATTATGATGCAGATGAGAGTGTGTGTTATAAAAATTCCCTTAAAAATTGTCAAAAGTACGGTCGCCTTTACACGTGGTCGGTTGCGAAGAATGTTTGCCCCATAGGTTATCATTTGCCATCGTTGGATGAATGGCGTGTTTTATTCGAAACGGTGGGAGGGCGAGCTGAGGCTGGCAAAGTTCTTAAATCGAAGAGAGGATGGATTGATGGAGGCGTGGGTACGGATGATTATGGTTTTTCGGCATTCGCTGCTGGTGAAAGTGATGGTCTCGAAGGTGAACAGGCATATTTCTGGAGTTATGCGGATTACCGTAATGAGACTGCGTACTATATGACCTTGAAAAATAATAGCGATATGGCCTATTTGCTTGATGGAAATGGACGTGATAAATACTCTATTCGCTGTTTGAAAAATGGAACTGTGAAATCTGATGGAAAGAACAAATTAAGTATTACGGCTAAAGATGTTCCTTCTGTTGTTAGAGGGCGTATGAAAGATTCTCGCGATGGAAAGGTCTATAAAACCACTAAAATTGGAAATCAGGTCTGGATGGCGGAAAACCTCAATTATAAAACAAAGGGTAGTTTTTGTTACCATGACTCAACGCAATATTGTGATAAATATGGTCGTTTTTATACGTGGGGTGCTGCAATAGACAGCGTTGGAGCATTTAGTTCGAATGGCAAGGGGTGCGGTTATAAAAAAACATGTGCTTTGATTTATCCTGTGCGGGGCGTTTGCCCTGTGGGGTATCATTTGCCAACGCTTGCCGAATGGAATACTTTGATTGCTACGGCAGGTGGCGAACTGAATGCCACGTCAAGGCTTTTATCTGAAAAAAGTTGGAAAGATCGTTTTGGATGGGTGGATGGAGGAACTGATGATTACGGTTTTTCGGCGTATCCGAGCTGCGTTATGGATTACGAGGGTAACACCGGTTTTTGCAATCCGCCGGTGAATTTTTGGAGTTCAATCGAATACGATTCTGATCAAGCGTATCGCATGGGCTTCTGGTATTCAAGCGGTTATGATGCTAAAGGTGCTGGTTTGGAGTATGTTAGAAAGTATTTTGCTTTAACAATTCGTTGCGTGAAGGATTGATGGGGATGGGGTACTAACTACTTTTATCAAGTATTTCCTTCCTACTTCCTACTTTCTACTTCCTACTATTCCTATATTTTTGCACAACAAGGAGTTTTTATGGCAGAGATCGGTACACCTCTTAGTTCTAGTGCAACGAAGGTTCTCTTCTGTGGTTCTGGCGAACTCGGCAAGGAAGTCATCATCGAGATGATGCGCCTTGGCGTCGAAGTGATTGCTGTGGACCGTTACGCCAACGCGCCTGGAATGCAGGTGGCTCATCGCAGCTACGTGATCAACATGCTCGATGGCAAGGAACTCCGTGCTGTCATTGAAAAGGAAAAGCCGGACTACATCGTGCCGGAAGTCGAGGCGATTGCGACGGATACGCTCGTGGAACTCGAAAAGGAAGGCTACAACGTCATCCCGACTGCCAAGGCCACCAAGCTCACGATGAACCGCGAAGGCATCCGCCGCCTGGCTGCCGAAGAGCTTGGACTCAAGACGAGCCCGTACCGTTTTGCGGATAACTTTGAAGATTTCAAGGCTGCGGTCAAGGAAATCGGCATTCCGTGCGTGGTGAAGCCGGTGATGAGTTCTTCCGGTCACGGTCAGAGCGTCATTAAGACCGAAGCCGACATTGAAAACTCCTGGAACATTTCCCAGACGGGTGGCCGCACGGGTGCCGCCAGCCGCGTGATTGTCGAAGGCTTTGTGCCGTTCGATTACGAAATTACTTTGCTCACGGTCCGCCATGTGGCGGGTACGAGCTTCTTGGAACCGATCGGTCACCACCAGGTGGGCGGCGACTATCAGGAATCTTGGCAGCCGCAGCCGATGAAGCCGGAACTTTTGGAACAGGCGAAGGTGATTGCAAAGAAGGTCACGGACGCTCTTGGCGGTCGCGGCATCTTTGGCGTGGAACTTTTTGTTTGTAAGAACGAGGTCTTGTTCAGTGAAGTGTCTCCGCGTCCGCACGATACGGGCATGGTGACGCTTATTTCTCAGGATCTTTCGGAATTTGCATTGCATGCCCGCGCGATACTCGGCCTCCCGATTCCGAACATTGCATTCCACGGCCCGAGTGCCTCGAAGGCGATTGTCGTCGATGGAGAATCTGACCATGTGAAGTTCAGCGGCTTGGAAGAGGTTCTTGCAGAACCGGATACAGGCCTTCGCTTGTTCGGAAAGCCGGAACTGAAAGGTCACCGTCGTATGGGCGTTCTCCTTGCTCGCCGCAATACCGTCGAAGAAGCCAAGGCGACTGTCATGGCTATGCGCGAAAAAGTGAAAGTTAGTTTGTAGGTTATAGGTATGGGGTCGCACTGATGTGCTTTGAGCACGCTTCGCTTTGAGGTCGCCTTGCTTTGCAAGGCTTTGGGCTTTTTTTATTGCGTTTCCCCATACCTCATAGGCGCGCAGCGCCGTGCTCATACCTCATAGCCCTATAGCACTTTCCCTAGCGCAATTACTGCTGCTGTTCTTGCGCGGAGGCGCGTGTTGCCGAGATTCAGCAAATGAACTTTGCCATTATTGAACGATTTGACCGCTTCAATTTCGCGTGGCGAAAATCCGCCTTCCGGACCTACAAGTAAAGTAATCGGTGTGGAATTTTCATTTGCTATGGAACCGCCCACGGCATTTCCGTTTGCGGAGCTTTCCGCCAGGCCCAAATCCAACTTGCGTTCCCCATCGATATCGCAGAGAATCAAGTCTCCCTGATAATCCTTGAGCCACTTGTCAAATTCTATTGGCCCTTCGATACGCGTCATCCAGGGCTTCTTGGATTGCTTGAGACTCACAAGACTCTTGAGCTCGGCGCGGCGAACTGTCTTTTTCAAATCGGAATTTTTCGGTTCCTGCGAATAGTCTGTACGCAAGAAAATAACGCTGTCCGTTTCGGTCTGTGCCGCATGGAAAACGACTTCCTCGAGCGCATCATCCTTGAGGCAGGCTATGCCGAGGTTCAATCGTGGGCGCATGAATTGTGCGTCTTCAACTGTATCTACGCGGACTTCGCAGGCTTTGGCGTCTGCCTTGGTGATTGTTGCATCGGCGTAATGCCCGAGTCCGTCGCAGAGTTGCAAAGTGTCGCCATTCGCGGCACGGCAAACGCGCACGGCATGGCTACTTTCATTTTCATCCAAAACGATTGTGCCTACAGAAATCAGCGGGCAATAGAAACGGCTATCGGGAGTTTTCATAACTTAAAAATAAAAAAATCTAAGCTCTAAGCCTCATCAACTTCCAACTTCCAACTTCCTACTTCCTACTAATTTCTATATTACACCTCGTGAAAAAAGTAAAAGCAGTTGTCTTCGATTTAGACGGAACTCTATATTTGAGTGGCCGCCCGTATCCGGGTGCGGTCGAAACGGTCAATCGCGTGTCGAAGCGCGTCCCGGTCTATTATTTGAGCAACAACACGAGCAAGTCTCCGGTTTTTTACGAGAACCGCCTCAAGGTCATGGGGCTTCCGCTTGCTGATGATTCCATTATCTCGGCGCTGTACCTTTCGCTCGATGCCATTCACGAACGCAAAATCAAGAATGTGTTTTTCTTTGCGAACCCGGAAGTGTACGAATGGTTTGCGGCGCAGGACCCGAGTCTTAATTTGCGCCCGTCAGTCGAGGAAACGGAACTTGTGCTTGTCGCTTACCATAATAGTTTCGATTACCGTGAACTTTGCGAGCTTTCTTTTCGAGTGCAGCGTGGCATCCCGTTCTGGGTGACGCATACGGATTTTGTCTGTCCTGACGAACGTGGCCCGGTGCCCGATATCGGTAGCTTCATGGCGCTCCTTAAAACGGCTTATGGCGTCGAGCCGGAGAAAAGCTTTGGAAAGCCAAATCCGGCGATGCTCTCTGGACTTTTGAAACTTTACCGCCCCGAAGAAATTTTGTTTGTGGGCGACCGCCTCTATACGGACTTTGAACTGGCGAAGCGTTCTGGTTGCCGTTTTGTGCTGCCTTTGTGCGGCGAATCGAAAATGACGGATGTCGAAAAGCTCGATGTAAAACCCGAATTTATTGTCAATAACGTTAGTGAAATCGATTTTAACGCCTTTTTAGAAGGAAAAATATAATGCGTCGTATTGCACGTCTTTTATTCTTGGTCGTCACAATTTCCGCTGCAATTGCTTTTGCCGGTGAGGAACGTATTACAGTCGCCGTTTCGTTGCAGCCTTACGCGACTTTGGTGAAAATGATGGGTGGCGACCGCGTGAACGTGGTAACGCTTTTACCTCCAGGTGCCGATCCGCATAATTTCGAGCCGAAGCCGGCGGTTATCAAGGCTTTTTCTGTTGCCCAGATCTATTTTACGGATGGTTCGGGCTTGGACAAGATTTGGATGCCCCGCTTTTTGAGCGCAAACAAGAAAGTTGAAGTCATCGATATATCCAAGGATATCGAATGGATGAAGTCGGAACATGATGATCATAAAAAGGGCGGTAATCATCATGAAGAAGAAATTGATCCGCATATTTGGACGTCTCCGACTCGCGTGAAGTTGCTTGCGCATAACATTTATAATGCACTTATGGCATTGGATACGGGTTATGTGCGCTATTACGCCAATCGACACAATGAAGTTATGAATATGTTGATTAAAATAGAACGCGAGTTGAATTTGGCGGTTATTAATATGCCTCGCGACAGTCGTTCGTTTATTGTATTCCATCCGTCATATGGGTATCTCGCCAAGGATTTCAAGCTTAAACAGTATGCAATTGAGGTGAATGGCAAGGAACCGAAGCCGAGGGATTTGGCAAAGCTTATAGAAGTTGGTCGAAAAAATGGTGTCAAGACTGTCTTTGTGCAGCCGCAGTTCAGCAAGCGGGCCGCAGAAACTATAGCGAAGGAACTGAATGCTGTGGTTGTGGAAACGGATCCGCTTTCGGCTGATTTGCTTGGTAATACGCAGAAATTTATCAACGCACTTAAAGAGGCTAGCAAAAAGTAATGTCTGCTATTGACATTAAAGATCTCGCTTTTGAATATGGAAAGTCGCCTGTGCTCACAGACGTGAATCTCTCCATTGACGAAAATGACTTTGTTGCAATTATCGGGCCGAATGGCGGCGGCAAGTCAACCTTGATGAAACTCATGGTGGGACTTTTGAAGCCGACTTCCGGGACTGTGCGTTTGTTTGGCGAAAAGGTCCCGACGAAGCGTGTGGCTGTGGGGTATGTGCCGCAGAACACGAACAAGAATATTGATTTCCCGATTACGGTGGGCGAGTGTGTCGCGACGGGCAAAATCGGGCTTTCTCCGAAATCGGATGAAGTGAGAGCTGCGTTAGAGCGCGTGCATATTGCAGGCTTTTTGGATCGTCGCTTGGGTGAACTTAGCGGTGGTGAACGCCAACGGGTGCTGATTGCTCGTTCTCTTGTCTGTAATCCGAAAATTCTTTTTTTGGATGAACCGTCCAACAATATCGACGTGGCGGGAATCGAAGCGCTTTACAACATGCTTGCGGAATTTAGCGAGACGATGACAATCGTGATCGTGACTCATGATCTGATGGCGCTCTCGCACAAGGTGAAAAGTGTCGTTTGCGTGAACCACTCGGTGCATTATCACGAGGGCGGGAACCTGACCGAAGAAATGCTTCACAGTACTTACGGCTGTGAAGTCGATTTGATTGCCCACGGGGTGCCTCATCGCGTCCTCGGAAGCCACGACCATACCCACGGCGGCTGCTGCGAACATCATCATGCGCCGAAGGCGCTTTAGACGAGAGAACGCTCGCTAGGCTCGCTGTAGACTAGAGACGAAAGTAAAATTATGGTGCTTCGCACATGTAGATGATTGAAAAATCTCTCATCTCTCGTCTTTCGTCTCTCGTCTAGGTTCAATTATAGTCCTAAAGCCTAACCCCTAACCCCTAATACCTTAAAGAATAATGTTATAATTGTATAGTACTTGTCGCAAGAAAGGAGTCTTGTGTTTCATTGGAGGTAAAAATGAGTGCAGAAGTCGAAGAATTGACCGTCGAATATACCGACGAAGAAACCGGCGAAGTCGTTATCAAGGAATTGGACAAAGAAGTCCTTTCGAAGGGCGCTTGGCCGACAGTCATGTTCTTTTATCAGGATCGCGATCCGAAAACGGGTGAATTCAGCGAACCTAAGGTCTCTCTGCGCCGTTACCGCAAAATGCAAGGCATCTTCAAGAACCAGGGCAAGTTCAAGATTACAGGTAAGGCGCAAGCCGAAGCCATTATCAACGTATTAAAAAAGTGGTATAACATTTAATGCCAGACCCTGCTAGTAAAAAGAAAAATTACAATATCGAATTCCTGTGCGAGGGGAATATCGAATCCTTTCCGTGGAAGGATAAATTTGAAATTATGGCCCGCAAGCTTCTTGCCGAAGAAGGCACGGAGAACAATGTCAATATCGTGCTTTGCACGGACGAGTTTGTTCGCGAGATGAACAAGAACTATCGCGGACTTGACAAGGTGACAGACGTGCTTTCTTTCGAATGGCACGAAGAAATCCCGGGCGAAGAAGAAATGCTCGGTGAAATCTACATTGCAAGAGACCAGGTCAAACGCCAGGCCCCGCAGTATGGTAACAGCTTTTTTGCCGAGATGAAGCGCGTAATCGTTCACGGGTTACTCCACCTGTCGGGGTACGACCACATGAAGGCTGCCGACCGCAAAGTGATGCGCGCCCGCGAATGTGAGTTCTTGGGGTTAGATCCATACAAGGACAAGGAGAGCATGGAAAATGGGTGATACGAACACCATTGCTATTGTTCTTCTCGTTTTTTTCCTTTTTGTTTCGGCATCGTTTACTTTAGTCAAGGCTGTCTTTGCAGCCATCTATGCCAAACGTGAAGATCATGATCGCACGGACCGAGAAGCGAAGATTGCAAAGATTGTTGAAAACCGTGGCTACAACGAGACCGTTTCTATCGGTCGTATTTTCTCGGATGTGGGCATTGGCGTGTTCGGCTTTTATCTCTTCTCGAATGTCTCATGGCAGTGGACGCACGATTTTTGGTTGCTCGGAATTATGGCGTATATGTTCTGTGCCTGCGCCGTAATTTATGTGTTGACCATCTTTTGTCCAAACTTAATCGGTAACTTGAAACCGGATACTTTGTCTGTGATTCTAGTCCCTCTGTATAGGCTGATTCGTATGCCTTTTGTACCGGTGGGAAAAATTAGCCACACCATTTATCTCAAGTTGTTGAATGCTTTGGGGTATGACGCAAAGCTCAGTTTCTTGCCCGAAGAACGCCGTGATGCTGTACAGGCGGACCTCTCGGATTCTTCGCTCAGCGAGGGGGAGGGCCTGGAAAAAGAAGAACGCCAGATGATCCTCAACATCTTCGACTTCGTGGAAACTCCGGTACGCGAAATCATGACACCGCGTGTGGACATGTGTGCGATTGACGTGGATACGTCGCTTGAGGACTTGGTGAAGGTCTTGAACAATGAACGCCATTCGCGTTTGCCCGTTTACAAGGATACTGTAGACAACATTGTCGGTATCCTTTCGAACCGCGATTTTTTGGAATGGTTCACGGAACACCGCGACGAGCCGTTTGACTTGATGAAGCTCGTGATGCCGCCGGTTTATGTGCCGTACCACAAGAAGATTGACGACTTGTTGACGGAACTCCGCAAGACGGGCAACCAGCTTGCGATTGTCGTCGACGAATACGGCGGAACGGCTGGCCTTGTGACGCTCGAAGATATCCTCGAAGAAATCGTCGGCGAAATTCGCGACGAAGACGACATGGACGAAGACGAGGACGTGCAGAAGTTGAAGGACGGACGCTACATTCTCGACCCGCTGATGACGCTCTCGGATTTGGAATACGAACTTGACGTAGAACTCAAACCGCCTGAGAATTCCCACGTGGAAACGCTCTCCGGTCTCATTCAAGCAACGCTTGGAATCATCCCGTCGCCAGGCGCCGAAGTCAAGATTCAAGGTTACACGTTCCGCGTTCTGCGCATGGACGGTACACGCATGGAAAAGGTCTTGATGATCCTCCCTGCCGGCGTGAAAGGCCCCAAGACGCAAAGCCTGCACAAAGTGTAAGGATTGCGATTTCTGCGAATTTGTTATAGGAAAATGCAAATGAAAAATGCCGTTGGTTGCGGCATTTTTTCATTTTAATCCCTGTTGTTTTTTTTGAAATTATTTTTTGTATATTGAGACTATTGGTGATTGTTATTCACCTCCAAAAAAATTAAAGTGTTATTAAATTGCCGGTTTTTTATATGAAAATATAAAAGCCGGCTTTTTTTGTGGGAGCAAAAATGAAAAACAATGTAGGTAATGAGGTTGTCTCGTCGAATCCTTTGACTGCGACTGGAATTGAAAGGATGATTCTTGTCATTCGTGATAAGCAAGTGCTGCTTGACCGCGATTTGGCTACGCTTTATGGAGTGGAAACGAAGCGTATCAATGAACAGGTAAAACGTAATATCGAAAGATTTCCTGAGGAATTCTGTTTTCAATTGAATTTGGAGGAGGCTTCTTGTTCTTCAAAGTCGCAAATTGCGACTTTGAACGCTAGTGGTAATAAACGCGGCTTTAACGTGAAAAAATTGCCTTATGCATTCACGGAACAAGGGGTTGCAATGCTTTCTGCCGTATTGCATAGTGAAAATGCCATAAGAGTAAGCATAGGCATTATGAATGCTTTTGTTGCCATGCGCCATTTTATGATGCAAAATGGCTGCATTGTCAATCGCCTTTCAAATGTAGAAGCGAAGATTATTAATCAGGATGAACGGATGCTTGCTCAAAATCGGAAAATGCTAGAACATGATCAAAAATTGGATGAACTTTTTGAAGCTATGGATAGGGGCGAAATGCGTTCAAAGGGCTTGTTCTATAATAACCAGGTTTTCGATGCTTATGTGTTTGTGTGTGGATTGATTAGGCAGGCTAAAAAAAGAATAGTCCTAGTTGATAGATATGTGGACGAGAAAACTTTGGCAATGATGCTTAAACGGCAAAAAGATGTTTCTGTAACAATTTATACCTACGACAAAAGTAAAGTTTTTGAAGTTGACTTGTCGGTGTATAATGCTCAATATCCGAATTGCCCGATAAAAATTTTGCCCAGTTATGGTATGCACGATAGATTTTTGTTTATTGATGAAACTGCATATCATTTTGGAGCTTCGCTTAAAGATTTGGGCTCTAATACCTTCTTTTTTAGCAAGGAGGATTTTTCCTTGAATGAGGTGATGAAGAAAAGTAATGAAATTGCGAAAGAAAAAGCGCAAAATGAAAAATAAAATGTCATTCTATAGCCTCTAGCTTTAGAATGACATTAAAAAAATGGTAGCTAAGTTCTAAGAGCGCAGCGGACTAAGTTCTGCCAACTGCGCCTCCGGCGCCAACTACAACTCTTCGACGGCTTCCGCACGCAGGTTCTGCACGATGTGCTCCTGGCGGCTTGGCGTGTTGTTGCCCATGTAGTATTCGAGCATCTTGCCGAGTGTTGCGTCGGGCGGAATGCTCACCGTTTCAAGGCGCATGTCTTCGTTGATGAACTGTCCGAATTCTTCCGGGCTGATTTCGCCAAGACCTTTGAATCGTGTGATTTCGAGACCGGTCTTGCCGATTTCCTTGGCGGCCTTGTCGCGTTCGGTTTCGTCGTAGCAGTATTTGGTCACTTGCTTGTTACGCACGCGGAAAAGCGGCGTCTGCAAGATGTACAAGTGTTTCTGCTCCACGAGTTCCGGGAAGAACTGCAAGAAAAATGTCATCAGCAAGAGGCGAATGTGCATACCGTCCACATCAGCATCGGTCGCGATAATGACTTTGTCGTAACGCAGGTTTTCGAGACCATTTTCGATATCGAGTGCATGCTGCAACAAGTTAAATTCTTCGTTCTCATAGACGACCTTCTTCGTCATGCCAAAGCTGTTGAGCGGCTTACCGCGCAAGCTGAACACGGCTTGCGTCTGCACGTTACGGGCCTTGGTGATGGAGCCGGATGCGGAGTCACCTTCTGTAATGAAAATCATCGATTCGCGGTTGAGCGCATTCTTCACGTCGGTGAGGTGGATCTTGCAGTCGCGGAGCTTGCGGTTGTGCAAGTTCGCCTTTTTGGCACGTTCGTTCGCAAGCTTCTTGATTCCTGCGATTTCCTTGCGTTCACGTTCGTTCTGCGTGATGCGGTTGAGCAAAGCCTTTTCGGTTTCCGGATTCTTGTGCAAGTAGTTGTCGAACTGGCTTGCCACGTAATCGACGACCCAGGAGCGCAATTGGGCACCGCCCGGCGAAACGGTCGTAGAACCGAGCTTCGTCTTTGTCTGTGATTCGAACACCGGTTCCTGGATACGCACTGAAATGGCGCCGATGATGCAGTTGCGCACGTCAGACGGATCGAGGTCCTTCTTGAAGTGGTCGCGGGCGCCCTTGACGATACCTTCGCGGAAAGCTTGCTGGTGCGTACCGCCCTGCGTGGTGTGCTGGCCGTTCACGAAGCTGTAGTAATGTTCACCGTACTGGTTGCCGTGCGTGAACGCGCATTCGATATCCTTGTCCTTGAAATGGATGACCGGATAGCGGATGGTGTCGTCCACATGCTTGTTCAAAAGGTCCAAAAGGCCGTTCGGGCTCGTGTAGACCTTGCCGTTCATGATAAGCGAAAGCCCGTTGTTCAAGTAGGCGTAGTTCCAGACCTTTTCTTCCATGTACGCCGGGAGAAAACGGTAGTTCTTGAAAATGTCGGCATCCGGTTCAAAGTAAATTTCAGTACCGTTCTTTTCGGTTGTGGCGCATTCCTTGTAGTCCTGTACCAGCACACCGCGGCTGAATTCAGCCTGCTTCATGCGGCCATCGCGATAGCTCTTGACGATGAACTTGGTCGAAAGTGCGTTCACCGCCTTTGTACCCACGCCGTTCAAGCCGACCGACTTCTGGAACGCTTCGGAATCGTACTTGCCGCCCGTGTTGATCTTCGATACGCAGTCGATGACCTTGCCGAGAGGAATGCCGCGCCCGTAGTCGCGTACGCGTGCCGCGCGGTCTTCGATGTCAATTTCAATCTTCTTGCCCGCACCCATCACGAACTCGTCGATGGAGTTGTCGATAATTTCCTTGACGAGCACGTAAATGCCGTCGTCCGGGCTGTTGCCATCGCCGAGCTTACCGATGTACATGCCGGGGCGCAGGCGGATATGTTCATGCCATTCGAGGGACTTGATGCTTTCTTCTGTATATTTCGTAGCTGCCATTAATCAATCTCTTTAAAATCTCTATAAAAACCAAAACAAATATATAAAAATTTTTAATACTGCACATAAGGGCAAAACGCAAGGCCGTTCTTTTGCAGAATTTATGGACTTTGGGTAATGCGACAAAAAAACACCCTAGATTTTTTGATAGAGTGCAAATTCTGGGATGTAGATCATTACAATTGCACGATTTCATCGCACATTTCGCAAATGATCGTGCGGTGGGTCACGAATATCATCGTCTTGTTTTGGATTGCGCTGAATAGGCGGCGGTAGAGCTCTGCTTCGGTCGATTCGTCCAGCGAGGAACTGATTTCGTCGAAAAGCAAGATTTTTCCGGGGCGCAAAAGTCCGCGGGCGATTGCGATGCGTTGTGCTTGACCTTCGCTAATTCCATGCCCGCGTTCGCCTATTTCGCAATCTATTCCGTTGGGAAGATCGTTTACGAAATCGGCGCAAGCTGTGTGGAGCGCTTCCTGCATTTCGTCTTCGGTGGCGTCCGGCTTTGCGAGTTGCAAGTTGTAGCGGACCGATCCGTTCATTAAGGAGTTTCCTTGCGGTACGTACACAAAATTTGACCGGGTAGCCTTCGATATGGGGAACGTTTTTCCGCAATTTTGCTTGTTCTCGCATTTGGCATAAAGGGCTATTTTTCCATCATCGGGTTTTACAAAACCAAGCAAAAGTCTGAATAAAGTTGTTTTGCCTTTTCCGGTTTCACCCATGATTGCGGTTTTGCTACCTGGGGCGAAATCGTGTGAAAAATCGCGAATGACATCGTTTTTTGAATGGTGGCTTGTATAGCCGAAGCTTACATGCTCGAATTGCAAACCTAGGCTTTCGGGCATGGCGGTTTCGTTGTATTCGGGATGGGGTTCCTGCTTCTCGTTTGCGCTTTCTTCTAGTTCGTTTAAGCGGTCGATACTTGCTGTCGAATGAACAAGCTGCGGGACCATTCCAAGTAAAGTCAAAATCGGGTGCTGGATTTGTCCGACCAACTGCAAGAATGATGTCATCACGCCAAATGTTATCGTCCCGTCACGGAGTCCGAGGCCGCCCCACACAAAGGCGAGCAGATAGCCGAGTCCAAAAGTGGAGCCGATGGCAAAGCGAGCTACCGCCGTAAAGCGCGTTCGCTTTAATACATCTTGTTCTAATTTTCTTTGTTTTAATTTAAGGCGTTCCGTTATCCAATTTTCGCTTTCGAGCGAACGCAATATGGCATTGTATTCCACGCCCTCTTGTACCTGCATTTGAATGCGGCTTTCACTATCGCGGATGTCCAATGTCATGTTGCGGAGTTTATGCGAAATGAGCTTGCCGATAACAAGCATGATTGGCGTCAGGAGGAGCAGCGCCCATGCCAATCGAACATCGAACCATCGCATCAGCAAAAAAGCACCGATGAGCTGGATGCCTGTTACGGCCATTTGCGGGAGCGTGTCTATTATAGACGTGGAAGTGTTTTCGATGTCTTTTGAAAGTCGCGAAGATACATCGCCCGAATGCAATTCGTGACCGTCGAATAAGTTTCGTCTGAACAGGGTGCCAAAGTAAAATAGTCGGAGAGCGTTCGTTTTTTTTACGGTTGCCGCTGCGGTCATGTAATAGTAAACGAGTCTGAGGATGATAGTTCCCACGACTGAGAGTACTAACAGCAAAAGCATCCGGGAAATATCGTCCTGTGTTCCCGTACGGATTGTTTCATCGATGAAGCGCTTGCTAAGCCATATCGTCAAAAGGCCAAGCGCCACGCGCCCGGTTCCCGCCAAGATGCGGGTGACAATATTTATGCGAAAACCTTGAGTTCCGCGCCATAGCCAAGCGATGTATTTCATTCGATAACGTTCACCTTTTCCCATTCCCCGACAATTGCGGCGATATCTGCTTTTGCCTGTTCTTCGCTGACATCGTATTCATCGCAAAGCTTCTCGGCGAGGCTTTCGATTGTGAAATCTCCAAGCTTTTCCGCTTGCTTCCAAATCCACGCTGCGGTTTCGTTCAAGCATAGAAGACGACCGAAATCGAGTGCGCCAATGCCTTCGCCCATAATCACCTGTTCGCCGCACACGTCGCGCAGCACGAATCCTTTCTTGATTTTCATTTTTTCACCTTGTTATAAATCCAAAGTAGGTAACGTCTAAAAGGTAGCAGAATATACCATATTTTTGCGGCAACAAGACTGTAGAATGCGCTTTGCGGGAGCTTTTTTCCATTGGGCTTGACCACGTAAATCACTTTGGCGTGGATATCGTTACGGTTACAGAGTTCTCGTAAAGCGAGATTCCCGTCTCCCATGAGAGTTACACTGTCGCTGTCTAGAGCGACGATTCTGTGAACGACGTAATGCAATCCGTGTTGGCTTGTTTTTACCGATGCAAGTACGATGTCTCCTCGCCGTAAATGGGTCGGCTTTTCTAAAATAACGCTGTCACGTCCGCCCACAATGAAAGGCAACATGCTTCGCCCGTTTACGGGAAAGCTAACGCTCACGCCTTCGTTTACCAGGCGGATGGCTTCGGCGATAATCAATGCATCGTCTTTTGGGGCGTAGTCATTCATTGCTAACAATGGTCTCCCGGCAAAGTTTTGCGGCTCCTCCATCGGGTAGGCATTCTAGATACCACACGGGAATATTAGCGGCGAGTCCGTTTTCGGTCTGGTGTAGCCCGTCTGCAATATTCTTGTCCCATCGCATCCCTGAAATACTTGTCTTGAGGGCTGCGTACGCAGAGATTTTCTTGAGAGGTGATATTTTGTTGAATGGCGCCTGCGACAGTAATGTGAAGCCTCCCAATTCCATTTCTACATTTTTATAGCAAGGGGTCTTGCCGCTCCATGGTGTACCGTATGTTTTTGCGTGAATTGTTCCGTTTTCGTTTTTGAATAAACGAACTACAGGATTGTCATCGTTGAAAAGTTCCGAGCCTTCGTTGTACTTGAGCCAAAGTCTTGCGTGGGTGCTTTTGCCTGTGCCACTTTTCCCTAGGAACAAGTAGCCGCGTCCATTGTATTTTATTCCAACCGCATGGAAAAGGACTGTTCCTAAAGTCGCTGTTGCAAGCGAGTATAGGACCATTAGCGAATTGTTTAATGCAAAACGAGTGTGCTGCCAATTTTCGGAATGGATATCGGTCTGTTCCTTGGCGAAAATTCCATCTTGATTCAAATACAAATTAGCTTGTTTAAAATTTTTACTGCAAATTAAAATACCTGTGGACTTTCCGTAAAGAAAAAAATCAAAAACGGCTAATCCGTCATCGGTTTTTCCGCAAATAATGGATTGGTTTTCTTCTTCTTGGCGAGTTTCTTCGGTGTATCTTGGAGCTTGCTCATTTTGTACGGCAAGTGAAAAAATGGGATTGTCAACTGGATTTACTGCAAAGGGTGTGTAGTTATCCATCTGAGACAATAATTCGTCACAGATTTCTACTGAAAATATATGACCGGCGACTTTAAAAAAATGTTTCCCCATTTGATTTCTCTTGAGTTCTGTTTAGTTTTTTTGTTTCGCTTAATGCAAAACGGCGTTTTTTAATGCGGAGCGGAATTGTGCCTATTATAAATGTAAACCAATATCCGATTTCACCAAGTAGAACTTCGCTTGGTGAAAACCAGAATAGACGGATGCGACGCCATTTATATTTTAGCCAACGCACTATGGCGTTACGGTAAATATCTGGCAGTCCCGAATGTCCATATTTGCCGAAATGGCCACCTCTGTATACTTCGGCAAGCAATTTTTTACCAAGCTTTTCGTTTGGCTTGCAGAGCATTTTTTCTGGATCGAGCTTGAATACGTAATCCATAATCCACATGAGTGCACTGCATAACTTTAAAAGTCCAAATGAAGAAAGTTTACCGGATATCTCTTGACGTTCTTCTTCGGAAGCATGCTGTAACAATATGTAATAATCAACCAGCTGCTTGAATCCGATACCGCCCGAAAAGAAATGACGCTGGATGTGCGCAAGTTGCATGGCCAAGGCGAATTTTATCGAAGGGACGTTGAACCCTTCGGGGACATGTTCTACGTTTTGAATTTCATTTTCCAGAAAACACAAAAGGCGTCTGCTCGAAAAAGGATTCAAGTTTCCGGACGACGGCCTAAAGTGAATTTCGAGCGTGATGTCATTTTCAGCTTTTTGGATATGGACGTGATGGGGGGCAATAATTTCTTTTTCGTCGAATTCAAATTTCATTTCTTTTAGCAAGGCGATGACGCTTTTGCGCCCCCCTTCAACCCACAGATCGATATCTCCGGCTTGTCTCATGAACGGGTCCGGATAAAGCCTTGCGTTTGCGGATCCTTTGAGTATTGCTGTCTTGCGATTTTGCGTAGCGAATTGTTCCGTGTATTTGGCGGCCATCGCGTTTAAAAGCTTGTTATGGCCTTTGACTGTTTCGGCTTCGCTAGCCCATTGGAACGCTAGTTCAAGTGGAGGCTGTTGCTCTTTGGGTAAACGGCAGATGGCACGATAGACAACGGCCGATAAAAGCTGCTTGATGCATACGGAATGGAGTTCGTTCCATTCTTTTGCACTTAATTTATGCGTGAAAATGCAGGGCGAGTCGCTGACTGCCATTCGTAAAAGTTCGTGTAGGGCGGCGTTTTCCTGGTATTCCATTGGAACAATTAGTGTTTTTTTCTTAAATCTAAAAAAATATGTAGCGAATTCAATATTTCTAAATCCGTTACGCTTGGAAGAATGACTCGGAGTTCTTTTATTCATTGCATATGCTACAGTGTGTAGCATAAAGAAAAATGAAATATTGAAAACTATGAAAATTGCTGAAATTCTTTAAAAAATCAAATCTTTGTAGCATAAAATGCTTGATTTTTTGAAAAAATGGTTTTATATTTTGAAGTATGAAGCCGATTGTTGAATATACCGATTTTCGCAAGTTCATGCGCGATTTTTACGAAGACCGCAAGCTGCGCTCTGTGTTTTCTTGGCGGGAGTTCTCCAAAAACGCCGGGTTCAGTTCGCCTTCGTATATGAAAGTCGTGTGCGACGGAAAGAGCAAGTTGAGTCGTATCGGTGTGGAACGCACGGGTATAGCCATGGGACTTACGGGGTTCGAAATGGACTATTTCAGGGCGATGGTGAAGTACGGACAAGCGGAAACGGAAGAAAAGAAAAAAGCCGCTTACGAAGAGATGATTTCTATTGCTAAGGTTTATAAGGTCCGTACGCTTGAAGGGGACCTGTTCCAATATTACGATTCCTGGCGTAATCCCGTATTGAGGGAACTTGCCCCTATCATGCCGGGGGCGACCCCTGGCGAAATGGCAAAAATGTGCTATCCGGAGGTTTCTGCGCAAGAAGTTCACGATTCTCTTGACTTTCTCACGAAAGCGGGGCTCTTGAAAAAAGAAAACGGGTGCTTTTTTCAATCGGAAATTTCGGTGAAAGGTACGACTGATGCGACAAGGCTGGCCTTGCGCGGAATGCACCGCGAAATGTCGAAACTTGCGACTCCTGCCTTGGAACTCCCGAAAGAAGAGCGTAACTTTAGCGGAGTCACTATGGGGCTTTCTCGCGAATCCTACTGTGCAATCGAAAATGTGCTGGAGGAGTGCCGCCGGAAGATTGTTGCTATTGCTGCTGAAGAAAAGAATATCGAACAAGTTTATCGACTAAATTTGCAACTTTTCCCCCTGACAAGGAATGTTAAGGAGACTAAAAATGAAAAAATTTAATTTGTTTGCTCTTCTTCTAGTTGCAGAATTTGTCTTTGCTTATCTTTTGGCTGGATGCTCGTATTCTACGGCTATGGGAACATCCGAAGAAGGTAACGAATTTGCTGATAACGTATCTTCTAGTTCGGAGAATACTTCCTCGGATTCGAAAAACTATGGCGTCAAATCGAGCTGTTCTTGTGGACAGTCTAGTAGCTCCATAACGCATTCGTATTCCTCGAGCATTGCGAGTGTAAAATTGACCAGTTCTTCCACGGATTCTGAACCAGTCTTAAAATCGAGTGATTCTCAAATGGTATCAAGCAGTTCGGAAAAAAGGCCTGGTGATGCTATGTCGAGTTCGCAAACATTAAATGAAGGCGATACAAAATGGAAATCGCTGGATTATTATTTAAGTTTGTTTGAACTTGAATCCGGATCGTTTGACAAAGGAATCTTATCGACAAAAATCGATTTTAATAAGGATGGCAATACGCAAAATCCGAACCCTCCGATGTCAACGGAATTTGATACCCCGTGGCCGCACAAGATTGTAAAGCAGAATGTTGATGCTTTGAAAGAATTCTTCCCGATGGCGTTCGAAAAATATTCTGATATCATTATGGCGATAAAGAATGAAACTTTGGATGAAAAATGTGGCCTTTATACGTTCAATGTGTATAGCGATGGTTTGTCGGTGGCCTACATCGTAGCTGAAATCGCAAAGGATACAATCACGGTACTTGATGTTCCGGCGGGCGAGTGCAAAGCGCTTCCATCAAGCGAAATATCTCGGTTCCTGTTCTACTACTGTGGCGAAATTGATAGTCATCCAGATGTTGTGCATGTTTCAGTTGAAAGTAATTTGTCTAAAAATCAATGTCCGGTTATAAATAATCGAGATGAATGGGTAAAGAAAAAATCACCTGTTCTATCAAAAAAGAACTTATAAATTAAGGAGAAAACATCATGAAAAAGAAGCATTATGTCAAGGCGATGGGCCTTGCCGTTGTGGCGGCTACATTTTTCGCGGTCGTTGCATGCGATAATGAAATTCTCAGTGGTCCTGATTACAACAGCGGAAACGGTGGAAAATCCTCCGAGGTTGTTAGAAGTTCTTCATCTGATATCCCGCTTAGTTCGAGGTGCAATGCATTTCTCCCTGAGTGCGGTTACACTGTTGAACAACTTTGTAAAATGGGCGAGACCCGGTTCTGCGGGGTTAGCTCTTCTTCGTCCGCAATACCGCTCAGTTCGATGTGTGATGCATTTCTCCCTGAGTGCGGTTACACTGTTGAACAACTTTGCGAAATGGGCGAGACCCAGTTCTGCGGGGTTAGCTCTTCTTCGTCCACATTACCGCTCAGTTCGATGTGTAATGCTTTTCTCCCTGAGTGCGGCTACACTGTTGAACAACTTTGCGAAATGGGCGAGACCCGGTTCTGCGGGGTTAGCTCTTCTTCGAAAGGAATTGAAACTTGCAGGCATATCTCGGAATACGATGGCATGACGGCACAAGGAAACTGCGTGAATCAGAACGGCCGCACTGCTGTTGACTGCATGACGGGGGTAAACTATGAATGCAAAAACAATAATTGGCAACCGGTTATTTGCCTGAATATCAAGCCGAACGAATGCGAACCGGGCATGGGTGGATGCGGTTACCGCCTTTGTCAGCCGGATGGCATTCAGGAAATTGCCGATTGCGAAAATGGCGTGATTTATGTTTGTAATGGGGAATCTTGGGAAGTCAAGAAAACGGAAGAAAATCAGCATTGCGCTCGCGGTGAACTCGAATATTGCGATGCCTGCTACAAAGAAGGAGCCTTCGAAGGTCACTACAAGTGCGAAGGTGGCAAATGGAAAAAGTATGGCATGGGCGATGATATCTGCGTACATATCACTGATGTCAAATGCGAATTTGGCGACGAGAGCTGTGGTTCCTGCGATGTGAATGGTCCGAAACGCGTCACGGACTGTGTGACTGGCAATGAATATAGATGTGAAAAAGGTTTTTGGTCTATAGATCTCCGTGATTGCGAGGCTGGAAATGTTGAAGGCTGTGGGCGAAAGGACGTTCTGCCTCCTTGTGAAGCGAATGAGGGTGGTTCTTGCGGTCCAAACAATAACGCATGGCTGAATGAGCCTTGCAAAGAAGGCGAAGCGAGCAGAGACCTCCGTATTAAAATGTCTGATGGTTCCTACAGGTCTGAAAACTATATTTGCGTGAACAACAGGTGGGTGGAACGCTTCAAGTATTACGAATGTGGCGAAAAAGAAGATTGCGACCGTCCTTCGTTTCGTTGCCAAGAAAGCTCCGCTATCGGAACCGCTTGCAGTAAGGAAGGGGAGTCCAGCGAAATTGATGGTTGCGTATTCCTTTGCAGTGCCGGCCGCTACCGTTACGCTCCGGTGACGTGGTGATTTTGTCATTCCGCGGAGTCTTTCCCGTGATGTCATTCCCGCCTTGAGCGGGAATCTCCTTTGATTTGAATTGTGCGAACAAAGCGGTGTCCTAGGACACCGCTTTGTGTTGGGGTTGGAGTAGCTAAATCTTTGGGCCTCTAGGAAATGGCCCGTGTTCATTTGGGCGGGGAATGTCTAACGGTGGATTTTCGGGCTTGATTTTTTCCTGTTCCAAAGGCCCTTTTTCATGTGGATTTATTTCTTTGTGGATCAGGTTGTCTCGGTTTTGAGGGGTATTCCGATTTTCGTTGTTCGTTATTTTTTGTTCGAAAAATTCCTCTTGAACGCTCTTTACTTCATCTTTGGCGCAGGCCTTGATATCCGATAAAATTTGTTGTCTTGCTTTTTTGCGTTCTTCGCGTAAACGCTTCCAATCTTCTTTTTGCTTTTGCCCGAGGTCGGGCGCGCCTTGTGTAATTTCTGTCTTTTCTACGGGTGTCGCAATATCGGATTCTGGCTGCGCAGGAGCAAACGTCACGAATGCTGAACAGATTAATAATGCGATGAGTTTGTGTGTGCTTTTCATGGCGTTAACCTTGAAAAGACCCGGAAAAGAGAGGCGACAGAAGTTCTGTCGCCTAATGATTGGAATCAAGAAGACTTATTCCACTTTTGCAAAGGTCTTTTCTTCTTTTGCTGTTTCTTGTTCTGCTTTTTGAGCTTCGCGTTCAGCCTTCATGGCCGCTTCACGTTCAGCTCTTTCAGCTTCCATTTCCGCTCTCTTGGCTTCCATTTCCGCCTTGCGAGCTTCGTGTTCAGCCTTCATGGCCGCTTCACGTTCAGCTCTTTCAGCTTCCATTTCCGCTCTCTTGGCTTCCATTTCCGCCTTGCGAGCTTCGCGTTCAGCCTTCATGGCTGCTTCACGTTCAGCTCTTTCTGCTTCCATTTCCGCTCTCTTGGCTTCCATCTCTGCCTTGCGGGCTTCGTGTTCAGCCTTGCGGGCTTCGCGTTCTGCCTTACGGGCTTCGTGTTCAGCCTTCATGGCTTCTTCGCGTTCAGCTCTTTCAGCTTCCATTTCAGCTCTCTTGGCTTCCATTTCAGCTCTCTTGGCTTCCATTTCAGCCTTGCGAGCTTCGTGTTCAGCCTTCATGGCTTCTTCACGTTCGGCGCGCTTGGCTTCTTCTTCGGCTTTGCGAGCTTCGTGCTCGGCGCGCTTGGCTTCCATTTCGGCTTGGTGAGCTTCTCGTTCAGCCTGGAGTTCTTCTTCGGTTTTCGGGGTTGGCGGTTCGATTTCCGGCTTTGCAGGCGGATCTAGCGCGAGGTCTTCTATGTCGAGCTTGATTTTGTCCAGGAGTTCCTTGCGAGCTTCTCTGCTTTCGTCGCGCATCTTCTTGAAATCGCTATCGGTGATTTCTGTTTTGGTCTCGGTCGAAATATCGGTGGAAATTTCAGATTTGACGCGTTTCATTCCTGAAAAATCGCTTTTTGCGGAGGCGGTGGCAAAAAAGGCGAGTGTTGAAAGCGTGAGAATGGCAATGAATTTTGATTTCATAATTGATCCTTCCTTGAAAGAGTATTTACGTCGCTCCTTTATCTTACCAATAGCAATATTTGTGCCAATATTTGAAAAATGCGAAAAATGCTTGATTTTCGCCAGTTTGTTCTTAAAAATCAAGAAGAAGGCTTTGGAAAATCAAAAAAAAACGAGGTGATTTGCCTCACTGGAAGCTAAAGTCCCGATTTTTAGCTGTGCGGGGATTAGTTGGTAGAACTCAGGCCGCTTTGCTTGTAGAGCTTAGGTTCGCCTTGCTTGTAGAACTAAGAAAGAATACTAAGTTCTAAGCTCTAAGTTCTACATTCCACCAACTTGTTTTTCCAATTTCATTTTTGTACATTAACTTCCGATTTATTTTATCGTTCCCTATATCCTTAAATATGATCCCGGGCAGGGGCCGCGATTGTTTACGCTCTTGAATGAGCGTTGAATAGCGGGCATGCGCATTTTAGGGAGGCGTATGCTTCTAAGGATTTGGGGAGTTTCCCTTTTTACATTGTTTATGCTTGCCGGCGCTGCGCCTGTTGCGCATTCTAGGCGTGCTGCGGATGAACTCTCTTCGGTGAGTGCTGTTGGAACGTCTGCAAAATTAGTGACGCTTGATTTTGTCGATGTCCCGTTGTCTGAGCTTGCGCGGACGCTTTCCCTCGCTTATGGAACTTCGATTTTAACGGATGATGCTTGCGATGTTCATGTGACGTTTCATTTGGAAAATGTGAGTTTATTTGAAGGGCTTACGGCTTTGTGCGCTGCATACGGGCTTGCCGTGGTGCAGGAAGGACGCGTGTACCATATCCGACGGGCGAATGTGCAGGGTGGACTGATTACGCTTTCGGATTCCGGGGTTGTCGTTTCTGTCCGGAATATGGATGTTCGCGAGTTTGTTAGGGAATTCGGATTGAATACGGGTATGAATGTGCTTGCCGATTATGATGTCGATGGGGCTGTTTCTGGTGATTTGAGGAACTTGGCTCCGGAGGTTGCTTTTCGTGCGTTGATGGTGTCAAATGGATTTAATGTGCGCAGGGAACAGGGCTGTCTGCGGGTCCTGCGGGCACGAACGGATGGCGCGGGAGGAAATGTGTCGCAGAATGGCTTGCATCAAGATGCCTCCGGGTTTGCTGTTGAGCGGACGGGGGACCTTTATTCGGTGGATTTGCCATCGGTTCCGTTAAAGGCTGTGCTCAAGACGATTGCGAACGAGGCCGGTCTCAATTTGGCAATCTATGGAGAATTGAATGAAATGGTGCAAATGTCGTTCAAGAATGTGGCTTTGCCGGAACTTTTGACATCGCTTTTTCGCGGGAGTCCGTTCACGTTTTATTTGGATTCGTCATCGCTTCTGGTTTCGGAGGAGGGGGCGACAAAGGCTCTTGGCGACCTGCGTGTTTATCCGTTAAAGCATGTCTCACCGGAAAAGGCTATGGCGCAACTATCAAAGTTTATGAAGGGGGCCGAAATCAATGTTTCGGAGTATCGAGAACAGAATTCGCTTGTGCTTAGCGCATCTCCGCGAATGTTGGACCGTGCGGCGGAACTTTTGAAAATGATCGATGTGCCGGCGATGCAGGTGACGCTTGCTTGCGTGATTGTGGAGTTTCGCAAGGGGCATGGGTTTGCGCTTGGCGTGCGGAGCGGTGCAACGCGGAATGTGGGGGAACGTGATGTTCAAGTGCGCGGGTTCTTTGACTTTTTAGGGAAAGATATTTCGAAGTCGGGTGCATTCGGGAAAATCGGGATAATGCCGGACCGCTTTGAATTGGAACTTTCATCGATGGAAGAGAACAATGAAGCAAGAGTGCTTGCTCGGCCGCGAGTGACGACGTTGAACGGCAGCAAGGCTGAATTGAACGTGACGAATACGGTCTATTATCTTATCAGTCAAGTATCGTCGGACGGCTATCCGATTACGGATTACCGCTCGTTTAACGATGGCATTTCACTAGAACTCACGCCAACGATGACTCAAAATGGCTTGATAACGCTTTCTGTTTCGCCTGAAATCAAGACCGCGGGCAGGAGTACTGGCGACGGGCCGCGTGATATAAGTTCACGCAATATGAAGACGACTGTCGTGTTGCGCGATGGCGAAACCCTTTGCTTAGGTGGACTCATCCGGAAAAGTAAAACGGAGGTGCGGTCTTCAGTGCCCTTTTTGGGGAGCATTCCCGGATTAGGGCGGTTGTTCAGTTACACATCGGAGGAGGAAGAAGAAAGCGAACTTGCGATATTTATAACTCCGACTGTGGCGATTAGAGAGGACGGCTCTGCGAGCCTGCAGGCAAGAGACGAAAATCGGTAATAGGTGATAGGATGCAATCAGTAAACAGTGATTAGTAAGCAGGATGTGTAATGGGAACGTTTCTATTACAGCCCTAATCGCTAACCACCAGAAACTAATGACCAATGACTAACAACATGTTTTTTCTGCATAAACATATAGCGCCTGTTTCGGCGCGAATGATGACGTGGGAAGTGACGACTGCATTTGACGAAACTCCCACGGAAATGGAATTGCGAAAGCGCTTTGACGAAGAATTTCGAGATGCGTATGAATGCGAAGAAAGCCAAGTCTGCTTTTGCCCACTCGTTTCTTTCAATGCCGCAGACGGACGCCGACATCGTTACCTTGTCGCTGTTGCCGATGAAATGCTTATAAATTATCGTAAAAAATTTGATCGATGTTTGCCCAAGCAAGTGATGCTGTTTGCAATTGCAGATAAAATACTTAGAGGAACATGGACCGAATGGGTGAATGTTTTCGAAGCCAATCACAAAATTACCGGTGAGCAAAACGCTGAAACTGATTTCTTGGATGGGAACTTGTTGCTTGTCGCACTTTGGAATCAAAGCCTTTATATTCTTGTTTTTATGGGCGGACGGCTATGCCACTGGTCGGAGGAATGCGGGTTTGGCAAGTCCTTTGATGAACAGTGTCGAAAACGAGTGTCTCTGTTTAAAAAATTTTTGCATGAGGATGAATTGTTTGCAAATGATGCTGGTGCTTTGAATGAATTTTATGTGCAATGCAATACCTTGTCGAATACGGAAGAATTGTTTCGAGCAGGAACGAAAGCCCCGTTTTGGCACCTTGTTGATTTAGATAAATGTGAGTCAATGAAATTTTGCGAAAAACGCCGGTGGATATTGAAAATTGCCGTAGTATTTGCATTGTGCGTTGCGCTTGCCGTTGCTCTTGGGGGGCGTTTCGTGAAAAGTGCCGTTGTTGAGGTTTTGCCTGTTGAATTATCGCAGCCTTCTGCGCACGATTTGGAAAAACTTGCTTGGGCTAATGGTCATCGAGATTTGTTTCCCGCAAAATGGGGGCCTGGGCATGGAAAATTTTGGGGGCGTTTGGGTGAAGTGCGTGCAGGACGGCGAAATTATGGGGAATGTTGTAATCCGCCGGAATTCAAGTTGCTCGGAATTGTGGGCGGGCGGGCGGTTCTTGTAAAAATGGTCACTGGTGAAACGAAAATACTTTCGCTTGGGGATACGCTATTGCGATATCGCGTAAAATGGATTGGGGTGGATGAAGTCGTGTTGCTGTGTGGACGTAAGGAGGTTCGTTATGCCATTGAAACGCGGTAACGTGCTCCTGCTCGTGCTAGGCTTGTTGCTTGTGCTTTCTTTTCTTTTGATGGCGATGCTTCGAATTCCGGGGACGCTTAGGCGTTCGGTTGCGATTGTTGCAAAAGAAACTCAAGAAATGTATTGGGCGGAGTCCGCTGTGCTTGCCAAATTAGAGGGCTATCCGGAAGGGTATTTTGCGGATTTGCCATCTGTAGAACCGCGAATCCTTGGACCTTGGATGGAATGGCGGATGGGGCGGAACAATAAATTTGCGGATGGAGGCAATAACGAGTTTCGGTTTCTTTTGGGACGTGAGTATGGACGTTTTTCGACTTCGGAATGGGTGCGTTGCGCGGTTTCTTTGGAACAGAATTTACATGAGCTTATTTTGCAGGCGGATGGATTGAAAAATCTTTCTGGAAATATTCGCTTGTTAGAACTGGATTCATCGAGCCGCTTCAAATCTGTTGCTTTGAATGTGAGTGCCGGTGATTTGACTTTGGATTTGGACGGTTTTGGCAGGCTTAATACATTTGTTCATAAATCTCCGTCGGTCCGTTCTTTTATGGCGAATGTCGAGGGCGATGTTAAAATTAGAGGTCCCGTCCACTTTGATACGCTTCGTATTTATTCGACAGGAACTGTTTCTTTGCGGGGAAATGTGAGTGTCGGTTTTGCGGAAATTTTGGGGCTTGCAGGAGTACTTGTTTCTGGTGATATTTCTTTTTCGGGTGTTTTGCTTTCAAAACAAAATATTGAAATATCAGGCAATGCACGGGCACATTTCCCGAGTGTAGCTCTTGTCGTTGGGTATCGAACGAATCGTTTGGCTTTGCGAGATAAGGTGACTTTTGATGGCTTGGCGGTTGCGCCATCGGGTGTTGTCGAACGGGATTCTTCGGCTTTGCTTCTTGATTCGGCAAAAGCGTTGTTGCCATTTTGCATGGAAACGAAAACTGTTGTTTTTGAAAGGAAACGTTTATGATATTCCTAAGCCCTAAAAATGGTCAAGTATTTATTGCTGGACTGACTGTGAATTTTAGAAAGGGTTTTACTTTACCTGAAGTTTGCGTGGCTCTCACTGTTTTTCTCGTTGGAACGACTTCGTTTCTATGTTGTTTGAGCTTTTTCAATCGGGAAGTTGCAGACGAAAGATTGCGGTTGGAACGGTTTTACGATGTCGTGCAGACTATGGAATTTCTAATGATGGAACGACCGAAGTGCATCGATACTGTGATGACGCTGAATATTGTCGTAACGGGTGCTTTGCCTGTGGATTCTTCGTTGGATTTACAGAATTTCAAAAGAAATGCTGTTCTTCCGCAGCATCCTGTGTCTGTTCGTTTAACCCGTGTCCCTGGCTTTACTCCCCTTGTGTGGGCCGTAGTGGATTGCGAAAACTTTTATTTGAAACGTTTGATTCGTTGCCGGTGATGTTCGGATGATCTTTCCTCGAATGAAATTGTCACTAACCAAAGGCTTTACGCTCTTTGAAATGCTTGTCGCCATGACTGTTGCCTCGATTCTCGCGACTGCAACCTTGAATGTCTATACGATGTTTCATCGCGGCGTTGTTGAAACTGTTGTTCACTATGGGCAATTCTCTTTGGAACGAATAAAGGAACTTCGTTGCAGGACTCGCTTTGTTCGGGGCCTCCCGCCTTGCGATACCACCTTGGGCGAATCTCGGGCTTTTCGTGCATCCTGTGAATGCAGTGACATTCAAACAATCCGCGCTTCCCACGAATCTCGCGATGCTATTCGCGCGCGATTCTAAAATGACTAGTGACTAATGGCCAATGACTAAACCAAAAAAAGCCCCGCATCTGCGGGGCGTCTTGAATTGCTTTTATGTCTTGTATTGCGTTTTGCGGCTTCTTCTAAAGCTGCTTGTCTTACAAATAGCCTTAGTTCGTTGCTTGTTCTTCCACGTTTTCAGAGCGCTTGATGGCTCTGCGGATTTCGATCAGGTTGTTGATGTAGTGCATAAAGGAAAGTACGCTCACCGAGAGGAAACCGATTGCATAGAGTGCAAGGAATGGGCCGATAATGTACTTGCTTGCGTTGATATATTCGAGCAAACCAAAAATGCAGTAGACTCCGACGAGAAGTTCGATGAGCGCCATCCACGGGAACTTTTGTGCGTAATGGCTCTTTGCTTTCTTTTTGGCTCCACCGCTCTTCGGGGTACGGACGAAGCTGCCCTTTGTTCCAAGAACAGCGGCGAATACGGCGCGAGAGTTGCTTACGGCGATACCGACACCGAGAGCCATCAAAATGGGGAGCGAGAGCAAACGAATCTTCCAACCGGTGTAGCCGGAGCAACGCTGGGCGACAAAGTAAAGGACGGACGGGGCGATTGCCGCGAGGAAGATAAAGGCAAATCCGACTGTGTAAGCCCAAGTGGGGAGATGTCCGACCGGTTCAAAGAACGCGAGCAGCGGCCAGGCGCAGAGCGCGGTGAACAACATGCAGGGGTGGATCGAGTAGTGCGTTGTATGAAGGATGGCGCCAATCTTCACGCGGAACGGAACCTTGGAGCGGAGCACCTTCGGCAAAATCTTGATGGCCGTCTGAATGGAGCCTTTTGCCCAGCGGAACTGTTGAGCCTTGAACGCGTTGATGTCGTTCGGGAGTTCTGCAGGGACGATCACATCGAATACAAATTTCATCTTCCAACCGGCTAGCTGGGAACGGTAAGAAAGGTCCATGTCTTCGGTCAGCGTATCGCCTTCCCAGCCGCCACCGCCGTAAATAGCTTCCTTGCGCCACACTCCAGCGGTACCGTTGAAGTTCATGAATAGCTTGCCCCAGCTGCGTGCGGACTGCTCTATGACGAAGTGTCCGTCGATGCCGATAGACTGCGCAAGCGTCAGACCGGATTCAGTGCGGTTCAAGTGACCCCAGCGGCCTTGAACAAGTCCTACTTGCGGGTCCAAGACGAGGTAAGGAACCGTCTTCAGGAGGAAGTCTTTCTCGGGAACAAAGTCTGCATCGAAGATGGCTAGGAATTCGCCTTTTGCAACGGCCATGCCTTCCTTCAGGGCTCCTGCCTTGAAGTCCTTGCGGTTCGTGCGGTGGATGAGCTTGATGTCGTAACCGCGGGCGGCGAGTTCTGCAACTTTTTTCTTCGTGACTTCGTAACATTCATCCGTGGAGTCGTCTAGAACCTGGATTTCGTGCTTGTCCTTGGGGTAATCGATGGCGCAGACCGCTTCGAGGAGACGTTCTACGCAGTTGGCTTCGTTAAAAACCGGGAGCTGGGTCGTGACTTGGGGTAAGTCGGCCATGGAATGTTCGCGGTAGTACTTCACGATAGCCTTTCGGTCCGAAAGGCGAGTCGTGCGACTATTTTTGAGGAATAGGTAGATGCTATAGTAGCAGCTAAACCCGTAAATCACCAATCCCACGCCTGCGATAACGTAGACGACGAACATTGCGTATAGTAGTATTGTACTCATTCTACTGTATACCTTTGCACTTATTGAATGCTTGGGGCCAAATATAGAAACGCGATGTGACCTTTGCTACATTTTTTAGGAATTTTGGCCCATTTTTTGCTTTGGAAAGTGTATTTTTACATAGGTATGATTAGACTTTTTTACAATGGCGATT
Source organism: Fibrobacter succinogenes (assembly GCA_902762795.1). GTDB lineage: Bacteria > Fibrobacterota > Fibrobacteria > Fibrobacterales > Fibrobacteraceae > Fibrobacter > Fibrobacter succinogenes_E. Next base: position 124,323 of record CACWPM010000018.1, on the reverse strand, counting down.
TATGCTAAAAAACGCAGATGAACGCAATAAAAATTTAACATCTTTCTCAACATCTCCAATAGTCCGGTGGATCAAAACGAACCGTGGAACTGAAGGTTTTACAGAATCTTTACGTAAATTGCTCATGTATGCTTGCGTGGAATGGATTCGTCGAGGAACATCGGCGCTTTTTTCTCCCGAAGAGGCTATTTCGAAAATTGTCTGTTGCGGACTTACTGAATTTCCGGTGGGGGAATGGTCCGAAAATCCAGAAAATTTCATGGATGAAATTGCGGATTTTTGTGAAAAGGTGAAATCTTTACCTTTGCCTGTTGCGCTTCAGGGCGAAATTCCCTCTCTTCTGGATCTCCGTGGCGTAAAATGCCCCCTCAATTCAGTCCGTTCTAGAATCGTTATGTCGGGTTATCCGGCGGACCGGGTGCTAAAAATATGGCTTGACGATGGATCTCCCATCGAAAATGTACCCGGATCGCTTATTGCCGATGGCCATAAAGTGCTTTCTCGTGAAAAAAAAGATAATTATTGGGAAATCTCGGTGGTCAAAACGAATTCTAAAGTATAGATTGTTTATGTGGAAAACAGAGTTTTAGTTATAGGCGATGAAATGTTCGGGCCCAAGGGCGAAGCGGCGAACCGTTTTGTGGAAGCTGTGCTTTGCCGGGAACCCAGCCGCCCTATACAGTTTTCCTTGAATGTGCCTGTGGCGGTATCTTTGTCGCAAATCAAGGCGCGCCTTTCTTCAGATGTCATTGGCAAAAATGCCGGGCGCATTATCATGGGGCTTGGGCTGCGTGAACTGAACCAGGGCGGTGCCGACGGGGCTTCTGTAGCCAATCATTTGCTACTCTTGGTGAATGAACTTGTGAATAAGACGCAATCGCGCCTGTTTTTGCTCACAATCCCAAGCGAGATGTTCCCGATTGCTGTCAACGAAGTCGAGTTTTTGAATACGTCTATCCGAGAAATTATTAAAATGAATGAAAATCGCATTGTTTTGCTCGATTTTGCGAAATTTGCGGAGGAGTTCAAGGAAAAACAGATGGCGCGTGGCAAGTTTGGACGCAGCTTGTTCATGGAAAATGGTGAAGCGACATCGCTTTGTTGCATGCTTTTGGCGCTGTATTTGCAAGAAAAACTTGTAGAAGATTTAAAGGAGATGTAATTATGGGTCTTTTTGACAATCGTTTTGCTAGTAAAAATGCGGCCATGAGCCGTGCTTTCTCCATTGATTCCGAAAAGGACAAGCAGAAACGTAATTCTGTCCGTGAGCCTGCCGCTCCTAAGATGGGAATTTGCGACAAGTGCCACAAGGAAGCTCTATTACGTTCGTACCGATCCAAGGAAATGTCCATGTCCGATGGAGCCGCTAGTTTTGGGACGGTAGTAAAGCATCTCTGCGAAGATTGCGCTCCGCGCTCCAAACGCTTCGAAGACACGCGCGTCCCGCCGATGGATAAAAAGCAGGTCAAGAACTTGATGAGATCTGCAAAGAAAGGACTGTTGTAATTAGTAGACAGTAGGCAGTAGACGGTAGACAGAAAAACTTGTTGCTCAAAGTAGATGCGTGGTTTGCCACGGCGGGATTACTTTAGAGGTTAATGCGTCATCCTCGAAGAGGATCCAGACAGTACTGTAGGTGTTAGGTATTAGGGGCTAGGTTTTTATAATCTGGCTACGCCACCTTTTAAAGACGAGCGAAGCTCGTGATATTTATCCTAATACCTATAACCTGTAACCTAAAACCTAATTCGCGTAAACAATATTTTATAAAAAAATCTTACCCCCCTTAACGAAATTGAAGTAAATTCCTAAATTTGGGTCTCGATTTTATATAGGGAGACCTTTAATGTCCGATATTCACGCCAAGGAATCCGTCAAACAGTATTTGGCAGGCATCGTTTCGACGATCACTCCGGAAATCGCCCGTTCGCTGAAGCGCGGCTACACGCGCAAGGATTTTACGAGCGACTTGATGTCGGGCTTGATTGTCGGCATTTTGGCTCTCCCCTTGGCGATTGCGTTCGCTATAGCGTCTGGAGTGGGTCCTGAACAGGGCCTCTACACGGCCATTATCGCGGGTTTCATCATTTCTCTGTTGGGCGGTTCACGCTTCCAGATTGGCGGCCCCACGGGCGCTTTCATCGTGATTGTCTACGGCATCGTGAGCCAGTACGGCTACGATGGCCTTGCTTCGGCAACGCTCTTGGCCGGTATTTTCCTCGTCATTTTCGGTCTTGCAAAGTTCGGTGCGATTATCAAGTTCATTCCGTATCCGGTGACGGTCGGGTTTACGGCGGGTATCGCTATTATCATTGCGCTTGGTCAGGTGCCTAACTTTTTCGGTCTCACGTTTGCGGGGGCTGACCCGGCTGACGCCGTGGGCAAAATCAAGCTTTACGTTTCTTCTTTCGGTTCCATGAACGTTTATTCCGTGATTGTGGGCGTTGTCGCTCTTGCGGTCTGTATTTTGTGGCCGAAGATTACGACGAAGGTTCCGGGTTCCCTCATTGCGATTATCGTTGCAACGGTGATGGTGAAGGTCCTTGGCTGGGACGATCCGGTGAACGGTCACGGCGTGGTGACGATTGGCATGAAGAACCACATCCCTAGCGGATTCCCGGTGCCGCACCTCCCGAATATCAGCCTCGAAATGATGCAAAAGGTGTTCCAGCCGGCACTTACGATTGCTATGCTCGGCGCTATCGAATCGCTTCTTTCTGCAGTGGTTGCTGACGGTATGACGAGTACAAAGCATCGCTCCAATACGGAACTTTTCGGTCAGGGTGTCGCTAACATCTTGAGCCCGATTTTTGGCGGTATCCCGGCGACGGGTGCTATTGCCCGTACCGCAACGAACATCCGTAACGGTGCCGTGAGCCCGATTTCTGGCCTTGTTCACGCTGTCGTTTTGCTTTTGATTATGCTCGTGCTTGGCAAGTATGCCGAAATGATCCCGATGGCAGCCCTTGCCGCTGTGCTTTTCCAGGTCGCCTTCAACATGTGCGGTTACCGCAGCGTAATCAAGATGTTCAAGGCTCCCAAGAGTGATGTGACTGTGATGCTCGTCGCATTCTTCCTCACGGTGATTATCGACCTTACGGTCGCTATCGAAGTGGGCGTGCTCCTTGCCGCAGTGCTCTTCATCAAGCGCATGAGCGATGTTGCCGAAGTCGAAGCAGTTTCTTCTGCCTTGAAGGATGACGATGACGAAGCAGCCCGCAACAGTCTCGGTCGCCAGGTGCCGAAGGGCGTGCTTGTGTACGAACTTGCCGGTTCGCTCTTCTTTGGCGCTGTCGATAAGTTCAAGGAAACGATGAACCGCATTTCCGAAAAGCCGAAGATCTTGATTTTGCGTATGCGTAGCGTCTCTAGCATTGACGCTGCCGGTATCAACATGATTGAAGACTTGCTCAAGCGTTGCAAGAGCGAAGGTACGCAGCTCCTCTTGAGTGGCGTGCATGCCCAGCCGGTGGTGGCTTTGACGCGTGCCGGTGTACTTGCTCAACTTGGCGAAGAGAACGCTCTCGGTAACATTGATGCCGCTCTCAACCGTGCTCGTGAACTTCTCGGCCTTCCGATTGTAGATGCTTCTCATGAAGATGTTCAAGCCCCGACGGTGTCCTGGGAAAAGAGTCTCGACAGACCGTGGATGCCGGAAGAATCGAATGCCGCAGTGGCTGAAGAAACGCCGGAAGTTATCGCAGAACGCATGATGGACGAACCCATCAAGAAGATCGAAGAAAGTCAGAAAGTGTAAACAAGCAAAGCGGGCACTTAGAAGTGCTCGCTTTTGACTATCGTTGTGTTAAACTGTGCGGTGCATCATATTATTTGTATTTCTAAAAAAAAGGAATTGAAAAAGTCTTTGGGATTTTAAGAAAAAAAGTTAAATTATACGGCGTAGAAATAAATCTACAGGAACGAGACGAGAATGGGATACTTAGAGGACGACCGTATTTCGGAAGAAAAACCGAAACGAACTCCATTTGAGGAGTTCGTAGTGAATTTCATCGTCGCTTTTTGTGGCTCTATTTTGTTGATTTTAAAAAACTGGATTTAAAGATGCAAACAAGGCGGTTTTGAACCGCCTTGTTTATGTTTGAGGGACGTATACCGCTATTGCGTACAAACGCTACCAGGGGAAAGGACCGCCGCTGTAATATTTGCCGGCAGCCTTGCAAGATTTCATATGCTCGTCGAACAATTGCTTGCGTGACTTGTATTGGCTATTTTCATCTTTAAAATTGTAGTAGAAATCAGATTCAGAATAGTATGCACCATTTTTGCAGTAAAATGTACTGGTGAATTTGTCATTAGTTGTTGTTTGGGGATTTTCTTCAGTACCCGTTACCGATGGCATGTAGCTATCGCACCCTGTATAAATTGTTGCGCCGTGCTTAACTGATTTGTAATGTTCTACGGCTCCAGTATCCGTTACTGTGACTTTTACATCGGATTCAGTGTAACCGTCTTCGTAATGACTGGACGTTGTATAAATCCATTCGTTGTCTGTTTCGGCAAAACTACAGTTGTTCGAACCGGAATCGGTTGGCCAGCATGAAGTAAGAATAAAGCTCAAAAAAAAGACGATAGCTATACCTAATTTGGTTGGATGCATACAGACTCCTGTTTTAAAGTTTTGCTCTAATATAGATTTTTTGCCCAAAACATATCATTTTGCTATAAATAATTTACGTTTTTGTGTGGGGAATACTAAAATAGAAAATGGCGACCGAAGCCGCCTTTTTTATTGTTTAGTTGGAGTTTGCGAGCGTTCTTTGTACAAGTACCAAATGCTAGGCTCAGAAATAGGCTTGCAAGCAATCCTGCTTCATTCGCCTTACGCATTTGTCGTCTAAAGACTGCTCATCAACCGCTTTTTCGCAGGGCTGTCGGGGAGTGGCAGGAATGTTTCTTGTGCAAACGAGCGCATGAGCATTTCCTGGGCGGACTTTTTCGGGATGCCGCGGCTCACGAGGTAGAACATCTGTTCTGCATCGAGTTCGCCGACGGTGTTGCCGTGCGTGCATTCCACGTCATCGTGATAAATCTTGAGGACGGGCTTCACGGAGACACTAGCATCTTCGCTCATGAGGATGGTGTTCACGAGCTGGCTGGAGTTGACTCCAGTGCAGTCGTAACCGACGATGACGCTTCCGTCATAGCTCACGCGTGCAGAACCGGAAAGCAAGTTGCGGGCAAGCTGGGTGCTCACCGTGCGCGGGGCTTCGTGGTAAATCGTGAGGCGGCTGTGCTGCGAGGCTTCGCCATCGAGAATATGGAGGCTGCGGTAGTCGAAGTTGGCGCCTTCTCCTTTGAGGTGACATTCGACGCTCACGCGGCCGATTGCGGTATCCTTGCAGATGCTGGAGAATCGGACGTTGGCGCCTGCGGCCTGGTTGATGTTGAAGTGCCTGAAGCGGAGCGGCAAATCGCAAGCCGGATTTGCAAAGAAAATTTCGACATCTGCATTTTCGCCGACGTTGATGTCGAAGCGTTCGGCGGCAATGTCGTGCGTGACCTTGTTGTCGAGAATTTCGAGGCTCACCTTGGCGCCTTTGCCGATGTCAAGAACGGTGTGACCAAAGTCGTTGTTGCACTTGAGCATGGCCATTTCGGCGGCACCTGCCACGATTTCGCGAATCATGGGGCGGGCCTGGTTTGCAATCGGGAGGAGGGCCGCAAAGTCGGATTCTTTTTGGACTGCTTCATCGCTTGAGGAATGCGCCGGGGCTGCTGCCGGGGTAGTCGTTGGGGCTGTTGCAAAATCCGTGCCCATAAATTCCGGAGTCGGGATTTTGGCGACCGGGAAAAACGACCAAAGTTCGTTATTGCGACGGGGCATGCCGAGTTCGCGGAGGCGTGCTATCGCTTGTTCCGCGGTGGGCAAGTTCTGTATAAATTCAGCGTTCATTATGCGTCCTCGACTTTACTTGGCTTCTTCGATCCAGTCGTAGCCTTGATCTTCGAGCTTGAGGGCGAGTTCCGGGCCTCCACTCAAGATGATTTTGCCGTGACGGAGCACATGGACGTAAGTGGGCTTGATGTAGTCCAGCAAGCGCTGGTAATGCGTCACGAGAATCACAGCCTTTTCGGGGCTCATGATGTGGTTGATTCCGTTTGCCACGATGCGGAGGGCGTCAATGTCGAGGCCGGAGTCTGTTTCGTCGAGGAAGCTCACCTTCGGATCGAGAATAGCCATCTGGAGAATTTCGTTACGCTTCTTTTCTCCACCGCTCATGCCGTCGTTTACGCCGCGTTCACGATAGCGTTCGTCCATTTCGAGTAAGCTCATCTTTTCTTCGCAGAGCTTTTTGAAATCTTCGTCGCTCATTTCGGGCTGGCCGAGGAACGCACGCTTGCTGTTGAGTGCCATCTTCAAGAATTCCACGTTGTTCACGCCCGGAATTTCGGTCGGGTACTGCGTGCTGATAAAGAGGCCGGAATTGGCGCGTTCGTTGATTTCCATTTCGAGCAAGTTCTTGCCGTCCAGTTCCACAGAACCGCCATCGACATGGTAAGCGGGGTGGCCTGCAATCACTTTAGAAAGCGTGCTTTTGCCGGAGCCGTTCGGGCCCATGATGGCGTGGACTTCTCCCGGCTTGACCTCGAGATTGATCCCTTTCAGGATTTGGGTGCCGTCTTCGATACTTGCTTTAAGGTTCTTGATGGATAACATATTTCCTCTTTAATTTTAAAATCTTGTGGGCTTAGCCGAAATCGTCCATGGCTCCAAAGTCATCGTCGGGAACGTAGGGCTCATCGTCAGGGACGTAAGGTTCTTCGTTCGGGTCGTACGGAGCTTCTTCGGGTGGTTCGCTTGAAGCGTACTGCTCGTCGCCATCGAACGGAGGCGGGGCTTCCATCTCCGGGGGCATTTCGGGTTGCGAAAATTGCGCGGGTTGTGCCATGAACTGCGTTGCATTAAACTGCGCGGCGGCCGGTGCTTGCGGAATTGCGAACTGCGCGGTATTGGACTGCGCGGAGCCCGACGACAAATCGTTAATTGACGTATAAAGGTCGATGAGTGGCGCTTTACTCTGGATGATTTGCTCGGCGAAAACGTCCGGCGTAATGGCCGAAATCTTGCGCTTCTTCGAGATAATCTGGATGCCTTGTGTGAACTTGTTCAACTGCATGCGGAGACGCATGCCCGCTTCGGAGTCGAGCGGGATGAGCTTTTTGTAGCGGTCGCACAGGTTGAGTGTGAGTACGGCTAACGTGTCGTAAAATTCCAGAATTTCGTTCGGCGTTTTCCACGTCTCGTCGGGGAGCTGTTCCAAGAAAAGCTGCAACTGCGGCGAAAGCGATTCGTACAATGTTCTCGGCGAGAATGTGCCCGTTTCTGCATATTGCGCGAGAATCGACTGGATAAATTCATCAATCAGTGGAGAATCGAAAATTTGGATTCCGCTTGCGGCAAAGTCCATGTCGAAATATTCTGCGGCGCGGTCGAGAAGCGTGGGGTTGCGGTAAAGCAAATTTGCAAAGCGTACTTCAATCGGCGATAAAAGTTCCCACGGAACGCTTACTTGCGGTGCTGCGGGCTGTTCGGCAGTGGGCGCTTTTTCGCGTTTCGGGTGTGCCACCTTGATGCCCGCGAGGGAACGCGTTGTGCTGTAACGCTCCGAAACAAGTTTCAAATATTGATTGCGCAGTTCCGGATTCTCGATACTCTTGATGAGCGTTTTAGCCTGCGTGATGAATGCAGCACGGTCTTCGGGGCTGTTGTTCGGCATTGTTCGTCCGAGATAGCTGAGCCAGTCTTCGGCGGTGCGGAGCGCTCTTCTGAAGGCGTCCGGGCCTTGCTCGTTTACAAAGTTGTCCGGGTCAATTTTGGTACCGTCCGGTCGCGAAAGCGCAAAAACTTTTGGCGAAAGGCCTTTGGGCAGCACGATTTCGAGACTGCGGCGCGTGGCGTTTTGCCCGGCGGCGTCTCCATCAAATACAAGGTAAGCGGTCTTTGCGTAGCGGGCGAGAATGCTTGCGTGATTCTCGGTGAGTGCGGTACCCGAGGCTGCCACGACGTTCTGCACGCCGCTTTGATAAAGGCTGATGAGGTCAAAATATCCTTCGACGATAATGACCGCATTCTCCTTCATGATGGCGTTTCGGCTGTGGTTCAACCCGAAGAGAATATCGCGCTTGCTGTAAAGCGCGGTTTCCGGGCTGTTCATGTACTTGGCAAGCTTTATTCCGTTGTGCGATGCGGGATCACTCAAGTCGCGACCGCCAAACGCGACGACGACTCCCGAGAGGTTCTGGATGGCAATCATCAAGCGATCGCGGAACTTGTCTGCGATGCCGCCGTTTTCTTTCTCGACGGCAAGCCCAGCCTTGACGCAGTCGCGAGGCGAAAATCCGTTGCGTGCGGCGTAGCCGATAAAACCTTCGCGCCCCGTCGGAGCATAACCGATGTGGAACTGCTTGCGAGTCTCGGACGAGACTCGTCGCTTGTTCAAATACTCCAAAGCCTTGGGGCTTAATGTGAGCTGTTCTTCGAACCAGGCGCAGGCAAGTTCATTCAACTTGCGGACCATCGTGCGCTCTTCAAGTGCTTCTGTGTTGACGTTGTTGCCGAGGTTCGGGAGCGCATAGCCCACAAAGTTGGCAACCCATTCTACGGCACCCTTGAAGTCCAATTTTTCATGTTCCTGGATGAACTTAAAAACGTCACCACCGGCACCGCACGCAAAGCACTTGTAAATGCCGAGCGTCGAATTCACTGTCATGGAGGGCGAGTGGTCATCGTGGAATGGGCACACGCCGACGTATCGATTGACACCGCTTTTTTTGAGCGGCAAGAACTGCTGAATGACCAACGCGATATCCGCTTGGTTCTTGAGTTCTTGGATGATTTCGTCGGAGTAAAACGCCATGCGCCAAATGTAGTAAATAGTGGTTGGTGGTTACCTTTGACCACTTAGTACTTCAGTACTTATGTGGGCATGGCCACCTTTAGGTGGGTGGTTAGTGATTAGGAATAAGCAAGCGGAATGCCGTTGACAGTATGACAAATGCGTAAGTCGAGTGTCGGCATGACCGAGGCTAGCATTTGATACTTGAGCGAAGCGAGAGTATAAGTAGACAGTAGGCGGTAGAAAGAGACGCGGACGCTTTGTATTCTTGGACTTGTCATCCTGAGCAGGGCGAAAGATCTAGTAAAGTTTTATCCTTGCGATGTCATTCCAGCTTTATGCCGGAATCTCCTATATCGTTTTACTGTCTATATTTTTTTCTATTACAAAAATTTATTTGATATATTTTTTTATTTTATTTATACAAAAAGGAGTGCAAGTGAAAAAATTTGGAATGAATAACGTCATTGCGAGCATTGCGAAGCAATCTCTGCCTGCGATTTTCCTGTCTATGGCTCTTGTCGCTTGTGGTGATGATAAGGGTTCTTCTCCCAACGAGTTGCCTGATGAAGTTGCCGATATGGACGAACTTGAAGAATACAAGTGCAATATGTCTTTAATCGGTGAAATCGTGTATGTGAAGGACAAACAAAAAAATTACGAATGCGATGGCGACCATTGGTTTGAATCCTATAACCAGCCGAAATCCTCATCTAGTAAAAAGCAGGGAGATGGCGGCTCTGAGGCTGCCAAGTCGAGCAGCAGTTCGGCGAAGTCTTCATCGAGTTCGGTCACGTTGGCGACTCTGTGCAAAACAGAAACGGAAGACAACTGCGAATACGGCGAGTTGGTGGACGACCGCGATGGTAAAAAATACAAAACGGTAAAGATCGGTGACCAGTGGTGGATGGCCCAGAATCTGGATTATACCGATGGCAGTGAACCTGATTCTTACTCTGGCCCAATTTGGACTTCTATCAATAAGGCTGTAGATAGCGTTAGAATAGGACGTTTGTATGTATGGAAAACAGCAATCAAAGTTTGCCCGGATGGCTGGCATTTACCTAATAATGACGAATGGTCTGTTTTGCTTAACCTGGTCGGAGGTGAGGATGTTGCTGGAAAGATTCTTAAGTCTCAGACGGGCTGGACGCCTGAGACTGGAGCGAACGGCATTGATGCTGTTGGATTTTCTGCTCTGCCGGCCGGCTATAAGCAGCCTAATATTGTCACGTTTGCAACCACTATGAGTGGCTTTTGGAGTGCGACAGAAGACGAACAAGACAAAGCTTACTCAGTGGGTTTATTTGCCGTTGGTGACGCTATGCACATTAGTAATAGTGGTAGCCATAAAACGAGTGGATACTCAGTCCGTTGCCTCAAAAACTGATTTTAGTTTTTGTTATTGGTCAATGGTCTTTAGTCAATAGAAAAATCGTCCGGCTTTCCCGCCGGACTTTTTCGTATAGTATTGTCTATTGTAAAAAAATTGGTTTACTGAAAATTTTACAAGACGAATCGCTTAAAATTGCGTGTTAGTATAAAGGACGGGGAGCGATTTCCTGTTTATGAACCCGGCATTTTCGGGCGTTTAACAACGTAAAAATATGAAAAATAATAGCATCGAAATAAAAAATGGCCACGGCGAAATGATTGGCGAGGCAAAGACTTTCGAAGAATACAAAGGGGCAGGAGTTTTCGCGGATCTTCTTCTTGACAGAACATTCAAGAAAGCCTTCAATCCTGACACGCAGAACAAAGTCTGTCTGATTGCGCTTTTGAACGCTGTACTTGAAGGAGAAATCGCGTCGCCGATTGTCGATGTGCAGTCCCGCAACAAAGAATACAGCGATGGCTCGAATGAAAATCGGACTTCTGTATTTGACTTACATTGCATCGATTCTGAGTGGCGACGGTTTATCATCGAGGTGCAGATTCTTTTTCAGGAAAACATCGTCAATCGTGCGATTTATTATGCCTCGCAAACGATTGTAGCGCAGGGCGAACGCGGACAAAAATACAATTACGAATTGAGCCCTGTCGTTACGGTTGTATTTATGGAATTTAATGTCTTTGCCGATGACCGCTACATTCGACGAGCAAAGCTTCGAGAAATGAACGGAGCTAGTATCTGTGAAACGCTCAATTTTGCATTTGTAGAACTTCCGAAGTTCAACAAGCCTTTGGACGAGCTGGAAACGACGCTCGATAAGGCACTTTACGCACTCAAGAACATGAAAAACATGACGCTGATGCCCAAGCAGTATGCGAATACGGTGTTCGAACTCTTGTTTTCGACAGCGAAATTGGCTAAATTATCGAAAGAGGAACAGAAGATGATTGACGAAGCACAGAAAGCCAAGTGGGATGAATACGCAATCCATAAAGCGGCTATTGATAGCGGCTTGCGTCAAGGTCACAAAGAAGGTCTCAAAGAAGGTCTCGCAAAGGGTCTCGCAAAAGGTCTCGCAAAGGGCGCCAATCAAAAAGCTCGCGAAATAGCAAAGAAAATGCTGTTGAAAAACAAGCCTGTTGAAGAAATTACTGATTTCACTGAGCTTTCTGAAGTTGATGTTATCGCCATCAAGGCTGCACTTGGCAAATCGTAAATTGACGAAGTTCTTTAGTTAAAAAGTCCGGCTTTCCCGCCGGACTTTTTGCATAATCACTTTAAATATCTAAGCTCTAAGTTCTGCCAACTAAGTTCTATTTATACCACCGCCTTGCTTTTCCAGCGGCCGCTATGCCAGCGCCAAATGTTGGCAAACGAGCGGTAGAATTCGTCGGCGGCCATGCCAAGCCAAAGGCCGGGGAGCCCAAGCCCAACGACAAATGCGAGGATAAGCGAGGTTGCAAGGCCGAGTGTCCACATCATGCCGCTACCGACGAGTGCCGGGAATTTGGAATCGCCTGCGGCACGGAGCGATGTGGTGACGATAAAGTTTACGGCTTTGAAGGGTTGCACGGCAACGTCGCACCAGAGGCAGATTTTGCCGAGGCGGAGAACTTCTGGATTGTCGGTGTAAAGCCTGAGCAGGTGCTCGCCGAGGAGGGCTACTGCGACGGATAGCAAAAAACCACTGGTGATGCCTACGGCGAGTGTTTGGTGAACGCGGTGGTTTGCTTTTATGTAGTCATGCGCACCGACGAGGTGTGCCACGAGAATCTGGTTTCCGCTGCCAAGGCCGACTCCGAGAATTATAGACAAAGCGGCAAAGTTACCGGCGAACACACGGGCGGTCATTGCGGTTGTGCCGATGTAGACGACCATCGCCGTGATGAATACCTGGAAAAGCTGGAAGCTGATGGGTTCTGCGGCGGCGGGAAGCCCGATGCGGATCCAGTCGGGCAAAAGAACTCGGGTGCGCTTCCAGTCGCGGGTTTTGCTGTGGTGGTGCACTTTGAACTTGAGCACAAGCCAAAGAATGCCCGAAGAAATGAGCCACGAGAGTGCGGTGGCGAGGGCCACGCCGTAAACGCCCATCTTGGGGAGCCCAAAATATCCTTCGAGGAATACGACATTCAAGGCTGCGTTTGTGGCGATTGTGAGCGTGTTACCGACAAAGTTCCAAATGGTAAGGCCGTGTGTCGCGATGAGGGCGGTGAGGATGGTTTGCAGAGCGCGGAAGGCGAACCCGAACGAAACGACGCTTAAAAATTGCGTGGCATATTTGGCGGGCTCATCGGTGAGTCCCATCCATTGTGGAATGTTCCCGGAAAGCGGGTAGATGATGAGCGTGAGCGCGACGCCAAGAAGGATGCTCCCGAAGAGGACCATTGTCTGCGTGCTGCTTGCGTGGCTTTTTTGCTTCGCGCCGATGTACTGCGAGACGATGCTTGCGCCGGACTGCGCAAATGCGTGAAGTGCGGTGAAAAGAGCCCCGAGAATCGGGAGCATGGCTCCGACGCCGGCTGCTGCGGTTTCGGAAGTGCGCGACAAGAACCAGCTATCCATCATGGGCTGAATCATGCTCACGGCGAACGTGAGAATTAGCGGCCACGAAAGGCTAATGAGCGAACGGTCCTTGACGTCGATCTTTTTCATGTGTAAAAATCTAGAAACGAAAGACGGCGCGTCAAAGGGTCGTTTTTAATAAAATGTTTTCGACTGTATCCAGTGTTTTAATTAGACGAGAGAATCCAAACGAAAGACGAGAGAGGAAAAAATGTCGTTGGACTCGTTTCAGGACTAGAGTGGAAGGATGAAATTTATTCGAAATGAGCTTTGAGGCCGCTCGCTGTGGTGCTTTTTTCGTGCGGGGTACCTATAAAATTGAGATAATGTATTTTTTTATAGGTCTTGTTTCCCTCGCTCTTGGGGTTGGCTACCTATAAAATTGCGATAAAGTCTTTTTTATAGGTACTTTGTTAGTTTATTTGTACTGAAAAATGCTAAAGTTTAGTGAAAAAAGCATGTATTTTAATTTTTTTTGTTTTGTATGCGTCTTGTTTTGTTTTAAACTAAAGCAGGAGAGCTTTTTTTCTTCGAATCGTACCTATAAAATGTGGGCTATCGCCATTTTTATAGGTATAGATGGCTAAAATCGGGTTGAAAATTCGAGTTCTACTTGTTTGAAAGCTGTTCTGCGAGTTTTTTTCGTGCTTCGCGACGGATTTCGGCTTCTTCGAAACGGCGGATTTCGTCTTCGGTTTCGGGGATGATGGAGGGAATGGGGGTAGGCTTGCCGCTTTCGTCCAGAGCGACAAATGTCATGTACGCGTGGCAAATGACTTCGGGCTGCCACGAAATTTGCGGGTGGACTCCCACGACTTTGAGACCGACTTCTAATGAAGTGTTGAACACGCGGTTCACGGAGGCTTTAATCGTGAGAATCGTGCCGATGGTTGCCGGCTTGAAAAAGCGTACATTGTCGATGGAAATCGTTGTGACTCTGCGCCTTGCGTGCGTATAGGCGGCGATGCAGGCGGCTTTGTCGAGGAGCGACATCATGTGTCCGCCGAATACGAAATTGTAGGCGTTGACGTCGGAAGGGTGAACGATGTCGCGGGTTTCGACTTGAGATTGCTTGACTGTTTTTGCGTTTTCCATGCTGAAAAAATAAGTAATGTATTGGCGGTGCGGGGGCACGAATTTCTATATTCAGTGCATTATGGAAGAAAAAAAGACTTACAGAGATGTGATGCCGGGGGAACTCCCCTGCGAAGTTCCGGAATGCGACGGCGTGATGGTGGTTGACCCCGATAACAGCTACAAGCTCACCTGCGACAAATGCGGGCATATTAAAGAGTAGGAATTAGGTTTTAGGAGTTAGGTAATAGGATTTATTATCGCGACTCCGTCGCCCGTTTTATAGATGCACGAAGTGCATGAAATTAACCTAATACCTAAAACCTGTAACCTGAAACCTATAGAATGTTTTTGTCTGATTTGAAGATTGAATATCCTGAGCTTCCCGTTGTTGAACATCGGGAGGAGTTTTTTGAGCTTTTAGAAAAACATCAAGTCATTATTGTCAAGGCCGATACGGGTTCCGGCAAATCTACGCAATTACCGAAGTTTTTGCTGGAATGGTTTTTAGAAAAAGTAGACAGTAGGAAGTCGGAAGTAGGAAGTGATGGGGAGTGTCATTCGGAGACTCCTAAAACCTGTAACCTAAAACCTAATACCTGTTCCTTTAAAATCGGCGTGACGGAACCTCGGCGTTTGGCGGCAATCTCCATTGCCGACCGCTTGCGCGAAGAACTCAAGGACGAAGAGCTAGTCTCGACGAAAATTCGTTTTTGGGAACAAGGCACGAATGAAGCTCCCATCAAGGTGATGACGGATGGTATCTTGTTGCAGGAGTTCCGCAAGGACCGCTTGTTCCGGCAGTACAACGCCATCATGATTGACGAAGCGCATGAACGCTCGTTGAACATCGATATCTTGCTCGGCATTTTCAAGACGGTTCTTGCAAAGCGTCCAGACTTCAAGTTGATTGTCGCGTCTGCAACTTTAGATGCAAAACTATTCGAAGAGTTTTACGACAACAGTTGCGTGATGGAGGCCGAAGGCCGCACGTACCCTGTGGATGTCGAGTATTATTTCTCAGATACGAGAACGGGCGGAGCCCTACAGACGAGAGACGAGAGAGGTTTCGGTCGTGATATCTCGGGCAAGGGCGATTCGGGGTTGATTGAAGAGGCTCGTGATGCGATTCTCGATTTGGAAACGCGGCATCGCGACCACTTGCTCTGTTTTTTACCGACGGAACGCGACATTCAGGACTTGATGGGCGAGCTTGCTCACGAGCTGGATGCAGCGACGTTTGATGTGCTTCCGTTGTATGGACGCATGAGTCCTGACGAACAGCGCCGCATTTTCAAGCATACCGGCAAGACTCGCGTGGTCTTGGCGACGAACATTGCTGAAACTTCCTTGACGATTCCGGGAATTGCTTACGTTGTCGATACGGGTATGGCTCGAATCTCGCGATACAATGCGCAGGCGAGAATCCAGGGGCTTCCCGTCGAAGAAATTTCGAAGGCCAGTGCGCGGCAGCGCACTGGACGCGCGGGGCGCGTGAAGCCCGGCGTGTGCATTCGCCTTTACTCTCCCGAGAATTTTGAAAAGCGCGATGAATTCACGGAACCGGAAATCCGCCGTAGCAATTTGGCGAATGTGGTGCTGCAACTCCGCAGCCTCGGACTAGAACTCGAAAACTTCCCGTTCTTGCAGTCGCCTCCGCATTCGGCGTTCCGTGGCGCTTACAAGACGTTGTTTGAACTGGGCGCACTCACGGCAGACAATTCTAGCGGTCACGTGACCAAGCTTGGCCGCGATATGACGCGCCTCCCGATGGACGTGTCGCTTTCGGCTGTGCTTTTGCGCGCTCGTGATATGGGCGTTTTGCAGCCTGCGCTTATCGTGTGCTCGGCGCTTAGCATCCAGGATCCGCGTGTGGTGCCTAACGATGAACCGGAACGCACCCGCATCCGTCAGCTGCATCGCAAATTCTGCGGTCACAAGAGCGATTTCCTCGTTTACGTTTCGATGTGGAATGCTTTCTGCACGGACTGGGACGGCAAAACTTGGAACAAACTCCGCAAGTTCTGTGACAAGAATAGTATGCATTTTTTGCGCTTGCGTGAATGGGTCGATTTGTACGAACAGTTCAGCCGCATTCTCGAAGTAAAAATTGAAAATAAAGTTTGTCCGTTCGATTCATTCCATCGCGACAATTTGCACATTGCGCTCCTCTCCGGATTCCTGGGCGGGATTGCGCACCGCGATATCGAAAACGGCTGTTACCGCTTGGTGAACGGCCGCGAAACGCATGTGTTCCCGGGCAGCGATTTGTACGCGAAAAGCGTGGAATGGCTTTTCAGTGCCGAAGTGCGCGAAACGAGTCGTACGTTTCTCACGAAGGCTGCCGAAATCAAGCCGGAATGGATTTTGCAAGTGGCCGAACCGTTCTGTACGCGTCGCTGGTTTGAACCGACGTGGAACAAGGAACGCGGCTTTGTCGAAGCTGTCGAAGAAGTGAGCTTCCGCGGTCTTGTGATTAGCCGAGGCCATCGTATCGATTATGCTCGCGTGAATCCCGAAGACTGCGCCCAGATTTTCTGGCGCGACGCGGTGGTGATGGGCGAGGTGGCAAGGCCTTTCGATTTCATGACGCACAACGACCGTGTTGTTGAAAATCTCCACGCTCTCGAAGCGCGTAAACGCCAGTTCGGGATTGCTCCGAGCGAAGATGCGCTTGTGGAATACTACACGCGAATTGCAGGTAAAGTCAATTCCATCAAGACGCTTAAAGACTACATCCGCGAGCACACCGACCAATTCCTCAAATTTGACGAAAAGTATTGGCTGGATTTATTGGACGAGAGAACGGGCGTTGCCCTACAGACGAAAGACGAGAGGGGCTTCAATCGCATTGTCATTCCGGGCTCCGTCCCGGAATCGCCTTCTCGTTGGAATAAGAAAAACCTAACACCTAAAACCTATGACCTAAAACCTGTTAATGGCGGTTCCATCGAGCATTTCCGTATTGGTGAGCGTGTGGTTACGGGCGAAATGGTTTTTGATGCGACTCGCGATTGCGATGGCATTACGCTTCATTTGCCTTATGACTTGCTGACTGAAATTTCTCCGGCAAAATTTGCGATGAGCATCCAGCAATGGCGCGAATGGATGATTGAATCCGTGATTCGCGAGATGCCGAAAAGCGTCAAAAAATCGCTCGAAGCCAAGCGCACTGCGATTGATGATGAATTCTTTGCGGCGCTTGAGAACTTTCCGCATAAGGCTCCGCTGCAGCTCCTTTACGAAGTATTTTCGAATACAAAGGAAATCCGCTCGGGTGCAAACGGCGCTAGCATCGACGTTCCGACGGTGAATCCGGACAAAGAAAATCATTTGCGCTTGCATTTGGTCGTTTCGAAGCCTGGTTTCCCGGAACCTTTTAATGTGAGCCGAAGCCGCCAAGCGGAAGCTGGCGGTGTAGGCGAGAGTGAGCGCCTGACGGCGGTTTCTGATACAGGGGCGCGAACGGTCGCTATAGAAGTGTCACCCGAATGGGGTTCTTACCGCATGTTCCTTGCTGTTCGACCAGCGATTGTGACGTTTGGCATTGATTTTCCGCTTGAAAATATGCGTTTTGGCTGGCGGCTTGGCGAATCCGCTTTGATGATGTCGGATGAATCCCGTTTTTGGCAAGCTTTCCGCAAACGTGTGGAGGGCGGACGTCTCGAATCTGCATCGCATCTCGAAACTGCGTCGCGTTCTGCTCAACAGAAAACCCCTCTCTCCGAAGAAAAAAAGCAACTCATTGCCGATCGTTTGAATTTGCTCGAAACAGGCGGAGTCTTTGCGGATAACTTTGAAACTGTGCTCAAAATTTGGGTGGCGAAATCTCTCATTGCCGACCTTCTTGATGCCAATCGCTGTGTGCGTTTCACGGGGCTTGAGTTCTCGCGAGGAAAAAAGATTCGCGACTTCAAGAGTCTTGCCGCGAACACGCGCAGCGAAGATGAAGAAATCCGCCTTTCGCTTGTACGTGCTACGTATGAATCGGGACTTGTCAGTGCTGATGCGTTCGTGAAATGTTGGAATATCCTTAAAGATTTCAGCGTGAACATGCGTAATTCTGCTGAAAAAACTTTAGCTCAAAATAAAATAATAATAGCGATCCATACTGCGTACCAAAAAGAACTTACTTTGTTTGAACGACTGTGTGCGGTCTCGGAGCTCCTCGGAATAAATCTTGTGTGTGGCGAGCTCGGCGCATCTCGCGATTCTAGTGCATCTTGCGAATCTAGTGCATCTCGCAATTTCAGCACATCCAACGAAAATACGGAGCTTTCGGCCAATACCCTCCGCGAATATTTTCGCCCATACCTCAAGGCGCGTTACCTCAAGGATCATGAACTGAAAAATGCGCGTGAACTCCTTGGAAAAATCGACCGCATGCCAACGGATGATCCTAAATTTGCCGACCTTTACTTGCAGGCGAAGGCTTTACTTGAAGACTTTGAAATCCTTAAATATAAACGGAAGGGAGTCGATGCCGAAGAGGTTGTGGAAGAAGACGCTTTAGCGAGGTTAAAAGGCCGTTTTGGACGGCTCTAGAGGGTTTTTAACTACTTTCTTGGTCGTGAATTTGCTAAATTTGTTGCAATGAAATTTATTGTCCGAATATTGTTTGCTTTCTGTTTGGTAATTTTGGTCGCTTGCGAGTCCGAAGATCCAGTCATAGTGACTGTGGGCGATTCCAAGTTACATCAATCGGAGATATACACGTATGCTCCTGATTGGGATTCTTGGGGCGATAATGAACGTATTCTCTTTTTGCAACATTGGATTGATGAAGAACTCGTCTATCAACAGGCTGTGAAAAATGGGGCGTTGAACGATTCCGCTCTAATTCGCATGTTGGAACGAACCAAGCGTAAAATTGTG
Organism: Fibrobacter succinogenes; assembly: GCA_902762795.1. Lineage (GTDB taxonomy): Bacteria > Fibrobacterota > Fibrobacteria > Fibrobacterales > Fibrobacteraceae > Fibrobacter > Fibrobacter succinogenes_E. The sequence continues at coordinate 105,561 of CACWPM010000018.1, read as the reverse complement.
GCGGATTACTACATGCAGACCTTCCTCGATACGATGATGGTGAGCGATGGCGAAAAAATAGATTTTTACCATAAGAACAAAAATTTGTACTTGAATGGTAAAACTTCGGTTTCGGGGGCCATTCTTTCGTTTGCCGACTGGAAGTCTGCGGTAATCTATTACAAGGAATTCAAGAATACCAAGTTTGAATCTATTCCGCCCAACCATCGCTTGGTGAAGCGTATGCGAGAATTTGATGGTGTCGATGTGACTCCGGATCCGTGCATGATTCCTTCGATTAGACGCGCGGTGGTCGGGCGCATTACTCCTATGAAGGTTTGTGACGGCGCCGCAAAGATTGCCGTTGTGACAAATCGTCTAGACTCTGCCGATGCGCGTCCGCTTGATGAAGTTATCGAAGATGTTTCTATGCAAGCGTGGATGGAACACCAAAATGTTGTCTTGAAGCGCCTGAAGGACGAATGGAAAACGGGAATTCCCATAATTACGAAGATGAATGTACTTAGTGAAAAGGAAAAATAATGATTTGTAATCGAATTGCCTCTTTTGTTTTTGCTCTGTCTGTCGCCTGCTTTGCCGAACCCGTATTGATGGAAGGTATTGCCGCTGTCGTCGATGGCAAGCCGATTATGCGTTCGGAGTTTATGAACAACCTTTACAGGTTCCAGGATACGCCCGAAGCTGCGAACATGACGGAACAGCAACAGAAAGAGGCTGTGCTGAACCGTCTGATTGAAGAAAAGGTTTTGCTTAGCCGTATTGATCGCGACTCGATTGTGATTACGGATGCCGAAGTGGAACAGCGCGTGACGGCTCATCTCCAGTCGATTGCTGCAAGCCAGAAGATTGATATGGCAACTCTTGAGAAGGCTGTGCGTGCCCAACTTGGAGTTTCCATGGTCCAGTACCGGGAACAGCTTGGCAAGCAAATCCGCAGCCACATGGAAATTTCACGAGTGCGCCAGCTCCATGTGGGCTCCATACACCCGACAAAGAAAGAAGTGGACTTGTTCTACAAGGATTACAAAGATTCGCTTCCGCGCCAATTTAACTGTGTTTTGTTGAGTCACATTCAGATCCCGGTCAAGCCGGATGTCGCGATTGTCGATTCCGTGAAGCATGTGGCTGAAACTTTGATCGACAGTTTGAATCTTGGCATCAAATTTGAGCTTTTGGCTCAGCGCCATTCGCAGGACAGTTCTGCAGCAAAGGGTGGCGACCTTGGATATTTCAAACGTGGCCTTTTGGATCCGGCTTTTGAAAAGGCTATTGAACGTTTGAAGAACGGCCATTACGCTTCGACCCCGGTCAAGACGGACTTGGGTTGGCACATTGCGCGCGTGCTTGGCCGTAAAGAAGATGGTGTCCGTTCTGCACAAATTCTTTTGCGTACGATTCCAACGGCTAAGGATACCGCAGCGGTAGTAGCGCTTGCCGATTCTCTCCGCAAGACAATTAAGACAAAGGAAGAATTTGCAAATGCCGCAAAGAAGTTCAGTGAAGACAAGTCTAGCAACTTCCAAGGTGGTTTGCTGGGTTGGTTCCAGAAAAATGAAATGGAACCCGCTTATGTCAATCCGGTTTCGAATTTGAGTGTCGGTGAAATTTCTGAACCGGTCATGATCGATGGGGCGTATCATTTGTTCCGCCTCGACGATTCCCGCCAGGTGCGCGAACTCACGCTTGAAGAAGATTATGGCAAGATCGAAATGATGGCGGCAACGCATTTGGAAAACGAAAAACTCGAGAAACTTATCAAGAAGTGGCGCAAGGAAGTTCTCGTCGAAATCAGAATGACGGAATAATATGATTCATTTTACCCATGTCACGAAATCTTACGAAGCCAACTGGAAGGCGTTGAACAACGTCACGTTCCGCATTAACAAGGGCGAGTTTGTTTTCTTGACGGGGCATTCCGGCGCTGGAAAATCGACACTTCTACGCTTGATTTATATGGACGAACGTCCGGACGAGGAACGTGGTGGCCAGGTGATGGTCAAATTCTCGGACAACGTCTTGTACGATAGCAAGAACACTCCGGACGATAAGATACAGGCGCTCCGCCGCAAGATGGGGATTATTTTCCAGGATTTTAAACTGTTGCCGGACCGCAATGTTTTTGAGAATGTGGCGCTTGCGCTCCGTATTGTGGGGACGCCGAGCAACAAGATTAATGCGGCTGTTTTTGACGCGCTTGCGCTCGTGGGCATCAGCCAAAAACGCTTTGCGATGCCTTACACGCTCTCGGGCGGTGAACAGCAGCGTGTGGCGATTGCCCGTGCGATGGTGCATAACCCGTATTTGCTTTTGGCGGACGAACCGACCGGTAACTTGGACCCGAAAAACGCTGAAGAAGTTTTTTGCATTTTCAAGGAAATCAATGCCCGCGGTACGACCATCCTCATGGCAACGCATAACCCGGACTTTTATCTGAACAGCCCGTTCCGCCGCCTGGAACTCAGCCACGGCGAATTGCTTAATAGAGATATTCTTTAAATGCTGAAATGCGGCGAGATGCCGCGAATCTTGCTTAACATTGTCATTCCCGTTGCGTTGTCATTCCCGATTTAATCGGGAATCTCCGATAAGAAAAAATGCTATAATTGCTGTAGACATTGATTGAGGTTTTTTGCCCTTGTTCTCAAAGTGAAATCTGCAAATTTCTAGTACAGGAGAACAAGGCGAACACTCACGTAAACGCGTTTATATCGTCGCTTGATTGCGATGTGTTTTGGCGTGTTTCGACGAATTGCGACCAATGATTGGTTGTGTATTCTGTTGCCCTTTTGGGACGTGGGGCGCTCGCGTTTATCTTGTACGAGCATTGCAGAGCCTCACTTTGGTAAATCGTGCGATTCCACGTCTTTTTTCCACAAAAAAGAACGTTGTCAAATGATTCAGGAGTTTACTGAAACAATGTTAAACAACGTTTTGAAGGAGTTAATCTATGTGTGGAAAAAAGAAATTTATTTTTATAGCATCTCTTTCCCTTAATTTTATAGCATTTTTCGTTTTTTGTGGAATACTGTATATTAAACAAGATGTGGTCAAAAATAAACTTAGTAGTTTTTTTACATCAACAAAAAACGTAGAAAATCTTGCAAAGTCTATGAATCAGGAAGTCTTTAGTCCTGAATTTGGAAAAGTTGCAAATGGTGATAGTGTGTTAAAGATTGCTTTTGTTGGAAATTCTATAACACTTCATGGCGTTGCTGAAAACATTGGTTGGACGCATAAATCAGGTATGGCCGCATCAACTCTTGATAATGATTATGTGCATAAATTGGTGAAAAAAATAGCAATGCAAAAAAATATTTCTGTTGAATATGCTGTTATTAACGCTGCAAGTTTTGAACGAAATTTTGAAAGTTTTGACAAAAATAGGCTTGAAAAAATAAAGAATTTTAAACCGGATTATGTGATTTTTCAATTGGGTGAAAATGTTTCAAGTGCTAAGTTAAAGAACGAAAATGAGTATGATTTATTTGTGGGTAAATATGTGGAATTTATAAGTGAATTTAATGAATCGAAAAAAATAGTTTGTCTCCCTTTTTGGTATGAAATAAATAAAGTTTCAGCAATAACTGAAGCTGCTCTAAAAACGAATGCTTTTATTGTAGATTTGTCTCATTTGGGAGCGGAAAATCATGATTATAGAAATTATGCCGCTTCCGAAATAAAATATAGCCATAAGGGGGTGGGATTACATCCTGGTGATTATGGAATGGAAAATATTTCAAATAACATTTTTTCTGTTTTTAATGCTTTAATGAATTAAAATGGTGATGCCGGAACGGTGTCCGGCATGACATCTTAAAAGAAATGCCCCGCTTCCGCGGGGCATAACTCATTAATTACGTCATTGCGACCCCCGTAAGGGGCGCGGCAATCCTAGAACTTAGAACAAGCTCGGATCTTCGCTCGTGCTGTCCGAACCTTCGCCGCTTCCGTCGCTAAACGGGTCTGCCGGCGAAATGCGGCTCACGCGCTTGATCTTCTTGGCAGTGAACTTGCTGCCGAGAGCCTTGTAGCCCTTGACTTCCGCAATTTCCGTCAAGTCAAGTTCTTCCTTTTGGACTTCGCGACCCACCTGGTATTCCATCAGTTCACGGGCGTCATCTGTAGCGAAGAGCTCGATGAGCTTCGTGTCCTTGTGATCGGAGACCACGCTGAATTCCGTTGTCATGGGGCAGCCTTCGAGGTTGAAGCGCTTGACCATGTAGTTGAAATTCGAGCCTTCGAAGTAGAGCACCGTAAAGACCTGTGCGGGGTCGTACTTGTGCAGATACTTGATGTTCGAACCCACGAGAATCGGGTCTGCCATGTTGTGCACGCGTGCGCTACCATCTTGCTTGATGATGAGCAACTTGTCGTTTTCGCCGAATTCTCCGAGACAATCGCCCTTCTTCTGCGTCGAGACGATACCGCTCGGAGCATCGAAGTAAAGCACTCTTGCGCCAAGCGTCGAAACGCCCTTGCGGAGTCTCTTGACCGTCTTGATCGGGTACTTTGAAACGATATTGCCAATGGCGCCACGGCCCTTGACTTCGACTTCGCTAAAGTCCACTTCAAAGTTCAGCTTGATGCGTGGACGCGGCTTCAAGATGACTTCGACCACTTCGGCTTCGCCGTTCATGTTGCTCGACATGTAAAGGATCTTGCTACCGGGCTTGTTCTTGCCCATGTAGTAATCCTTGTCGCGAGTCACGCCGCCGACGTTGAAGCGCTTGATGTAAGCGTAGCCGTCCTTGCCATCCTGGTGGATAACGTTATAGATATGGCGTTCGTCGTCCTTGTTGAACTTTTCGACGAGAATGATATCCTTACCGACAAAGTCCTTGTCGCTGACCTTCACGACCTTGAAGCTGCCGTCGGCCTTGAACACGATCAAGTCATCGTATTCCGACACGTCGAAGAGGTATTCTTCCTTCTTCATGCCCGTGCCTACGAAACCTTCCTTGCGGTTCACGTAAAGTTTCTGGTTTGCAAGAGCCACGTGCACGGCGTTCACCTTACCGAATTCGGCAATCTGCGTGCGGCGTTCCTTGCCTTCGCCGTACTTCTTCAAGATGTTCTTGAAGTGGTTCACGGCGTAATCGATAATGTGTTCCTGGTTGTACTTGCAGGTCGCAATGCTTTCTTCGAGTTCCTTCAAGAGCTGGTCGGCCTTTTCGCGGTCGTAATGGCTTATACGGCGGATCGGGATTTCAATGAGCTTGCCGATTTCTTCGTCTGTAACCTCTTTGCGGTGCAAGCGCTTGAGGTAAGGCGTGAGCCCTTCACGGACGAGATTGATAATTTGTTCACGGTCCTTCGCCTTCTTGATGACCTCATAGACTTCCTTCTCGATAAAGATTTTTTCGAGCGTGGTCATGTGCCACTTGTCTTCGAGGTGCTTGAGCTCGTTGGCGAGTTCCCATTCCAAAAGCTTCACGGTGTGTTCCGTGTTGAGTTTCAGAATGTCCGAGACGCCCACGAATTTCGGGTGCTTGTCGATAATGACGCATGTGCACGGAGAGAGCGACTTTTCGCAGTCCGTAAAGGCGTAGAGAGCATCGATGGCGACTTGCGGGTCCGTCCCCGGCTGCAAGTGCACGAGAATTTCGACGCCCTGGCTCGTGTTGTCGTCCACGTGCTTGATCTTGATTTTGCCCTTGTCGTTTGCCTTGACAATGCTTTCAATCAAGCTCACGGTCGTGGTGCCGTACGGGATTTCGCGGATGGCGAGCGTCTTGTTGTCGACCTTCTCGATCTTTGCGCGGACCTTGACCTTGCCCCCGCGTTGACCGTCGTTGTAGTCGGTCACATCGATGATGCCGCCCGTGAAAAAGTCCGGGTAAAGCGTGAACTTCTTGCCGCGCAGGCAGGCGATGCTAGCCTCGCAGAGCTCGCGGAAGTTGTGGGGGAGGATGGAAGTCGAGAGACCGACTGCAATACCGTCGACACCCTGAGCCAAAAGCAACGGGAACTTGACCGGGAGCGTGACCGGTTCTTCGCTACGGCCATCGTAACTCGGGATCCATTCCGTCGTTTCGGGGTTGAACACGACATCGACAGCGAACGGCGTAAGGCGGCCTTCGATATAACGGGGGGCTGCAGCGCGGTCGCCCGTGTAGGGGTTGCCCCAGTTACCCTGGGTGTCGATGAGCAAATTCTTCTGACCGAGGCCCACAAGCGCATCGCCGATGGAGGCGTCACCATGCGGGTGGTAAGCCATCGTTCGACCGACAATTGTTGCTACCTTCTGGTAACGGCCATCGTGGTTTTCGAACATGGAATGCAAAATACGGCGCTGGACAGGCTTCAGGCCATCTTCAAAATACGGGACCGCACGGTCCAAAATCACATAGCTGGCGTAATCGAGGAACCAGCCGTCATAAAGTCGTTCTAGGTGATTGACGTTAGATAAACCTAGAGTAGTATCGGGTGTTTCTTGATTCATGGCTCGAAATGTAGTAAAATTTTTCCGCAAAGAAAAATTCTAGTGCTCATTAGGGCAAAACAGGGCGTTCCCCGGCTTACGCCGGGTCGGGCTGTCGCGCTATCAGCTCGCTTGCTCGCTGTTCGTTAAGCCTCGCTACGCGAGTCCTAACCCTTGCGGGCTTCCATCCCTAACGTAAATAAACTAAAAATGTTATATTGTGTATATGAAATTTTTATCGATTTTGATATTGTGTTTTTTATTGATAACAAATTCTTTTGCGGTGTCTCTTAAGGCACCTCAGGTTTACGCGGTCAAAGAGGAACGTTTAATGGCTTCTAATTTAGATGAACCTAAAAAAGACTATCTAAGCGATGGTTTGGCTTTTATATTATCGCTTCCTCTTTTTATGGGTGGTATTGGTCTTTTGGCTGCTGCTGGTGCAGGTGTTGGCAATTCTACGGGTGAATCAGTTGGCCTTGTATTGGGAGGTGTTGGCTTGATCACATTAGCGGTTATTCACTTTTAGGAAGGAAGTTGTTTATGATGTTCTATAGGTTGCTAGATCTGTAGAATTCGAATTGATAAGACATCTCTTAAACTTTCATTAAATTAGCGAGAATCAAGCCTTTTTTGCGTGCGTAAGAGATGAAATCCTTTTCTTCTTTCGTGACCCGCATCTGGATTTTTAAGGGCTGGGAATATTTTGGCTTTCGTCCGGCATTTTCCCTTGCTCCACCATGGCCAAATTCTTTTTCGTAATAAGCGAGTCCTGACGCTTTTAGGTAAGCCTTTTCCGAGATGATTTTTTCACCCTTGCAAACTTCTGATTTTAGTTTCTTGGATACATAACCTTCGGCATCTTTGACATATACATACTGCATTGTTATACCTCTTTCAACCTTTGTTTTGCAAGTTTTGTCCATAATATAATTTTTCATCTTGAAAATGTAAACGCATTCAAGCTTTTCGGGATCGCCCCTGTATAGCGATAGAGAAATTTTGCAACCAACTGACTGCACGCTACTGCTCATTCCTGTTTTATCTTTGATAAAATTCGAGGAATTGGAAAAATGACTAAATCGATGGTTTTGCAACGTAAATACTACAACCGCTTTACAAATGCAACTTTTTGTGGTATATTTAGAGGTATGAGCACCGTGGTAACAAATATTCGAATTGATAAAGAGCTTAAGGCTCAAGCAACAGAACTATTCAACGACTTGGGACTGACTCTTTCCCAGGCGTTTACTGTTTTTCTGAAACAGGCCATTTTGCACCATGGATTGCCGTTTGCCGTTACCAGACCTCCGTCCAAAGAACTCCTCGAAGCAATAAAGGAAGGCGAAGAACTCGCTCACGATCCTAACGCCAAGACGTATGCAACACCGCAGGAGCTATGGGACGAGTTGGGTATATGAAAAATTCGTACAAATACATTGTTCGGGCGACTAGTCGCTTTAAAAAGGCCGCTAAGCGAATGGCGAAACGCGGAAAAGACGCTCAAAAATTAAAGGATGTTGTTGAAAAACTCGCTAAAGGCGATTCTCTTGCAGATGCTTATAAAGACCATCCCCTTATCGGGAATTGGGCTGGACATAGGGAGTTGCATATAGAGCCAGACTGGTTGCTCATCTACAAAATTGAAGAAAACATCCTAATTCTTGAGCTTGTAGATACCGGGACGCATTCCGACCTTTACAAGAAATAGGGGTGGGATGAAAAACTCGCCTTTCTACCTTGCGACTCTCACGCTCTTCATCTTTCCGGAGGCTTGGCTCCACAAGAAGTAGATGCCCGAGGTTTTTGCGGTGTTGGCAGACTTGAGTTTTGCTGATGCATCGCTAAAGGCGTAGGCCGAAAGCTTGCCTAAGCGTACGCCTTGCACATCAAATATGTCGTAATTCTGGAGCGTGTTCTGTTCTAAGCGAATCTTGCCGCTGAACCTGCCACCATTATCATCAATCGCAATCGTCCCTTCCAAAGCGATTGAATCCAACGAATCCAGCGGATGCCTCTGTCGTACGATATGTTCTTGCTATCGTAGAAGTGTTCGCTGAAATATTCCTTGAGCCATGTCATTGCCGGGCGGTCTACACCGTTTTTGATAAGGCCTGGGTTAGATTCGTCTGCCCATACGCTTGCTCCGGTTTCGTAGAGGTAACCCCAAAGGTTGACGCCTGCAATGTATTCCGATTCCATAAAAAGCGGAATATGTTCGGAGTAGCATGCTTTTTGAAGGCTGTCGTTGCTTGTGCCGACGCTATATTCAGTAATAAGCAACGGGATTTTTATTTTGTCGTAGATTTCCTGAATGCCGTTTTGGATGCGTTCGGTGCTAAAACATTGCGCTGCAGGGCCGGAGCCTTGGACGAGAGGTGCGGGAATTATTCCGTACGCATCGACGGGTGCGCCCTGTTCCTGAATCTTTTGGATAAGGGCTGCTCCTTGATTGTTTTTCCAGCCGTAATCATCGTAGTCATTGAAAATCAAGACGGCATTAGGCCAACGTTTTCGTGCCATTTTGAAAGCCGTAGCCACAAATTTGTAGTCGTTGTTGTCGCCGCCGAGAGCCTCGATAATTTTATTGCCGCTTCCGAATCCGGAATGGTAGTGGCCGTAGCTGTCGCGTGAACCCCCGTACATCACTTCGATCATGCTGAGTTTGGGGTAGCGTTTGGCGACTTCGTCAAACCAATTTTCAATAGCTTTCTTGGTTTCGTCGATATCGAGATTGTACAGCCATTGGGGAGTATGCGTTCCCCAAAGCAAGTTGCGGAATAAAAATTTCACATTTTTACTTATTGACCAACCGTAAATGCGGTCGCAGTCCGAAAATTTGAAATCCCACTCATTGCGGTCCCGGCTTTTTCTGGTTATAGCATGCAATAATAAAACTACCCTAAAACTATAAAGATATTGATGGTCGAAGAACATCTTTTCATTGACAAAACATCTATGATTGTCTGGTTGCTGAATTTTGGATGGTTTATTGACCAACCACATGTGTTTTTGCTTTTTTTAGACTTATATTTAAAGCAATCCAATTTGCGTTTGATAGCTTTTGGATGAACATTAAATTTATCAGGAGAAAATAATGACTGCAATAATCGGTGCCGCTTTGCTAATCATCGTTGTCGTGATGAGCGTTGTTATGATTTTCAAATCTCCGCTAAAGTCTCTTGCTTCAGGGGGAATGTTCAAACTTGCCACTGCAAAAGGGCGTGCCATTTTTGTGGTTCATCTGCTATTGCAGGTTTTCTTTGCCATTCTTCTGTTGCAACTTGGCCATAAAATGGGTCCATGGTTTTCTCACAACGTAACTAAAATCGTTGGTATTGTCGTTGCGGTTTATTTAACCTTGAATTGCCTTCCGGGATTTCTGTCGAAAGGCAAGAAAGGGCAAATCGTTTTGGCTTTGCTTTCGGTTGTCGTAGCCGTTTGCTACTGGTTGAACGCGCTCGCTTATTAGTTCGATTTTTTAATAGAATATTTTAACGATTAGCGAGCCTACAATCGTCGAAACAATGACGCTCACCAAACCGGGGCGCATAAAGCTGTGGTTCAGCAAGTACTTGCCGATGACGGTGGTGCCCGAACGGTCGAAGTTCACGGTCGCGATATCCGAGGGGTAATTCGGGATAAAGAAGTATCCGTAAACGCTCGGGAGAACTCCTAGAAGCACAGGGCCTTCGATGCCTAGGCTATAGGCTAACGGGAGCATCGCGGCCACGACGGCTCCTTGCGAGTTGATGAGTACGCTTACGGCGAAGAACGCAATCGCGATGGTCCACGGATAATGTTGTACGATATCTTTGAGGCCTCCTTGCATCACGTCCATGTAGTTTGCAAAATACGTATCGGCGAGCCAGGCGATTCCGTAAATGGCGACGACGGCGACCATGCCGCTTTGCCATACTGCACCTGCTACAGCTTTTTTCGGGCTGGCCTTGCAACAGATAATCATAAACGCTGCCGCAGAAATCATCACGATTTGGATGATGATGTTCATGGCGAGCGGTTTTATCTCCGCAATACCGTTGATGACTTTACCTGTGGGGAACTGCGGACGGATGTCGTGACCGGTCATCTGGAATATGGAAAATAAAACGATGACGGCGAGAGCGCCAAGGAAAATATAGACGGCGCGTTTTGCATCCTTGGAAACTTCCTTGTCCAAAACGGAGGCTTTGCTTCCGTACATATACTCTTTCATTTGCGGGTCTTTGAGACGAGCCTGGAAAGCGGGGTCTTTGTCAAGGTCGAGGCCGCGTTTGTAAGAAACAGCTGCTGCGGCCATAAGTCCGCACAAACATGCGGGAATCGTAATGGCGATAACTTGCAGATTGTTGATGGCAAATCCGTTCTTGTTCGAAATGATGACAAATGAAGCGACTGCTGCGGCAATCGGTGAACACGTAATGCCAACCTGTGAAGCGACTGAGGCAACAGCGCAAGGACGTTCGGGGCGTATCCCTTTCTTGAGCGAAATGTCGCAGATGATGGGCATCAACGTATAGACCACGTGGCCCGTGCCTACGAGCACCGTCAAGAAGAATGTGCAAAGCGGTGCAAGAATTGTGATGTGGTTTGGGTGCTTGCGCAATAGTCTTTCCGCAATCTGGATGAGCCAATCCATACCGCCCGATGCCTGCATGATGCCCGCGCATGTTACCGCCGCGATGATGATGTAAATGACATCTGTAGGGGGTGTTCCGGGTTTCAAGCCAAAGCCGAGTACCAAAATGGCTAGGCCGATTCCCGAGATGGCGCCGAGAGCAAGACTCCCGTAACGCGAACCCACGTACAGTGCTAGGAGCACAATTAAAAGCTGAATAATCATGAGAGCCATAAAAATCTCCGTCTTTTTACCTATTATACATTTAAATTGAAGGTATGAATCAAATAATTTTGAAACGGCGTGGAAAAATTCTATCTTTGCGCTTGTAAATCGGTCAGTTCGAAAACCATCCTGACCTTAGGCGGCGGGCTTCTCAAAAAAAAGTCCGCGAGTCTATAAACCAAAACTAGGAGACATTATGCGTTCAGAAGCTGAACTCGAAGGCGTTACGCTCTTGGGCAACAACAAGACGCAGTACAAGACGACCTATAGCCCCGAAGTGCTCGAAAAGTTCCCGAACAAGCATCCGGGTAACGACTACATGGTCACCTTCAACTGCCCGGAATTCACGAGCCTTTGCCCGAAAACGGGCCAGCCGGACTTTGCCGAAATCAAGATCAATTACATTCCCGACCAGTTCTTGGTGGAATCCAAGTCGCTCAAGCTTTACATGTTCTCGTTCCGCAATCACGGGGATTTCCACGAAGACTGCGTGAACATCATCATGAAGGACTTGGTGAAGCTTCTTGACCCGAAGTACATTGAAGTCGAAGGCATCTTTATGCCGCGTGGAGGCATTTCGCTTTACCCGTTCGCGAACTATGGCAAGCCGGGGACCGAATTCGAGGCCATCGCAAAGACCCGCCTGTTTGCTGCGATAGATAGAAGAGGTAATAGGTGTTAGGTAACAGGAAATAGGTTATATCTTAAGTACCAAGATCATTAAAAAATGCGGCGATGCCGCCTTACTTTCCCAACCCCTAAACCCTAACCACTTCCTACTTCTAACTTCCTACTACTTATGCAAAACGAACTTATCCTCATCGCCTCTATCTTCGCCTTCTTCGGGGGCCTCGTCGCCTTCTTCCGCTTCTTCGGCAAGCAGGGCATTTTTGCCTGGACCGTCATTTGCACGATTGCCGCAAACATCGAAGTGCTTATTCTGGTACACGCCTTCGGGCTCGATACCACGCTCGGCAACGTCATCTTCGCTTCGACATTCCTCGCGACCGACATCATGAGTGAAATCTTCGGCAAAAAAGAAGCGAGCCGCTGCGTCAAGATTGGCATTCTTGCGAACGTCACGTTCATTCTGATTTCGCAGAGCTGGTTCCTGTACATCCCGGCGGCAGGCGATACGATGGCTGAACCCATCCGTACCGTGTTCTCGAACACGCCGCGCGTGATGCTTGCGAGTTTGTTTGCATACGCCGTCTGTGAAATGTTCGACGTGTGGGCCTACCATGCCTGGTGGAAATGGTCCGAAAAGAAGTTCGGCGACAAGAAAGGTTATTTGTGGCTCCGCAATAACGGCTCCACGCTTGTAAGCCAGTTGATTAACGTGGTCGTGTTCAACTTGCTTGCGTTCGCGGGCGTCTTCCCGTGGAATACCATCGTCGAAATTCTCGTGTTCGGTTACGGCATCTTTATCGTGACATCGCTGATGGATACCCCGTTCGTCTATCTTGCGCGACGGATTTCAGAAAAACATCCGGAATTGCTAAAGGATTAGGCCTGTCATCCTGGCCCCTGTCATCCTCGAAGCGAAGCGTAGGGACAACCTCAAAAGGTGAGTGTCGCAGCCACGGTCATCCTCCGCGCTAGGAGACTCCCTTTAAGGCGAACGTCGCAGCCATACTCGTATGGATATGACTGAGCCAATTGGGAGGGGCTTTGCCCCATCCATACAGTTCTAATCGCTCTTGTTTCTTTTTACCGAGCCTAAGAGGCTGGGGCTTGCCTCTTCCTTTATTTCTCGAAAAACTCTTGTCGAAGGATCTTGTGCATTTTTTTTGCTTATGTGATTTAAATTAATAGTATAGGACGTATCAATTATTGTATATTGTTACCGTTAAACTCAAAACCTGAGAAGAGGATTTTATGAAGTTTTTCCATGCATTGCTTTTGACCGGTTCCCTGGCATTCCTTGCTTGCGGAGATGACGATTCTTCCACGGGCCCGTCCACTCAGTCTTACGACTGCACGGTGTCGGATGGCGTTAAGGTCGTTTACCCGACTGTCAGTGAAACGTTCTCTGTTGGTCAAACGATTGACGTTGTTTTCGGTACGACGATTGATGATGGTTATCGAGTTGTATTCAAGAAAAGTGCTGGTGATGCCGGCACGGATTTGCTCGATGAATCCTTTGACTTGACTGGCCCGGCCGATGGCAAAACTTGCCATACGGTGAAGGTTACTCTTGCTGCGGATCATGGTGTAGAACCGACTCAGTTTGGCGCTATTCGCGTTATTCCGTACAACAAGCAGAATAAGGGTGCCAACTCCGAACTCTTCATTGTCAAGTAATGAACCTAAAGTTCAATGATTCTAGTATCACCGTGGCCATTGTCGGCTGCGGTGGTTTTATTGGTTGTCATCTTCTTGATGCTATTTTAGCACGCACTCGGTGGCGTGTTTTTGGTGTTGATTTGGATTTTTATAGAATCCAACACAGGCTTCACGATGAACGCTGCGAGTTTATGTGCGCAGACCTTGCCGATAAAAGTGTCGTTGAACGAATTGCAAAATATCCTGTAGTGGTAAACTTGGCCGCAATTTGTACGCCGAGTCGCTACATGGCGGAAGCTCCTGAAGTTATCCGCAGCAACTACGATCATCCGGCTGCGCTTGCGGATGCTTGTGCAAAATCGGGTTCGTGGTTGATACATTTTTCGACGTCCGAGGTTTATGGGCGTACGTCAGCCGATTCGGGCATGCTTGTTGAAGATGAGACTGAACTAACGTTTGGACCGGTGACGGCGAGCCGCTGGAGTTATGCGACCGCGAAACTTTTGACGGAGCGTTATATAGCGGGTCTCAAGAATTTGAAGTGGACAGTGGTGCGCCCGTTCAATTTTGTTGGGCCTTACATGGATTTTATGCCAGGGGTTGACGGCTCTGGCATTCCGCGCGTGCTCGCGAATTTCTCGTCGGCGCTTGTTCGCGGTGAACCTCTCAAGCTCGTGAACGGCGGAACGGCGAAGCGTAGTTTTACAAGTGTTTTTGATGCTGTCGATTTCATGTTCGCTTTGTTTGAAGCGGGACTTGCGGGGCATCTGGCCGGAGTCGTGACGAATACTGCGAATGCTTCAGGGAACGTTGTTGAAAATGTTGCGGAGAAGTCTCCGTTTTCGCAGGCGTTCAATGTCGGCAATCCTGACAATGAGGTTACGATTGCTGAGCTTGCCTACAAAATGCGCAAGATTTTTGCCGAAATCAAAAACGTGGATATTGAAACCGTCCCTGCGCCGGAAATGGTTTCTGGCGTTGATTATTATGGCGAGGGGTACGATGATTCCATGCGTCGCTTGCCCTCGGTAGAAAAAGCGGAGCTCTTGCTTGGCTTTAAGGCGAAGACCCCGATTGATGTGGTGCTGCGCGAGTCGTTGACGTGGTTTGTTGGACATTATAGTAGTTTAGACGAAAGACGAGAGACTAGAGACGAAAGATAATCTTTGTCTACTGCATTTTGCCTATCAATATGACCAATGATTATTTCATCTTCGTTCCTGCGTATAACGTAGAAAAGACTCTTGGCGAAGTCCTTGCGAAAATTGATGATTCTGTTTTGGCTCGTTCGCATGTGCTTGTCATTGACGATGGCTCGCGTGACGGAACAGCACAGGCGTTTGAACGCTTTGTTTCCGAAAATGCTCGTCATTCAGAAAATGCGTCCGACCTCAAATCGCAATTTGAATATTTAAAGTTTGAACAAAATAGCGGTTATGGAACAGTTGTCAAAAAAGGAATTGCCGAAGGCTTGGCTTCTGGGGCTGCTTTTATTGCGTGCTTGCACGGCGATAGCCAATATCCTGCCGAAAAGTTGGGTGAGTTCTTTGCCGAAATGGAAAATCGTAATCTCGATTTGCTGCAGGGTTCGCGCCATGCTGTTGCGGGGGAGGCAAAGCGCGGGGGCATGCCTTTGTACAAGCGACTTGGCGGAGCTCTTCTCACCGCTATTGAAAACAAAGTGTTTCGTGTAAAGCTTACGGACCGCCATAGCGGTTTTATCGTTTATTCTTCGCGTTTCTTGAAAACCGTCGATATGAATCGCTTGAGCCCGTCGTTTGACGTTGATTTGGAACTTATTTCTATTGCTGATGCGCGCAATTTTGCTATAGCGGAGCTTCCGATTCCTACGCGGTATGATGGCGAAAAATCGAACCTCAACGTGGTCACATATGGCTTGCGCGTTTTGCGTCAGGTTGTTCGTCGATTTTGTATGCGAAAGAGATAATATTTACGGACAATTGAAATTTCTAGTTAATATTTTTTTACAAGCGTCTAATTCAGTTGTGTTTTTATGCGCAAAATAAGTTTGCGTATCTGTCGGGGAAAAATCTCGTTTCTTTTTTTTTATATTACAGAAGATCAAAAAAGGAGACCATATGAAAAAGACACTTTTTATTGCAGGATTTGTATCCATACTAGCCCTTCTTTCTGGGTGTGCAAAGACCATGCAGTTGAACGATCCAGCCCTCTACGACCAGTATCTTACAAGGAGCTATAATCAACCTCGCAATGTTTGTTACAATGCGGTTCAGGTGACTTTCAGGGATAGAGGTGTGGAACTCACCAAGGCTGATCCTGTAGAAGGTAAGATTGTTACGGAAAAACATTTGGTCGCCATTTATGCGGGATATGGTGTGGTCGGTTCGATATCGCACCGCTATTACATCGATGTGACGGGAGATGATAATAATTGTACCATCAAGGTGACGAAGTACAAAGCTTGGAAAGGCGGTAATGAAGTGCCTTATGTCAAGGTTGATGATATTTACTCCGCTTACTGGGCTCCTTTGTTCGGAGGCTTCGAAAGCAACTTCGATAGCGAGGACGAAACCTCCGTACGCACAAGCGGCGACATAGATCAAGTTGTCAAGCAGCGTACTCCGGATCTTCAAAAAATTTACGACCAGTATCGCAAGAAAAACAAAAAATTGCAGGGTAAGGTTACATTGAAGTTCACCATCACGCCTAATGGCGATATCAGTGAAATTTCTGTCGTGGATTCGAATACGGGCGACAGTGGATTTGACGAAATCATCAAGATGGCTGTGAGCACGTGGACATTTGGAAAGGTGGCTAAGGGCAATACGACCGTGACTATTCCGTTTACGTTCTCCGAATAGTTTGTCTGTTCAATATTCGTCAAATTTATAGAAGCAGATGATTATGAAGTATCTATTGAATACTCTTTTCTTCTTGTTGGTTTGTGTTTCGAGTGCAATGGCGGCGCATGTCGCAGTGCTCGAAACCGGCGTTGATTTGGATTTGAAAAAGAAGGTGTCCTTGTCTGACCGGCAGTACCTTACGAATGTGCTGCGTGAAGAGGCGGTGAAGGAACTCCCTGCTTCGCAGAACTTTACCATCATGACTCGCGAAAACATCAACGTGATGCTCCCGCCGGGTAAGGCTATCGAAGATTGCGAAGGCAGTTGTCTTGCGGAAACAGGGAGGAATATTGCGGCCGATTACGTTTGCCAGGCCCGCGTGGGAAAATTCGGTTCTAAGCTCACGATTTCGGCTGAAATCTACGAAACCGCAGGGAACAAACTTGTTGCAAGTTTCAACGGGCATGGCTCGAACGTGGAAGAACTTTTGAAAGAAATAAAGAAGAGCGCTCCTGAATTCTTCCGCAAGGTGAAAGGCGACGATCCTTCGTCATCTCCCAAGTCTGGGGGACGTCGGGTGAATAAGGGCGCTGGTGGCATCGGTGATGGTCTCAGTTTAAACGCCACCTCTGTAGAATCTGATGCCGAAGAAATTCGTGTGGGTAAAGTGAATCTCAATTCAACTCCCGCTGAAATAGAAGGGGAAAAGGTTCAGCGGTCATCCAAGCCTATCGGCGAAGTCCCTGCCGTGAAAAACAGAGCTGCTTCGGCTTGGCTTCGTTGGGGGGCCATCATCGGCGGTAGCGCGTTACTTACGACGGGTATTGTGCTAGCCGCAATCAATGATGAACAACCGGCGCGAGGTGTGGGTATAGCCTTGTCTATCATTGGATCAATTGGTATAGGTGTAGGTTACGCGTTTTAGGGCTTTTTGACTCAATATTTGTTTTACGCATTTATCGTCTTTCGTCTAAAACATATATTATAAGCATGGTTAAAGATTTAATTCATGCTTTAAATGGGGTGCTGCTCGGAAAACCCGAGGCGGTTGAACTTTTGGTCATGGCGCTCCTTGCCGATGGTCACGTGCTCATTGAGGATGTGCCGGGAACGGGCAAGACGACGATTGCGAAGGCGCTTGCAACGGCGGTTGGGGCCGATTTTGCGCGCATCCAGTTTACTCCGGACTTGCTGCCAGCCGATGTGACGGGTGGTGCCGTGTTCAAGGCGAATACGGGCGAGTTCGAAATTCGCAAGGGGCCTGTCTTTACGCAGGTGCTCTTGGCCGATGAAATCAACCGCGCGTCCCCGCGAACGCAGAGTGCTCTCTTGGAAGCAATGGAAGAACGCCAGGTGTCGCTCGAAGGGGAACGTCATGCGCTCCCGAAATTGTTCATGGTGCTTGCGACGGAAAATCCCGTGGAATTCCATGGCGTGTTCCCGCTCCCTGAAGCGCAGATGGACCGTTTCTTGGTGCGCTTGTCGCTCGGGTATCCGACGGCGGAAACGGAGCTGAACATTTTGCGCGCGCATCGCGATGGGCGACCGCTCGATACGCTTTCGGCGGTGACAACTCCGGATGACGTTATTGCCATGCGCAACGATGTTCGCAAGATTCATATTGACGAAGCGCTTGAAATGTATGTGGTCTCTTTGGTGCAGGCTACACGTACGAATCCGGCGGTACGTTTGGCGGCAAGCCCACGTGCGGGAATCAACATCATCAAGATGGCGCAAGCATGCGCATATGCTGCGGGTCGCGATTTCGTGAATCCCGATGACATCCAGCATGTGTTTTTCCCGGTGATGGAACATCGCGTGTTTGCAAAAGATTCGAATACGCTCGGCGCTTCCAGACAAATTCTCGAAGGCATCTTGAAGCAGGTGAAAGTGCCGAAGTAAAAGGGCTTGAAAGCACTCCAAGGGTGCGACCCCATACCCCATAACTACATCCTACTGCCTACTTCCAACTTCCTACAGTCTACCGTCATGTCCCTCTTCCATTTCTTTATAAACGCCATTCCTAGAAGTCCCAAGCGCAAAGGGCTTTTGATGCGTTTGTACTACATTTGGCAAGAAGGCTTTACGCAAGTGGGGCACGCGGCGGCTGCACTTCTGATTTTCTCGATGTTTGCGGGGGCGGTACCCGGATTTTGGGCGGCGTGGGTGTTTTGCGGTTTGGACTTCATGTATTTCCTTGCGCTCGTGCCGTGCCTTTTCATGACCGCTCGCAAGAGCAGGTTCAAGGCGGGCTATATTTCTGTTCGGAATGTTTACGAGGGTGAAATGGCGACGGTCGGTTTGCAAATTGCTGCAGAAGACAAACTAAATGCAGTGTCGCTTGGTTGTTTTCGTATGGATCCATCGCTCAAGTGCGAAGAGTCGGCGCTTGTTGCCGTTGCTGCTGGCGAAATGGCAAAACTCACTTGCAAAATCCAGACGAAAAAGCGCGGTGCATTCGAAATCCCGAAAGTTGCGCTTATTTTGCCTGAAATCAACGGCGCTTTGCGTTATGCTGCAAATGCCGGGAAAGCGGAATTGCTCGTATTCCCGCATCCGTTGCGTGTGGCGACCTTCTCGTTTTTGACATCGGGTGCGAGCGGTGTTGTATTTGCGCCGCTTCTCATGCCGAGTCTTACGCGCGGGATGGATTTTGTGGGCGTGCGCGAATACCGCGAGGGCGATTCCTTGCGCGATTTGCATCACAAGGCGTTTGCTCGTTACGGGAAACCGTTTACGAAGGAATTTGAAACGGAACGTGGCGCAGGTGCAATCCTTGTGCTCGATGTGACGGCTCGTAGCTTGCGCGAAAAATCGGCCGTTGAAATGCTGATCCGTTTGGCGGCTGGCATTGGCTTGTGGCTCTTGGAACGTAAAGCGCTTGGGCGTTTTTTCATCGGCGATGACGAAATTGCGCTTGTGCAGGGTGATGGTGGCGTGAGCTTTTTGGAAGCGCTTGCGCGAATCCCGGCGGCGTCTTGGCTAGAGGCGCGCACTTCGAATGGTTCGCGCGCATCTCGAAATGCGAAAAATTCTCGAAATGCGAAAAATTCTCGAAATGCGGAAAATTCTCGAAAGCTGGCGAGTGCTCCGAAACTTTGGTCACCTGCGGCGCGTCCGCTTGGCCCTGTACTTCGCGTGGGGCTTTTTGCGACCGATGATCCGCTTGTGCATAAGCAGGTGATTCTGGATGTACGTTCTAAATTGACAGACGATTCGAAAACTGCAATTTCTGACGATATTTTGTCTGTGAACGCCGCGCATCTCGAACACGTTTTTAACGAACGATTGCTTTGTGAACGTGCGCTTTCCGAGTTTCCGCTTGAAAGATCTCGCGAAGCGGAGGTGAATCTATGATGAACTTCCGTGAAATTTGCAAGACGGTATTCTTTTGCATCGTCTCTGTTAATTTGGGTGCTTCTAGCGGGCTTGAAATTCTCGGCTATATTTTTGCGGCTTTGTTTATCGCAATTCATGTCAAACAATTTGTGCTTTCGAAGTTTGCGACGAACCAAAGTAAAATTCCACGTTACAGGAAAATTTTCGCATACGGTGCCATTGTTCCATGTGCTTTGTGGTGGGTGTTGACCCCTAGCGTCGAAACGGGCGTTTCGCCTTATTTGGTTTTTATTCCGGCGTGGTATTTGCTTTACTTGGCCTGGTTGCAAAAGCGGAGTCTCGGTAATGGCGGTTACGAAGTCTTTGTCGTGTTTAATGGAATAGCGGCTCTTTTTATGGGGCTTTTTCATGCTCCCCGCGCGTGTATTGTGAGTGGCGCAGTTGCATTGTTGCTTGCCGTGTATGCGTATGGACGCCCCCGCGTTGCTTTTTATAAATATTTGCTCTTTGTTTTACTTTATGCGAGCCTTTGCGGTTCCTCTTATATCGGGTTTAAATATTGGAAAAGCAACCGTCATTACGGTGGCCGTTGGGCTGAAGATTACTATGTGAAAAATCGCATGATGGGATTTGATCCCGTGGCGGCCTTGGGTTCGTTTTCGAGCAATTACAATTCAAGGTACAATAACGAAATCGTACTCCGAATTTGGGATACGCTTGCTCCCACATACCTGCGCGCTGCCGCTTACGAAAAATATGTGGCGGGCATCTGGAAACTCCCGGCAAATGCAGAAAAGAAACTTTACCCGGCGCGTTACCGTGTGGACTATGCTGTTTTTGAAAGTGAAGATTCTGCGGTAGCGGTTCCGAACGTAAAATCCGTTTGGGTGCAGGCTACGCTTGATAATTTTGGTTTTATGTTTGCTCCGGCGAATGTGGTGGGTGTCGCAAGCAAGAATGCGGACTCGCTTGATTATTATTCGACGAATGTTTTTGCGGGTGCAAACGGGAAACGCAGCGATTGGTACTATTACGTTCCGGATTCTGCGGAAACTCTTGCGATTGCGGGAGAAAGCGATACATCGTTTTTGCAAATTCCGAACAAGGAACGGAAACTTTTAGATTCTGTTTCGGTTGCCATGGCGCTTCCGCGGCGGTGTGTCCCGGATTGCTCAAATTTTGATGCGGTTCAATTTGCTGTTCAAAATTTAAAAAAGATTGAAAATTATTTTATTCAAAAATTTAAATATTCCTATATCGTACCTGGTGTTGGTACGGCTTCGATAAATCGGCTGGAGTTGTTTTGGAATACTAAAGAAGGCTATTGCGAGTACTATGCAACGCTTGCGGCACTTCTCTTGCGCCATCAGGGAATTCCTGCGCGTTATGTAACCGGGTTTGTGCATCCGGAGCGCGTCGTGGGCAGGCCTTACGTGACGTTCCGTCGTCGCCATAGCCATGCGTGGGTAGAAGTTTATATTGATCGCAAGTGGTATATTTTTGATCCGACTCCGCCTGCTGCTGGAATTTCTTTTGCAAAAACGTCTTGGTTTGCGATAAAGTTGGAAGGGCTTAAAGGCCGCTTCTCCTATGTTTTGCATTTGCTCAAGGATGGTGAATGGCGCCGTGTTGTCGATGGATGGCAGGCTTCTTCGGAACGCCTGGCTTCTAGCCCTGTGCTTTACGCTTGCCTTGCTGCGTTGCTTGTTCTTCTCGCCATATTCAGATTCCGTGGACAGTGGCGGCATACGAAACGGCAAACGGTCTCGAAAGAAGCGGCTCGCTGGATTGCCCTTCTTGAGAACACTGAAAAACGCCTTGCTCGTTTGGGTTTTGTGCGGTCTCCCGGTGAAACGGTTTCTGCGTTTGCAAAACGAGCGAAAGAGGCGTCAAAAAAAGCGAGCCTCAAGGACTCGCTCTATGAAACGGAATGGACTCTTGCTTTAAAGCAGCTTTATGAGTACGAAAATAATCGTTGGCGGAAAAATTAATTTCCCTTGATGAATGTGTAAATTTCAGAAGCGCTTTGCCTTTCCCGGAGGTCGGATTTTTTCAGTTCATTTTCCATGAAGAAAATCGGGCTGAGCGTCATCGTGACACTCGATCCGGAGACGGCTATGACCGGAGTTAATGTCGCATCGTTTTTCTCCATGCATTCGTTGCCGATTCTTGCAAAAAGATGGAGCGAGCTGCCAACGATTTCCCACGTGCCATACATCTGTTCGGAGGACGGTTGGCATTCAGCAGTGCTTAAAGGGGAGTTTATGAACTCAAAAGTGTTCCTTTTGGTCTGTTTATCATAATAGAACCTGAGCGTTGCTGGAGAAGCCTTGAAGTTATGGCTCGGGTCAATGTCGTAGACGATATCGTTGCCGACAAAAATAGGAATGGTCGGTCCGTTGATGCTCCATGTGCCCATGAGACAATCTGCAGAAAGCCCTGTGGCGCACTGCTCGGCCTTGGAGGGTGCGGATGTTGATGACGAATCGCCGCAGGCTGAGAATAATGTTGCCGCCATTGCAATTGTTGCCAAAAATTTGATAGTCATAGAAGTCCTCTTTTTAGTGGGAATATATATAAAAAAATCCATTGATGCAGCCTTTTACCATGCGATTTTCCAAAGATTTAACATAGATTTTGTAAAGAAAGTTATATATTTGTGCATAGTTGTTCGGGGCTTGGGGTCCCAAGGAGTGCTAGATGAAAGTATCACGTTTTGTGAACTTGTTTTTCGGTTTGGGTTTTGCTGCATCTACTTTTGCAGCCCCAGATCCAAATTTCCACATATATCTTGCTTTTGGGCAATCCAATATGGAAGGCCAAGGCAATATCGAGAACCAGGACAAGAGTGTCGACGACCGATTCCAGATTCTTTGGTCGGCGGACAATGGTTCTTGTTCCGGCAAGACGAAAGGGCAGTGGGCCAAGGCTACACCCCCGCTTGCCCATTGCAATAATGCAAAACTCGGCCCTACGGACTACTTTGGCCGTACGATGGTCGAAAAGACCGATCCCAAGATTAAGGTGGGCGTTGTCATAGTAGCCGTTGCCGGCTGTAGCATACAGTTGTTCGATAAGACGGGCTATCAGAGCTATATCAATTCCGTCAGGAATACTCAAAGCTGGATGACGGGTTACATCAATCAGTATGGCGGAAACCCTTATGGTCGTCTGATCGAAATTGCGAAGAAAGCACAAGAAAGTGGCGTCATCAAGGGTATCATTTTCCACCAGGGCGAAACGGATGCCGGTGACGGTCAATGGCCTTCCAAAGTGAAACGCGTCTATGACAACATCATCAAGGATTTAGGGCTCGGTAGCGATATCCCGTTCCTTGCGGGCGAAGTGTTGCGTTCCGGTTCGAGCAAGGGGGCAAACAATAATATCGCAAAGCTCCCGCAGCAGTCCAAGAATTTTTATGTCGTCTCGTCCGAAGGCTTTAACCAGGCGCTTGGCGATGGGCAGAACGTTCACTTTACAGCTCAGGAATATCGTGATTTTGGAAAGCGCTATGCTGAAAAGATGATTGAAGTTCTCGGAGATAAGCTCAAGCCTGTTGCTGCTGTGGAATCGAGCAGCAGTGAGGCCTTGTCCAGTGATTCTCGGTCTAGTTCTTCGAAGGCTCTCTCCAGTTCTTCAAGAGCTCACCACCGGAGCAGCAGTAGCCGCGAAGTTGGTTCTAGCAGTTCCATGACGGGCATCATCGTCACTCCGAATGCCGTTCATTCGGTGAATGTTGGCAAGGTCTCATTAGAGGGCGGCTTCCTTCAAGTGCCGGTTTCTGTGGCCCGTTCGGGTAGGGTGAACGTTAGTCTTTATTCGGTGCTTGGCAGCGAAATAGCAAATGTCAGCGAAACGGTAAAGACGGGATCGAATATAGTGCTTCTTTCCGGAAAAAATGTCCCGCCTGGAATTTATATGCTGAGTGTACAGATCGGATCGGCCAATATCACCAAGCGTGTAGAATTGGGCCGATAGTCCAAGCCGTTTAGATCGCTTTTGAGCTCCGTGCCAATCGTACGGGGCTTATTTTATATGTGCCAAAAAATGAATGTTGCAGAAGACTACAACGCGTTTTTCCATAGACTTAAAAAAAGCTCACAAATTGGAAATATATTAGAAAAGGTTGTTGTTGGGCGCTTTTTGTGTGCCCCAAGGAGTATTCGATGGAAGTCTCGCGTTTCGTGAGCTTGCTTTTTGGTTTGGGGCTTGCCGTTTGGGCTAATGCGGCTCCAGATCCGAATTTCCACGTCTATCTTGCTTTTGGCCAATCCAATATGGAAGGTCAAGGCAATATTGAAAGCCAGGATAAAAAAGTCGATAGCCGTTTTCAGGTGCTTTGGGCCACTAACGAAACGGATTGCGGTCGAAAGCTGGGACAGTGGTTCGATGCGACCCCGCCGCTTGCTAGTTGCACCGCGAAACTTGGTCCTGCGGATTATTTTGGCCGTACAATGGTCGAAAAGACGGATCCGCAAATCAAGGTGGGCATTATTGCAATCGCCGTAGGCGGGTGCAGTATCCAGTTGTTTGAAACACCGTTAAGCCAAAGCTATATGAATCAGCAGGCCGGCTGGTTTAAAAAGAAAGTTGAGGCTTACGGCGGAACTCCATACGAACGCTTGATTGAAATGGCTAAAAAAGCGCAGGAAGATGGCTTCATCAAGGGTATTATATTCCATCAAGGTGAAACGGATGCTGGTGATGGCCAGTGGCCTACCAAGGTCAAGGGTGTCTATGACAAGATAATCAAGGACTTGGGGCTTGGCAATGATATTCCTTTCCTGGCGGGTGAAGTCTTGCGAGGCGGTTCCAGCCAGGGAGCCAACAACAATATCGCGAAGCTTCCTCAGCAGTCCAAGAACTTCTATGTCATTTCGTCTGAAGGGTTGACTCAACCGCTTGGCGATGGTCTGAATGTGCATTTTACATCCCAGGAGTATCGTGATTTTGGCAAACGTTATGCCGAAAAGATGATCGATGTCCTTGGAGACAAGCTCAAACCGGTCGCTTCCGCGAAATCGAGCAGCAGCGAAACTCCATCGAGTTCGTCTGTTTCCAGTAGTAGCCAGGAATTGGGCTCCAGTAGTTCTACGTTGGGTGGCATTGTCATCACGAATGCCATGCGTGCGGTGAATGTCGGCAAGGTCTCGCTGGATGGCGAGTTCCTTCAGGTCCCGCTTTCTGTTGTTCGTGCAGGTGTTGTCGATATACGTCTTTATTCCGTGCTCGGCTCGGAGGTCTTGAAAGTTCTACGCTTGGTGAATGCGGGGTCGAGTAATGTTTTGATTTCAAGGAAAAATGTTCCGCCGGGCATCTATATGATGAGCGTGGTGACAGGCGGTTCTAAAATTATTCAAAGTATCGATTTGAAATAAATAAGTTCTCCTCAATGCTAGGGGCTCCGTGTTTTACACGGGGCTCTTTTTGCAATCAGGTGGGAGCGTGCTTGGGATTACAGTTCTAGTAGCGCTTTGGCGGGAATCCAGAACCAGTCCGGGCGGAATTCCAGTTCGTAGCACGCTTCATAAATCGCTTTAGCCAGAATGTATGGTTTGGTTTCTTTTTCGATGGTTTCGGAGGAAATTCCGGAAACCTTGGAATATCCCGTGATAAAGGCCTGTTTTGCCTCGTCCGGGCTAGTCTTTGCGACGGCGCCTGCGTAGTCGAAACTGCGCAACATCCCTGCGATATCGACTGCCGGGGAGCGGATGGTGCGCCTGTAATCGAGACTGCGTGTGGGCTCTCCCTCAAAATCAATCATCTCGAAATGCTTGGTGCCGTTTGCGCTTTGTGTAATCAGCACTTGTCCGAGGTGGAAATCTCCATGGATGCGTTGCTTTTTAATAGTCTTGTCGCTAAACGTTTCGCGAAGCAAGTCGCTGTATCGGATGCGTAGCTCCGAGAGCTTTTCGCGTATTTTGGGGGAGTATTCTTCATCCTTCGATGCTTGGAGCAGTTTTTCCAGCTTGTCGAAGGGGGGCTCTACGCTGCTATATTTGGGACCGCTAAGCGGTTTTAGACATTCGTGCATCTGTGCGGTGGACATCCCGAGCTGGAACGCGTCCGTGCTGTCCATTTTGCCGCAAAATTCATTCCAGGCGTCGAGCGCATTCGGAAAATGTTCTTCGAGAATGCCCCACGTGTAAATTTCCCCGCCTTTGGTCTTGTAATTGCAGATTGCGTAGAGCCTTGGAACGCGGCTGCTGTTTGCCTTGTTCATCGCCTCCAGGATCTCGGCTTCGGGGTGAATGCCCGGTTCTAGCCTGCGGTAAAGCTTGAAGAAAAATTTGCCGGGCGCGCAGAAAGCGGAATTGCTTTGTTCCTTAGAAACGGGTTTGATGATTGCAAGGGGCGTCTTGGGGAGGGGGGCTGTAATCCGGAATGAGAAAAAACCTTTGTCGCCCGAAAATATGGATTGCTGTGCGCCGTCGAGGAATGCGTCTTCGAGGATTTTTCCGACCGCGTTTTCATCGTCGATGAATGTGTAAATATCGCTTTCGCCATCGTCAAACGAAACCTTGAACAACCTGATTCGCGTGCCGCCTGCTTCCGTGGAATCAAGTGTTTCTATGCGAGAGATGGTCCTGTTCTTGCCCATGAACCAACGTTGTCTGCTAAAATATTTGATAAGGTTCATGTTTCGAATATATATTTTCCGATTAGAAAATATTTTTTAAATAACAATTTTTCTAAAACAAATAATGTATAATATTACCTATAGGAGATGGAAGGGTGATTCTCCTTGGAAAAATAAAGAAAGTGTCTTCGATTTTGTTTCGACTAGCTAATTACTAGAATCGAGCGGGTTTAGGAGAGGGCACTTTCTTTTTTTTGCCCTTGTGATTTTATTTACCGGGATTTACGAGCGGCGCGAAGTACCCCTGTGAACGCAGGGCTGCCAAAATCTTGAGTTGCTGGGGGACTGGTTCGTTGGGCAAACCTTCAATGACGAATTGAGGTATTTGCTTGACGGGTTTGAATGCTTTGGGGACATCGCTATAATCGGAGAGTTTCCAGGCGGCAAGCAGTTTCTCGATAAATTCCGTCCATGGGAATTTATCGGCCGGATGCATGGTGAACCTCGCCGGCTTGAGGTTGTCCCTCGCTTCGAGCAAAAGACTTCCGTCTTTGTAACAAGCAAGAACGGCGGCTTTGCGCCTTTCGTTGTTTGTCGCTTTCTGTGCGGGAATTTCAAGATTGAGTTGCAATGATGACCTATACCGTAGCGAGTTCACGTTGGATGAGGCTGTACTCGTATTCGGAAATAGAGGTCATTTTTAAAATCAGCTCGCGCTTGAGCCCTGCCTTGATTAGCTCTTTTGCGTAATCGATTTTACTTGTCCTCGCCATATTAAAACCTCGTTGATTTTAAACCTGTAAGAAAAAAATAATCTTTTTGCGGTCCACTGTAACATGGTAAAAGAAAATTTTTCGACAAATATATAATAACGTGAACGCTAATTCATTGATACTCAATGAATTAGGATTGATTGGATGTCCATGGCTATTTATGATTTTGAGCCTTGGGTGTGTTCTAGATCAATTCTCTCGGGACTATGCCGTCGAGAACGGGAAAGATTTTGCGGTAATCTTTTTCGGCTTGGAGGTCCAGTTCGGCCGAAATGACGGTTTCGCTATGGGTGGGGCCCTGGGCGAGAATATCCCCGGTGGGCGATAGGATTAGGGATGAGCCTGCGAGCGGAGCCTTCTGGTCGGGGCGTGTGCTTACGGCGTTGACTGCGGCGATATAGACCTGGTTTTCGATGGCACGAGCTTTCAGGAGCGTCTCCCAGTGACTGAGCCTCATGGCGGGCCAGGCCGCTTGGATTGTGATGAGGTTTGCTCCTTGCTTGGTGGCCTCGCGAAATATTTCGGGGAACCTGAGGTCGTAGCAGATAAATGAGGCTATTTTCCAAGAACAGTTTTCACGGGAGTTCTCGCTGTCTGTTGGACCTGTCATGCAGGTTTTGGCTCCCTGTTCGGTGGCGGTTCCGGCAAGCGTTTCCTTCTTGTTAAATAAATTAATTTTTTCCCCTGCTTTAAAATTTTCCTTTTCCGGGAAGAATAAGTTTATTTTGTTGTAACCGCAGGATTCTTTGGATTTCTGCGGTTCATAGATGCTCGCATGGTTGTAAAAAAAGCCATTTATACTTGTGATGCCAGCTCCCATGACAGTGCATCCGGTTGCCGAGCTGACTTCGGATAGCATTCGGGCCGTTTCGCCTGCACTGCTTGAACTGAAATCCTCGGCGGATGTTTCGAGATTTTCGGGGAGGTAACCTGTGGCAAACATTTCGGGAAGTATGACGAGGCTTCCTTCGGCGGGGCTTGCGTCAAGGATAAGCTTCTTCGCTCTTGCAATATTTTCGGACTTGTTGCCTTTGGCGCTATCTATTTGGACTAAATAAACTTTAATCATGCATATAATATAACCGTTGTTGGCGACTTCTCGAAATTTTTTTTGCGTAAATTATCTATTTTGAAGGCATGAAGTTTCGCCTTATATTTTTTTTCGTTTTATTTCTTGTTGTTGGGGGGCTTGCAGCGTCCCCGACGACGATTATTGGAGTTGTCCTCGAAGCGGATTCTGACCTGCCCGTCAAGGATGTTTTGATATCTTATAAGTCCGGCAAGCGGATCGGGGAGACGGATGCCCGCGGTCGTTTTGAACTTTCGGTGAATTCCAGGAATGCAACGCTCGTGTTCAAGAAGGATGGCTTTGATAGCGTCTTTGTGGAATTGCAGGATTTTGCCGACTTGATGGACATGGTGGTTACGCTCAGCACGAACGTCACTAATCTCGGTGCAAGTACGATTATCGGCGACGGGGAACCGATCAAGTGGGAAGTCGAGCGCACGGTTCGGCTCGAAAAACTTGAAGATGCTGCGGGTATGCGTTTTGACCTGACGGATCATTTGAGCCAGATGCCCGGTATTTCGGGACAGAAAGATTTTAGCAGCGCGCTATATTATGACGGATCGCGTGCAGGGGATGTCGCTTATCATTTGGGTCGTCTCCGTGTTCCGAACATGCGCCATTTGGATTTGGGTTTTCCGGGAAACTTGTCTGTCATTAACCCGCATACGTTGAGCGGTATCGAAGTTCACGACCATTACGGGCAGGGGCCGCTTGGGCAGGGGCTTGCGACATCGATCCAGTTCGTTCCTGAACAGACTCACGGTGAATGGGGCTTGAGAGGTTCCGCCACTGTAGCTCAACGTGAAGTTTTGCTCGATGCTCCGTTCTTCATTTGGGATAGTTTCCGCTTTGCTTTCCGTACGCTTGACGATGGAATTCTCAAGATCTTGGGCGAAAAGTTCTTTACGGAACTCCGTAAGCGCGATGACAAATCATCTGGTGAAGATAAGGTGAAGTCGTCGGATCCTTTTGATTTATCGGCTTTCGATATATATGCGCAGTTGAATGGTTCCGATTCGCTTGGTAATGCAACTTGGGCTTTGCGTACGTTGTTCAGCTCTGATGAATACAGAATTCGTCAGGATACGTCGAAGCTCTATAGCAGCGTCAATTCGATTGATATTGCCGAAGGCAGCCAAAGTTATTTGGTCGTTGGCGGTGAATATGCATCGAAGTTCGGGACGAGTTTCCATGCTGGGTTTGTCCGCGAGTGTTTGAGCGATACTATTCGCGATACGACTGGATTCCGTTCGGGCAATCTTGAACCTTCTGCAAAAACGTTCATTGACGGTTACCGCCAGACGCATATTACGCTCAGTGCCGGTGCCGACAAAAATTTCAATGCCGACATTTTTGGGGCGGACTTGCGTGGCGCAATTCTCTACGAACATCACATTGTTGAACGCAGTTTCCCTGTTCCAGGCGGAAAAGAAAGCCGCGATTACCAGACGAGCATTCTGTCGGGTGCTGCAACGCTTGACTGGAAAAATGATTTCTCGGAACACATGCTTTCCGTGGGGGCAGTTGCCGATGCAGCTGACCATAAAGCCCTTCCGACCGTTTCTTTCGACATGGATCGTAATTTGTCCAAGAAGGATTCCGCTTATTGGAGACTCTTTACGAATGCGGCTTATCGTGCAGACTGGAAACATTACTTTGACGACGGCGACTTGACGGGTCGTTTGGAATCGGGGACGTCCTTCAAGGCAGGAGTCGGGTACCGTTCAAAATACTTGGTCGCTCAGGTGGCTGGCTTTGGACGCTTCTACTTTGATCCGCTGCTTCCCCTGCCTAAGGTGTTTGCTAATTACAACGATGTAACGCCAGTCGATTATGCCTGGGTTTCCGGTGCCTCGGGTTCACTGGAATGGAAAACTTCGCACCACTTCTCGATGGCTATGAACGCAAGTTCCGTGTACGGTGAATATGAACTCAAGG
The DNA here is from genome assembly GCA_902762795.1 of Fibrobacter succinogenes. Classification (GTDB taxonomy): domain Bacteria; phylum Fibrobacterota; class Fibrobacteria; order Fibrobacterales; family Fibrobacteraceae; genus Fibrobacter; species Fibrobacter succinogenes_E. The sequence continues at coordinate 75,487 of CACWPM010000018.1, read as the reverse complement.
ACGGATCCTCATTGCCGTGGGAAGCAAATTCCCGCTTGGATATTGTTTCGCACTTTAGATTTTATCCGCGCAAGGATTCGATTGTGTCGATTATCTTGACGCATCATGCTGCATGGCACAGGCCGATTTACTATTACACGATTACGCCTGCGTTTGATGGCAAGAGTGGTACTCGCGAACTCAAGGATTACAACAAGTTTACGAACCTGTACAGAACGGATTTGCGCGTCAATCTGGATTTGACTAAGTCCAGGTTCTTCTTCAAACATGCAAGGTTCTATCTCGAAGTCGATAACATCTTTGCAAAACTTGATGTAGAAGCGCTCAGATTCCTTGGTTCACAAAACTGGCGTGAACGTTCCTGGGTGGCGAAGGATAAGGACAAGAATACAGCTAATGGCTATGACTTGGTGCCGTTCATTGCAAAAGGTATGGGACTCAACATTGACTTCGGTGTAGAAGTTCAATTGGGAATATAGTTAGTAGACGGTAGTAAGCAGACAGTAGGAAGTTGCGCCAGTTGCCATTGCGAGGAACGAAAGTAGAGCCTGCCGCGAGCAGAGCGTGGCGGAAGCAATCTATTCTTTTGATAATTGCTTTTCTTTCAGTTCTCTCGTATGCGCATGTGACCGATTCTTTGTTCGTGCCGCCGAAGCCGGAAAAGCCTTTGCGTTATTGCTCGTCTGCGGAAAAGTGGATTGAATACGCAGCAAACAATCCCAAGCTTGTGGAAATCACGGATATGGAAGGTATCCGCATGGACTTGCGCTATGCAACGTTTAATAACGTAACCGGTCATGACATGTACTGTGGCATTCAGCGAGCGTTTATCCACAAAGATGCGCTGGTTAAGCTAAAGCGTGCGCTCTCGATTATCGAGAAGGAATTGCCCGGATATTCGCTTGTCATTTTTGATGCAGCGCGCCCGATGTATGCGCAGGCTGTTTTGAAAAGCGCTGTCGCCGGGACACCTTACAGTCATTTTGTATCGTCCGGCAAAACAGGAGGGCTTCATAATTACGGCCTGGCTCTGGATCTTGGACTTGCTGATAGTCTTGGAGTCCTGCTTGATATGGGTACAGATTTCGATTCCTTTGAACGGTGTGCCGGAATTGTGGGTGAAGCCGATGCATTAAAGTCCGGGCGTCTCACGCGGCTGCAAATCGACAATCGCAACTTGCTCCGCAAAATCATGAAGCGCGCCGGCTGGGTGATGCTTCCTAGCGAATGGTGGCACTTCAATGCTTTCACGCGTGCCTATACCAAGGAACACTACCCGCTGTTTCCGATGTAGTAGGTGCTAGGTTTTAGGTTACAGGGGTTGATTTGTAATAATCATGCACTGATGCCTAATTTCTACTAGTACATACAACCTATTGCCTATAACTTCTTAATGCTTGCTCGTTTCAAGCGGTCGTTCAGTGCCATGCCAACTCCCACGTTCGGGATTGGATCGACAAGGATAAGGTCGTAATCGGGCTTGTCGAGGTCGTGCATGAAGGCATAAAGCTTGGAGGTGGCTTCGACCATGTCTCCGGTTGCGGACAAGTTTACTGTGGCAGGAATTGGACCTGCTTGTAATCCGAACGCAATGCGTACGGTATGCTCTGGAAGCGTGTATCCTGCCGGGACTTCTCCGTAGTAAAGTGGAACTTGCGGGCGGTAATGCGTGTCGCACTGGCCTGGGGCGAGCATCGGCTGGCCCGGCTTTGACGTCGATTCCTTGATGGCGACATCGCCGAGAACCTTGGCAAACATCTCGGGCGTAATGGCGCCTGGGCGGAGGACCGTCGGTTTTTCGCCCGTGAGCGAGATGATTGAACTTTCCACGCCCACGGAGCAGGGGCCGCCATCGACAATTCCTGCTATGCGGTCGGCGAGCTGTGCCGCAACGTGTTCTGCCGTTGTCGGGCTTACGTGCTTGAATAGGTTCGCGCTCGGGGCGGCTAGCGGGATGCCAGCTTCCTTGATAATTGCTTGTGCAACCGGATGGCTCGGGAAGCGTACGGCGACAGAGGGAAGAGCGCTTGTGCAAAGGTCGGGGATGCAATCCTTTTTGGGGAGGATTATCGTCATCGGGCCTGGCCAATAGGCTTCGGCGAGCTTGTATGCGCTATCGGGAATATCTTTCGCGATGTCGGTGAGCTGAGCTATGTCTGCTATGTGGACAATCAGCGGGTCGAACGTCGGGCGTTCCTTGGCTGCAAAAATCTTGGCGAGAGCTTTGGGGTCGAATGCGTTACCGGCGAGTCCGTAAACCGTTTCGGTCGGGATGGCAACGACTTCGCCATCTTTGAGGAGACAGGCCGCTTCGCTTACACTTGTCCAGGGCGGAAATTTCATGACCCCAAAATAGAAAATGCAGAAGGATTTAGTCTATTTGTCATTCCAGGCTTGACCGGGAATCTCCATTCTCTACTGCATAAAAAGAAATGCCCACTCGATGGTGGGCATGACAAGGTCTTGTATGTGAACTTGGCAAGGTCGTGGTAGCTTTCGTTAAGACGAAAGTCCTAACCACTAACCACTGTTTACTGATTACTTCTATTAAGCTTCGTTGACTACGGCTGCTGCCGGAGTCTCGGCCTTCTTTTCGTCCTTGCGGCCAAAGGCAAACACCTGGTCACAAGCCGTGTTGAAGCGCTTCCAGATCTTTTCGGAGTGCTCGCGAGGCACTGCACCGACTTCTTTCCACAAGCGGCGGAAATGTTTCACCTTGTTCATCGAGGCGACAACCGTCTGATCGTTCAAGTCCGTGAGCAAGTCTTCGGCCTGTTCGCAGAGGAGGATCTTCTTCTGCAAGTTGTTCTGACGAGCCTGTTCCTGAATGTCGAGCTGGTCGCGGCGACGGGTGAAGAAATCATCGCAGACTTCACGGAACGCCTTTTGGAGTTCGGCGTCATCGTTACCGCAGGATCCGAGCGTGCCCCATTCCTTCTGGAGGTCGCGGACTGCATCGGCGAGCTGGTTGGAACCAGCGCTTTCGGCAAATTGGCGAACCTTCTCGATGGAGTCCTGTTTTTTCTTCTTGATTTCTGCGATCTTTGCCTGGAGCTCCGGATCGGATTCCGCCATTTTCGCGACAATCTTATTTACGATGGCATTGTAGCGTTCGTTGATGCCCTCGACGGATTCTTTTGGGACCATGCCGATAGCTTTCCATTCGACATCAATAGCCTTGTAGGTTTCGATTGTTTCGGCAGAAATGTTATCAATGTCGAGTGCTTCGAGCTTTTCGCAAATAGCCTGCTTCTGTTCGAGGTTCTTTTGCTTTGCTGCATCCATTTCTTCAAAATGGTTGCGTTTCTTTTCGAAGAAGGAATCGCAAGCGGTACGGAAGCGTGTCCAGATTTCGTCGGACTTGCTCTTCGGGACGGGGCCTGTAGCCTTCCAGGCGTCTTGCAACTGCTTGAGCTTGGTTGATGTGGCGTTCCAGTCGGTCGAATCCTTGATGGCTTCGGCTTCGATGCAGAGAGCGACCTTCTTTTCGTAGTTCGCTTCACGGCTTTCGTCTTCGTGCTTCACATTTTCTTTGTGCTGGGCGTAGAAGGCGTTCACGGCGTCCTTGAAACGCTTGTTCAAAGCGGCGAAGGCTTCTTTCGGGACCATGCCGATGTTCTTCCAGTTTTCCTGGATTTCCTGCACGGCCTTGAATTTGTCCTTCCAGAAAATTTCGGCATTGGCGACGAGGTCTTCGACTTTCTGGCAGAGAGTTTCCTTTTCTGTCAAGTTCTTTTGACGTTCCGCATTCTGTTCTTCGATAAATGGAGTACAGTTTTCCTTGATTTTATCAACAAGAGTCTGGAAGCGGTCGCGATAGTCCTGGAACTTGGCGGCGGAGATGGGGCCGATTTCGCGCCACTTGCTGCAGAGTTCGCGGAATTTTGTAAGTACGGCCTGGCTCGGTGTTTCCTTGGAAAGTGCGTCCATTTCTTCGATGATGGTGTCGCGGTCTTTTTCGTTGTGCCAGTTTTCCCACTGCTGCATTTCCTGGAAACGGGAAGTGGCAATCTTGTATTCTTGCCAGAGATCGTGGTATTTGAACTTCTGCTCGCCGACGATTTCCTTCCATTCCTGATAAGTGTCTCGGAGAATCTTGTGGATTTCACGGAATTCCTGGTTCTCGTCAATGTTCTGGATACGATCGATGAGCACGCGGAGTTTCTTGGAATTTTCTTCGATAACTTTTTGGGCTTTTTCGTTGTACTCTGTAATGAGCTCGTTCAGCTTTGTACGCAGAGCATTGTAGGCTTGAAGAATAGGGTCGTCGCCTTCAAGAAGGTCGAGCTTTTCCCATTCACGGACAATAGCGTGTAAATGCTTGCCCGTGTTTTCGTCAATTTCTGTTTCGGAGAGAGCTTGTAAGCGTTCGAGAAGGCTCTTGCGAATGGCAGTTTCTTCTTCGCTCGCGTTTTCAGATTCAGCTGTCGGGATGACTATTTTCTTTGCTTCTTGCGTTTTGAAGTAAGCGTTGTTGAAACGCTTGATTGAGGCTGCGTCCATAACGGACTTGCTATCGTTCCATTCCGCTATAATCGAGTTTACGCGGTCGGCATTTTCTTCGGTCGTGTGGGCTTCGAGCAAACCTTCGAGTTCAGCAAGGGTTTCCGTCAGATGCTGAATCTTGGCCTGCTTTTCTGCTTCGGCGTTCTCGGCTGCCTTCTTGGCGGCGTTTGCTTCGTCATAGAATTTATTGAAACTTGCGTAAATTTCGTTGAGCGTATCGGCAGAGTCTCCCATACCGAGGGTGTTTGCTTCGGTCATCAAGTCATCGAATTGCGGTTTGGTCGCAATAGCGTCCTTTTGGGCGGCGAGGAAATGCGCTTGCTTGATAAGGGCTTCACGCTTGCTCTGCAAAAGTTCGGCTGCCTTTTTACCGTTGTCTTCGGCTTCTTTCTTTGAACGGACTTTGTCCGAAATCTTCTTGCGGACGGAACTGTGCTTGGAACTCTTGATGAGGTCGCTTTGCAAGGATTCCGAGACTACGCGATCTGCGGCGGCCAGCGCGATTTCTTCATTCGCGTCGCGTGTTGCTATTTGTGCAAGGAGGGACTGCTTGCTGCACAGCTTGACCAATTCTCTTTTTACTGTTATGTTGTTTGTGGCCTTGAGAACGTCTTCGGCATAGCGGGTGTCCTTTACCGCATTGATGTAATCACGAACTTCATCGTTCAAGTTCGAGTCGGTAAAGTTTTTCAGCTTTTTGACGATTTCTTCGAGGGCTTTCGTTTCGGCCAAACGGCGTACTCCGGAATCGCTGTCTTTTTTAGAAATTTCTTGAAGTGTATTAATAAGTGCAAGTTTCTTGATTGCAGCCATTCTCACTTCGACATTATCATCGGAAAGGGCGACTCGTTCGACAATATCTTGACTATTGAGTTCATCCAATTCGGCAATCGCTTCGATGCGTTTTGCAGGGTTGGAATTTTGCCATTTCGGTTTAAATGCGTCAAAAAAGCTCATAATATCTCCAATAGGTAGGCGAGGCTTTCACAGCTCCGTATAGCATAATCTAACTAAAAAAAACTTGCAGTCAGGAAATTTTAAGCAAATTTATGCCCATTTAAGGTTGTATCAATAACTATCTTTGCCCCCGTGGCTAAAAGAATTCCCAAGACTATGGCTCCAGAAATTGTCAAGGAACGCTGTAACGCAGCGTTTTTGTCACGATTTTGCGAGGTCTATATCCCTTTGGCCCCTTCGGTTTTTACTTACGGGGTGCCGGAAAACGTCAATATTGGGCGGGGAAGTGTCGTCTGGGTGCAGCTTGCGCACCGTAAGCCAACGCTCGCCTTGGTGAGTCGGGTCCATTGTGAAAAACCGGATTTTGATGTTCGATATGCGTGCCCGCACGAGTCGGGTTATGTCTTTTCCGAACGTTATATGGAATCGTTGGAATGGGTTGCTAAGTATTATGTAAGCACGCCTATGCGTGCTTTGAACGTATTTTGGCCTGCTGATTTTGATAAGTATCTTGATGCGCTGGTTGCCCAAAAAAACACTGAACCACGGGGCGAGGCTTTACCGGATGAACTCGAAATGGAGGTCTGTTCGAACTTGCCCCCCTTGACAGACGAACAGGGGACGGCGCTAGCCAGTCTTGTGGACGATTTGGACAAAATTGGCTTTCGTGGATCGCTATTGCATGGTGTGACCGGCAGCGGAAAAACGAGAGTTTATCAGGAATTAGTGCGTGAAGCGCTCAAACGGGGTAAGCGTGTGCTTATTCTTGTGCCTGAAATTGGGCTTACTCCGCAGACAGCGTCTCGATTTGAAGAGTACTTGAATGTTCCTGTGGTGGTGCTGCATTCGGCTTTGTCCGCTTCGCAAAAGCGTGCGGGTTATTTAGCTGTGCTTGATGGTTCTGCGAAGGTTGTCCTAGGAACGCGCAGTGCAATTCTTTCGCCGTTTGAATTTGATGTCGTTATTTTGGACGAAGAACATGATTCGTCTTTTAAACAACAGGATCCGGCTCCGCGTTACCATACGCGTGACCTGGCTTTTCACTTGGCGCAAAAGCATGGGGCTCTTGTCGTGCTCGGTTCTGCAACGCCCTGCCTCGAAACATTCCGCAATGCGAAGACAGGAAACCTCAAACTGCTGACTCTCAAGAATCGGGCGACTGCGGCTCCTCTTCCTGAAGTGACGGTTGTCGATATGGGCAAAGTGCGCCAACAGAAGGGCGTGCTTATGTCGCCTTCTTTGCGTGAAGCACTCTCGGACTGCATTGCTGGCGGTGACCAGGCTATTATTCTCATGAATCGCCGCGGTTACTCGAAGATTAGAGTTTGTTCTAAATGCGGCGAAACTCTTTACTGCAAACATTGCCATATCCCGCTCGTGTATCATAAACAGTATCATGCATTGATGTGCCATTATTGTGGGACGTTGTATCCTATAGATATGACATGTTCATCGTGTGGTGCTGAAACTTATGAATTTGTCGGCGGCGCGATTGAAAAACTCGAAGAAGAAATTTTGGAGTGGATTGCCGATGCCAAAGTAATCCGCATGGATCGCGATACAACGCAGAACGTGGGTGCTGTTGAAAAAATTTTGACATCGTTCAGAAATCGCGAATATAATATTTTGCTCGGAACGCAGATGGTCGCGAAGGGCCACGATTTTCCGGGCGTAAAGCTTGTTGGTATTGTCGGCGCCGATTCTGGTCTCGGCATTCCCGATTTCCGATCTTCGGAAAGGTTGTATCAGCTTTTAAGCCAGACTGCTGGACGTGCGGGCCGCGTCGGGAGTAGAGGCCGCGTGTTCATCCAGACTCTCAATCCGACAGAGCCTGTGATGCAGTTTGCTATTCGTCATGATTTTGAAGGCTTTGCCGATCTGGAAACTTCAAATCGAAAGATGGCTTTTTACCCGCCTTTTTGCAAACTTGTCGAAATCAGTTGCGGCTCGCGCGATGAAAACTTGCTTCGCGATACAGTGAATCGCCTTGAAAGTATTTTGCGAAAAGAATCTTCGATGACGGTTCTTGGACCTGTTGATGCATTTGTTCCTAAAGTGCAGAATGTATTTTGGGTGAAACTTTATGTAAAAACCCAAAATCTTTTGGTGGTACGCAAAGTGCTTGCGCCAATTTTAAATTCTGCAAAAAATTGGGTTCCTGGTGTGGAAATTAAAGTCGATCTAGAATAATTTTTTTCTAAAATTGCTCCTAAATAAAAAAGGAGATTTTATGTTTAAAAATTTATTGGCCGTAACGCTTGTGCTTACGGGTATGGCTTTTGCTCAAAGTGTTTGGGACCAGTATCCGCCTAAAGACGCAACTCCTATAGAAACTGCGCCTAGAGAGGATAATGTCGCGAATCCTAGCCCTTTGGAATCTAACGATAATTCTGTGTATTCCCAGCCTGTCAATAAAAAAGTTTCACATGTTGAAAAAAAATGGTATATCGGAGATTCTCAAGCGACTCCGGAAGCCGCTCTTGCTCTGCTGAAGACGAATCCAGAGGCCGCTAGCGAATTAAGTACTTCGAAGGTCTTTTACTATCCTGCTTTGTTGCTTGCCTCTGCAGGCGGCGCTGCCGTCGGCTATGGCATTGTCGCATGGATCGATGGCCGGAGCAATATTGGCCAACCGCTTACTTTAGGTGGACTGGGTGCTGTAGGCATTGCATTCTTGCTTGCGCATTTTTCGAACAATTATGTTGAATCTGCTATCGAAATTTACAATAAGAGCCTTGGCTATGAAACAAGCTTGCAGGTGAAGGTTGTCCCGACTCCGCAGGGTGGCGTTGCGCTTGCGTTTGCCTTCTAGGTTTTGACAAAATCGGAATGTGAAAATGCCCTGCATTTTTGGTGCAGGGCGATTTTTGTTTTTAAAGATAACTTTAGAAGAACCGAATGTATCTTCCGACTTTTTTCTTGTAGTCGAGATATTCCTGACCGAAATCGCGTTCTAGGCGTTGTTCTTCACTGCGGACTTGTAAGGTAAGCAGGACAACTTCGATGAGTGCAACTATTATCGCTGCTGCAGACCACAACCAAATTAAAACACCCACATCAAAAATGTAGATGCCCATGAGCATCGGGTTGCGGCATAATTGATATGGACCGCCCGTCATCAAGTGCTTGGTGCGCGGAGCCACTTCGTGGTTGTAAGCGTCAAACGGGTTTCCTTTGCCGACAATGCGCATATAGATAATGGTGTAGATGCTGAGGGTGAGCCCGATGACTGCAAGTAGAATTGCAATCAAGCACAAAGTTGTGGATTCCTGAATGTAAGTCCATGGCCGCCCAGATGCTAGCCACATCAATGCTGGTATGCCGATGACGAAAACAAGTAAGCCTAAAAGATAACCGAATAAATTAAATCCCTTCATTTAAACCTCCAATACTTTTAATTTAAAAAATAATTGCATTAACGACAAGGTTGATACCTTTTTGCGATAAAATCTATTTATCTGACAGTAATCCGAAAAATTGACCTTTTACGAGCCAACTTACACCGAAAAATGAAAGTGCAATTGCTTCGATGACGAATATTTTTGCTGGAAAATTGATGGGTAAAATTAATAGAGGTAAAGTTGAAAACATTCCTATTCCACATACTTTGTAAATAACGTTTCTAATCTTTTTCTGCTTGGTATTGCTCTCGCCAAGTGTGAATAGGAACATGCTATTGAATGCTAAAAGTAAAAAAAATAGAACAGCTACGGTACAGTGGATTTTGTCTGAAATACTTACCGGCAACTGGAAAAATCCAACAGAACCTGATGCGAGTGAGCATTCACAAGGGAAAATAACAATCATCAATCCGAATATACCCGATAAGGTTGTTATGATTTCATCTTTTTTGTCGTAGCCCTTATAACAGATTAAAACAACCGCTGCTGTTGTTAAAATGCCTGGTAATACAGGTGTTAAATAATATGTCGCCGAAATAGAAAGCGTTTCCCAAAAATCGCTCGGAATGGAATCCGGATTGGCTTTTGCTACGATTGTGACACCGACTAGTGCAATCCAAGGAAGTATCATTCCCAAGAAACCTGCAAAATTACGAATCCTTTTTAACCATGCTTCTGCACATTTTTTTGTTATTTTTATTTCTTCTTCATATAAAGTCTCTTTGCAATCGCACATAAATATCTTTCCTTTATATGAACAATATACTTAATTTAAACGAAAGTGTATCGTTTTATTGAAAAAAATAAAAATGCCTTGATGGATATATTATTTGGCGAATGCACGAAGCTGTTTTCAGCTTATGGACTACGTTCGTATTCCCGCTCAAAATTCGATACGTTTGGGAAACGCTTCTTTCCGCATGATGCCCCACATCTTGTCGATGTACGAAAGAGTATAGAACTGTTCGTAGTAATGGTAATAAAATGCACCTTTCGTTGTGACGGAGTAAATTCCGTTTTCCTTTGTCAAGAATCCTAGTTTTTGAGCTAGCCAAAATTCAAAGCCGTACATTTTCCTTAGCGATACTCCAAAGAATTTTTCGAATTTCTTTTCGTCCAGATTCATGCTGTAAAGAGTCCAGAATAGGTAATACACCATCCGCTGCCGTGGCGTAAACCTGATAGTCAGAGATGTCGGCAATTCATCGTGTTCCATCCGCTTGCAGTATTCTTCGACAGAGAACGTGTTTATCTTGAATTGTTTTTTAAACAGCGAGGTGGCGGAACATCCGAAGCCGAGGAAATTGTCGCGTGTCATGGAGGAATATTTTGCATCTGCTTTGTTCGAAAAAGTCCATATGGAACTACGATGATAGCCTTTTTGTTTAAAGTATGCGGTTACTTGGTCTAGCAATTCTTTTTTTTGCTTTTTGCTCATTGCCTTCACTTTGCTTTTGGTGAATGAAAAATCGATGAACGGATAAATGGCTACATGGTTTGCTCCGCTTGCAAATGCTGTATCTATGTCTGCTTTGATGTCTTCGTAGGTCTGGTTGGGGAGGGCGAATATAAAATCCATGGAAACGGTTTCGAATTCGATAGCCTGTAATGCCTCTTTTAATTTGTTTACGTCAACAAGCTTTCGCCCGAGTATGGTTTGGTATTTCTCTTGAAAAGATTGAATGCCGATGCTGATTTTTGTAATGCCTGCCGTTTTGAGCATTTGTAGCGTTTCCACGTTCACGTTGTCCGGATGTAGTTCAACGCCGATTCCTTCTGTGATGATGAAATGCTCATTGATCGCTTCGATGATTTCGCCGATTCTATTTGCTATTAAAGCAGGTGTACCGCCTCCAAAATACAAGCTGGTCGTTTCTTTTTTTCCATTGTATTGAGCGCCGACTTTATGGATTTCTTTTATGAGTGCTTCGATGTAGTTGTCGCATTTTTCTTTGTTGTAAACTGTTTTGCAGTATGGACAAAAATTGCAAATGCTTTTGCAAAAAGGAATGTGGACGTAGAGCCCTAGATTTTCGCATTCCGCAAACGGAAGGATATTGTCGTATTTGTTCTGGAATAAAAACGGCTTGATGGAACGGGTAAGCCACGACCTTGTAAAAGTGGTAATTAAACTCATCTAATGGAACTCTCTATTTTATATAAACTTTAAATAGGTCTTTAATGTTTCAAAGGTAATCTTTAAATTCCCTTTGAAAAGGAGCGTATATTCTGCGACAAAGAAATAACCGCATTCGTCGCAAAGGCCCGGTTCGTCAATGCACCTTCCGCATACTGAAATTTTGCCATTTTCAATTATCACACTCTGGTAGCAAGGTGTGGGGAAGCTGTTGTTGACGAGGTAAGGAAACGCACTTTTGAGATTCAATATTGGAGCCCCTTCATCCATCAATTTCGAGATTGTAGCACAAACGGATTTTTTCTCTTCGCTTGTTAGAAGAAGTTTCCTTGTGTCGGGGTAGGGCGTATGGAAATTGAATGAAACCGCTTTAACGTGATTCGTCTCCTTTGTAATTTTGCACACTTCACTCACGGCATCTTTGTTGATTTGATTAATTGCCATGTAAAAACAAATGTTGTCGGATGTGGCTTTGTTGACGTTTTCCATGATGGTGTCGAACGTATTGCCTCTGATGGCGTTATGTCGTTCCCTATCGCCGTCAAGGCTGACTAAAATCAAGTCGGCTTCTGGCAAATTAATGGGAAAAGTTCCGTTCGTAACGATGTTTACAAGAATGAAGCCCATTCTTTTGGCTTCAATGACCAAATCCCTAATTGTCAAATTGCCGTCTTTCCATAAGAACGGCTCTCCTCCATAAATAAAAAGTATTCTTGCACCCATATCGTATAAAGTCTGCATTTCTTTTTGAATTTGGGAATATGGATGCATTATAGAGGTAATGTTATTTACGGAACAGTGCTTGCATTTCAAATTGCATCGGTCTGTTATGATTACTGAACCAAGGATGGGATCTTTTTTCTTGAAAAGAACTGTTTTTAGCCAGAATTTGGCAAGGTATAAAAAGGACGACGTTTTCATGATTCTCAATTTTTGTTATATGTCATATTATATAAAATTTTACAGGAGAAAAACATGTCCTGTAAGATCGTTTTCTGCGTATTACTGTTAAGATAAGCTCAATTTTTATCTTAAAATGTTTGTTTGCTTGAAACTTTTAACGGTTCTTTGTTTCTTTTCGTGATGTGTACCATGCAATGGCATCTATAATTAAAAGGACAATGACAATCGGCTCTCCAATCAGCAAAGCCAATTCGCCTAAGATTCCTGCGAATTCTCCTTCGGCGGTATTGAAATCGTAGATGGAGAAGCCTAAGATTAAAAGCCCGATGATGATATCTGCGATGGCAAACAGCAAATAGGGAGACGCTTTCTTTGCAAATTTTTTTAGAATCTTGGCTATGATAAACGAAGATAACGTGATTATTATGATTGCTGCCATTAAAGTAGAATTCATAAGTTCTCCGTTTAAAATAAATCTAATGAGCTGTCCAGATAAATTTCCTCACGGATTTTAATCTGGTGCTCGGGCTTGGTCATGTAATAAAGTAGAAATTCTAAAATGAGGGCACTGCCGAGGCTGCGGCCTTCGATTTTGAAATGGCGGAATCCTGCGGGGGTGTAGATGTCTTGAATGTCCTCAATTCCTATAAAGCCGGGGTTTTTCATCGCGTCGGAAAAGCGGTAACCCCTTTGGGCCATGGGCGAGACGCAGATGTGGTCTTCGCTGTTCTCGCCAAGGCTTTTCTGGCTTACGTTCTCGTAGCATTTTTTGCGATCGTAGCAGCCGAACCAACAACATTCATTGCACAGGAATTCGACCTTTTGCTTTTGTGCGCTCGAGAGTGCGTTCAATTTGTCGAATTGCTTGTTGAGTCTGAAATCGGGAACGACATAGCGGAATTCATCGCGGTCCAGCTCTGCTTTGAACTGCTCAAAATCTGTGATGACTTTCGTTGTTGAAGAGACGAAGTAATAACCGGGGTATTTTGTTTTGATGTAATTCAGCAACAGGTCGGAATGAACGATGACGCCGTTTTGAACCGTGTACATTTCCTTTGTGTCGGGATTCTCGCGACTCTTGTCGGCATCTTGAATTGCGTGCATCTTGCCTGCATTGGAAACAGCGCCGCTTTCGAACATTTCGCACAGTTTATTGCACTTTTTATCATCAAGATGTTCTTTGCGGATCAATGAATTGCTGAATGTGAGCCTCGCTGAAATTCCATATTCCTTCATGAGTTCCGCAACTTTCCGCGACTCTGCATCCCCGAAGCCTACGCGGCCTCCGCCCCAGATGCAGTCGTTTGGCGCTCCGTAAATAGAACCGATTTCGCACCAGTCGTAAAAATATTCCCGGTGCTCGCGGAATAGCGGCAAAAACGCCTTGTACAAGTCGTAAAATTCAAATAGCCCGGGAAGGTGGTAGTAGATTTTCATTTCGCTTCTCGATTTTACTGTGCCATTTTTATGTCGAGTTGAGGTTTGTTGGATAAATTATCAAAATCAACGTACCATGAATGAGGGCACTGCGTAGAGTTGCTCGTCTTTAAATCTTGATTAGAATCTAGATTGTCGATTGTTCCGCGAAATTCTACGCTGCAAAAGGCACAGGGTGCTTCAAAAATGCAGCCGGGCAATAGAAAAAGCAAAAGTACGAAGACGAGCAGCATGGTTGGGAATATACTTAAATTTTGGTCTCGTTTTGTATATTTACTATTATGAAATACCCTATTCGTAAGCTAATCCTTTATGCTGTTTCGGCAGCTTTATTTGTCCAAATTTGTGAATATCGCTATAATCTTGGAAATAAAATTGAAAATAAGTCTTTGGCCGCCTTCAGTTCAAAAAAAATGGAGCTGGTTGCCGAAAATCTACGTCTTGAAAATGGAGACCTGCCATTGGAGGTTTATCTGGAAGATCCTTATGGTCCGTACTCTGTGAAGCGTAAAGATTGTCAGGTTGTGAATGCAGCCTCTTCCATGGGCGCTCCTTATGAATCGTATGTTTTTATGCGTTGTCTTGTGGATGGCCAAGCCAAAATGTTCATAGCCGAGGCTTATGTATCCCGTGATTTGATTGACGTTGGTACGTTTTATGAAGCTGATCATTACAAATACAAGCTTTCTTTTGCCAAGAAGTTGATTTGTACGTTTGCAGTATTTCTTTTATTTGTCCTGTCTCCATATTTGCCGTTTAAAAGGGCTAAAAGTTCTGGAGAAATGCTTGAGCGTGAAATTGCGGACACCGAAGAATTCGACAGAATGCTTGCGGAAGGCCGAAAAAAACGCCAGGCAGAACAAAATTGCAAATAAAAAAAACGCCCGTTTTGAATAAAACGGGCGAAATTTGTTAATCAAGTCTATTAAATTTATTCTTTAAAAATTATTCACCTTGAACAACTTTGTGGTGTTCTTGGAGATGACTTTGATAATCTGCATTCCCTTGTTTTGAAGGCTTATGCTCAGGCTATTTCCGTTGCTTGAAAATTCCTGTTCGATTTTGCCGCTGAGTCCAAAAACTTGAACTTTAAACGGTACGTTGTTCGTGCTGTTTATCGTGAACGATGTTGCGCTGCGGACGATGCTGAAAGCGTTTGTATTCAAAAGACGTCCGCTAACAATACCTTCTTCCTGTTTTTTCTTTTCTTCCTCTTCTTTTTTCTTTCGTTCTTCTTCCTCTTCACGTTTCTTCTTTTCTTCAGGATCTTCGACATCGCTTCCGACGCTATCGACCGGCGCGCGTTTGCTCAAGATGTAGCCGAGAGCGCCAACAAGCGGAGCGTTCAAGTCAACGCAGACTTCGTTTACTTGCCAGTTGGCGGTAGACCCGTCATGGCTTCCGCTATTGAAGTTTCCTGCAATCATACCACCCAAGAGCTTGTTTTTTTCAGGAGGATTTCCTGCACCGTTGACATCGCGTCCCGGATCTTCGTTGCCGTAGTAGCCACGGTGGTGCGGTCTCGTGGGAGCCTTGGCGCCGTTGCGGGTGAAACCGACGACGTAGGATTTCTTGTCATTGTTGTCGCCAAGGAGGTAGGCTATGTTTTTTTCGATAGCCTTGTCGTATGTTGTATCCTTGGAAAATTTGGCATAGAGGGCGTAAAGGAATGCGCCACCCGATGGAGTACGGACATGAAAATGATCTTTGGAGGAGGTTTCTTTATTGTATATGCCGTTCTTGTCCGTCTGCTCCAAATACATTTTATCAAGATAGCCTACAGACCCGGAAAAGTCTCCCTCCGGATGAAAGTCGAAAACAAATTCACCCATGATGTTAGAGAGCGGGCTTGCGTCAGAATAGCTGAAACGCGAATAGCTATTTTTGTCGAAGTCAATTTTGTCGTAGAATTTCTTGGCTTCGTCCTTGTAGGATTCGTCCCTTGTTGTACGGTAGAGCTCAGTCGCTGCAAGGAATGGACCGTCTTGCCAAATGCCGTTCCACCATCCGCTATCGTAAAATCCTTGGGAGTTCGTG
This sequence comes from Fibrobacter succinogenes, assembly GCA_902762795.1. GTDB lineage: Bacteria > Fibrobacterota > Fibrobacteria > Fibrobacterales > Fibrobacteraceae > Fibrobacter > Fibrobacter succinogenes_E. The sequence goes on along the minus strand of CACWPM010000018.1, from coordinate 60,109 downwards.
ACGCCTTTGTGCTTCTTGGCGTATGCGAATGCGGTCTTGGCCGCTTTCAAGTATTTTTCTCGGGCGCTTTCGTCAGGATCGACACGGGCCATAATTGCGAGCATGGCGGCCGCCATGCCTGGCGTGTAGGCGTCATCGGCGTTCCCTTTGATTTCGCGCGGCTCGCCACCGTCACCTGTGCCGAGTTTGGTCATTGCGCCGGCTGTTACCCATTTGTTGTGGTCCTGGTTGCCGTTGCCTTTCACTGTCACAAAGTTGTTCTCGTCAATGGCTGCTTTGGCCCAAAAATCGGCTTCGTAGCGGAGTTCTTCAAGAAGGTCGCGTATGTCGTTAGGCTTGCCGCCTTTACGGGTGTAGTCCTTGCTTGCCTTGTAGTCGGTGTAGTCGCCGGTGTAAAGGTCATAGAAGCCCTTTGTGAATTCCGCATAGGAAAGAGCCAAGACATAGGAAGCGAATCCTTGTGTTTGTCCGAACATCACGTGGTCGCCGCAGTCGAACCAACCGCCGCTCACGTCCTTGCCGTTATATTTTTCATTAGTGAAACTGGTCGGGTTGTTTGTCCCGTCGAGAATCCAGTTCGGTCCTTTGCCGGAACGCTGGGCTCCGTAGAATCGTGTGGTCATCCAAGCGGCTTCGATATAGTCGTCATCGCTCAGTGCTGCAAAACCATCTGTGAATGCGAATCCACAAACGGCAAGGCTTGCCAAAAAAGTCTTTTTTAACATACTCATCCTCTAAAGGTTTCCCATCCACACACGTAGCGACCACAATATAAATTTTTATAGAAATTTTTCATGAAAAATAAAATTCATATTTGAAAAAAATGGGCAAATTTGCTCTTATTGTGTGTTTTTTTGAATGCAATGAAAACGATTTTTGAAAAAATTTGACATCTTTGGTAACGCATGTTGGCGGTGTGTTGCCTTTTTTTGGTAAAGATTTTTAATCAAAATGCCGTTTTTTTTACGGTTTCGCATGTTTCCAAATAAATTACATCTTTCCCCTTTTATAATATTTATCTTTCGTTTGGGATTATATGGTTGCGGAGATTGGGTGAACTAAAAGGATGTTTATGAAAAAAATCTTCGCATTTTTAATGTGCGCTGCTGTAACTTCTGCTATGGCAGTGAGTGCTAGCCGTACTGGGCCTGTAAGTACTTATGGTGAACTTAAGGCGAACGGAGGCAAACTCTCCGGTACCTGCCCGGAATATTCTAACAAGGCTGTCCAAGTCAAGGGCATGAGCCTTTTCTGGAGCTCGGGCGCTGACAGTTCTACTGTTTTCTATTCCGAAAAAGCTGTGAATGCGATGGTGAGGCAGATGAATATCGAAGTCATCCGCTTTGCTATGGGCGTGACCCAGGAAAAGTTCCAGGACCAGGGACGTGGCTACTTGAGCAGCGCCCAGGGTGAAACCTTGCAGAAAGGTTACCTCAAGAACGTCGTGAACGCCGCTATCGATAACGATATCTACGTGATTATCGACTGGCACATCGAAAGTGCAAATGGTAACACGAATGAAGCCGTGAAGTTCTTCGAATATGCCGCTCAGGAATACGGCTCCTACAACAACGTGATTTTCGAAGTGTGGAACGAACCGGTCGGTGCCGATATGGGTACGGTTGCTTCTCATGCGAACTCCGTGATTGCCGCTATTCGTAAGCATTCCGACAACCTCGTGCTCGTGGGCAGCCCGGAATGGTCCAGCCATCCGGAACAGTGCGCCCAGGCTGGCATTCAGGACAGCAAGAAAAACTTCGGTTGCACGCTCCACTTCTATGCAGCAACGCACCAGACGGGTAACGGCGGCTACAATGACCGTGCTGCTCAGGCTATGTCTAGTGGCGTTCCCGTGTTCGCTACGGAATGGGGTACGGTCAGCGCCGACGGTAACGGCTCTCCGAACCAGAGTGCGAGCCAGGCATGGATTAACTGGATGAACCAGAACAATGTTTCTTGGGCGAACTGGTCTGCTTCTGCCATCAAGGAACAGTCCGCTGCGTTCCAGAACCTCGCTATTGACAACGGACTTACCTTTACGAATTCCGGCAACATGGTCAAGGGCTGGATGAACGGAACGAGCGGTTATAAGGACTGCGGTCTCCAGAACGGCAATGGCAGCAGCAACAGCGGTTTCTCGACGGGTGTTGCCAATGGCGCAAAGACCGATATCATCGATGACATGGAAGACGGTGACCGTTTCGCTTACACGGGCGGATGGTGGTCTGCTTTCGCGGACTCCGATGATGACACTGACGGTAAGGGCGAAACTTTTGTAAGAAGCAATAAATGGGAAAATGACTTCGGTAAAAAAGTTTACGATGTGCTCATGCCGAGAAAGGATGATGATCGCAAGAACACTTCAAACTACATAGTGGGTATCGATAGCTTCTATCTCAAAAAGGGTGCTTACAAGTATGCTCCGTATGTGGCTATCGGCCTCAACCTCAAGCGCGATACTACAGAAATTGACCTCTCTGCTTGCAAGTCTATCAGCTACAAGTTCAAGGGTGCAAGCCACAACTTCCGCGTTGAAACTTCTCCCGTCAAGAACTGGAATTTCCATCATGTGAACAAGGACGCTTCAGCTGATTGGAAGGAAGTGGAACTTACTTGGGACCAGTTCACTCAGGAAAGCTGGGGCGATGACGATAAACACTTCAGCCTCGACAAGGGTATGGACAAGGTGCAGCGCTTTGCTTGGGAAGTCAAGGGTGCTTTGGACGTTCCTGATGGAAAAAATCAGCCTGCGTACAGTTATCTTTATGTCGATGATGTGCGTTGCAATGGAGCCTCTATCACGGCCATTAGCGGCAAAACCGAAACACCGAAGTCTTCTTCTAGTACGGCTTCCAGCTCCAGCGTGACGAGCTCAAGCTCTATAATTCCTCCGGAATCTTCTTCTTCTGTAGTCATTTCTTATAAAGACCTCTTGCTTATCGATGATGTCGAAGACGGTGATGAAGTTCTCAAGACGGGCGGTACGTGGTATGCTTACACGGATAGCGCATCGGGCGGAAAGTCGAAGATTTCTAACGTTTACGATCCGGCTCTTCCGGGGTATGTCGTTGTGTTCCCCGGTACGAAGGATGCGACCAATGGTACTCAAGGCTTTGTTGGCCTTACGGATATTGTCTGGAATCAAGCCGATTATGCATATGCTCCGTTTGTAGCTCTTGGCCTCAATATGAACGATACTACCAAGGGTTATGACTTGAGTGCCTGCTCTGCTCTCAGCTATCGTTACAAGGGCGCTTCTCATAAGTTCAAAATCCAGGATGGTCAGGTTCTGGACTACGCTTATCATGAGCTTCTCTCCGCAGATGCTTCTGAATGGACTACGGTCGTAATTCCTTGGGAAAAGCTCGAACAGCCGGCCTGGACGCAGGATCCGAAGGACTTGAACAAGGCCGCTATCAAGAAGATGGCTTGGGAAGTGGTTGGCTATGCTGATTTTGATGCTCAGCCGGAAATCAACTACCTCTATGTGGATGACCTCAAGTGCTTGAGCGGATCGGTTGGTATCAAGACGATTGCCCGTGCTGCAAGTGGCATCAAGCTCGGAATCCAGGGCAATATGCTGAATGTGAACTTCGACAAGGCTGGCAAGGCTTCTGTCCAGGTGTTCGACATGATGGGCCACGTTGTTGAAAGCTTCAATGAAAACGTGGCTGCCGGTGCAAAACAGTTCTCTCTCAAAAACGCGAGCGCAGGTAACTATGTTGTGCGCGTGAAGATGAACTCTGTAAGCAAGACTGCGCGAATCTTCATCAAGTAAAGACTGACGGCGTTCCCTCACGGAGCGCTTAAGTAACCATCAAAAATGCTCCGGACGAATGTTCGGGGCGTTTTTTGTTATGCTGAAAAAATGAAATTTTGGAAAAATGCCGAATTTTACGTAAAAAATAATGGATTTTTGTCGTTTTTGACGTAAATTTTATACGTTGTCTGTACCTTTTTATGAGGTTTTACTCTTTTTTCGTTTTTTTTAGAACATGTTTTGATAGAAATTACATTTTTTGACGAAAAAAATAACTTAAAATTCCTCCAAAATAAAACTTTATTTGTAATTTTTATTACTTTGTATGGTTTTTTACGTCAAAAAGCCGTATATACGGACTTTTTTTACGTAAAAATCGACTAAAATTTAAAATTTGGGTTCCGAGCAACTTTTACTCGAGATTTCTCTGCTGTATTTCGCACTTGGCCTTAGCCCATTGGGTTCGAGGCCTCGCTTATCGCAAGGCATCTACGACTAGGGATGGCTTCGCCTTCCTTAAGACCCTTCTTTCCCAAAAGCAAAAAACTATTCAAGGTTGCGTTGCAATATTTCACATTTAGCTTTCGCCCATTCTTCGAATGTGTCATCGGCGAGGTGGTCCTTCGCTTCTTGCATGAGGTGCAGGTAGAAGTGCAGATTGTGGATGCTTGCGAGCGTGTAACCGAGCGATTCGCCGGCGTGGTGCAGGTGGCGCAAGTACGCGCGGCTGAAGTTTCGGCAACAGTAGCAGTCGCAATTCGGATCGACGGGTTTGTCGTATTCTTCGGCATGGCGGGCAGCTTTGTAGCGGAGCACGCCTTCGCTCGTGAAGAGCATTCCGTTGCGGGCGTTGCGCGTCGGCATCACGCAGTCGAACATATCCACGCCGCGACCGATTAATTCCAGCAAGTTCCACGGTGTACCAACGCCCATCACGTAGCGCGGGTGGTCTGCCGGCAAGTAGTCCGTGCAAAAGTCCGCAATCTCGTACATGGTCTCTGTCGGTTCGCCGACGGAAAGTCCGCCCATGGCGTAGCCGTCCGGGCCGAGTTCCGCGATGCGTTCAATCGCCTGCTTGCGTAAATGCGTGTGCATTCCGCCTTGGATAATGCCGAAAAATTGCTGGTCGTACCCGTGAATAGGCGGGTGTTCCTTGAGCCATTCCATCGCTTCGGCAGTCCAACGGAGCGTGTAATTCAGACTGTGTTCTGCTTCTTTGACCGTGCTCGGGTAAGGCGTGCATTCGTCGAGCGCCATGATGATATCTGCACCGATTTCACGCTGGGCGTTCATCACGCTTGCCGGGCTAAAAAAGTGCTTGGAACCGTCGAGGATGCTTCGGAATTCCACGCCTTCGGGCTTAATCTTTCGAAGGTCTTTCAGGCTCCACACCTGAAATCCGCCGCTATCCGTGAGCACCGGGCCATCCCAGCTCATGAACTTGTGGATGCCGCCAGCGGCTGCAATCTTTGGCGTTGTTGGGCGCAAGTACAAGTGGTACGTATTCGCGAGGATAATTTGGGCCTTAATGTCTTCCTTGAGTTGTGCGGGCGTTACGGCTTTTACGGTCGCTTCGGTGCCCACCGGCATAAAAATCGGCGTTTGGATGTCGCCGTGGTCGGTGTGCAAAACACCCAGACGGGCCTTGGATTTCTTCGACGTCTTTTTCAGTTCAAAACGGTTCATGATTGCAAATGTAGAATTTTATGAAATGGATGTGGAGACATTTTTTACGCTCAGTCACCTCGTCCTTGTCGCATTATCTCCGTCATTTGTCACCTCGTCCTTGTCGCATTATCTCCGTCATTTGTCACCTCGTCCTTGTCGCATTATCTCCGTCATTTGTCACCTCGGCCTTGTCGCATTATCTCCGTCATTTGTCACCTCGTCCTTGCTGCATTCTCTCCGTTATTTGTCGTTCCCGCCCTCGAGCGGGCATTTCCTTTGGCGTGAAAATCGATTTTCTCGCCTTCGGGGCATTCCCGCCCTGAGCTCTTTGACTACTTGCAGTTTAGTTGCTTAGTAGTCATGATCTGCGTATGGGGAGGGAATCTCCCTTTTTGCAAAAATGAAAAAAGAGGTCGGACAGACTTGAACTGTCATGAGATTGCTCCCACTAGCACCTCAAGCTAGCGTGTCTACCAATTCCACCACGACCGCGTGGTCCTTAGCGGAACGACACAAAGATAGTATAAAATTTTGATTTTGGAAACGTTTAGGACAAAAATAAATGAAAAAATTTTTCGACGTTGTCACCTCGTCCTTGCTGCATTCTCTCCGTCATTTGTCATTCCCGCCCTCGAGCGGGCATTTCCTTTGGCGTGAAAATAGACTTTCTTGCCTTCGAGGCATTCCCGCTCCCGAGCTCTTTGACTATTTGCGGTTTCGCTGCTTGGTAGTCATGATCCGCGTATGGGGAGGGAATCTCCCTTTTTGCAAAAATGAAAAAAGACTCGAGGTCGGACAGACTTGAACTGTCATGAGATTGCTCCCACTAGCACCTCAAGCTAGCGTGTCTACCAATTCCACCACGACCGCGTGGTCCTTAGCGGAACGGCAACAAATTTAGTTTAAATGTTTGATCTTGTAAAGGGGGTTGCGCGCATTTTTTATCAATTTTTTTTTGCGCGAAGGCTTGGCCTTATACCTCCGAAACGAGCTTGTCAAACACCTGCCCGCGGACTTTATAGTTCTTGAATAGTCCAAAGCTTGCACAGGCGGGGCTCATAATAACGGTTCCGCCCTTGCCGATACTGAGGCTATCAGCGAAAGCTTCTTCGAGTGTGGGGAAGATTGCAGTCTTGATGCCTGCTTCATCCACGCCTGCTTTTTTCAAGTCGGCGAGCATGCGTTCTGCGGTAGCGCCAATGAGCGCGATGCGCTTCAAGTTCGGGCGCTGTTCCACAAGAATTTTAGACAATTCCGTGAAGTCGGCGTTCTTTTCGGATCCGCCCAGGATCAAAGCAAACGGGCGCTTCATGCTGCCTGTTGCTGCAATCGTTGCATCCGGGCGTGTGGCGTAGCTGTCGTTGTAAAATTCGATGCCGTTCTTTTCTCCTTTGAATTCCATGCGGAAGGGGAGCGTTTCGTAACTCTTGAGCGCTTCGAACGCTTCGGCAACTCCAATTCCCAATGCTTTGCAGGCGAGCGTTGCTGCAGCCATGTTTTCGAGTTGGTAAATGCCGCGCACTTTGCAGTCGTCGAGGTCCAGCGTTTGGCCTCCAACCGTGAGCGTTGCTCCGTCAATCACGGCATCGCCGTCACCAACGCTTTCGCCATCCTTAAGGCTTACCGCATACTTTGTCTTGGCTGGACTTTCCAAAGCAATCTTTGCCGTCGGTTCGGCATCTTTTAGATAAACGCAGGTGCCTTCGCGCTTTTGCCAGCGCACCAGATTTGCCTTCGCATCGCGGTATTCTTCAACGCTCTTGTGCCAGTCCAAGTGTTCCGTCGAAACGCGTAATATGACGCCTACATCCGGTGATACGGACAAAGTCATCAACTGGAAACTCGAAAGTTCCAAAATGCTGATGCGGTCCGGAGTCTCGTCTTCGAGCAAGTCCAATGCCGGCACGCCGAAGTTTCCGCCAATGGCATTCGCTTTGCCGCACTTGTCCAAAATATGGCTGATCATGCTCACTGTTGAGCCCTTGCCAAGTGTGCCCGTAACGCCCACCGTCGCTTTTGATTGAGTTTGTTCCAAAAAAAGCTGGATTTGGCTCGTCATGAGCCCGCCGTTCATCTGGAATTGGAACAGCTCCTTGCTCATCGGATAAACGCCTGCCGAACGTACGACCGTCACGCAATCTTTCAAACCGTCTAGGTAGTTTTCGCCACTACAAACCTTCACGTTCACGCCTGCGGGTACCTCAGGGAGTGTCACCGGATTCTTGTCCATCACGACAATGTCCTTGACCCCTTCGCGGAAAAGATAGCGCAACGTACTTTGGCCCTCAACGCCAAAGCCCAAAATTCCAACCGGAGAAACAAGTGTGTTCTGCATAAAACCTCTGAAATAGAAGCAAGTCCATAGTCTTTAGACAATAGCTTGTGCTAGATGGTTTCTAGCGTTCTAACTATACTATTGACCAATGACTAATGACCATTAACCAATAACTACAGACTAAAATTTAGCAACCCTTACCAAAAGTGGGCGCCAAGACCGATCATGAATATGTTTTGAATGTCTTTTTTTTCGTGCCATTCTGCAAGGTACTTCAATTTCAGGGAAATATATCCTTGGAGACCGAATTTTGGGTCGGCTCTTTTTTCTAAGAGAATGCGCCAATCGAATTGGGCTCCTGCAATTTTTGCAATTTTGTCTTTGCCAAAATCCCTTACACTAGCAAATGGCTGTAATTTAAACCTTTTTGAATCGAACGCATCGAATCCGATGGATGTGTAAAAACGACCATTGAAGATTGTAGGGGTTACGATAAATCGGCTGATTTGTATGGGGAAGCTGATTGAATATTTTTCTGAAAAGGGGTAGAATGCTTCTATACCTAATCCGCCGGTATATACCTTATAAATTGCAGGATCTAATGTGGGATGTGCTCTATCGTATTCCTCTTGGATAATTTGTTTTAACTGTGGCACGAGTGATGCGTATTTGGAATTTGGAAAATCACATGCGAAAACATCTAAACTAGCAAGGCTTATTTCGTAGAGTTCGATGCTATGCTTTGTGGTTAAAGCAATGTCTCTGATGCGATTCTTCTTTGGAAAATGGTGTCCATAGTAGTTTGTAATAAGTGGTACGCTTGCTAAAATTTCGACTAACTTTTTTGAATCTTCTGGTATGTTCGATTCTTTAATTAAACGGACTTGTTCCTTGATTATCAAACTGTCTTTTAAGTTGATGCTGCTGTCTAAATATTCTCCAAGGAGATTCTTTGTCGATGGGAAATGCTTTACGCGAGGCTCGTCTTCGATGTATTCGTTTATCCAAAAATCCGTGGCGAGCTCGTATTTCCCAAGCAATAAATAGAGCTGTAATTTTTCGTAGTTGGAGATGAATGGAACTGTGGAATCTTGAGGTTCCATCAGGTGCAATATCTCATCACTAGTGGAGCCCTGCTGCAAGGCTTGGTAAAGCTGTAATCGGGCTTCGTGAGCCATTCTTTCGGTTGCTGGAATATATTGCTGCAATGGGACCATCGCTACGGAATCTTTTGCAGTTATGTTGTTATTAATATTCGAAGAATATCCTAGGCATGCAAGCAAAAGAATTAAACACAGAACAACTTTCATCATTTGTTCAATATACAATTATCCATTGACCGTTTATCAAAAAACAAAAATCCGCTCCGATAAGGGCGGACTTCTGAATGCAGTTTGACCGGCATGAAAGCATGCCAGTCGATTCTTTTACTTCGCAGCTTTCTTGCCTTTCTTGGCTTTCGGAGCTTCAGCCGGGGCTGGAGCGGCAGCTTCAGGAGCCGGTGCGGCTTCAGCCTTTACTTCGGCAGCCGGTGCAGCCGGAGCTTCGGCCTTGACTTCAGCGGCAGCCGGTGCTGCAGGAGCTGCTTCAGCCGGAGCGTTGAACGTTGCCGGGAGAGCCGGAATAGCAGGAGCCTGTTCGGCTGCGCTTTCGCGAGTTGCCTTCTGCATGGTGGATTCTTCAACAGCCTGATCCTGCTTAGCCGTGATAAGGCCAAGTGCGAAAACTACGATGAAGAAAATCACAGCAACGACACGGGTCAACTTCTGGATGAAGGTCGCTGCGCCGGCGGTGGAAAATGCAGATTGCGAAGTCATGCCACCGAGACCTGCCAAACCACCCATCTTGTCGTTCTGCACGAGAACGAGAAGTGCGAGGAAAAAGCAGAGAAACACGTGGAGGACGATCAATACCCAAAAGAGAGTTGTCATTTGTGACGTTCCTTTCGTTAAAAGTTACTTGGCTTCAGCAGCGTCGATGATTTCCTTGAAGGTGTTAGCCTTGAGGCCTGCACCACCGATAAGACCACCGTCGATGTCCTTCTGAGCGAGGAGGCCAGCAGCGTTGGCACCCTTCATGGAGCCACCGTACTGGATGCGCATGCCTTCGGCAACAGCTTCGCCGTAGATTTCCTTAACAACGGAGCGGACATAAGCCTGAGTATCTTCAGCCTGTTCGTCGGTAGCGGTAACGCCAGTACCGATTGCCCAAACCGGTTCGTATGCGAGAACGCACTTTGCTGCGTCTTCAGCAGAAACGTCCTTGAATGCACCCTTGACCTGGAGGCCGAGAACTTCCTTGAGGATGCCGCCCTGGCGCTGGTCGAGAGTTTCACCAATGCAGATAATCGGCTTGAGGCCAGCTTCGAGAGTCTTCTTGACCTTGAGGTTCACGGTTTCTTCCGTTTCGTGGAAGTACTGGCGCTGTTCGGAGTGGCCGATGATCACGTATTCTGCACCGATTTCCTTGACCATGTCGATGGAAACCTTACCGGTGTATGCGCCCTGGTCCTTCCAGTGGATGTCCTGGATAGCAAGCTTCACGTTCGTGCCCTTGATAACGTCTGCTACCTTAGCGGCTGCGAGGTAGGTCGGAGCGATAACGACTTCGGTCTTCTTCACATCCTTAACAGCTTCAACGATATCCTTAGCGAGCTGAACGGATTCGCTAACGGTCTTGTTCATCTTCCAGTTACCAGCAATAATATACTGACGCATAATTAACTCCTTGAGTTGTTTTAAAATTTAACGCGCGTAAATGTAGAAAAATTTTAGAGGATGCGTCATCCCCGCAACATGATTTGTCGTCCTCCTGAACCCGTTACAGGTTGTAGGCTATAGGAGGTAGACTTCAGTGATTAGTGGTTAGGATTTATAATCACATCGAAGCCGCCCTGTTTACAAACCACTGCTTACTGTTTTCTACCTAACCCCTAAAACCTAGTACCTAATATCAAAAATTCCCCTAGGCGTTTAAACCAAGGGGAGCAGTTTTATTTAGGTTACAGGTTGTAGAGCTATACTAAACCCTAGCACCTAAACTAGTGTTCGTAGTTGTTCGAGCGGCTGGAGGTCGGGGCCGGGGAACCACCGTAGCGGTCACCTTCGATCTTGTCGAGGACTTTTTCCGCTTCGTAACCTTTCAGGCGAGCCTGTTCCGGGTACTTCCAGAAGAGACGCGTGATCAGCTTGTCTTCGCGAGTGTAGTATTCCCAGACCATGCCGTCAGCGGTTTCGTGGTCGGGAGGTCCCCACAGAAGGTTCACCATGTCGGTCGTCATGCCTTCTTCGATGTAGCCTTGCTTGAAGGTGTTCTGCAAGTGCTTGTCGATGCCCATGCTTTCCTTGGAAATAAAGTACTCGCGTTCGTATTCGTTCTGGCCCACGCCGCGTTCAATCAGCACTGGTGACGAATACTTATTGCTTGTACATCCAAATAGCATGAGTGCACCAAAAGAAATAATGCACAGATGGGAAAATTTCATTAGATCTCCTTGTATTTGATGACCACAAAATAAGAATTTATTGCGCAAGTAGCTAAATAATTTTTAGATTTTACACTGAAATGAATAAGATTGTCGCTTTGTTTAAAATTATTTTACTTAATGTGGCTTTTTTAAGCTCCATGTGTTTTGCTGCAATTAGTTTTGACCAGTCCAATTTAGTTGGACTTCGCTATGGGCCGAACCTTTCTTGGGGCGGAATGGTGAACACTCCGGTTGTCTGGGGGCAATGGGTTCCGCAGGCGAATGTCGGAATGCGCTATACGTGGCTCGAACCGCTGTATCCCTTGAATTACGGGGAACCGCTAGGCTTTGCTTCGGCTTACCTGAAAATGGATGCCTCCATTGAACTTACTCCCTTTTATGGGGGCTTTCGTGCGGGGCTTGGGCTTCGTCCGTTCAAAGTGAATCCGCAAATCGAATTTGGCTTTGTCTATGAAAGCTATTTTTATTTCAATTCAAATTTGGAAATGGTTAATGCGGATGTTAAGGGGGGAGGGCTCATAGCCGAAACGTGGAATTCCGATTACATCTTCGATAATGTCGGACGTTCCAAGGATTTCGAATTCGATTACGCTCAACTTTTTGACATGAATATCGAACTTAGTTATTCCTTGCCGCATGGAGGCGTTATTGGGGTTGGCGCTCATTACGTCTTGACGGACATCAGTACGGATTTCGAAGGCAAAAGCTATGATTATGAACGCAATATCCCTGTATTTAGCCGAGACTACATTGTCGAGTTGCAAAGTTTCGGTCGCTTCCCGATGACTGATTTTGTGTCTCTTGTTTACGAGGGCTTGTATCTTAAGACAGGGCTTTTGCGCAGTGGCGATAATGTCAAAAAAGAATCGTTAAGCTACCGAATGGTTCTTCTTGGAACTCATTTCACCTGGAAAGAAGGTCTGCGCAATATTGTCGTGAAGGCGGGCATGTGGCGCCGTGATAAAAAACGCTTCTACAATGGCTCATTTGCCCAGCAGTTGTTGATTCAGCTTGAGTATAAGGGGTATTTTTCTTTCCCCTTCCATGGAAATTTTTCCAAGTAATTTCGGAACCGGCAGAAGAATTTTGGGTATGACGGGTTTGTTTAGCGGATCGACTTTTAGAGCCTGTGCAGGGTAGGCGGAACGAATCCAGATATTTCCGCTATAGTCGTCACTTGCAACGCTTGCGAGGGTCGGGAGCGTTTCTCCTGCGTAAGATTTCCAGTTGGCTATGGAAAAATAGCGTGTTTTTTTCTGTACACCGCGCATGACGGCCCTCTCCGGTTTTGGTAGAGAATCGACGACGAGACTCCACCAGGTATTTGAAGCGGCTGTTGCAAATACGTTGTTGTTCGGTTTTGGTTTTGTAGAATCTGGGCACATGAAGTACCCGTTTGCAAGAAGCTCCAGATCGTCTAGTTTTAGAGGGGTCTTGCCGATATTTTCTCTGAGGTGATGTAGTCCCAGCTGGCGTTTAACTTTGGGATATCCGAATTCCATGTAACGATAGCTACCTGATGTGATGAAGTTGAATGAAGGGCTATCATACAAGTTGACAAAGAAAGTATCGAGGTCATTGTTGTGGTGCCGCCATTCTATGGACATGCTGGTCCTATTTTTTTCTTGATTGACGAATTTCCCTTCGATATTTATAACCATTGAAGAGCTCGCTAACAGGTGCGGGCAAACTTTATGCATATTGGCTTTTGCCGTCAGGTTAGCGGCAAAAAAACATATAACAATAACTGTTAATTTTATGCTTTTAATCATATTCTGAAAATAGATAATTTTTGTAATTTTCGATCACTCAATAAGTTAAAGTTTTGTAAACTTGTGCGAAAAAAGAAAACCCCAACCCATCCCAATGGCTAAAGGATAGGTCAGGGTTTATGTTTTTTCAGGAAGAAAGGGTTAGGTAGGCAGTAGGAAGTAGGCGGTAGGAAGTGGGGTGTAGGAAGTGGGATGTAGGATGCTAGCTTGTAGGATGCAGCCTGTAGGAAACAAGCGGTTGGCGATGGAAAGTCTCGGTCGCCACCGTGTTTTTTCCTCACTTAGTGGTTGATGCTTTGCGTCATCAATTTCGACACAATCATATACGGAACTTAAAACTTCGCTTCTCCATTTGAGTTGTCCTCTATGAAGAAATTCAAAGCAAGCTTGATTTTGTTTCACCGCCGCTAACATTTCGTGCTTATGTCTCAACTATGTTTGTGTAAGCCTAACTACAACATTCTCCTTTGGGCTTACTCGCCTAGGATACTATTTAGCGCTTATATGCTATTTAGCTCTTATGGTGAGCGTAATCCATATATGGGGATGGCACCTTGGGCTTTGCTGCCGATACTTTGTGATGGGTTGGCGTAATCCGTGTATGGGGAGGGCTCCTCCATCTAGCGCTTGTCGTATCCGCTTAAGAGGAGCACCTTAATCTCATAGTTATGCTTCTTCAGGCATTGTTTCACCTTCGCCATCGTCGCCAAGATCAACGGCGTCGTTTTCACCGAGCTTGAAGAGTTCCACGTCCTTCATGCTTTCGCGGATCCTCTGTTCAATTTCGTTGCAAAGTTCGGCATTATCCTTCAAGAACAAACGCGTGTTTTCGCGACCCTGGCCAATGCGTTCGTTGTTGTAGCTGAACCAAGAACCGCTCTTCTGAATGATGTCGAGTTCGCAGGCGAGGTCGAGGATGGAGGCTTCGCGAGAAATGCCTACGCCGTAGAGAATGTCGAATTCGCACTGGGTGAACGGTGCGGCGACCTTGTTCTTTACGATCTTTACGCGGGTGCGGTTGCCGATTACTTCTTCGCCGTTCTTGATGGCCGCGATGCGACGGATGTCGATACGCTGGGTGGCGTAGAACTTGAGGGCGTTACCGCCGGTGGTCGTTTCCGGGTTGCCGAACATCACGCCGATCTTCATACGGAGCTGGTTGATGAACAACATGCAAGTGTTCGACTTGGAAAGAATGCCAGTGAGCTTGCGGAGGGCCTGCGACATGAGTCGGGCCTGGAGTCCCACATGGTTGTCGCCCATTTCGCCGTTGATTTCTGCCTGCGGAACAAGCGCTGCCACGGAGTCCACGACGATGATGTCGATAGCGCCAGAGCGCACGAGCGTTTCTGCGATATCAAGAGCCTGTTCGCCGGTGTCCGGCTGGGACACGAGGAGCGATTCGATATCCACACCGAGTTTGCGGGCATAGACCGCGTCAAAGGCGTGTTCAGCGTCGATGAAGGCCGCAACGCCGCCGAGCTTTTGCGCTTCGGCAATAGCGTGCAAAGCAAGCGTTGTCTTACCGGAAGATTCCGGTCCGTAAATTTCAATGATGCGTCCGCGAGGGAACCCGCCTACGCCAAGAGCCATGTCCAACTGGATACAGCCTGTCGGGATGACTGGGATGTCTTCGACCGGTTGCTGTCCGAGTGCCATGATGGAACCTTTACCGTAATTCTTTTCAATCTGGGCGATTGCTGCTTCGACTGCTTTTGCTTTTTCGCTGGAAAGGTTGCTGGTGGGTGTAGTAGTTTTCTTAGCCATTGTAGACTCCGTTTTTATCTTTTTTTTGTTAATATACTAATTAGTGAACTTTTGTGCAAGTGCTTTTTTGGCTATTCAGTAAAAAAAGAAGCTTGCTCATTATCTTATACACGCTTTTTTCACGGATTTGTCCACGATTTCCTGCAAAAATTTCGCAAAAGGCTTCATTTTGCAGACTATTGGCGACACACATCCATACTGTACCGACGGGTTTTCCCGGTTCTGCACCGGTTGGCCCCGCAATTCCCGAAGTGGCAACCGCCCATTCGCAATGGAATGCTTTGCGGGCGCCTTCGGCCATGGCTTTTACGGTCTGTTCGCTGACAGCGCCGTATTTCTCAAGAATTTCGTTGCTTACCCCAAGCGTTTCGTGCTTGACTTCGTTCTGGTAGGCGACGATTCCACCCTTGAGGATTGCAGAGGAACCAGGCTCGTTGACGATGCTCGATGCGATAAGCCCGCCCGTGCAGGATTCCGCCGTCGCCATCATTTCGCCGCGCTTGATCAGTTCATCCTTGATCTTTATGGCCAGTTCGTGAATTTCGTGTTCGATATTGATTGTTTCGTTCATCATTACACCCATAAGTTAAAAACATTAAGTGTCAAAAACAGACATCTTTGTAAAAACTTGAATTTTTTTCATTCCTGACTCCGTTACTGTTCTCGACCAAGTCATCCTGGAGCGTCGTGACGGACAACCTCAGAAGCCGAGTATGCTTCAAGGCGAAAATGCCCTAAAGCGAGAGATGCAAGATTGCTTGTAGTCTTATATCCGAGCCAATAGCATGATGCGAAGCGTCAATCCGCATTGTGCTTGCACAAACATGGTTGAGCCGTTTGGCAAGACGTGAAACGTCAATGTTGCGACCATGGTTGACGCTTTGCGTCCGCTTCTTCAGCTCTACCCAAAAAATGCAAGCATTTTTTGCGGCGTTCGCTTTGTATGCTATTGCATGGACCAGGCCAAAGAGGTTGGGCTTGCCCCATCCATTATTTCATGAACTCACGTTTATTTGGGGTCGCCATATCCATATCTTTGCCATTTTTTGTGCTGCCCGGGAATCTTCATCTTGTGCCGCAAAATTAAATAACTTTTATCGTCCTGTTGCGACTTTATAAGAATCTTTTTCTATATTCGCCCTCAATGGCCGCAAAATCCTTCATATTGGCGCTTTTGGTGCTGTGCGCATCTCTTTTTGCAGAGGCTGCGTCTCCAGCTGTGCCCCCGGACTCGGTTCAGGGGAGTGCGCCCGATTCTACCGGCAGCGTAGCGAAGGTTGCCGTAGAAGCCGAAGACGAGTCCGACGATGAGGATATCCCGGATGCGCCCGCCGATGAAAATTTTGCAGTTTCCTCAACTCCGCTTTTGAGAGGCAAGACGGGCATCGCGGCTATCGATACGCTCCCTGTAAACGAATGGGACATTCCGACAAAGCGTAATTCCCTCAAGTACGCCATGCTTTTTAGCCTACTTCCTGGAGGTGGTCAGTATTATACGGAACATTATGTCCGTGGAGGATTCTTGACGGGCATAGAAGGCTTGTTAATCTACGATGTTTTTTTTAACAGGTCGTTTCAACGGGATCGGCTTTTGGAACGTGCCCGTACTTTCCAGGATTCTGTCCGCTATTTTTCATCGCGCTTATTGAACGGGCCTCGCGATAGTGTTGCCGTATATCATGCAAAACGTCTTGATTTTCTTGAACGAGTCCGTGCGCAGAGCGATAAGAAAATGGAGCAGGAGGATGTGCGCAAGGCCGAAGTCGCGTGGCTTATTGGTGTACATCTTTATGGAATGTTCGATACGTTTGGCATTTGGTACAATAATAATTATCGTAGTAACGAATATCGTGAAATGAAAAAAGCGCTTCTTTGGGCGATTTTGCCGGGAGGTGGGCAGATTTTCAATCGCGACTTTGGAAAGGCCGGACTCGTTTACATGGGCATTCTCGGTGCCATCGCAAGTGTTTCTACATCGCAGAATATGGTCAATTATTATCTTGGCCGTAAGCATCTGGTTGAAAAGGAAAGCCCTAGGTCCGAGGAGTACGACCGTATTCAGGAACGTGTAACGTACTACCGCAAAAACCGCAACACGTATATTTGGGGCGGAGTGCTAATTTATTTATATTCCATTGCCGATGCTGCTGTAGACGCTCTACTGAGCGATTTCGATAATCCCATGCATATGGCTCTTCTTCCGAATTTTGATGGCGGTGCCCAGGCCGTGATGACGCTAGACTTTTAGCTTGTCGAATGATTGCGTAGTTGAAGTAGGGGATGGTTCTATGCTTCCCCTAATTATTGCAAGTATTTAGGACGATTCTGAAAAAGTACCTATAAAATTAATGTTTTGTGTGCTTTATAGGTACAAAACAGTTTCTTGCTTGTTCTGTAAGGCCTTTTTTAGTGGGCTTGTACCTATAAATAACGCATAAATTCGTTTTTATAGGTAATTTTATGTTTGTTTTGTATGTAAAATCAGGAAAGTGTACCTATAAAAGTGTTGTCTTTTAGGATTTTATAGGTACAAAATGAAAAAATTATAGGTACGAAATAGAAAAAAGGAGTCTTCGGTACCTATAAAATTTCGTTGCCATCTGTTTTATAGGTACTGAAATAAAAAGGTTTGGTATTGCAGTGCGTTTTACATGGTTCTGTGGCGTTTATAGCTTGTTGATATTGAGTTTTCGGCGGTGGGCCACGAGTGTAGATGACTAGGCGGCGATATTAAAACAATCAGGGCTCATCGCACGATACTCTTTCGTCTGCCGGACTTCTTTGGCCACATATGTGTCCATGATTTACATAGGGGGCGTTTAGGCGTCGCCCATCTTCAGCTTCGGCATCGGAATTCCGTCATGAATCTTCGTGAAAGTCCCGTGGTATTTTCCGTTCGCGTTACGAGTAAATTCGAACTTGGTCACCATTGCATAACTGAACATTCCTTCAACGAAGACTTCGTCTGGCAGTCCGCATCTTGAATGTTGCAAAGCGGCGATTACGCCGGCGTGCGTGATGCAAAGGAATTCGCCATCGTCGGGGAGTAAGTCCAGGAATTCTCCGGCACGCTTGTCGATGTCGTAAAAATTTTCTCCTTCGGGGAAGCGGTAACCGCGAAGGTCGCTTATCCAGGCGTGCATCTCAGCGCGAGGTACCGCAGTAAGTTTTTGCCCTTCCCATGTGCCGAAATTCAGTTCTATAATTGCAGGTTCTTTTTCGATCGCAAGCCCTGTTGCCTTCGAGGCTTTTTCGGCTAGTCTTAGACAGCGCTTGAGTGGACTCGAAAACAAACGTGTTGGCTTTGCGTCCGTGGCTAGCAGAGCCTTGATCGCGCCGTCAGATTCTTCTTCGAATGTGGGGGAAACGTCGAAGTCCAGTCTCCCATAGCAAACATCGTTAGGATTGTAGGGTTTGGTATGTCGAA
This sequence comes from Fibrobacter succinogenes, assembly GCA_902762795.1. Classification (GTDB taxonomy): domain Bacteria; phylum Fibrobacterota; class Fibrobacteria; order Fibrobacterales; family Fibrobacteraceae; genus Fibrobacter; species Fibrobacter succinogenes_E. The sequence goes on along the minus strand of CACWPM010000018.1, from coordinate 41,953 downwards.
TGGTCCAAAGAATCATTGCTGGGTTATAGGTTGTAGGTTTTTGGGCTAAAATAAAAAAACGCCCTTTCGGGCGAAATAAAAATCCCAGGCTACCTGAGCACATAAAAATCCGCAAGTCCGTTGCTGCTTTCGCCCTGGCGAGTTGCCCGCAAATGATCATTGCGCAGGGCCTGGGGCACAAAATATAGAATTAAACGTTTCTTTTTTCAAGGGCTGATTTGTGCCGGTATGAAACAAATTACGCTATATAATACAATGTCATGATAACATATTCTTAAAAGTGGGTAATAAAGTACCTTTTTTAGTATTTTCTTCGTAACTAATGTTTTACTGTTAAAAAAATGTTACTATATTCAATAGTAGGTGTTTAGGGTCATATTGATCTGAATTTTTATTGTTCGGGGTTAGCTATATGAAAAAGGATATTATTGCTTTTAGAACCGTTATTGGTTCAATGATGTTGGCACTTGGATTTTTTGTGCCGGCTTCGGCTCAAGATGAGCCTCCAGTAGAACGCGAATACATCAAACTGGATCCTCTCCATTTCGTGGATTCCAGTGGTGTTGCCGTGACTAGCGAAGAGGAAAACCAGAAACTTTGGAACGAGCTTATGAAATATAAGCTCTGGGGGACTGATTCCGTCGTTTTTGCAAAGGGTAAGTTTTCCATTCGCGAAACTAGCGGATATACGGGTACCGCAAGAGATAGAATCATCTTTATGGCGGATGACCACACTTTAGGTGGACCGATTGTCTCTGGAGGAAATTTAGAGATTATTGACGGGTCCGCAAACAATGATGTCTTGATAAAAGGCCTTGTCCGCGCCGATAGCTTGCTCCTTCCGAAATGGTATAGTGCTCAGAATACAAGTTTGAATGCTGTGATGTGTTTTGAACATCAGGTCTTCATGCAGGAAAATAATAATGGCCGCGATGTAGAACATGTCAATAATTTTATAAACAATGTCCGTAATGCTGGCGGTCAAGTTTATGCCGACTGGAATACGAAAAGCGAAGGGAGCGCATCTGCATTGACGGGCTTGAATCTTAACGGTTCCTATGAAAACTGTCCTAGTGACGTTCCACAGCCCGATAAGCATCTTCGTGTTCCTGTTTTAGATGAGGCGGGTATTACTTGGGGTGATGCCATCGTCATGACTTCTAATTACGAAAATGAAACGGCGTATATACATATTCCGCCGATTAGTGAAAATGATGTCAAAAACTCTCATACCTGGTATGACATGTTTGTGAAAGACATTCAATTGGGAATAGAAGGGGGCAGCAAGGGCAAAAAGCTTTATATCTTGATGCCTTCCGGATCGAAGAATGCAAATGGCAAGACCGGACGTTTGACGCGTATTTTCTCAAAAGACGGGTTTAATTTCCATAAAAGTGCAAACGACACTAAAATACAGATTGTCTATGTCAACGATGAGGCTTCTTGGAATGGTAGTTCCTGGAATAATTTTGATTTGAGCAAGTCCGTTGTTGTTGCCGATTCCAATTATGCCGGCAATTTAATGTTCTATACGACCAAGGATGTCAAATGGGAATCGATGGTTGATATTGATTACCAGGGAACGTTTATCACGACAGGAAGATTTGTAATTCAGGACCACATGAATCTTGCAGGGCAGTTGATTGCCGGTAAGACGCTTTGGTTTGAATCCGATGTCAACGGAGAATTCCACTACGTGCCGTTCAACTCTCCCGAAATCAAGCCTGATATCTTCTTCAACAACGGTTTTAAGGAAGATGACAATAAATGGTACAACATGGAATTTTACCTCACGGATACGACCCATGCCGAAGTTTCCTTTGAGTACTGTTTCTCGTTCTTTGACGAAATCCCGGATGCCGACACAAAGTATGCGGCCTATAAAGGGCGCCTTTCTGGAGAATTTGCCAAGCGTGCAGATTTAGCAGATAATCCGTCGGATCCCAAAGATGTGCATTTCATGCCGTTCTGCTCGGAAGGCAAGAGGAGGACGATGGTCATCAAGAAGGGTGATCGCAAACCGACTATCGATTCATTGTCGGCATTTATCAAGGTCAACAATGACGGTTTGGTGGAAGACGATGAATTTATGTTGTTCCGGATTTTCAACTTGAACGGAGCTACTATTACGGGAAACAGGTTCGATGGTGGTCTTTTGATCAAGCTTGTCGATGCGAACAACAATAGACCTCATTTTGTCAATCCCGAAAAGACGAATCTCATTGTTTCTGAGAATGTCTCGAAGGCAACGGCCGGCGTTGTCAAAGCTAAGGACGATGAGGATGATGCCTTTATTTATGATATTGTTGGAGGTACGGCTAAGGATTTGTTTGAAATTGATCCGACAAAGGGGACCGTGTCCATGAAAAATGGCGTAGATCCGTTTGATTATGAAGCTTGGATCGAAGCGAAGAATAGCAATCCGACAAAAGAGCCTTATACTATTCAAGTAGAAATCTGCGATGCTAAGGCAACTTCGTTCAATGCCTTGTTGTGCGATGATTTTACCTTTAAAATCAGCGTCAGGGATATCAACGAAAAACCGTACTTTACCAACAAGGATACTATTTATATAGCCGAAGATTCCAAAGTTGCCGAAAAAGTCAAGTTCGAAGATACGGACAAGTATAATACCGATGGCTCGCTTACCACTAACGAAGTCGTTTTGACCGGTGGCGATGTCGATGTTTTCGAAGTGACTGCAACAGGCATTGTCAAGGTAAAGACGGGTGTTGTCCTCGATTACGAAACCAAAAACGAGTACAAGCTTACATTGAGAGTTCAGGACGCCATAAAGGATGTCGATGGTAACTATGTTTTTGCGGATTTATTCGATGAAAAGACCTTTGTCGTTATAGTTCAAGATGTCAATGATGGCCCTGAATTTGATTTTAAGGTTTACAATGGCAAAATAGATGAAAATTCTATTGCCGGTACAGAAGTCGATATGGATAATGCAATCCATGCAACGACAACGCAGGAAGGCGCCAAGATTACTTACATCTTGCTCGATTCAACGAATTCGTTTGTGATTGACCCAGGTACGGGCGTGATTACGGTTGCTGATGGGGCCATCTTGGATTTCGAAACCAAGAATGTTTATGAAATGAATGTTGTCGCATCCGATGCTTCTGGCAATAATGCTCAGTCTGTACAGACCGATACCGCCAAGGTTATTATCAAGCTCAATGATTTGAATGAAAAACCGATCTTTGTCGAGCCGACTACAGCCTTCACGTTCCCTGAAAATGCAAAGGGCTACGAAATTGGGACAATCCCATTGGCTGATCTCGATACGGCCAAGAAGTTTACAAATGATAGGTTTGAAATAGTGGGAGTTGTAGACGGTTTCTATCTGGATCCTGAAACGGGCGTGCTTACCACGACGCGTAAATTCGACTACGAAACGGATCCGAAAACGTACGAGTTGACAATTCGCATTTACGATGTTTCGGGCAGGGCCGATCTTACGGCGACAGGAAAGATTACGATTGAACTGGTCAATGTGAATGAACCTCCTTACTTGAAGGATATTGTGTTCACGGTTCCCGAAACAGAACCGATTGGAACAGCCGTCAAGGAACATCTCGATGCTCTCGACCCAGATCTTTTGGATGATTCGGGAAAATTCAAATACTTTATTCTAGATGGAACGAAGGAAGTTCTCTCGACTAATGAATTCAAGCTGGATTCGGCTACGGGTGTATTTACTGTAGCTTCTCCGCTGGATTTTGAAAAGACGGAATCCTATTCTGTCAAGGTCCGCGTCAAGGATGAAAATGGCGCCTATTCTGACACGACCGTCACTATTAACGTGCTCGACATGAATGAAGCTCCGTCTGTCATTGTGGATACTATTTATGTGTATGAAAATCAGGCCGTGAATAATCCGTTTAGCTCGGTCAAGACGGACCAGGACGATCCTGATACCAAGAATGCTGATTTCCGTAACAACGTTTACGAAAATACGGACGGCAGCGAAATCTTCTCCGTGAAGCCGAATGGTGACGTAGTTCTCTTGAAACCGGTGGATTACGAATCCGATTCGCTTTATACGATTACCGTCCGCGTGACAGACAAGGATGACAAAACGCTTACGTCGACCAAGAATGTGGTCGTGAAGGTGAAAGATATCTACGAAAAGTCGATTGTCGAAATCACCCGTGTAGAAACGAAGGATTCCATCTACCTTAAGCCGGATTCCGTTTTCGTGAATGTCCCGGTTGTCGATATCGAATGGAAGGCTGACGATAAAATTAAATCCAGCACCGATTCGCTGCGTCCCGGCTGCAACGTCATTACGAAGACTTATAAGGATCCGACCAAGAACGAAGCGGGTTCTGCATCGGTCGTCGTTTGCTACAGCAATGCGGCTCCGGTTGTGACTGTATCTGCTAACGGTAAAGACGTGACTGCGGAAAACATTTACACGGTCGTTGAAAAGACTACGAAAAACGATACGGCTATTTACGTGAACAAGAAGGCGAACGACATCTGGGTTACTGTCAAGGATACCGCAGCTAATGTTTCGAAGTCCTTTACGGTTAATCTTAATCTGGATACTGTTTCTGTATCGTCCAAGGAATTCAAGAACATCCAGAAAATGGCCGATACCAAGGTAACACGGAAGAACAATCCGGCGTCGGGCATTACGACCGTTCCTGAAAATGGCTCTTATTACAAGAACACGTATACCGAAACAATCAATGGTGTCGAAACGACGGTTACCTACTATACCGACCGTAACGGTAAGGATGTCAAGCGCTCTGTGGTCACATCTTCTGGCGAGACCAAGGAAATTGCCGTTATCGAAGTATCGTACAAAACAAAGATTGGTGACAAGTTTGTGACCATCTCGTATTTTGCGGATGCATCGACGGGTGAACGCGTATCGTTGGATACAGGGCTTTCTGATAAAGAATCCGTGCTTTCTGCCGATGGGGAAAATGTGTCGGGCCAGTACAAGGTTTCTTACGACTATACCGACAAGAACGGCAATACAGTTGAAGTTTCGTATTACCTGGATGAAAAGGGCAAGATTGCAAAGAATAACGATGGCAATATTGGTTACAACGTCAGCTATACCTATGTGAACAAGTTTGGCAATTCTTCGAAGAAGACCGTCTTCATCGTGCTTGATCAGAAGGGACCGGTTGTGAAGATTGTGTCTCCGGTCGAAGACGAAGTGATTACGTCTAATTATGCCGAAATCAAGTGGACGGTAGATGGAGTAGAACAGGATACGCTTCGCGTGCAGGGACTTGATAACGGTGTTCAGACGGTTGTCCGCGTGTTCCGTGACAAGGCTGGTAACGAATCCCGAGACTCCGTGCATGTCATCGTCAAGAAGGCGAAGGACATTGCTATCGAAGTCGAAAAGCCTGTTACTAAAATTGATCGCGACTCTGTCGAAAGGTATTTCAAGGAAAATCCGCCTGTGAAGGGCCAGAATTTTGGCGTGACGTTCTTTAATTACGAGAAGAATGCTGAAACCGAAGAAATTATTGGAGTCGGTCGCAAGACTAAGGATGGCTCGGGCAAGGAACCATATCCTGGTTTTGGAAGTCACCTCGGACCGACACTCGTGGTTGACGCTCGTGTTCCTGTGGCAAGTAGCGTGGGCGGACTGGCTACGCTGGACGATATCATGACTCCTGGAGGCATGGTGGCTATAGAAGGCGTCGATGCCGCTAACGGTAAAAAGATGCCTGTGGAAGAATATGTCGAAAAGTACTGCACGGACGAATTCAAGAATTCCATGACTTCGGACTACAGCAAGATGAACCTCTACTGGTCAACGCTCAAGGTGAAAATCTGGGTGTACACGAATACGGGTGCATTTGTGGAAAAGTACAGTTATGAATATGACATCGATAATCCGGCTTATGTGAATGAGGCGGGTCTCTTGAGATCCTTCTTCGAGATGAAACCGGATGAGAACGGCGATGTCAGGACGAAGAAGGGACGTCTCTTGGGTACTGGCGCCTATCTTTTCAAGACCGAAGTCAAGATTAGCTCGAAGCTTCGCTGCGACCTCCCGCCGTTAAGCAAGGATGAAGCTAACAAGAAGAAGAACGCCGTTATCAAGACAAGCGATGACCTTCTCAAGGTTTTTGGTTACCGTCGTCCGGTTAATAAATAATGGTATTAGTTGTTAATAAGTTGTAGGGTGAAACTTCTGTTTCACCCTTTTTTTGTAATCAGTTTGTTTTTTTCGAGCCTTCTTGAACGCAATGGATGAATAATCCAGTGAACATTTTTTACTTCGAAAACGCATATAGCGTGTATGATACAAACGTCAAAAATATTTGGCAAAAAAACGGCAAAAATGGTACTTTTTTCTTACTTTTTTAAGGAAAAAGCGTTTTGATTTTTGGGGTCTCGTTACTATATTTATAGATGGAATACATGGATGTTTGGGGGAAACCTGTGGCAAGTTGGATGCATACGATTTGCCGTAGCAAAAGGAGCATGAAAATATTATGTGGTTAGACAAGTTAAGTCTTAAAGCGGCGGCCCTGATTTTGGTGGGCGCAGTTTCGTCGATGGCTGCTAAAAGTAGTATTTCTCCGTTGACATTCGGGAGTAGCGTTTCTTCACAGCAGGAAGTAAACAATTGGAACTACTTGACTCGGTTTAAACTTTGGGGAACCACGGGTATTCAGTTCGGTTGGAGACCTGAATTTTATGATACGAGGTATTATAATAAATCCGGTAGCGGAAATTATAATGGTGTAAATATTTTGGACTCCCTTGGTTGGGTGGGTACGGCCTCTGGTAATTTGTCTAGTGAAGGCGGAAAAAATGGTGGTTGGCTTGATGGCCCGATTATTGTGGGTGGGTCTATCACTACCCAACAGATGACGCTTGTGACTGGACCTGTTCGTACGGGTACGGGAAATATATCTTGTAGCCATAATGGAACAACTTGTGTGGGAACAAATAGTTCCGGGAATTGTGCTTATGACAAGGTTCCTGAAATTCGATCGGACCTGAAAGTACCGACTCTGGAAGGTGTTAATTGGAGCAATTATTCTGCATTAAATCTCAATAAAACAGATAGTCAACGCAGAACCGTTTTAAATATTTCTAGCTCTGGTCAATCCACGTGTCCTAAAGAAGGTATATGTGATTTATTCTTTAGCAGTATAAATTTTGACCAAGATAATCGTCTTGTGATTCAAATGCCTGAAGGCGGGCGTATTACTCGAATTTTTACAAATTCATTGTCAACAAAGACTCATCCGCAGATCGTGGTCAATTATGGTAATGGTGATTTGGATGCTTCGAGTTATGAAGGAAATTTGCTGATTTATGTAAATAGCAATGTTTCTTTTGAAAATACGGACTATGCCGATTTTATGGGAACTTATGTTATTAACGGAACCCTGACTGGAAAAAGCAATATGACCGTTGTTGGTCAATTTATTGCAAATAAGATTGTAATCGGTGATGACTTTAAAGCCCAAAACTTTGTCTTTAAACCGTTTGTTGTTTGGCCAACGCTTTCTATTTTAAATAATGGAGTCATCAAGTTTGAAGAAAATGATTCTTGGACGGCTATTAATGTCGCTTTGAGTGAAGAATCTACTGAACCGGTTTCCTTTGAGTATTGCTTTGAATTCAATTCTAAAAATGGAACTCATGGTGTTTATGCTGGGTATGATGATGTTGGTGCTGCTGATGCATCACATAAATTCCCGATATGCAATGAAAATCAGTTTGTCAAAGTGACTATTCCTGTTGGTGAAAAGAAAGCTGCGGGAATTTATATTAAACCACTCATAGACGGTCTTGTTGAAAATGATGAACAGCTTTATTTCCAGGTGAATAATCTAGTAGGAGCTAATCTTGCTCCTGATTATGAAAAAGGTCATGGTTATAAAATTTTCATAGCTAGTAACGATAAATTGCCTACGGTTTCTAGTGAACTTGTTGTTAATGTCAAAGAAGATACGAAGTATGCGTTTACTGCTGCAGAATTTAATTTCCAACATGCAAAACAAAAATTTGCATCTGTTATCATAACGGGTCTTCCGGACAAGGGAACTTTAGCTTACGATGGGACTGCTCTTATATCTTCGGGTAAAACAGTTGCTGTCGCTGATCTTGGTAAGCTCACATATCAGGCTGAAGCAAATGAATTCGGCAATTCCTATACGAAGTTCAGGTACAAGGTTGTTGGCGATGGGACTGGCGATAATACGTCTAAGGAGTACGTTGCTACTGTAAATGTTGTTCCTGTCAATGACAAACCCAAAGCTGCCGATGTGATTTTCCAAGTGAATGAATTGGATCATGCCGTATCTGGTGGACCGATTGTTGTTACGGATGTTTCCAATGAAAGAAACGTGGATACTTACACATATACGTTGGTGAATGTTGCTGGTTCCGATTATGCTGCATTCAACAACTTGTTTACTATTACCAAGTTGAATAACCAGAATGCGACTCTTACTGTAAAGTCCGGTGCTGTATTTAATTACAGTGTGAAGAGTGAATATGTTGTCTATGCTACGGTCAAGGATAATGCTAAAACAGAAACGTCGGTTGTTAACGGTCCGTTGACTTCTGACCAGTTCAAGATAACGGTCAAAATTAAGAACGAAAACGATGCTCCGGTTATTGCCAACCAGTCGTTTACAATCCCTGAAAAGAATACGGACGGTAGCGATTGGACGAGTGCGAAGATTGTGGGCGATGTTGTTGCCTCGGACCCGGATGGCGACGGATTGACCTTTAGCGTTGTTGATGCCGGTATACCGTTTAATTTCAGAAATTCGGGCAGCGAACTTCATGTTGCTGATGGAAGCAAGCTGGATTATGAAACCAAGCCGACTTGGACGTTCAAGGTTTCTGTGTCTGATGGTCAGGCTACTGCTACGGCTACGATTACGGTTAATCTCACGAATGTCAATGAACCTCCTCCTCCTCCTGATGTGAAAAAGGAATATTCTGTTAACGAAAATTCTGCCAAGGGGACTGTCTTGGGTACGTTTATCGTTAAGGATTACGACAAGGTGGGGAACAACTTTGAAAAGTTGACTTATACTTTGACGGGTTCTTTGGCTAGTGCCGTTAATACGGAAGGCTCGTTGACGGGTAAGTCTTTGGCGGATATTTTTGAACTTGTTGAAGTTGATCCTAACGGTGGTGAACGAAAGGTCGAAATTCGTGTAAAGGACCAGTCCTTGCTGAATTACGAGGAACTTTACAATCCCAGCACCAAGAATGCTACATATCCTGTGACATTCACTATCACGGACCAAGCTAACCATACGGTTTCGAAAACGACGAACATTGTTGTTGTAGATGTCAATGAAACATTTACGGCGACTGGTGGAACTTTCTACTTGCAGGAACAGTTGCCGATTGGAAGCCCGGTTTGTGTCGAGTATGAACCTGCGGTAGGTGATATTCCGGGTGATTGTAAAAAACAGGCTCATGTAGAAGGTATTGATCTTGACATCTATAATCCTACATTTAGCACATTGACTTTTAAGATCTCTAGTAACAATACTGGAGATATGGCCAAGGATGCCAAGCGCTTTGCTGTTGGCACGTATGATGGGGCCTTGTCCTCTAACGATGATTTCGATTACGAAACGCAGAAGCATACGTATGTCTTCTTGGTGACTGTTTCCGATATCGGTTTCTCTCAGGATGTCGAAGTGACTGTGAAGATGGACAACATTACTGAACCCAAGATTGAATATGATACGGAAGGCTCCGCTATTGTTAAAGAAAATGCAACGGGTGAAGTAGAAAGTTTCGCTGATGTTCTCGATACAATCTCGGATCCGGATATCCGGAAACAGTTGGATGAAATCACGACGCCGATTTCTTATGATATCGATAGGGTTGCAAGTGCTGAGGCTGGAGCTCTATTCGATATCGATGATCAGCTGGGTAGTATAACGGTTAAGAGTAATGTAAACATTGATTTCGAATCGCTTTATCCGAAAAATACCTATACGGTAGCTATCGTTGCTTCTGGGGAAAATTCAGCAGGGAATAAAGTTGTAATCAACATGAATAGAAAAATTGTCGTTGTTGATGTCAATGAAAAACCCGAAATTAAAAGTAAGGCTCCGATTTCTGTTCCCGAAACAGCGACCAGCAAGGATGGCGCTATTAGTAGGATCGAAGCAACAGATCCGGATAATGCTTATGGCAAAGTCCATCCTTTGGGCTTCAATAAGTTGACTTATAAGGTTGATGAAGTTATTGAAGTTGATGGCAGTAAGGATTTCCCGTTCGAAGTCGATCCTAATACGGGTGAGATTAGCATTAGTGTCGGTAAAGAACTGAATTATACAAAGCAGAAACAATACAAGTTTATTGCCAAGGTGATGGACCGTTCTACGGATTCTGAAAATCCGTCGCAGTTTGACTTGAAAGAAATTACGATCAATGTTACGGATGTCAATAGACCTTCCGAGTTCAAGGTGCTGACAAATCCATATGAAGTTGAAGAGAATGTGACTGTCGGTACTGAATTGGATGGAAAGCAGATTGTTGTCTATGATGAAGACATTGACGATCGCGATATGCTGAAGGTTTCCATAACGGATAATGATGCGACCGCAGCTATTGACGCGGCCAAGCTGTTCGAAGTTGTCCAGGTTGGTAAAACGAATGCAAGTCTTATGTCCACGTTTGTTATCAAGACTAAGGCTGATTTGGATTATGAAACCCTTTATAAGGCTGTGGAAAAGGATGCCGTATTCAATATAACTTTGACGGTAACAGATACTAAAGGCAATAAGACCTCGCAGGATACTAGAATTCGTGTGATTGACGTGAACGAAGAACCTTCATTTACGAATCCTCCGTATTCATTCACTGTTAGCGAAAATACGACCAAGGCTACTTTGCTGGGTGTTGCTTCTGCGACAGACCCGGATAAGTGGACTCCTAATTTCCACACCTTGTATTTCTCGCTTAGTGGTAGTGAGGCCGCTCAGTTCGATATTGACAAGAGTACTGGTGAACTCTTTACGAGAGATAATGCAAAGTTCGATTATGAAACCAAGAAATCATACACGTTCAAAGTTATCGTTACGGATAAGGAATTCACGAAGGAAGCTAACGTAACGGTTTCTGTCAAGGATGAAAAGGAAGTTCCGAAGTTCCCGGATGATATTCCTACTTTGACGGTCAATGAAAATACTTTGGAAGGTGAAAAGGTCGGTGTCGTTGCCGCTACAGATGATGATTGCAGCAACAATAATCAATGCAAACCTCCGGTTTATACGCTTACCGCTTCTACTCTTGATGCCGATGACTACAAGGCTTTCAAAATAGATTCGGATGGAACGATTAGGGTGATTAAAGACAGCATCCTGAACTATGAAGTCCAGAATGAATATTTCGTTCGTGTCGTGGCTACCGATGGCGATGACCCGACGCTATCTTCGAGTGTCGAAGTGAAGATTGCTGTTAATGATGTCAATGATGCTCCGACTTATAAGAAGAAAGAATATGTGTTTGAAATTCATGAAAACGCTCCGGTGGGCGAATTCATTGGTACGGTTGTTGCCGATGATGAAGATACATGGAGCAAGCTCACGTATGTGCTTTCGGATTATGAATCGGGTTCTAAGGATGCCGCTGCATTCAAGATAGATGCTGGTAAGATCTATCTCGTTGCGGATACCTTGAACTATGAAAAGAAGCGTACGTATCAAGTCTGGGCCAAGGCTACGGATAACGGCGATTCCAAGGGCTTCAAGAATTACAGCGCAACAACGCTTGTGACTATTAACTTGATTGATGATCCTGATAAGCCGGAGATTATCGATGATGGTAAGAACTATGATGTTAACGAAAATACCGTTGATCAAAATACGCCTACCGGATTTGAAATTGCTTGCTACGATGTCCATGATGAAGATACGAATAGTGATCATGCCCAGGTAGCAACTCTTGTTCCTTATGTGACGGATGCCGGCAATACGGATGCTGACCGCTTGTTTGATGCCAAGATCAAAAAGGAAGGCTCAGGTTATAAGCTTTGCCTTATTGTCAAAAATGGTGATAGATTGAATTACGAAGCCGTTGCTCACACGCATAAAGTCAATGTCTCTGTGATGGACGATGATCAGTTGACGGCTCAGGTTACAAAGACCATCAACATTGTTGACGTGAACGAAATGCCGATTATTTCGGGTGGCCTTGAAATTTCTTTCTACGAAGGCAAGGCTGCCGGTACGGTTATCGGTAAACTTTATTCCAACGATATCGATACTTCCAAGGTGTTTACCGATAACGTTTTTAATGCCGTGAGCGGTGATACTGCGTACTTCTCGATTACCGAAGATGGTAAGATCAAGACGAAGAAAAAGTTCGACTATGAATTGGAACAGAACCACAGATTTGAAATTGTCGTTTCGTTGTCTGATAGAAATACCACAAAATATCCGACGTTAACGACAAAGAAGACTGTTGCGATTACGCTTAAGGATATGCCGGAAGTTCCTGAAATTACCAGCACTGAATTTAGTGTCAAGGAAAATTCTCCGGAAGATCTCCTGATTGGAATCATTGAAGCGACTGACCCGGATGGCGCAGGAGATCTCCTTTTTGCACTTACTGAAGAAAGCCCATATGTGATAGTCAAGCAGAATGGCGAAATCAGAGTCCGTAAAGATGCCAAGATTGATTATGAGAAGATGCAGCAATTCACCATCAAGGTGAAAGTCAAGGATTCCGATGGTCTTGAATCTGAAGGTAATATCGTCATTAAGGTTATTGATGTGAACGAAGCTCCGAAGATTGAACCTCAGGAATTCACATTCCCTGAAGATTCCAAGCCGGGCGATAAGAAGGGTCCTGTCAAGGCTACGGATCCGGACACGAAGAATCCTGATTTCAATGACTTGAAGTTCTATCCTGTTGATGAAAACGAAAAGTTTGAAATCAAGCCGAATGGCGACATTGTCTTGAAGAGCGAACTCGATTACGAAAGAGATTCTCTCTATGTGATCAAGGTTCGTGTGACGGATGGCGAATTCTCCGATACCACGGAAATCAAGGTCAAAGTTGGTAACGTTGTTGAAAAGTCCGAAGTCGAGATTACTCGTGTTGAAACGGATTCCGTTTATATCAAGCCGACTCCTAAGGATACAATCTTTACGAATAAGGATGTCGTCTCGGTGGAATGGAAGCAGGACGACAAGATCAAGACCAGTCTTGATACCTTGAAGAGCGAAGGTTGCCACGATATTATCAAGACGTATAAGGATCCGAGCAAGGATCTTGCCGGTTCTGATACTGTCGTAGTCTGTTATAGCACCGCAGCCCCGATTGTAGATGTCGATGCGAAGAAGACGAAGGTCGAAGCCGATAACATCTATACCATTGTTGAAGAAGTCGACAAGAAGGATTCTTCCATCTATGTGAACAAGAGTACCAAGGACGTCAATGTCTCTGTGAAGGATACCGTTTCGAATTACAACAAGTCGTTCAAGGTTGATGTGGTCTTGGATACGATTGCCATATCGGATCGATCTGTGAAGAATATGGTGGATATTTCCAAGTCCGAGATTACGCTTGAAAAGAATCCGAAGTCTGAAGTCAAGAGCAAGTCCGTTGGCGACAAGACAAAGGTTTCTTATAAGAAGTTCGTGAAGGGGGATTCTGTGACTGTTTCTTACTATGTCGATGATAAGGGTGAACAGATTAAAGTCCCTGTGATTGGCGATGATGGTAAGAAGAAGAATGTCGCTGTGATTGAAGTTTCGACGGTTGTTGTCGTGAAGGGTAAAGATGTGATTGTTTCCTACAAGGCTGATGCAGAAACGGGTGAAATCCTTTATGGCGACTCCGAAGGTAACTTGATGTACAGCATTCCTAAGGGTTCTTCTAGCAAGAGTGAGTCCAAAGATAAGGACGATGTTGATTTGAAGACTGGCGTAGGCGCATTTACGGTGACTTACACTGCCAGCGGTGACGAAAAGAATGGTGCAACCGTTACCTACGTTATTGACGAAAAGGGTAAGATTGTTGCCAATGAGGAAGGCGATAGAGGCTATCTCGTGACCTACACCTACACCAATAGGTACAACAACACTGCCGAAAAGTCGGTGTTCATGGTGCTTGACAAGAAGGCTCCGTTTGTGAAGATTAAGTCCCCGAGCGATGGAGATGTTGTCTATGCGAACTTTGTCGATGTCGATTGGTGCATTTCTGTCGATGGTGATGCAAATAACTGCGTCACGCAGGATACCTTGAATTTCCAGAGTCTCCATCAGGGCGTGAATACCATTAAGCGTATTTACCGTGATAAGGCTGGGAATGAAACTATCGCGCAGATTGAAGTGATGCTCAAGAAGGCTAAGGATATTGATGTCAACCTTGAACAGCCGATGATTATCGTTTCGAGAGACTCGGTTATCAAGTACTATGAAAATAATCCGCCTGAAGAAGAACAGACCTATTCTGTAAGCGTCTTGAACCAGAAGTCTCAAACGGAAAAAGAAGTGGTCAGAGGCAATGGTGATGAAAGCAAGCCGGGATCTGGAGAAGAACCGTATCCGGGATTGGGAACTCACTTGGGTCCGACGATTACGATTGACTTGAGATTGCCGATTGTAAGCCCTGTGGGCGGTCTTTCTACCTTGGATGATATCATCATCAATGGTGACATGATCCCGCTGGAAGGTCTGGATGCTGCAAATAGTAAAAAGGTCACGGTTAAGGAATATGTCAAGGAATACTGCTCTGAAGAATTCCAGAGAGATCTTGAAAAGAGCAAGGACAACAGCAAGGCCACGCTTTACACCACAAAGGCTCATGTGACGCTCTGGTTCTATACGACTGTTGGTCAGTTCGTTGACAAGTACCAGTTCGATTATGAAATCGATGATCCGGAAAATGTGGATAAGGCCGGTCTTGTCAAACTCTTCTTCGAAAAGAAACTGGATCTGAACGGTGAATTGAGAGATGAAAACGGACGTCTCTATGGTACTGGACCGTATATCGTAAGGACCAAGGTGGATGTTCGTTCCAAGCAGCGTTGCGTGGTTCCGCCGGTGGCAGAAGGTTCCAAGATTGGCGACGTGCTGAAGTCCAGCGATGAAATGCTTAAACGCTTCGGTTATAGACGTCCGGTGTTGCGTGGAAATGAAAAGCCGATTCAAAGAAAATCTTCGAAGAGCGGTTCCAAGAACGAAGACTCCAAGAAGAAAAAATAAGGCGTAAAACTTAAAAGTAAATCCCGGTCACGACTGCGTGTCCGGGATTTTTTTGTGGAGATCTTTGAGCGCAAGGAGTCGAGTTCATACGATAGTTCTCTATCTGCTAACGATTATAGTCAATGAATAACTATCTTTTCAAAAAAAGAGGTTATCATGGGTATTGAAGATCGTTCGACGCTTGTGTTTGCAAGCGGTGTCGGTAGAATTAAAGAAGAAAAGCCTAAGGCTAGTCGCCCGCAGGGAGACGGAGTGGTTCGTATAATGCTAAAGCGTCTCGGAGGTGGAAAAATGGCGAGTGTTGTTTCGGGCTTGCCGGTGGACGATGACGAGTTGAAGAATTTGGCTCGCCTGTTGAAGCAAAAGTGCGGTGTCGGAGGGTCTGTCAAGGACTTTAATATTGAAATTCAGGGCGATAAGCGCAACGTGCTGAAGGCTGAACTCGAAAAAAAAGGTTTTACCGTCAAACTTGCTGGCGGGTGATGTGTTTTAGGTCATATTCTGTAATTTTTTTATTTTATTTCTTACGAAAAATTTAAATTTCATTTATGAAAATGCTCAGTATGCACTGGTATCCTAGTAGGCGCAAGGGCTTTAGAAAATAAATTGAGAGGTCTTATGCTTAGACATCTGTCTTTATCGTGTCTTTTATTTGCGATGATGGCATCCACAAATACTTTTGCTGCGAAAGCGCCAAAAGTGGGTAAAACTCGTGGTGTCAATTTGCCGGCGTACCAGCGTTCCGGCGATTGCGCAGACGATGCTGAATGGAAAGAAGTGAAGAATGACAAAACCTTCAGACAGTTGGATTGCTTTAAGACCGGTCCTGGTGGTTCTATTCGACTGGAATTGACTGGAAATGATATATTCACCATTCCTGAAAATGCTAAAGTGAATGTTGATGAATTGGTCGAAGAAACCGAAACTGGGGTTTATGGAATCAAGCTCGATATCAAGAAAGGGTATATGGGCTTTAAAGCCGAAAAGAATAAAGGTCACGAGGTGGATTTCCGCACGGGGACCGCAGCGGCTTCGATTCGTGGTACGGAAGGTTTTATCGGTATAAACGAAAAGACTTTCTTTGCAAGCCTTAAGAATGGTAAATTGAATGTGAAACTGAAACCGAACGAGAGCGATTCGCTTTCTATCGTAGAAGGCGAGACTGTTCTTGGCAGGGGTGAATTCGTAATCCTGAAACTCAAGTCTTCCGGTGATACTGCTTTTGCGAAAATTTTGAACAATATCGTTTCGGATACGACTTTGTCTATAGAAAAACTGAAATTGGCAACCGAAGCTGCAGATTCCATTTACCAGAGATCATTAAACGCTTCGAATGATTTTGCAGATACATCGAAAGTTTCGTCGGCGTCATTGAATGATTCTTTAAAGGCTGATACGATTGTTCAAACGTCGGTGCAACCGGTTGAACCGGTAAAGCCGGCTGAGGCTGTTAAAGTTCCGCGGATTAGATATTCCTCCTATGATTCGTTGCGTTGTGTAGCGAATGTTGTTGTGTACGATGTGCAGAAAGGAAGCGGTACCCGTTTGTCTACGCTTGTTGACGGAACTTCATTTTTCGAAGTGGGGGTGGAACGCAATACGTCGAAACGACTTGCTTTGCAAAATGGTGTGCATGAATATGAATTTGTTGTCGAGAACAGTGCAGGACATAATAGCGTCAGTAAGACATTGGGTTGCTATCCTCTAAAGCCTTTTTCTGTTAAAATTCTGGGGAACAAACATGTGCGATTGCAAATTCCGCCAGCGCCTCCTTCGAGCGCCGATGATGTTATTACGCAAACACTGCAGTTCCAAATTCGGTTGCCCGAGAATGATCCAAGTTTCTTGAATAAAGTTGTTGTTCGTCAGAATGGCAAACCCATTTTGGAAGAGCGTTTGTCCCAAATTCAGGATTTAGATTACCAGGTTCCTATAGAACTTAAGCGAGGTCTCAAACATCGTATTGAAGTCGAGGTTATTCATAAGAGCGGTTACACTGTAAAGACGAATATGGTATACGAGGTGAGTGAATGATTTTACGAAAGCTTGCTATTATTTCTGCTTTGGTTATACCTTCATTTGCCCAAACTGCCGATTCGGCTAACGTGCAGCAGAAGGGTGATGCTTGGCTTGTAAATGGTTCTATAGGTGCTGAATTTGGATATCATTCTGTCGTGACGGAAGAGAATGAAACGGCTAAAATTTTTGTGAATGGTCGCGATACAATTTTTCCTGGGAAAAAGTATAGGAACTATTTCCAGGTTCCCGGAATTTATGGCGCGTGGAATGCGTACCTACATTTAGAAGCTCCGACAGGCCAGAAAATTGAAATTTCCATGGATGTTTCCCATGACCGTTGGAATTATTTTGATCCAAAGTTCATGCAGGTGTCTTACGAAGACCGTTTCCAGAAGCTTATTTTGGGCGATTACAATCTTCTGGGGGGCGATTTGTATATGTCCGGCATCAATGTATTTGGTGCAAGCTATGATTTCAATTTGAACTTGAATCGGTCCGAAAATCCATTGCTTGTTTTCAGCGCATTTGGGGGCGAAACCCATGCGCCCAAACTGCCTGGCGATCGTGATCCTGATTTGTACAATGAGTATATAACGCTTGATGAAGTCGAAGCACAAAAAATGCTGGTGGGCGGTAAAGTGCTTTGGAATTTCTCGAAGAATCATAACATGACGGCAGGCTTCGTTGGCAGCAAGGATTTTTTGGATGATCCGTTTTTGCGCGATGGGGTTTCGAGGGATGTCAATCTTTCGATACCGATGTTCTCTTCGCGGACGTTCTTTGGCGATTTTGGTGGTAAAATTCTTGACGGTCGTGGAACTTACAATTTGCAGCTAGGTTTCGGCGGCGCCGATACTATGGATGTTGTTGTTCACCGCGCTGTGAATGCCGTGTTTGAAGATGCCGAATTGGACGTGTCCCGTTTTGCTCAATTGCGTCGTTTGATGAATAATTCTTCGCTTGTGGACCGTATGGATCAGGATGAGCTGGAACTCATTTTTGGCGACAATACGGATATGACCGCAGAAGAAATGCGAACGGAGTTGAAACGAATATTGAAGGTTGCACAGGATGTGTTGAAAAAGCATCGCGACGAAAAGGATGAGGATCCGACTGAATGGACTGCGCAAAATTTGGCCTTGTCCGGTTCGTATAACTGGAAGCGCAAATCGACGATGATTGATGCGTATTTCCGTTTTGTCGGGCGCAATTACTACAGCGCCGCTTCTCCGGACTTGTTGCAAAACTCCCGTCAATTGGGAATCAAGTTGGATCAGACGCTGAGGGATTTCTGGAAGTTGAATGCCAGTTATGATTTGAAAATTGAAAATGCTTCCGGGAGCGGAGACGCGTATAACGTATTTGGCTTTGCCGAAGGCTCCAAACTCGGACTTTTGCCGGGAGCCGATGAAGACTGGCTCGAAAAGCATAATTTCGATAAGTCCAGAACTCTTTACGTTCACGATTTCAAGTTGAAGAATACGTTCAAGCTTCGCGATTCTATTGAACTTACTGCTCGTTATGCGCTCAATTACCGCACCCGCAGCACTCCGCGCAGACTTCATGGCAATTTTTCTGCGGTGTCTGGAATTTATTCGGATTCCTGGTTTGCTAGTCAAAAAGGAAAGCCTTCAATCGACGTGACCACGGATGATGGAACTATTCAAATCGATTCCGCTCGTTGGGCCCGTTATGTTGCTTTGCAGGGTGAAAAATTCTTGGCTTCGGATTTTGAAGAACGTTTGATAAAGCATACAATCGAGCTTAATGCCACGTTTAAGTTCCCCAAGAATGTTTTGAAGGTCGGAGGTATTTGGTCCTACCGTACGGATATGTCGAGATTCAATAATGACGACTTGCTGGATGGCTTTGATTTCTCGAATGAAACTTATGGTATCTTGGGTTATTATTTCCATGGCGGTGATTTCTTTGACGCGCGTTACCCCATTTCTCTCACGACTACGCTTGAGAATGTGCGCAACACGGTCGCCTTGACTCCGAGATTCAAGCTTTATAATCGCAATGATATGAGTGAATTTGAATGGAACTTGAGGGATGATGCGACTATCAAGGTGAAGCCTGGGTTCCTCGATTTGATATTGCATGGAAACATTCGCCAGAATTATTTAAGCCGTAAAGAAGATGGCAAGAAAATAGACGAAATGGAAATGGACCTGGATCTTTCTGCGGGCGTAAAATTCCAGTTGACGGAACAACTTGGTATGGAATGTGATTTTGGTTCGTTCTTTAATTATCGTCCCGACAATGAATCTGAAGAATACAGGGATATTTACGGTTCGGTCGCCCTTAATTACGACTTCTAGTTATGCATATCGGGTGCCATCTTTCTTCTTCGAGCGGTTTTTTGGCGATGGGCGAAACCGCTCTCTCCATCGGTGCTGATACATTTCAGTTTTTTACGCGTAATCCGCGTGGCGGCGCAGCAAAGCCTTTTGACAAGGCCGATGCGGAAGCGCTGAATGCGTTGATGGATTCGAACGGTTTTGCGCCGATATTGGCGCATGCTCCTTATACGTTAAACGCCTGTGCGGCGGATCCTTCGCTAAGGCAGTACGCACAAGACGTGATGAAGGATGATTTGTTCCGCATGGACCATTTCCCACATGCCATGTACAATTTCCATCCAGGCAGTCACGTGAAGCAAGGGGCTGAGGTTGGGATAGAATTCATTTCGCAGCATTTGAACAATATCTTGCACAAAGGTCTCAAGACGAAGGTGCTCCTGGAAACGATGGCGGGAAAGGGCTCTGAAGTCGGCCGTACCTTTGAAGAACTGCGTGCGATTATTGACCGCGTGGAACTTAGTGAAAAGTTGGGTGTTTGCCTGGATACATGTCATGTTTTTGACGGTGGTTACGATATCGTGAATCATCTGGACGATGTGCTTGAAGAATTTGACAAGGTGATTGGGCTCAATCGTTTGTGCGCGATCCACTTGAACGACAGCAAGAATCCGATGGGCAGTCACAAGGACCGTCATGAGGTCATCGGTGGCGGTTTCATTGGCTTGGAGGCGCTTGTGAATGTCGTAAATCACCCGGCGCTCAAGGGGCTTCCGTTTTATTTGGAAACACCGAACGAGTTGCCTGGTTATGCTGCGGAAATTGCTTTGATGCGAAGTCGGGAACGATAAAAAATAGATTTTTTTTATGATTAAGCCTTGACAAAGGAATAAGAATCATCTATATTTGAGCGCGTCGATAGAAATCCCTCAAAGATTTTTTTGAATTGACAACGATGCTTCATAGCTCAGTTGGTAGAGCCCGCGACTGTTAATCGCGTTGTCCTTGGTTCGAGTCCAAGTGAAGCAGCTCAAAACCCTCGATCGAAAGATCGGGGGTTTTGTGTTTTTTCGGAAAAAGAAAATGTACGTGTATCCCTTGACAAAGGAATTAAAATCATCTATATTTGAGCGCGTCAATTGGAGTCTTCAAAGATTTTTGAATTGACAACGATGCTTCATAGCTCAGTTGGTAGAGCCCGCGACTGTTAATCGCGTTGTCCTTGGTTCGAGTCCAAGTGAAGCAGCTGAAAAACCTCGGTCATTTGACCGGGGTTTTTCGTTTATGCTTATGTCGGTCGGATCGATGGAGACGTCATGGCGGGGACCTGATCCGCCATCTCTCACATCGGTAGTATAAAAAAATCCCGAGCGGTAGAACCGTCCGGGATGAATTGTATGATTTCGACGGGGGGCGTGTTCAATAGATCGCGCGAATTACCTGCTGAGCGCAGTCCAGTGCTTTTTGAAGCGAGGCTCGTCGATAATTTTACCCCAGATGAATCCGCGTCGGACACTTTCACGGTTTATTGAACGTCCGTTAGCGCGCTTGGTGGGCAGGGCGGTCTCGACAGGCGTGTCCGAGGAGTAGCCGTTTTCGAAGTCGCTTTGGCGTGATGCGGCTTCGGCTTCTTCACGTGCCTTGCGGGCTCGTTCTTCTAGAATTTTCAACTGGCTTTGCTTGTCGCTTGCTGCCGGGCTTTGCGCTGATTCGTGCGCAGGGGTGGTTGCGGGGATGTCCGCCGCCTTCTCTGCGGCCATTTGCATGGCCATGGGCTCGCGCGATAGCAAGTTGTTGAGTTCATCGATGTCCTGTACTAGAACGTCGTATTCGCCGTCTCCCATGTCGCGCCCGATTACGCGGAGCTGCTGCAGTTCTGTAAGTATTGCGTATGCGGTTCCTTTGGATATGTCGAATTCGTCCATCAGGTATTCTGCATCAACAACGTCTAGCTGAACTATGTTTTCTGCAACTTCGCGCACAGTTACGTTGTTGCCGTAACCGTGACTGCTTTCGGGGACTGGAGGGGGCATGGCGGGTTCAAGCGTCCCTTGCGAAGCCTCGCGCTGAGCCTCTTCAAATTGCCTGATGTATTCTTGCAATTTGCGTGTAGCAGAAGGTTCGGGGCTGGGGGGCGCTTCTGGACGTTCTTCGTAATCATCGTCATAACTATTTTCTTCGGATTCTAGCGTAGAATCGTCCTCGGGAGCATACGGCGATGTTTGCTCCTGCTGAGACTGCTTCTTTTTCGCTTTCGCCCTTTTGATGACTTGGTCGACGATGATTGCGAGAATGACAATGATTAGTTTGTCAATTGAATCCATGGGCTAAACCCTTTTGGTCAAATTACTTGTTTGCTTCCGGAGCAGAACCGATTTCCTTACGCATTTGCGTGTCGGCTTCGATGTTTTTCAGGTTGTAGTAGTCCATCACGCCGAGCTTTCCGTCGCGGAGCGCTGTTGCCATGGCCATCGGAATCTGGGCTTCGGCTTCCACGAGCTTGGCCTTCATTTCCATCACCTTTGCCTTCATTTCCTGTTCGGCTGCAAATGCCATGGCGCGGCGTTCTTCTGCCTTGGCCTGTGCAATCTTCTTGTCGGCTTCGGCACGGTCGGTTTCGAGGATGGCGCCGATGTTCTGGCCCACGTCCACGTCTGCGATGTCGATGGAGAGAATTTCGAATGCTGTACCGGCATCGAGGCCGGAAGCGAGCACCTTCTTGGAAATCATGTTCGGGTTTTCGAGCACTTCCTTGTGGCTCTGGGCAGAACCGATAGAAGACACAATGCCTTCGCCAACGCGGGCGACGACTGTTTCTTCGCCGGCGCCACCGACGAGCTTCTGGATGCTTGCGCGCACGGTGATACGGGTAATGGCGTGGAGTTGGATACCGTCGAGGGCCACGGCGGAAACCTTCGGGGTTTCGATGACTTTCGGGTTCACGGACATCTGCACGGCTTCGAGCACGTTACGGCCGGCAAGATCGATAGCGGCAGCTTCCTTGAAGTCTAGCTTGATGTTTGCCTTGTTCGCGGCGATGAGGGCCTGAATCACGCGGAGCACGTTACCGCGGGAAAGGTAGTGCGCTTCGAGCAAGTTCGTATCGACAGGGAGACCTGCCTTGCAGCTCAAAATACGGGCTTCGACGATGACCTGAGGCGGTACTTTACGCAAGCGCATACCGATGAGCTGGAAAATGCTCACGTTTGCCTTGGAGAACAATGCCTGGAGCCAAAGGCTAAAGAACCTGCCGATGAAGGCTAGCAATATGATGACGACGATTGCGGCAATAATGATGCCGATGATGATAAGGTTATCCATGGTTTTCTCCAAGTTATGTGTTTTGTTTTAAAATTTATTGAAAAAAGTACGATTAGACTTGAACTATCTTTCGTCTCACGTCTCTCGCCTCTCGTCTATACTGACCCAGATGTGGCCTTCTTGCACGGCTTCGACTTTGATCTTTTGACCGGCTTCGATGATTTCTCCATGAGTTTGTACATCGAAGAGTTTCGAGCTTCCGTCAGGCATGGTAATGTTTGCCTGGCCTACGGGGCGCAGGAACGTTTTTGCGGTTCCGATTGCGCCAATGGCGACCTCCTGGATGGATTCGGTTGGGGAGACTGCCGTTTCCATGTCCGTCTTTAGCATGGGTGTCCAGCCTTCGGGTAAAAGTGGAATCAAATACTTGCTAGCCGCAATCGGGAATATGAGTGCGATGGCTGCGCTACTGAGAACGAAAAATAATCCAAATAGCCAAGGGGTTGCGTCAAATGTAGATTCTACGGCTTCCGGGACGTATTCGGGTATGTTCGTTGTATCGATGCTCATAATTAGCGCTATAATCATACAGGCGATGCCGCCTATGCCAAAGAGGAACGTTCCCGGCATGACGAAAATTTCGACTAAGAACAAAATCACGCCCGCAATGAGGAGAATGGCCGGGAAGTAGCCATCGAGCTGAGGGGCGAACTGCCCGAAGAACACGATGCCGATAAGGATGATGCCTGCGATACCGAAGAATCCGAAGCCGGGGGTCTTGAATTCAATATAAAGCGCACCAAAGCCGAGAATGAGGAGTATGCCAGAAATGGCGGCTATGGCGCTTGCTATTTTCTCGCCGGTGTTCGTTTCGACTTCGCTTTTTTGTTCTATGGCGAGCTTGGTTTCGAAGTCCTCGCGGTTCTTGAACGTGCCTCTGGAAAATCCG
Organism: Fibrobacter succinogenes; assembly: GCA_902762795.1. Taxonomy (GTDB): domain Bacteria; phylum Fibrobacterota; class Fibrobacteria; order Fibrobacterales; family Fibrobacteraceae; genus Fibrobacter; species Fibrobacter succinogenes_E. Next base: position 18,224 of record CACWPM010000018.1, on the reverse strand, counting down.
AGTTCTTCGGCTTCCTGGTCGGTCATGGTCAAGAGTTCGCCTTCCTTGACGAGAATCTTGGGTGATCCCCAGAACTTCTTTTCGGTGCTGTCGAGTACGGCGAATTTTTTGCCTTCGATGATGAGCGTCGTGTCGCGTTCTGTAGCCTTACCTTTGTCGAGCTTGGTGGTAAGTTCGAGCACTTCGAGTTCCGGTGTCACGAACGAGGACGCTAGCAATTCGGGGTAGCCGTTGCGCTGAGCCAAGTTTCTGAACTTTGCGCGGAGCGGGGACTGTATCTTTTCGCCAACGATTTGCGGAGTGCCGTCGCCGCCTTGCACGATCGGGGCGCAGTCGCCGATGGTTGTCGCTTCGAGCATATAGAGACGCTTGCAGGCGAGAGCGATGAGGCTCCCTGCGCTGATTGCCTTCTTTTTCACGAGGGCAATTGTTTCGGCTCCTTTTACGGCCATGATGGTATCGACAAGATCGAACGCCGCGTCGAGACGCCCGCCGAATGTGTTGATTTCGAAGACGATATAGTCCGGTTTCTTGTCGAGAGCCTCGCCGATGGCTCGGGCGCAGAATTCGTACATGGCAGGGTCAACATCGCCCTCTAGCTTAATCCATACGGCCTGTTTTTTTTGAACTTTAGCGCTGTCGTTTTTGATGATTGCGCTTTTGTCATTCCCGGCTGAATCGGAAATTTCTTTTGCCATGGAGGATTTCGTGGAAGCAACGCCTGTTGTGTCGGCTAATGCAAATGAGACGAGAAAAATTAAAAAGCAAAGCAATTTTGTTAAAATTTTCATATCGTCAATGTATAAAGATTTGATTTGTCTTGGACACTTTTTTGTGAAAAAAAACACTTTTTTGCATAAATCACGAGTTTAAGGCGTATATTTTTTCATTTTTTCCCTCTGTTATCAACTGCAAAATGTATAATATACTCGAAAATGTTACAAAAAACTTATGAACAATAATTTTTTCAAACGAAATTTAATCGTCTCGCTTCTTCTTGTTGCATTCTTGTTCATTGTAACAAATATCTCGTTCTTGTACATAAATAGAAAGGCGATAGACGATAGTTGGGATTCTTTGGATGAGGTGGCCTACGCTTCTGAAGCGAAAATGGGCTTTTTAGGGCGTTCCCTTTTAAGTGCCTTGTCCAATATTTCGACAGTGGTGGGGATGGAAGAAGATCTCCTGTCGGAAAACATGGTTCGTTTGATCCGGGGTTCGCGAATAGGTCCCTTGGTATCGGCTGTTCGCTTGTATTTACCGGATGGTCATATCATTGCGGACCACGCTGTTGTTTTTGATACCTCTTATGTACAGCATTACAATTCGATTGTATCGCCAAAGCCGTATGTCTCGAAAGTCCACCGCGATGTTGTCCATTCTGAAAATATTGTATTCGAACAGCTTGTGCCTGTCCGCCGTAGGGGACAGGTGGTCGGGATGCTTTCGGCCGTTTCCGAAATCCAACCTCTGTATGGTTATGTGGCGACAAACGCGTTCAAGGGCAAGACTTCTTTGATTGTCGTCGATCGCCGCGATGGGTCTTTTGTCGTTGAGAAAACGGGTAAATGGAAAAGTTTTAATGAATTTATAAGAATGATTACTCCTAAGAGCGGGTATTCGCTTGACGAGTGGGCCGCTAACGTGATGAAGGGCGAGTCCGCTCATTTGGCGTATGAAGAAGAAACTTCGGATGAATCGAAGCTTTTGGTGGCGTTGCCTTTGTTTGGCGGCTATTGGTCTTTAGTCTTGTACGTTAATGAAAATATCGCGTTTGCGCGAGTGGATAAAATACGCCGGTTCTATATAGGAATTTCGGCAATTGAACTTCTGGTTATTCTCCTGTATCTTATACGGATGGTGTGGAATGCGCGCCGGATGGCTGAAGCTGAAAGTAGCGAGTATTCTGAAATTGCGGATGCTTTGAGCGGAACGTACGAGTGTATTTTTTACGTGAACGTCCTTGACGATACATTCGATTCGTTCCATGCGGATAAATTGATGAATAAGTTGCACGAGTCGGTGAGTGGACGGGATTTCTTCTTCGAATCTATTGCGAGCCTGCGTCATAACCTTTACGAGGACGACCTTGAAGTGGTCATGCACTTTATGGAAAAGGGAGCGTTTCTCAAACGCTTGGAGGAAAGCCCGAGTGCATCGGTTGAATATAGGCTTGTAATCGATGGCGTTCCGCAGTTCTATCGAATGAAGGTCATCAAGTCCCAAAAGGATGAAAATCATGTCATCATAGCGGTTGAAAATATCGATTCCGAAGTCAACAAGGCGATTGCCCAGCGTCAGGAAATGGACCGCAATAACCGTGTGATTGAATCGCTTGCTTCTGACTTTGATTTTGTGAACTACGTAACGCTTGGGGAAGACGCTTCATCAGATTTTGTAGTCACATACCGCGCAAGTTCGGTGCTCTTGAAGGCAATCCCGGGATGGTCTTCGGAAAAAAGTTTTGCCAAGAGAATGGATTTGCTGCTCAAGTATCTGGTTTGCGATTCGGATAAGCTCCAGTTCCAGGAACAGACTAACAGAGACCGGCTTGTTCTTATTCTGAAAAAAGAGCCTGTGGCTCATGTCAATTTCAAGATCAAGTTAGATGGCAAGGATGTTTGCTATCAAATGAAAATTATTGCAGACAAGGATGAAATCGGTCATCTCAAGGGTATCGTTTTTGGTTTGCATAGCGTCGATGAAGAAATCAAAAAACAGATGGAAATTCAGTCGAACTTGAAGCGAAACCTTGAAATCATCGACATCCTTTCGGAAGACTATTCGTCGCTGTTTTACTTTAATATTGAAGACAATACGAGCGGCGTTCTTGCCGTTCGCGAAGATCTCAGGACTTCTTTGAACAACTTGTTTGCTTCTTGCGAAAGGCTGGAAGATGTATTTAAGGCGTTTGTCATGGATTTGGCTCATCCTGATGACCGCGAAAAGCTGGTTGGTCTAGCTTCAAGAGAATACGTTGCGGAACAGCTTTTGCACCAAAAGCGTATGACGATTGTATTTAGGCACCTCTATGGAACTGAATACAAGTACACGCGCCTGGTGTTTGCGAAAGCCGAGCCTGCCGATATTCCGCCGAAGTTGATTGCTGTTGGCTTTGTCGAAGTGGATGCTCAATATCGAGCCGAGACGGAACACCAGGAAAATATTGAACGCATCATAAGCCTTTCGGACCAATTTGAGATTGTGTTCGATGTCAATATCGATACGGGGTTGTTTAGCGTTTCGCTAAAGGGTGGTAAATTTAACGATGTTATCGATGAAAAGACGGGTGTAGGAATAGACTTCTTTAAGGATTGGGAAAAGGATATTCGTAAGGATATTTATAAGGACGATCTTGATCTGGTGTTGAATACCCTTAATCGTGATGTTGTTATTGCCCGTTTGCAGCATGAAAATTCGTTCTTCCTGGATTATCGCCGAGTGACGACTGAAGGGCTCAAATGGTACCGCATGAAGGTGACAAAAATGGGCGACTGGTCCAAATCGCATCGTGTGCTTGTAGGCTTATTCAATAACGATGTCGTTTATCGCAAAGAAATGGCGCAGCAGGCCGCCCTGGAGCAGGCGCTTGAAATGGCGAAATCGGCATCCCGTGCGAAGACGATGTTCCTTAATAACATGAGCCACGATATCCGGACTCCGATGAATGCCATTATCGGTTATACGGAACTTGCAACAATGCATATTGGCAACAAGGATTTGGTCAAGAATTTCCTTGGAAAAATCGAGCTTTCGTCGAATCACCTGCTTTCGTTGATTAATGATGTCCTCGATATGAGCCGCATCGAGTCGGGCAAACTTAATTTGAACGAAAAACCTGAGCATCTCCCGGAGATTATCCATACGCTTAAAGATATTGTCCAGGCGGATATCAATGCACGAAAATTGCAGTTCTTTGCCAATAGTATCGGCATTGTCAACGAAAATGTTGTCTGTGATAGACTTCGCTTGAATCAGGTGCTCCTGAACGTGATATCGAATGCAATCAAGTACACTCCGGTAGGAGGATCCATTTGGTTCTCCGTTGAACAGAAAATCGAGCCTGAACCGGGTGTTGGCTCCTTTGTATTTAGAATAAAAGATTCCGGCATTGGTATGAGCGAGGACTTTTTGCCCAAGATTTATGATGCGTTTACGAGAGTGAACTCTTCGACGGTTTCTGGAATCCAGGGAACGGGTCTTGGTATGGCGATTACGAAGAACATCGTCGATATGATGAATGGTACGATAGACATCAAAAGTAAATTGAATGAAGGTACTGATGTTGTACTGAATTTTAAGTTCAAACTAGTGAAAACGAAACAGGAAGTGAACCGTGGCAAGGAACTGGAGGGTAAGAAAATCCTTGTAATCGATGACGATGAAGATTGCTTGAAGAGTATTCCTCGGATCTTCAACGCTTTGGGTGTCGATGTGGAATGTTGCAGTTCTGGAGCCGAGGCTTTGGATAAAGTATATTATGCGAAGTCGATGGGGTTTGCGTATGATGCGTTCCTCGTGGATTGGCGCATGCCGGACATGGATGGCATGAAGACGACTACGCGCCTTCATGAAGTACTTGGCAAGGATATTCTAGTGATCGTCATGTCTGCTTATGAATGGTCGGATATAGAGGACAAGGCTCTTGGTGTGGGAATACACAATTTCATGAGCAAACCGGTATTTCCTTCGGATGCTAGGAATGCACTGATGCAGAGCTTTGGATTTTCTCATGCGACAAAGCAGGTGTCTGACAAAAAGGTTAATTTCAGTGGCAAGAGGGTTTTGCTTGTCGATGATAACGAATTGAATCGGGAAATCGCCCAGGAAATTCTGGAAGATTGCGGAATTCAAGTGACGACGGCTTGCGATGGGAAAAAAGCTGTGGATTACATAAAAAATATAACGCCAGGTCTTTGCGATCTTGTCTTGATGGATGTGCAGATGCCGATTATGGATGGTTACGAGGCGACTCGGCAGATTCGAAAACTCGAAAATAAGGTCGCGGCGAACATCCCCATTATCGCCATGACGGCGAATGCCTTTGCCGACGACCAACAAGCGGCTTTGGAGGCCGGCATGAACGAGCATGTGGCAAAGCCCGTGAACGTCAATAAGTTGAAGGAAGTGCTGTCGAGGTTCTTGTAGATAGGTGTTAGGTCACAGGTGGTAGGGGTTAGGATTAATTTCATGCGCTATGCGCATTTGTAAAGGGCGGCGAAGCCGCGATTATTTACCTAATCCCTAAGAACTAATACCTAAAACCCATAAAAAGACTTTAATTTCGATGTATTTTCTAAGTTCTAAGTTCTAATAACTATATTGGCGCCCTATGGGCGCATATAACACGGCTCGGTCATGTCAATCCACGCAAGCGTGGTTGCCGCGACTCTCGCCTTTAGTTATATTTACCCGCAAATTGCATTTTTGCCTGGGTCCTGTGACCAGATTCGCCAATTCCACTGGTGCTAGAGCAGAGAAACTCGGACAAAAACATGTGATGAAACAACAAACAAAAAAAGGAATGGCTACAATGGCTACTATTACTAAAGAAAAAGCTGCAGAACTCACCGCTCAGTTTGGTGCTAACGAAAAGGACACCGGTAACGTCCGCGTTCAGATCGCAATCCTCACGGAAAAGATCAAGAACCTCACCGAACACATCAAGACCAACAAGAAGGACTTCCACTCCCTCCGCGGTCTGTCTGCGATGGTTGCAAAGCGCAAGAACCTTCTCAAGTACTACGGCGAAAAGGACATTATCGCTCAGCGTGCTTTGATCAAGGAACTCGGTCTCCGCGGCTAATTCTCGTACTGGAGTTTTTTTATGTCAACAGAAGCTTATCAAGCTAAATACGGCAAGATGCTCGACCCGAAGGAAGTGTCGGTAAACCTTCCGGATGGCCGTGTCATTACGTTTGAAACTGGCCGTATCGCAAAGCAGGCACGTGGTTCTGCTGTCGCTAAGATGGGGGACGCGTTTGTCCTTTCTACCGTTTGCTACGGTGAAGAAAAGGATGGTGACTTCTTCCCTCTGACAGTTGAATACCGCGAAAAGTCTTATGCTGCCGGACGCCTGCCTGGTGGCTATAGCAAGCGCGAACCGGGTCGTCCGAGCGATGAAGAAATTCTTTCCGCTCGTATCATCGACCGCCCGATTCGTCCGATGTTCCCGGAAAACTTCACTCGTGAAGTCCAGGTTATCGTTCAGGTTCTTTCTTCCGACAAGAAGTTCGCTCCGGACGTTCTTGGCGTGAGCGCAGCATCTCTTTCCATCGGTCTTTCTGAACTCCCGTTCGAACAGCAGGTCGCTGCCGTTCGTGTGGCTGTGGTCGATGGTCAAAACGTCGTGATGCCGTCTTACGATCAGGTTGCCGTGGCCGATCTGGACCTCGTGGTCGCCGGTACGGAAGACTCTGTGTGCATGGTCGAAGGTGGTGCTTACGAAGTGTCTGAAGACACGATGATTGGAGCCATCCTCGCTGGTCATGAAGTTATTAAGGAAATGTGCAAGGCCCAACAGCAGTTGGTGGACCGCTGCTCCAAGCCGAAGATGGAACTCAAGCCGAAGTTTGTCGGTGAAAATCATGACAAACTTGTCGCTACGGTCAAGGAAGTTGTCTGGGACGAACTGAACAAGGACGTCCACTCCAACATGGTGAAGACGGACTTCTATCCGGCTATGGCAGACCTCTGTGCCCGTATGCTCGAAGACGAACGCATTCTCGCTATTGTCGGCAAGGACGAAGCTCAGGATGCTGCTCTCGTCGCTGATGCTAAGGGTATCTTCAGCGACCTTGAACGCACCGCTATGCGCGAAATGATTTTGAACGAAGACGTGCGTCTTGACGGTCGTAAGACGACCGAAGTCCGTCCGATCGAAATCGAAATGGGCGTGCTCCCGCGTGCTCACGGTTCTGCAATCTTCCAGCGTGGCGAAACCCAGGGTCTCGTCATTTGTACGCTTGGAACAAAGGCTGACGAACAACGTTTCGAAAGCATGCAGGGCGAAGGCTCCAAGAGCTACATGCTCCATTACAACTTCCCGCCGTTCTCTGTCGGTGAATGCAAGAAGCTCGGCCTTTCTCGCCGTGAAATCGGTCACGGTCACTTGGCCGAACGTTCCCTCGCTGCAGTCCTTCCGCTCCCGGAAGACTTCCCGTACACCATCCGCGTGGTTTCCGAAATCATGGAATCCAACGGTTCTTCTTCTATGGCCTCTGTTTGCGGTGGCTGCCTCAGCTTGATGGACGCTGGCGTTCCTATCAAGGCTCCGGTTGCAGGTATCGCCATGGGCCTCATCTCCGAAAAGGGTTCCGTCAAGGAAGGCGGCAAGATCAAGATCTTGTCCGACATTACCGGTACGGAAGACCATCTCGGCGATATGGACTTCAAGGTGACGGGTACTGCCGAAGGTATTACCGCATTCCAGATGGACATCAAGATCCGCGGTATCACCCCGGAACTCATGCGCGAAGCTTTGGAACAGGCTCGTCAGGGCCGTATCCACATTCTTGGCAAGATGGCCGAACTTGGCCTTCCGGCTCCGCGTCCGAAGGTTTCCGAAAAGGCTCCGACGATGCTCAAGATGCGCATTCCGACCGCGAAAATCCGTGATGTTATCGGTTCTGGTGGCTCTGTCATCAAGGGCATGCAGTCCCAGACGGGTTGCACCATCAACATTGACGACAACGGCAATATCGACATCGCCGCCCCGACGGGCAAGGCAGGTGAAGTTTGCCGCCGTATGATCGAGGAACTCACCGCAGAACCGGAACCGGGCCGCAAGTACAAAGGCAAGGTCAAGACGATCCAGCCGTTTGGCGCATTTGTCGAAATCCTTCCGGGCCGCGACGGTCTCGTGCACATCTCCGAACTTGCCGACCGCCGTGTCGAAAAGGTCGAAGACGTTGTTCACGTCGGTGATGAAGTCGAAGTGCTTTGCCTCGGTGTGGACCCGAAGGGCAAGGTGAAGCTTTCCATGAAGGCTCTGCTACCTCCGAAGGCTGCCCCGGCTGCCGATGCTCCGACAGAAGCTGCAAATGCTGCTGACGCTGAAGCTCCGGCTGCAGATGCTCAACCGGAAGCTCCTATCGAAGCTTAAGTCCTGGATTAATCCAATTAAGACTCTTTAAGTGAAGCGCATGGTTATCGCCATGCGTTTTCTTTTTTTATATTTAATTTGTAATTTTGTAAAATGGACTTTTTTAGGAGGTGGATAGTTCATTCTTGCAAAAATAGATTAGCTTTATAAACGGTTTATTCCGGTTGCGGATATGGGTTATATCTATTTAACATTGATGTTTGTTTTGTCTGCTGTCAATTTGGCGGTCCTTTCTTTGCGATTCCAAAATCAGCGGAACAATTACATTTACTACTCCTTCTATGCGATCCTCGTCGCGAATTTTGGTCATTGGCTTTTAGGTTTTTCGGAAACTGTTGAAGGTGCTATCATTGCCAATAAGGTGAACTACCTTGGCGGGTCCTTCCTTCCAATGTTCATGTTCTTTGCACTTTTGAAAATTTGCAAGATGAGTATTCCGAAATGGCTGCACTTGACTCTTATTTTCATGAGCTTTACGATTTGTGCACTGGCTATGACGGTCGGGTATTTTCCGGCATACTACAAGACGGTGGAATATGTGGTCCAGGCTGGCGTCGGAAATTATGTGGCGACTTACGGTTGGGCTCATGGCTTGTTCAATGCGTTCCTGGTGAGTTATGTTATTTTGGATATCTGGATCATTATCCGGGCTATATTGCACCAGAAAATGGTTTCGCTCAAGAATATCATTGCGATGATTATAGGCGAAATCGCGACAATCCTTTCGTTCTTTTTGGCTCGTTTTCTGGGCAGCGACATGCTCGTCATGCCTCTCATTTACGTGATTGACCAAATCCTCTTGCTTTACATTTGCAATAACGTCAAGTGGTACGATATTACGGAATGCGTGATTGAATCGATTGAAATTGAAAGTTCGTGTGCGTATATGTCGTTTTCGGTGGATGGCGCCTATTTGGGGGCCAACCGAATAGCGATAGATTTCTTCCCGGAAATAGTGAAGATGAGAGTGGATGCTCATCTGAAAGGGGAAACGGAATTGCAACAGCACATTATGTCCTGGATTGAAAAGTACAGGAAATCCAAAATCTTGACGGACTACAGCCAAATGACCGAATTTAATTATTCGGGACGTCATTATAAATGCGAAGTGAAAGTCTTGAGGCAGGTGCATGGCAAGAATGTGTTCTTGTTCAGAATAGAAGACAACACTCAGGAACAACAGTATATCGATGCGCTCGGCCGTAGCAATTCCATGTTGCAGAGAAACATGGTTAAAACAGAAAACGAAAAGCTATCCGTGCAGGAAAAATGGATAGTCGGCATGGCGCAAATGGCTGAAAGTCGCGCTGGCAATATGGAAGGGCATATCAAGCGTACAAGTGAAGTCGTGAAAATTTTGGTCTCGATGATGCGCCAGAAAGGTGCCGATAATTTGTCCGATAAATTCCTCGATGTGTTGATTGCTGCCGCTCCGATGTATGATTTGGGCAAGGTGGCGATTGACGATGCCGTTTTGCGTAAACCGGGCCGCTTTAATTTTGATGACTATGAAATCATGAAGACCCATGCGGAGAAGGGCGCAAACATTATTGAAAAGCTTCTCTCCGATGTCAAGGACAGTTATTTTGTCAGTGTTGCAAAGAATATGGCGCTTTATCATCATGAACGTTGGGACGGAACGGGCTATCCGGAACAGCGCTCGGGTGAAAATATCCCAATGGAAGCGCGTATTATGGCTTTAGCCGATGTGTACGATGCCTTGGTGAGCAAACGTTGCTACAAGGAACGCATGTCGTTCAGGGAAGCGCGTGACGTGATTATTGCATCGATGGGGAAACAGTTTGATCCGCATCTGAAGGATTGTTTCTTGGAATGCCAAGACCAGTTGATGGATTATTATTGTTCCGTGGATCATTGATTGAACTTGTGCGAGAAAGTGGTATGTTTGTTATTTATTATTTGATAGCCATGTGCGTCTTTGCGGGAATTAACGCCTGCCTGCTTTCGTATTTTTATCGAAGGCCGATGAATTCCTATTTTACGGCGTTCTTCTTTTCGATTGTCCTTGCTGATTTTGGATACTTGTTCCTGGCTCTTTCAACGACGATCGAAGGCGCTATTGTTGCTAACAAGGTATGCTATCTGGGCGCTTGTTTCTTGCCGCTTTTCTTGTTCCTCTTGATTTGTCGCCTGTGTTCGTTTGATTTGTCCAAATGGATTAAGTTGGCGCTGTTCTTATACAGTGCTCTTGTTTTCGCTCTTTCTTGTACGGTGGGCTTCAGCGATGTATTCTACGAATCGGTTCGATACGTTGTCTTGAATGGCTTCGGCAGTTATATGCCCACATACGGACCTGGTCATGTTTTGTGGAATATCCTATTGTATTTTTACATGGTGGCTAATATTGTCCTTATTGTTATTGCGGCAAAGAAAAAACGCAATGTTAGCTACAAAACATTGATTGCCATTGCTTCGCTTGCTTTTGTTTCTATTGGAGCCTTTATTTTGGCGCGCAATTTAGAAAATGATACTTTGCTCATGCCGCTTGTATATCTAATTGATGAACTGGTTTTGCTTTATATTTGCGCCTTGGTGAAAATGCATGATGTGATGAACAGCGTGCTGGAATCCCTGGAAGCAGAAAATACTGCTGCATATATAGCGTTCTCCCCTAAGGGGCTTTATCTTGGATGTAACGATATTGCAAGTCGCTATTTCCCGGAGCTTCTAGATTGTCGTGTCGATCATGTCTTGCCGAAAGATATTGAAATCGAGGAAATTTTTAGGAAAGGAATGAATCAGTTGAAAGGCGCTAGCGGTGATAAGGTCTATCGCTTTACGTATAAGGAACGCTATTTCAAGGCGGTGATGAGGAATGTGCATCAGAACAAAAAGTTGCAGATATTCTTGTTCCGCATAGAAGACGAAACCAATATCCAACGTTATATTGAACGACTCGATGCTAACAATACAGAACTGGCTGCCCTCATCAAGAATAATAAGGACCAAATTCGGCTTTTCCAGAATCAAATGCTTGTGGGTATGGCTGAAATGGTCAATAATAAGGATGGCTTTACCGGGGCGCATCTCAAGCGGACAAAGGAAGTGGTGAGCATCCTTGTCTCTAAGATGCAGCAGGATCCTAATTTAAATTATTCGAAAGAGTTCTATGATGATATGATTGCAGCTGCCCCTATGCACGATATTGGAAAAATCGCCATTGATGATAAAGTGCTTTGCAAACCGGGCAAGTTTACGGAAGAAGAATACACCGAAATGAAAACCCATGCTGAAAAGGGTGCTATCATTATCAAGAACCTGCTTTCTAATTTCCAGAGCGAACTTTTTGTGGAAATTGCCAAAAATATGGCTGGTGGCCATCATGAACGCTGGGATGGCAGTGGCTACCCGTATGGATTGAAGGGCGAAAGCATTCCGCTTGAAGCCCGCGTGATGGCTATAGCCGATGTTTATGATGCTCTTGTGAGTAAGCGCTGCTACAAGGAAGCTTTCTCTTTTGAGGATGCTTACGATATCATCGACAAGTCGATGGGAAAACATTTCGATCCGAGTCTCAAAAAATATTTTGACCAGAGTCGAGAGGAACTGGAAGAATACTACAGAAAGGAATGTGAAGCGGAAATGGATGAAGCGAAAATGGCTAAAAATTGCTAAATTTTAGCCATGCTAGATTTTACCACACTTCCGTATGTTGAAGACCGTTTTAAGGCGGTCCGCAGGGAAACTGTTCAGGTCCGCGTAGGCGAGGCCTTGATAGGGGGGGGCGCCCCCATTTTAGTTCAATCCATGACGACGACCAAGCCCAAGGACGTGGAAGAGACCGTCCGCCAGACGCTTGAACTTGCTAAGGCAGGATGCGGCTTGGTTCGCATTACGACTCCGACTTTTGCCGATGCTGCAGGCCTTGAAGAGGTGATGAAGCGCGTGCGCGCTGCCGGCTGTACGGTTCCTGTTTCCGCAGATATCCACTTCCAGCCGAAGGCCGCTTTTGAAGCGATCAAATGGGTGGAAAAGGTTCGCATCAATCCGGGTAACTTTGTGGATACCGGCATTTTGACGCTCGACCAACAGACGGATGCGTTGTTTGATGAAGGTAAGGAAAAGGTTGCCGAAGCGTTTACGCCGTTTGTGCAAGAGGCGAAGCGCCTTGGTCGCGCTATCCGTATTGGCGTGAATCACGGTTCTTTGAGCGCCCGTATGATTTACCGCTATGGTGACACTGTGGAAGGCATGGTGGAAAGCGCCTTGGAATATCTGGCGGTATGCGAAGCTGAACATTTTGACCAAGTTGTCCTAAGTCTCAAGTCGAGTAATCCGCGCGTGGCGATTGCCGCTTACCGTTTGCTCGCTGCACGCTTGAAGCAGGAAAACTTCAAGCCGTATCCGTTCCACGTCGGCGTGACGGAAGCGGGGGCTGGTGCGGATGGACGCCTCAAGTCGGCGGCTGGTATAGGAGCTTTGCTGCTTGATGGCCTTGCCGATACGATCCGTGTGTCGCTCACCGAAGATCCGGTGGCAGAAGTTCCTGTTGCGCAGGACTTGATAGAAGCTTGTGAACTGAAGGCGGACGCTCCGAAATTTGAAGTGCCGGTGCTTAAGAAGGACCCGTATCATTATGAACGTCGCGAAACTTCTGTGGTGAAGATTGCTGGCGTGGAAATTGGCGGCAGCCTTCCGGTGAAGGTGGGCGTGAAGTCCGATGCCGCTAGCCTTACGGGCGAACGTCGTGGTCCTGAATTTGCATTGGCTGGCCTTGATGTATCTGCCGGAGCAAACATCGTGACGTTCAAGGACGCCATGGATGTGGCTGGCTTTGCCGCAAATCCGGCGAGCGTTCCGGCCGGATCGATTTTCTGCTACGTGGGTAACGACATGGTTTATGGCGTGCGTGCGCTTGCCTCTGCTTTGGCTGCCGCTGACCGCAAGGATCCGATTTTGCTTTATGCAAAGATTGGTAGCTCGGACAAGGACATGCTCCGCGTTTCAGCTGACTTTGGAAGCCTCTTGACGGATGGCCTTGGCGATGCCGTTGTGATTGACGGCTATAAGAGTGCTAAGGATTCTGTCGCGCTCGCATTTGATATTTTGCAGGCTGCCGCATGCCGCCGCAGCAAGACGAACTTTATCAGCTGTCCGGGCTGCGGTCGCACGCTGTACGACATTCGTACGGTGCTCGGCAAGATTAAGGAACGCTTTGGACATTTGCAGGATATTTCCATTGCCGTGATGGGCTGCATCGTGAACGGCCCGGGCGAGATGGCGGACGCCGACTTCGGTTACGTGGGCGGTGGCCCCGGCCGCATTACGCTTTTTGAAGGCAAGACCGCCGTGAAGAAGAACATCCCCGAAGAGGACGCGATTGAAGAATTGGTGAACCTCATCAAAGAACGAGGACGCTGGCAGGAACCTTGATAAGACGAAAGAACGCCGCTATGCGGCTACAGACGAATGGCGAGAGAATTTCTTTTGAACAATCTTTCGTCTCTCGTCTACCAGCGAAGCGGTCTCTCGTCTAAGATTTTTAACTTAAACAAAGGAATGAAAAATGGCAACTATTAAGACGATGAACAACATTTCCAAGAAAGGCTTGAGCCTGTTTGGCTCGTTCTACCAGGTTTCCGACTCCATCGAAAAGCCGGATGCCATCTTGGTGCGTTCCGCCCAGGTTGATACCGATAACTTCGACGGCCTTTTGGCTGTCGCACGCGCCGGCGCTGGCGTGAACAACATCACCATCGACAAGGCCTCCGCGAAGGGCATCTGCGTGTTCAACACTCCGGGTGCAAACGCCAACGCCGTTGCCGAACTCGTGATGACCGTGCTCGGCATGGCCGTCCGTAACGTGGACAAGGCCGCTGCATGGGTCAAGAATCTCGACGTGAACGATCCGGATCTCGCAAAGACCGTCGAAAGCGGCAAGAAGAAGTTCGCCGGCATGGAACTCGCAGGCAAGACTCTCGGTGTTATCGGCCTCGGCAAGATCGGTGTGCTCGTTGCCAACTATGCCCGTTGGAAGAACATGCGCGTCATCGCTTATGAACCGTATCCGAATGCAAATAACATGCATGAACTTTCGAACAAGGTCGAAATTGCAGACCTCGACACCGTGATTGCTAAGTCTGACTTCCTCACGGTCCATGTTCCGTTCATCAAGGGTGTGACCGAAAATCTCCTCAACAAGAAAAACCTCGCTCAGTTCAAGGGTTCCTACATCATGAACTTTGCTCGCGGTGGCATTGTCGAAATGGATCCGGTGAACGAAATGCTCGCTTCTGGCTCCCTCCAGGGTTACCTCTGCGACTTCCCGACTGCCGACCTCATCAAGAATGACAAGGTGACTTGCTTCCCGCACCTCGGTGCTTCCACCGAAGAAGCCGAAGAAAACTGCGCCGTGATGGCTGTCGAAGAACTGAAGGACTACATCGAATACGGCTGCGTCCGCAATTCCGTGAACTTCCCGGCCCTCGTCGATCACCCGCATGCTGGCGTGAAGAGCCGCGTTGTCGTGATTAACCAGGACGTTCCGAACATGATTTCTGAAATCACGAAGGTGTTCGGCGCCGAAGGCATCAACATTGCTTCTTTCAGCAACAAGAGCAACGGCAAGATCGGCTACAACCTCGTTGACGTGGAAAGCAAGGTCGATGATTCTATCGTCGAAAAGCTTTCTAAGCTCGACAAGGTCATCAAGGTTCGCGTGATTCATTTCTAGTAGGTATGGGCTATGAGGTCGCCTTGCATAGGCAAGGCTTTGGGGTTTGGGCTATTGCAAGTAAGAAATTCTTCTTAAAATAGCTCAAAGGCACGAAGTGCCGTGCCCATACCTGAGAGGGGCGTAAGCTCCGAGCCCATTAGCTATTATACATCTTCTCAATTTCTTCGGCGTATCGTTTTTCTGCAATGGTACGTCGAATTTTTAATGTGGGGGTCAAAAGCCCGGATTCAATCGTAAGTTCGTCACCGATTAAAGTCCATTTGCGAATTTGTTCCCAATGGTTTAGCTTTTCGTTGATATGCTCGATATGGCGATTGATGGAGTTCAAAATCAATGGTGACTTTAATGCGTTTTCGATATCGTAATCTTCATTTTGCGGCTTGAGCATACGACGGGCCCCTACGGGGTTGAGCCAAATAATTGCAGATGCAAACTTGCGGTCGTTTGCGATGACGAGCGCCTGTTCTACAAGCGGATGGCGAATGATTTCAAGCTCGATAGGATTTGGACAAACGTATTTTCCGGTACTTGTTTTGAGGAGTTCCTTGATGCGACCGGTAAAGTAAAGAAAACCTTCATTATCAAAATAGCCTTGGTCTCCAGAGCGATAAAAACCGTCTTCAGAAAAAACTAGCGCGTTTAGGTCAGGACGGTTGTGATAGCCTTTAAAAACACTTTCACCGCGAACTTGAATTTCGTTGCATCTTCCAATTCTGACTTCAAGATGTGAAAGTGGCTTGCCTATGGAACCGGGTTTTATCGCTTGTGTGCAATTTGCGGAAACGACTGGTGAGCATTCCGTCATGCCGTAGCCTTCAAAGACGGGGAGTCCGATATTCATCAGAAAACGTAAGATGGACTTGTTCAGAGAACTGCTTCCCGAGATTATCATGCGAAAATTTCCGCCGACGGCATCGCGCATTTTTCTATAGACGAAATAGTTGAATAGCCAATAAAGAGGGGCAAAATGTTTGTTCGGGTCTTTTATTTTTGCAATTTTAATGGCATGCTTGATGACGAAACGCTTGAAACCCTTGGCGCGGTCGGCTGCAGTTGTCATGCTTTCGTAGAGTCGTTCAAGAATGCGCGGGACAACTATCATAATGGTAGGGCGGATTTCGCGTAAAATATGGGAGAGATTGTTGGGATTGTCACCAAAGTAAATGGAAACTCCGCTTAGCGTGTAAAAGTAGACGGCCATTCGTTCAAGAACATGCGCAACAGGGAGAATTGTAAGGCATGTATCTTTTTGCGTGTCGAATCGAAACATCGGTGCGATGTTTTGAATTTGTACTAACATGTTCCTATGCGTGAGCTCTACGCCTTTAGGGCGTCCTGTAGATCCACTTGTATAGATAATGCTGAAGATGTCGTCTGGATTGATGGATGCTTGTTGGCGGTCTATCCATGAGGATCTTTCTTGGTCGTCTAAAAGTTCGTAACCCTTTTTAAGGATGTCGTCCCAATAAATTCCGTTGGACGGGAGCACAGAACTTTTTTCGATGCAGATGATGGTTTTGAAACGAGACAGTTTATCGAAGAGTGGCGTGTCTAGTTCTTCGAGGGCGTTGATGATGAGAATTTTGATATTGGCATCATTGCTCTGGTATTCAAAATTTTCGGATGAAATATTTGGAAATAGCGGGACGACTCGCGCATGGTTTAGTTGTATGGCTATGTCTGCAATGAGCCAGTTTGGTGAACTTGGCGCGATGATACCTGCACTTTCGTTTTCTTCAAGTCCGAGATCGTTTAATGCAAGGGCTAGTGCTTTGGTGCTGTTTTTTAAAGATTCTTTGGAATAATGTATCCACTCGCCGTTTTTACGGTGATACCATCCTTTGAAATAGGATCGGTTGCAGTTCATGAAGAACATTGCCGGCAGAGATGAATATTGAAGTTGCTCCATATTAATTAAAATAACATTCTATTTTGCAATAGCTCATTTTTTCTGAAAAAAATTGGATTATCGACAAAATTTCGTTTTGTGAACTTACCCCATCCTAGCGCAAGCGCCAACCTTACGGCTCGACCATGACCATACAAGTTTGACGCTTCGCGTCCGTGGCTGCATTTATCAAATATAAGTCCATAAATGGCTTATGCTTGAATAAATTTGCACTCTCTTGGTCGCGGCACTTGCTTTTTTAGGTTGCGACCGATGCTTCTTCCTTTTTGTTGCATCGAATGATTGCATATGATTCAAAATTTCGGTATATTATGGATATGCTGAAAAAGTTGAGTGACTACGAAAATGAACTTTTGAAAATGGTTGAGGCAGGGGCGCCTTTGACCGCGGAGCAGCTCTTGTCGGTGCGGACGCATATCGGATTTTTTCAGCACGAGCGATTGGTGCACGAACTCGTGATGATATTGTTTGCTCTATTGACCGTAGGCGGAATATTTTTTGTGATTGTTGTGCCCGAAATTCCGGTAATGTTGCTGGATGTGTTGTTCTTTGCGCTTTTGGTGCCGTATGTGAAGCATTACTACGGGCTTGAGAATGGCGTGCAAAGGCTGTACGACGTTTATGAACGGCTAGAAAAGCTGTAGATGAAAAAAGCAAGTCCATGGGACTTGCTTTTTGAAATTTTATGGTTCCCGTCGCTACGCTTCAGGATGACAAGGTTAAGGATGGCTGCTTCAGGATGACAAGGTTGAGGATGCTGCTTTAGGATGACGAAACCGAATTACTTCTTCGGTTCAATCATTTCCATGCCACCCTGATGAGCAGGCAAGGTTTCTAGCGAAACCTCGCACTCGGATTTTTCTTGCGAAAAATCCTCACTACATGGTTAGGCTTTCGGTTTAATAAACTCAAGCCCACCCATGTACGGACGCAGCACTTCAGGAATCTTGAGCGAGCCGTCTTTCTGCTGGTAGTTGTCGCAGATACCGACCATTACGCGCGGGGTTGCAAGGCCGGAACCGTTCAAGGTGTGAACGTAGACGTTCTTGCCGCCAATCTTGGTCTTGATGTTGGCGCGGCGAGCCTGGTAGTCTTCGAAATTGGAGCAGGAGCTGACTTCGAGCCACTTCTTTTCGACCGGGGCGTAGACTTCGAGGTCGTAGCACTTGGCAGCACCGAAACCGAGGTCACCCTTACAGAGGGCGAGGCGGTGGTACGGAAGGCCTAGCTTTTCGAGGAGTTTTTCACCGAAGCGGGTGAGTTCTTCGTGGTCTTCGTAGCTACGTTCCGGATGGGCGAAGTAGACCATTTCGACCTTGTTGAACTGGTGCAAGCGGAGAAGACCGCGGGTGTCCTTGCCGTAGGAGCCAGCTTCGCGGCGGAAGCAGGCGGAGTAGGCGCAAATGCGCTTCGGAAGTTCGGATTCCGGAATCACTTCGCCGGCATAGAGGTTGGTCAGAGGCACTTCTGCAGTCGGGATGAGGAACAGGTCGTCGTCCTTGTCGCAGCGGTAC
>CACWPM010000017.1:67109-109241 GCA_902762795.1 Fibrobacter succinogenes | reverse complement strand
GGCCGGTCCGTGGCTCAACTACCGCGGTCACCTCGAAAACATTTCGAACAACATGCTCATCGGCGCCGTGAACGCTTTCAACGGCGAAACGAACAAGGTTCTCTGCCAGTGCGGTGAATACAAGGAAGTTCCGGAACTTGCCAAGATTTACAAGGCCAAGGGCACGGGCTCCATCGTCATCGGTGACGAAAACTACGGCGAAGGCTCCAGCCGCGAACATGCCGCCATGGAACCGCGCTTCCTCGGCGTGAAGGCCGTAATCGTGAAGAGCTTCGCCCGCATCCACGAGACGAACCTCAAGAAGCAGGGCATGCTCGCCCTCACCTTCAAGAACGCCGCCGACTACGACAAGATCCAGGAACAGGACGTATTCGATATCGTCGGTCTCACCAAGTTCGCTCCGGGTTCCGAGTTCACGCTCGTCGCCCACCACAAGGACGGCTCGGTCGATAACATCGCGCTCAGCCACACCTACAACGAACAGCAGTGGGCATGGTTCAAGGCGGGTTCCGCCCTCAACCTCATCCGCGCGAACAACAAGTAACGATAAGGCGCATTCCCCATCAACAGCACAAGCCATCGCGGATGCGCCATTCGTCATCTTGAGCAGCCGCAAGGTTGCGAAGATTCCAAAACATTAAAAATCCATCGGCAAAACCGATGGATTTTTTGCATCATTCATCTTGACAGAGCCGCAAAAAAGGCTCTGTCAAGCTTTTTCATACGGTTCCGTCGCCATAGCAAAAAAACGGTTTCGTAAGCCCATCCAAAGCTGTTTATTTACTACAGAATTGCAGAATTTAGGCTAATTTGACCATTTTTGGTTCCCGCAGTTTTGGAAAAAGGATGTTGTCTGCAATATTTTCTTTTGTATCGAGAACCTCGTACTGCATGTTCGTCTTGGCCCGGATGACAAAGTGTCCCTTGAACCTGAAAATCTTTGGGTTTTCGGTTCGCTAGTTTAAACGGATCAACCGATTAGAAACAAGTGTTGATTACTGGATGTTGGAATAGCCTTTGGTTCTTCCCAAAAGGTCGTACAGCTTGCTGCTTTTTTGTGGCTTCTGTTGTGCTTTGACTTTATGGATGCGAATCGTTTTTTGTTCTGGCACAGCCAGTTTTTGCATCGGATCTCCGATAATCGATTCTCCATAGAACCAATCGTAAAGGTCTTCCTTGTGACCGTACTGGTTCCTTTTCACCCTTTCGTTTACCCATTCCCGGAACGATTCGCCAATGAACTTGTGCTCAAAGGCGTAGTACATGAAACCATCCATTTGGTCGCTTCCACTGGTTTTGGATGAACCGATACTTACAAAACCGCCGTTAATCGTGTTAAAGATATGCTCGCTTCCAACAGAGGCACTATTGGCGTTGCCGTAGAAATCATAGCAGGTAAGTGGACCACAGCAGGCAAAGTGGAAGAATCTCGGTGACACGCACATGTTTCTTTCCACTCGTGTTATATCCAGTCCGTTTCCAAGGCCAGTCTGGCCTCCGTGCCCACCATAAAGGGCCCAATCATACTTATCTGATTTTATGTTGTCTAGATATTCCTGTCCATCGGCGATAGACTTATCAAGGGAGTCTGGGGAATAAAGAAGGCTCAAACCATCAACGAATTTCTGGTCTAGAGGATTGTTTAGGCCTCCTTCCTCAGTTAGGAACATGGCACTACGCGTAGCTTTCTTGAACAAACCGAGATAGTAGTTGTGGATTTTCTCGAAATAGTTCAATAAAAGTGTTTTGGGGTTACCGTAGAAACCAGCCGTGTTGGGGTCAATTCGAGAAACCCATATTTCAAAGGAATCAGAAACCGCGCCACTTTTGGAATAGTGCCCGTCAAAAACTCCATTGGATTTTCCAGAAATCCAAAGGTGCTTTATGTCTTCTTCGGGGAGCGAATCTATCATGAAAATATTTCCGTAAAAGGTTTGGTTGAGACCGCGTGTGCTCTTGTCATTTTGACGCCAAACGGAATCAGGGATTGGTATATAGGAGGCATTATTCCCGCATTTCCATTTTAGTGTCAGATAAGCGTCGCCAAATTCTTCTGCATAGTTCAGTTTGAATTTGTAGAGACTGTCTTTCTTGAATTGAAAAGCGCTGTAATAGGGAATGTCCCAGTTGTTGAACCATGCGTCAATGAGCAGGGAATCGTTAATCCAAAGGCGTCTGTCGTTGTCCGTAGTAAGTTGCAGGGAACAAAGTGCGGTGACTGGAGATTTTATGTATCCGGAATATGCAATTGAAAAACTATCCACCGGTACCTTCCCTGGTATCGGAGAACCGTTGATTACATTGAAGTTTAACGTTGTCGTGGTGGTGTCAAACAACTTTCCGCCATGGGCTTCGGGGCCTCCGGCAGCAGTGTCTTTCCAAACACCGTCAAGATCCATGAAGTAAAAGTCTGTTACCCAACGTTGGTATCGGAATCCTTCTTCTGTTTTCTGGTAGAATTCAAATTGGGCTCGCGGAATGTCTCCAACAAAAATGGCTCCCGCGATGGAGTCCTTCTTGCTTACGAGTATTTCTTTTAGGTCGGTGGCTTTCCCGCCGTTCTTCTGGGATTTGAAAGATACGATAGAGGCATTTACTTGATAAGTATTCCAAATGTCATCTGTATAGGTGTTTATGGCATTCCTGATTTCGTTGTCTTTTATCATTTCGTCGTCAACGACGATGAGGATATCAGAGGCTCTACTCCATGCGCAAACAGAAAATAGGAGAAATACCCCCAAAAAATATTTAAATGTATTTTTCATGAAAGCCTCCCTAGACTTCATTAAAGACAAAATCCTTTTTTTGGGAAAATATATATTTTTTTCGGCTCGAAAGGGCTACGACAATCTTGGCTCTGTCAAGTCATTTTATACGCCAACCCTGGGTTAGCAAAACTTTCCCAATCCGTCAGCCCATCGAAACCTGTAAATTCACCTCAGAAATGCTATTTTTAGGCTAAAATTGCCTATTTGACCGCCGCAGCATAACCACAGCCAGTTCGCAAACATACGGTCAGGTATGACAGAGCCCGCCAAGAAATTGCAGCCAATTTGCAGTGAATAAAGATTTTTAACGCAACAATACGGAAAGGCTTGACAGAACCGCAAAAATAGTGTATATTCGTGCAGTAGCACAAAAGTGCATAATGTTTTGGAGAAACTATGATCGAGCGAATTCGTGGTATCTTGGTGCAAAAAACACCCACATATGTCGTCGTGGAATGCGCAGGTGTCGGTTACGGCATCAATATTTCGGCGTTTACAGCAGGCAAACTCCCCGACGAAGGTACAGAGGTCACACTGCATACGAATCTCGTGGTGCGAGAAGATTCCATGACGCTTTTTGGTTTTGCCGACACGACTGAAAAAAACTTATTCCTCATGCTTCTGGACGTAAACGGGGTCGGCCCCAAACTCGCCCAACGGATTCTGAGCGGGAGCACTCCGGCAGATCTTTTGAACATGATAGCAAGCGATAACAAGGCCGCACTTGGTAAAATCAAGGGGTTAGGCAAAAAGACTTGCGAGCAAATGACATTAACACTCAAAGAAAAAGCGACCCACATGTTGCAAGCCCTTGGCGATGTTGAAGGCAGCGGTATCACAAGCGTCGGTGCTCTAACAGGCGCAAAGCTAGAAGCCGTTTTGGCACTTCACACTCTTGGCGTAAAGGATCCTGCCGCAGAAAAAGCAGTTGTAAAAGCCGTCGAGGTTCTTGGAGATGAGGCGGATGCCGCAGCTCTCATACCGGAAGCGTTAAAATACTTATAAAGGAGATGCCCGGTCATCCCCGTCATCCCCGTCATCCCCGTCAAGCGAGGACAGGCGCGAGGACAGGCGCGAGGACAGGCACCGAGCATGACAAACAAGAAAATGGAAGATCAGCGTATAATTTCTCCGCAAAAATGCTCTTTTGACGAAGGCGATTCGGACCGTAACTTGCGACCGCCTAGCCTTAGCGAATTTACAGGTCAGGACGACATCAAGGAAAGTCTTTCGATTGCAATTGAAGCCGCAAAACAGCGCGGCGATGCGCTCGACCATTGTCTTTTTGCAGGGCCTCCAGGACTCGGGAAAACAACTCTTTCAAGCATTATCGCAAAAGAGATGGGCGTGAACATCCACATCACAAGCGGTCCCGTGCTTGAAAAGGCTAGCGATTTGGCGGGACTCCTCACGAGCCTGCAAGAAAACGATGTTTTATTCATTGACGAAATCCACCGTCTAAACCGAGTTGTCGAAGAATACCTATACCCCGCCATGGAAGATTTCAGGCTCGACATCATGCTAGATTCCGGCCCTGCGGCACGAAGCGTAAACCTTCCACTCAAACATTTTACACTTGTCGGCGCAACGACTCGCAGCGGACTTTTGACAGGTCCTCTCCGAGACCGTTTCGGGTTGCAGTATCGCCTAGAACTATACAACGAAAAAGATCTCGTAAAAATACTCATGCGCAGCGCACGCATTCTGGGAGTTGAACTGACAGAAGATGCAGCCAAAATCCTCGGAGGGCGCTGCCGCGGAACACCCCGTGTAGCAAACCGCGTTCTCAGGCGTTGCCGAGATGTAGCGCAGGTGCGCGGTACAGGCGTCATTGACGAACGCGCTGCCATCAAAACGCTTGAAATGCTCGGCATCGACAGCGAAGGCCTAGATCCGACGGACCGTAAAATTTTGTCGATGATGATCGACAAGTTTGGCGGAGGACCTGTCGGCCTGGGCACGATCAGTGCAGCAATGGGCGAAGAACCGGACACTCTCGAAGAAGTCTACGAACCGTACCTCATTCAGAAAGGGCTGATTTCACGCACTCCACGCGGACGCATTGCAACGCCAAACGCTTACAAGATGTTACACAAGGCCATCCCGAAAGGACTGGTAAACGAACAGACGGAACTGGATTTATAGTTGATTGTTTTTTCCAAGATCAAAGATCTAAGAACGGTCGCCTAGCCATCACCTGAATTCCGGCGCGATAGTCAGCACGAGACTAATGCCATGCCATCCATGGAAAGCAAACTGCATACGGAACAAGTACATGTCCGGTTTACGCACTCGTACGCCAAAGCCCCATGAATTGTATAGATGTTTTTTGGACCAATGATTCACCCTATCGCTAGTCATAGCATACTCGTCGAAGGCAACTCCATCGACAAGGCGATCAATCGGCCATCGGTATTCCATGGAAAAACCTAGCAAGAACGGACTCACCCAAGCATCCGAATAACCACGTAGGGGGAACCTCGCATTGAGCGCAGGGAACGCCGAATATGGCGCCCCGCCTTTTTCCATTTCCCACAAGCCCTGGAAGCGCAACTGGAACGCAAAAACACGACGTTCAAAAAGCGTTTCCACCAAATTTTCCGGACGCCATACGCGAAGCGCTTCATTCAGAGAAAAATCCGTATAAAACTTTCTCGTTTTTCGCCCTTCCTTTACCGAAAGCACATACTGGTCAGCCTTCCCAATAAAGAAATAGATCTGATAAAACGCATCGACAAAGACAAAATCATGATTCAACCCGCCGTCTTTCAAAGATCCCGAACGGTTTAACCCAACCAAGGCCAGATCACTTTCTTTAATCCCGCTATATTTGCCCGTAAGCACATACGACGCCTTGAGACTCAAACGCTGCCCCCTTGACGGTGCATACGGGAAATCCAGATTGTCAAAAACGAGATTGACATAAAACGGTATTTCAATATGGTTTTGATACAAGCCTCGGTCCACGATCGGGTACTTGGCATCGTCCAGCACGGAATCCTTCGTATCCGAAAAATCGGCGATATGATAGACAAATTCACCGCCAAAGCTCAAGTTCAAATTTCGAGACTCCGTAATCGGGAACCCAACCTTGGCACTTAGCGCAACTGTCGTATCCGCCTGCTTGAAGGTTTCCTTTGTTCCTGGAAGAATAAAGCCATTATCGCGATCCATGTATATATTGAAACTTGTCGCGCCGTACATTTTTTTTCCAAAAATCGATTGCTTAGAATAACGTAACTTAACATCGATATCGCTATTCGCATAGTAGTTTCCTTCAAAGACCCCATAATCCCCTTGCACAAAAAGATTGCGATGACGGTAGCAAATTCCGATCATCGTAGAACTTCCGGGCTTCAGGTTGAATACGGGATAAATAAGGATATTACGTTTTTCACCAAATGTGATCAGATCAACAGCCTTGTCGGCAACTCCATTGTCAATGGCGTAATGCAGCGGAGCCGCCACCGGATAAACCAACATTCCGAAAACAGGTTGAATAACATGGATAAACGGCCACGAAACAATTTCCATAAACGACATCGAACTCGAAGACGTGTCCTGCACGGCTTCGAGCGGCTTCTTCGCATGTGCCGGTAAACCAAGCACCCCCACAAGCACCAATAATGTCACAAAACGTATCATTTTCTCTCCCATATATAGTTATATTGAGAGTGATGTTTTCTCTTTTTGCAAAAATTATCAAAAAATTAGCGGCCTATCCCAAAATAATCCTTACGGTTTTTCTCACGATAGGTATTCTGAGCATATACCCCATAATGCACTTGCGCTGGGATTTGCAACTGCAAGATACCATTACAAGTGCGCGAGAACCTAGCAATGTCCAAAAAATCGAGGACGCGTTCGGCGGACTCGGGAGCCTCATCGTCATATTGCAATCAGAGGATTCAAGTGCGAACTACCGCATCGCAAGGGACCTCGCGCAAAAGATGCAGCAGAGTTCGGCGGTACATTTTGCGGACTTCGAAACCGACATCGATTTTTACAAGAAGAACAAGTTTCTCTACGCAAGCGAAAACGATATCGACATCATGGTGCACCGCATCGAGAAACTCAAGCACGACTACATCTTGAAGAACAACCCGCTGTTCATCGACTTAAAAAGCGCAATCGATTCCATCACGCGAACCACGGCTGAAGAACGCGAACAGCTTTTAAGCGACCTCGAAAAAAAATATTTCGACAAGCTTTCGATAAGCCATTCCAACAAAACAGGAACAATCCGTATCGTCGAAATTTATCCGACACATTCCATTTCGGATTTGCAGGCGAACCGCAATTTATTTTACGATGTAAAGACACAGCTTGATAAAGCAAGCAAGCCTCACGACCTCCGCATCCACTATGCCGGAAAGATTTACGAATCCATCCAGACTGGGAGACGGCTCCTGCCCGAAGCGAAGATGGTAGGCATCGTCACCGCTGTATTGATTTTACTGCTCCTAGTCCTCCACTTCTTTAGGCAGCCACAACTAATTTTCATTTCGGCTCTTCCGATAGCAACCCCCATATTCACAACGCTCGCGTGCTCCTACCTTTTCTACGGGCGCATTAATCTCTTTACGCTGTTGCTTGCAATTGTGCTCCCCGGTCAAGCACTGCAAATCATAAACCACATTCTCAACCGCTACTTCCTTGAACGCGAGCAGAACCTGAGTCCACAGCTTTGCATCGAAAGTGCGCTCCTTGGCATTGGACCTTCTACCGCCGTATCGAGTTTCACATTCGCCACTTTATTCGCAAGTCTCATATTAATTCCGTTGCCAGGACTTCAGGAATTGGGCGTTCTCGGCTCCACGGGTTGTATCCTGAACTGGGCCATTACGCTCCTATTTTCGACAGCCCTTTTACAGGTCGCACAACGCAAAAAACCTTTCTCGGTCAAGCATGCACAAATCCATTCGGATTACAAGATATCCATGCTTTCAAACAAAGTTAATTGGATTATTTTTTCCATCATCATCGCAGCAAGCCTTGTCGGACTTTACATCGGCGGTACGCGCGTACACATCCGCAACGATTTTTCGGCAACAGAAATAAGCTACAAAAACGCAATGATCGATTCGCTAATTGCAGAGACCGGATTCTTGAACAAGACACCTATCATCGTCATGTTGCCGGACAAGTTCGAAAGCGAACTTTTGCTGGAGCAATTCAACAAGCTCAAGGAAAGCGGCGCTATTTCTACGGTCAATTCCATCTTTACCCTAGCACAGTTTTCTCCGAACCTGCAACAGAAAAAAATGGAAAAACTCCGTCAACTCCATAACATGGTTTCAAAGGAGTTCCGCGAGGCTCTTTCGAAAAGCGAATTAGAAAACCTCGAAAAAATCGAGCAAGCTCTTGAATTCGATGAAAGCGATGAATTCGAACCGCCAGAATATATCGCCAAAAAATTCCGCGACAAGCAGGGCAAGCAAGGAAGATTCGCGTTCATCTTTACGGACATCAAGGAAAATTTCGGCAGCGATTGTTCCAAGCTCTATAGCGAACTTCATCAAATCGAAGGTATCAATAACGGGACATATCAAATTGCAGGCATTCCCGTCACGCGCGCCATATTCCTGAACCAGATTACAAACAATATAAGCAGACCGCTGCAAGTCGGAGGCATCCTTGTGTTCCTCTTCTTGCTCGTTTATTACAACCGTTTTAGCCGCGCCCTATTTACCGCACTTCCATCGGTCTTCGCCGCAAGTTGGTTTCTCGCAGCACTCAACTTCTTCGATGTAAAAATTTCGGCATACAGCGCCCTCACCTTCCCCATTCTCATCGGAGCTAGCGTCGATGGTTCCCTTCAATTTTTTTCGGCATACTACGAAAAGCAAAAAGGAACCGCGCTTACCATTTTAAGGGACAGATTCTTCACGATTTTTCTTTCACAGATGGCCGCCTTCATCGGTACATACGGAATGCTCGTTTCATCCCACCCGGGGCTACGAAGCATGGGCTATGTTTCGTTGACCGGACTTATCTGCATCTTCATCGCACAATTCACAATATTCCCCCTCATCGCAGGATCACTTGACCAATACCGTCTGAGGCAGCAAAGGAAAAAGGAATCTCAAACATGAAATCGCTCTCCGATAGAACGCAAAATATTGCAGCATCGCTCACCGTCGCTATCGACACAATGGCAAAACAGATGATTGCAGAAGGGAAAGACGTTGTAAGTCTCGGAGCAGGAGAACCTGATTTTGACACACCCGTCCCCATTCAAGACGCGGCCATAGCATCCATCCGCGCAGGCAAAACACGCTACACCGCCCCCGTCGGGATTTTGGACGTGCGCAAGGCAGTCGCAAAGAAATTGGAAGACGAAAACGGACTCCATTACGATGCTTCGCAAATCATCATGACTAGCGGAGCAAAACACGCCGTATTTAACGCGCTCGCAGCTCTAGTCAATCCTGGCGACGAAGTAATTATCCCCGCCCCGTACTGGGTAACTTATCCAGAACTTGTCAAGTGGCTCGGCGGCACTCCTGTTTTTGTTGAAGCCGGAATTGAAAAGAATTTCAAAATTGACGCCGAAGATTTGCGCAAGGCATGCACGCCGCGCACCAAGGCAATTCTTTTGAACAATCCATGCAACCCGACCGGCGCCGTTTACAGCAAAAGCGAACTAGAAGCACTTGCCAAGGAAATTGTCGCTCAGGACATTTACTGCATCTCGGACGAAGTTTACGAATACTTTGTCTACGATACGGAATTTACAAGTGCAGCAGTTTTCCCGGGAATGGCGGAACGCACCATCGTCATCAACGGATTTTCAAAATCGCACTGTATGACCGGTTGGAGAATCGGTTACGATGCCGCTCCCGCTCCAATTGCAAAAATCATCGGCAAAATTCAAGGGCAAGCCACGCACCACCCGAGCAATGTCGCACAGTACGCAGCACTTGGCGCACTCAACATGGACAAGAGCAATGTGCACGCCATGCAGGCTGCATTCCGCAAGCGCAGAGCCTACATGCTCGAACGCACCTCGTTCTTACAGACAAAGCCGCGCGCACCGGAAGGCGCGTTCTACCTTTTTGCACCAGTAAGCGATTACTATGGCAAGAAGACTCCGGACGGGCGTGTGATTGCAGGCTCGATTGATTTTTGCAGTGCGCTCCTCGAATCTAAGGGACTCGCCATTGTACCCGGAGCCGCCTTCGGCGACGACAGCTGCGTTCGCTTCTCGTATGCGGCAAGCGATGAAAACCTGACAAAGGCTTGCGACCGCTTTGAAGCGTTCGTGAAAGAATTACAATAACGGAAATACGCGATGTTCCCATTCCGTCTCGTAAATCCAGACCCATCAAAACCCTTTACCATCGGGCGCAAATCGGACAACGTTTTGCAATTCGACAACTTGATGGTTTCAAGGTATCATGCGGTTCTGAACTTTACCGACGGCAAATGGATCTTGCAAAATTTATCCCAAAACAGCATCACCATGCTGAACGGGAAAGACGTAAAGTCCGCTACGATAAACGACGGCGACATCATCCACATCGGTCCAAGACAATTGCGAGCAACACTCCGGGGCACGGATTTAACGCTCCTCGTGATGGAACGAGAGACTGCTAGCGACATGCAGACGATATCGCTAACAGAGAAATGGCGCGAAATTATAATCCCGGGAATAGCAGGGAACGCCTATGCGAGAATTCTCGGGAATAGCGGCCGAGAGAGTCGTAATTCCGGGAACACCATCAACACCGATAATGCCGGCGAAAATCGAGCCGAAATAAAGTTCGAGAAAGCGATTGTGGACGAAAGTGGCAAACGCATTCGCACAATTACAATTGCAAACGGGAACGCAAGGCGTTTTGAATCCGCCGTGGTAGGCTTCCGCAACAACGATTTGCTGATTGAAGCGCAAGGAACAGGTTTTGACGTTTTCGCACAAAACGTAAATGTTTTCGCAGGCAAAAAACAGTTATTGAAAGAAATCGATTTCGAGCTCCCCGCAGGAGAGATTCTCGCTATTATCGGGCGGTCCGGACAAGGTAAATCTTCTCTTTTGAAGCTCATCCAAGGGATTAACCGCTGCGATAAGCAAAGCGTTGTCCGCATCGGCGGTGTCGACTACCGCAAAAGCGAAATTCGCAAGCGCATCGCGATACTCCCGCAAGACCCACCGCTCCGGCCAGAGTTGACCGTCGAAGAAACAATCCTCGATGGTGCACGATCTTCGATGGATGTTAGGAATTTCAAGCAAGATGCACTCGGGCGACTCGAAAAGTTCTGCGAACTTTTCGGGCTGAGCGAACGCAAACATAACCTCGTGAAGACGCTCAGCGGCGGCGAATTACGCCGCGTCGCCCTCGCCCGCGAGCTCATGGGAAGTCCTGGCCTCGTGATTCTCGATGAACCGCTGTCTGGCCTCGACCCATACAATTCACGAATTCTCTGCACGCACCTCAAGCAGCTTGCATTCCTTGGACACACCATTATACTCACGACTCACAGCTACGAAGCATTGCTGATAGCAAACAAAATACTCATACTGCACCAGGGCGAAGAAGCGTTCTTCGGGACCGTTCAAGCCGCATATGCGCATTTCAACACAAACGATCCGCAAGCGCTCCTCACAAGCATCACGCAAAGCAAATCCGCCGAGTGGCGCGCATCTCGAGTAACATCTCGAGTAACATCTCGAGCAGCATCGAAAGCCATCGAAAATACAAACATCGTCAAAAAGAACGAATCCAAGTACTTCTTTGAACGCATCAAGCTTCCACGCAATTTCGCCTACACCGTGAGCCTCAGCGCAAAGCAATGGTTTCGCGACAAAGGCCGCATTGCAGCGCTATTTTTGCAGCCCGCGATTATTGGATTTTTGCTTTCACAAATATTCTCCAGCAAATCTTCGCTATGGACCGTTGCTTTTGCCATCATCCTTTGTGCGAACTGGTTTTCGCTCTCGCTTTCCATCCGAGAAATAGTACAAGACAAAAAAATACTTTGCGATAAATTTCGTCGCGGCGTATCTGCACTCTCGACGCTAACCGCCAAGTGCACGCTCCCCATCATTTTCACGATGATGCAAACCGCCATCGTCTACGCGTTTATCAGTACCCGCATTACAGTACCCCCCAACCTAGCGCTTATCGCAAGCGTTTTCGCTTGCATCGCCCTCCCCGCAACAGCAGTCGGTCTTTTCACAAGTACCCTTGCCAAGAACACGAGCCAGGCCAACGCCTTCCTCCCGCTCCTCATCATTCCGCAAGTCGCCCTTGCCGGAGCCCTTGTGCCGCTTGACCAAATGCAACCCATCGGTCGTGCCCTCTCCAGCGTTATTTGGTCGCGTTACAACCAAGCATCGCTCCTCAATACTTTACTTGAACGAAAAGATGACATTTCCAATTCCATTTTCGCCATCATCATCGCGCTAGCTTTCTATATTGTAACAGCAATCCTACTACACAAATTAAAGAAACCAAGATGATACGTCCAGAACAACCGCAAAATTTTCCGTACCCCTTTAACGAAAACTATGAACTATTGGGAACTCTCGGCAAAGGCGGAATGGGCTACGTCTACAAGGCCCTCGATAAGAAATTAAAGCGCGAAGTCGCTTTCAAAATTCTCGATTCAACCTCCGATGGCGAGGCCATCAAACGCTTTTATCTCGAAGCGCAGGCGATGAAGGAACTGGACCACCAGAACATCGTCCACGTTTTCGACTTCGGTCAGCAGGACAACCAACTCTTCATTGCAATGACTTACGTGCAAGGTATTTCGCTTGCCGAAATATTGCAAAAAAAGAGCAAGCTCTCGTTCGAAGCGATTGAAGTCATCATCAAGCAGATTGCACGCGGTCTCCTCTACGCGCATAGCAAGGGTATCGTCCACCGCGACGTAAAACCTTCAAACATCATGCTCACGCGCGACAATCGTGTCTACATCATGGACTTCGGCATCTCTTACATACAAGAGATGGAAAAGGAACGCCTCACCCGCACCGGTATGACGATGGGCACACCCGAATACATGTCGCCCGAACAGTGCCACGGCGATGAAGTCACGCTCCAATCCGATATCTACAGCATGGGCGTAATCCTTTACGAAATGACCTGCGGTCGCCTCCCATTCGAAGGCAACCGTCCTGTGGAAATTGCGCTCAAGCACGTGCAAGAACCTCCTCCGCCACCGGAACTTTTTCGCGAAGACATTCCCGAAGGGCTCTCGGAACTCATCCTCAAGTGTCTCAAGAAAAAACTCAACGAACGCTTTCATGACATGCAAGAATTTCTGGACGAATGCGACCAGGTGTTCCCGCAGCATGACACCCCGCACCAGAGCCCATCCATTTTAAGAAAAACCGGCAGCCACCGTAATGTTCAATCCATTGCAGATGCCGCTAGAAGATTTGGAAACAACCTCACTCCACACAAACTCATCATCATTGCATTCTCGGTGCTCTTCCCCATCATCGTGATTTTACTCATGCTGCTCATGTTCACGCACAAGCCAGAAAACATGCTGCACGAAGTCGAATGGAACGAGATTCTAGGAAACCACGAAACCAGAGCCATCGAACCGGAAAACAAAAAAGGATACCCCCTCACGAACCTAAATGACGGAGACCTCACTACCGCATGGCTCAACACCATGCCATTGAAACCGCTGAATCCGGTGCTCGCCATGTACTTCGACCAGAACACGCTCATCACGAACATAGGCATCGCCATCGGTTACCAAAAATCAGTCGATGACGCCTTCGGTGACCGCTTCCGCATTTTCAAGAAACCACGAACAATAACCATCGAAACAAAAGACGGATTCAAGCAACGCCTTCACCTCGAAAACATCAAGGGGATGCAATACCCGAACATTCAGGCAGTCGAAACGACCGAACTCCGATTCTATCTCGATGACATTTACGATGCCGATAACGATGACTACGCAATTTCCGAAATTAGACTGCTGGGGATGGAGGTTAATTAGTAGGAAGTTGGATGTTGGAAGTAGGATGTTGGATGTAGGAAGTAGGAAGTTGGAAGTTGGAAGTAGGATGTTGGAAGTAGGATGTTGGATGTAGGATGTAGGATGTTGGATGTAGGAAGTAGGAAGTTGGAAGTTGGAAGTTGGAAGTTGGATGTTAGAAGGATGGGGGCATCCTGGAGAGGTCATCCTCGGAGCGAAGCGCAGGGGATCCATACAGTACCGAATACGCCTGTATATTCATTGAACCGAACCAAAGAGATTAAAGCTTGCGCCATCCAGTAAAGTCTCGAAAAAAGCAATTAAAAAGGGGAGCGTATGATTTCTAAGAAATCGCAGAACAAGACCAAGGGAAATTTCATCGAGACTCAAGCCGTTGCTTATTTGGAACGCGAAGGTTACAAAGTCGTTGCACGCAACTACGCCTACCATGGCGGTGAACTCGACATCGTCGCTCGAGACGGAGCTATGCTAGTCTTTGTCGAAGTCAAGTCCGTTTGGAATAACCAAGAAGGGAACCCCGCAGCCCGCGTAAACACCTTCAAACAAAAGAAAATATGGCAAACCGCCTGCCACTTTTT
Organism: Fibrobacter succinogenes; assembly: GCA_902762795.1. GTDB lineage: Bacteria > Fibrobacterota > Fibrobacteria > Fibrobacterales > Fibrobacteraceae > Fibrobacter > Fibrobacter succinogenes_E. The sequence continues at coordinate 94,930 of CACWPM010000017.1, read as the reverse complement.
GGCAACACAAAAAGCAATCGCCCCCAAAAGCTTCGACGAGCCCTGCCGTTTTGACGTGCTAAGCACCCGCGCCTACCAGGAACCGCTACAATTCACGCACTACAAAAACGCATTCGAAGGTCACGAAGTCATACCAAGAATTTGACGCAATCCACACGTCCATTTATATCATCCAAAGCGTTTTTTCCCGTCATCCCGAAAAACGCGATTTTAATCACAACTTTTTTCCCATAAAATTTGTATATTATTTTTCCAAAAATCGGAAAATACAGACAAAGAATTTTATGCGACTCGAAGTACATCCAGACAATCCGCAAGCACGAATAGTCAAACAAGCCGTCGAAATCCTCGAAGACGACGGACTCGTCCTCTACCCTACAGAATCCGGATACGCCATTGGCTGCAACGCCGAATCTACCAAGGCGATCCACAAACTTTACGCCCTCAAGAAGCCCATGAAAAAGTTTTTCATGGCACTCATCGTCCCTGACATCCGATTCGCCACCGGCTACGCCCGCGTAAGCAACTTCGCCTTCAACATTATCAAGCAGCGCGTGCCAGGCCCCTACACATTCATCCTCCCCGCCGACCCGCACATCGCCCGCAAGCTCGATGTCAAACGTCCGGAAATCGGCATCCGCATCCCGACGCACCCGTTTTTCAAGGAACTCTTCCAGCACTTTGACAAGCCCATCCTCAGCACGGCAGCCAAACTCAGCGAAGAAGACATCTACGAAACCGACGACCTCTGGAAAACATTCCAGCATTCAGTGGACATGATGGTCGACTGCGGCAACATCGAAATCAACCCTACAAATGTCGTAAGCCTAGTCGGCGACTCCATCGAGATCCTCCGCGGAGAACTCGTTTAGAAAATCGCAAAACTAAATTCTTCAAAACCAAGATTATCCAAAAAGACAAAACCTCGAAAGCATTCACTTCCGAGGTTTATTTATTTTATATTAAATCAGCCGATTATTTTTCCAACCAAATTAAATTGTAATCGCTACGGATGCGACCATCACTATCAGGACCCACACCGATGTAGCAAATTTTATTGTAATTTTTCAGGAGATCCACTATTTTGCGAGCATCTTGTAAATTATGAGCCAAGAAATAATAATTACGACCATCAAGAGCGTTCAATCTAACCACACATCGTTCATCACCCGCTTTATAAAGATTATCCTCCTTTATAGAATTGAACTGTTTTCCATCATAAGTAATTTTTTTCTGTCCATAATCAGGAACAGAACCACTATAATTCAATCCAACACTAAATTCATAATTATGATTAGGAGAACTCGTATACAGCCAACCAATGGTATGAATTCTATCAAAATATTTTAAAATTTTCACAGCATTTTTCGCAACAGATGATGATTTAAATTTTCTTACAAGAGTTCCACCATCAACTACTTTCCAATCATTATTTGAATCGCCAGCAACAACTTTCAAGTTCAAAGGCCTATAAAAAATACTCTTTTGTTCTGTTTCTCTATATGTATGCAAATATTCTTTCATATACAGCTGATCATTTATGTCAATACAACCTTTATCGAGCTCATTATCAAGCAAACTGATATGAAGAGAAGATTGATATGTCGCACTACTATATGGTCTCCAAGCACCATTCTCGCTCTTGAAATCATAATACACCAAACCTTCCGGTTCCTCCCCAATCACTTCAATTTTTCCTTCCCAAGGATCGCCAACAAATATTCCAAAGAAATCTTTTACGCTTGTCGGATAAGAGACTGCACCATGAGATACTTGATAAACAAAATTATTATTTGAATCAGTATGTTCACGAGTTGAATAAGAAATCAATACACCTTTCGTATTTTCAATAGGAACTTGCAAATCACCCGATAAAAATCTTTCGTATTCCTTAGTTTTTCCGCTATCCGTTGTTTCGCTCGCATTTATTTTGTCAACAACAACAGATCTATCAGGTATCAACTTAAAAACATGAACACCTTCATTAGGTCTACGTTCCGTTTCATAATATCCACTATTCAAATAGATATTATTGTAATAATCAAAGCAACCTCCCTGCATACAGCTTTTTATAGGGAATACAGACCCTTTTTCATCATACAAAGATACAGTTTGTGCAAATTCAAATACATTTTTAGCTGAGCCAATATTATTTATATTTATCCGATAGGAATATAAAAAGCCATTCAAAGCTCCATTTGTAGTATACAATCTTCCATCACATGGATTAATGGCGCACCATCCTAAATCACTTAAGCAATTTCCAAATCTATCTTTTAAAGGTTCCCTATGTTTAAGTTCTAACGAGACTGAATCAACAATCCAAATTTCACCACAGGCCAATTTACCATCATAAGCCGGAATAAACAAATAATTTTTATAATACGATAAATCTCCAAAATGTTTAGCATATTCAGTATAGAATAATGTACATCCATTATCTTCTATTAGCCAATAAGAAACTTCACCATTAAATGTTTTTTTATTATCATACCCTTTAGGCTTAGCCCCTGCAATACCAGACAAATGAAAATTAGGAGTTTTTCGTCTCATCGAATCACGAACAGAGAATTTACGCAACGCAGCATAGCCAGACCCATTAGTCAAATACCAGTATTTTCCATCCGTTGTAATGCCCTGAAAATCATCAGTCCATTCCGTATCAATTTTTTCTAATTGACCATTATAAAAATAAGAATTATTCAAATATCCATCCAGATTTCCTTTTACGTTATCAAAAACATCATAATAACACGGTTCAGAATCACCCCAGCCATTACGCGCTACAATCTTATATGTATACAAAACATTTTTTGAAATATCAACAGCCCTATAACTAGGAGCATATTTGGGCATAGAAATCATTTTATTATACGTTATATTATTCAAATTTTTCATTAAAGAATCATCATATCTATAAATAACATATTCTTTTGCAAGATCATCCTTTACCCAAGTAAAAAGTAATTTATCCGATGTTGGCAACAATCGAGGTCTTTGCGGAACAGAATTATCCATCAAAATTGAAATAACATTTGATGCATCTTCACCCCAACCATTGGAACAATAAATTACATAATTGTACACAGCGCCTTTTTCCAAAGATGAGCTAATATCTTTGTACAAATGATCAGATCTAGAAGTATCGGATATTCTACTCTCATAAATATTTTCCCAAGATGTAGATTTTTCTTTTTTTCTCTTAATAACACATTTATAATCACTTTTGGCAGAAGTCCAACTTAACGAAACACCCTTATCAAACTTTTCTAGAACATATGAAATATTCTTATCAACAAGAACAGGATTCAAGCCCGAGCAATCAACTTTCGCAGTCAATTTTACAGGATCCCAATAATTAGAGGCCTCTAAAACATACTCATATCGACCACCTAAAGCAACATTTTTATCTTCTAGAGCATCCGTCAAATCTTTGCCATTATCTTTTCGATAAATTTTCAACTCACTATAATTTTCCACATTGCAATATAAGCAAACCCGTTTTTCATAAGGATCCGGCTTAGCAGAAAAGCTTGCTTTAATAATCAGTTTTTCATACAAAATTTCTTTTTCATAATATGATATCAGACCATTATTTTCATTTTTCAATTCTAAGCAATATGAATATCTAAATCCTTCTTTCACATCCTTATCATTACAGATAAAGCCATGACCAGAGTTTAGATAAACATTTTCAACCTTATCAATCTCTTCCCAGTCTTTATATTGTTCTCCAGAAACAATTGCTACACGATTATTCGACAACAAATTGTTTGTTTTTACAGTAGTAATGTTCTTTTTCACAAGAATAATATTTTTTTTCTTAAGCAATCTATATGAGTAACGACCTTCCGTTGTCACAATATAACCGCAATCAATACCCCCAAGAGGGCTTACTAAGAGATCAAGACCCGTTTTAGGTCCTGCATAGTCTAAATATTCCCTATTCTCCATAATCCGTCTAAACGCAGCCATAGCTCTCATTTCTATACTGGCATCAATATTTCTCAGCCGTTCATTCAATGAATTAAATAAATTTCGAGCATCATCTCTAGACAGACCATGTAAATTAAACTCAAGCTTGGTAATTTTATTATTTGCAGAAAAATCTACAAAACGTTTATCATTCAAGCTAACACGAACACCCTTGGCAAGATCTACAGGCTTTTTAAGAACCGGTTCCTTAATAGTCGTAACCTTTTCTATTTTTAAACTTTCTACAGAATTTTTTTTTCCAACAATCTCCTTTTCCTTCAATTGAGTTGTCGAAACTTTCAAATCATTTTGAGTTCGGTTCCCATTCAAGTTCGCTTTAAGTTGAGCGGCATTTTTCAAAGTAGCCATAAACAATCTCCTGGTATTTTGTTTTCAATTCAATGTTATTTGTAACATTGGCGACAAAATTACAAAAAGATTATCAAAATATGATACTTTTACACATAATTTTATTTTTATTTACATATAATGATAATATTATTTTTACACTTTTATTTTTTTTAGAAAAAAAACATATTTTTGCTTTCTTTTATGAAAACGTATTCTAAACAAAATCAAATAAAAACAAAACACAAAAAAAAGCCCCTACAAAGTAGGAGGCTCTTCTGCTATACCCGGTTCGCGAGTCGAACGCGAGTTTAATCCTTAGGAGGGACTCGTTCTATCCATCTGAACTAACCAGGCTCATAAGCGCAAGCGAATATAGTAATTTTCGTCTATTTTATCAAGCGGGGTCCAGCATTTCAGGATGGATCATGTTTAAAAGAAGAAATTATGTTTCATAAATCCATAAACATAAACCATAATAAGCAACATTAAAATCTGCATTTTTCCAAAATCATCCATGTCAAATTTAGTCAACGCTGTTAAAAATTCTATTTCATTAACAGTTTAAAAAGACGAGGCTTGTATACTAAATTTTAAGCAAAAAATAACATTGAAAAAAGTTTTTTACATCATTTTAGAAATCAACAAAAATTCAAAAAAAACGCATCAAATTTAAAAAAAAAAAATCTGCTTCTGTATTTTATTTTTCAAAAAAAGCAATTTGAAATAAATAATTGGAAAAATTCAATTTTTATTTTATACAAACAACATAACAAAAAAGTAAAGCTCGTAAATTAAATTAAACAGAATTGTATTTCAAACAAGGAATACTATTTTAAAAAAAACAGTTTTCTGTAATAAGAAAGGTTGTTTTTATTCAAACTAAAAAAGTATCATTTTCAAGCAATAAGGAGTCAATAATGCCTGAAAGACTTTCTCGTGAAGTTATTTTCGATAATATTGTTCTGCGAAGAGAAGACGGAACATTAGACAAAAAAAATTTTTTAAAATTCTTTTCAGAACACACAAATGAGCTTAAGGAGCCTGCTATAGAAGGCCTTGGGCTTGTAGCCAGGGAAGATTACAACAAACTAGTAGTTGAAAACAATAGATTGCAATCGTTTGCAATACTTGATGCATCGAATAAGTTCGATAAAAACGTTTTAAAGAATGCAATTGAACAAGATCCCGCAGGATTCAAAAATTTCATCGAAAATGACAGAAACTGGGTAAACAATAGAATTCCTGGGCTTCTCAAAACAAACGATCTTCTCGACAACAACGGGAAGATCATAGCAAGCAAAGCTCAAGAATTTATCCAGATACACAAATTAGAAATTAAGGATATCCTTTCCAAGAAAGCCGATTTGTTTAAAGATGTTACCGGCATTGAACTAAAGGAAGCTCTTTTAAAACCGGACCAGATTTTCAGTTACTACAAAGATAAATACGACACTGAATTCCGAAATTTCCTCAACAAAGAACAAAAGTTCATCAGAAAGCATTTCGGCATCGAAGACATCGACTTTATAAGAGAACAACTCGGAAAACTCGAACCAATCGGTCGCATTGAATTTACCCCAGCAGAAACGGCCCCAGGATTCAGAAAACCCGCTCCAATCGTTACACCCCCGCTTGAGCCAATAGGAGTAGTAATTCCAGGATTATCAGAGAGTCAACAAGAGCTCATAAAAGTCAAAGGACTCGATGAAAGCAGAGTTAAAAATTTAGCCGTTCTTGGCATAAAATCACCAGCAGATTTGCTTACAGAAGGCAAGACTATAGCCAACAGAACAAGATTGGCCACCAAACTTTATTTATTAGAGAAAAAAGGCGCTCTTCCCTTAAACGAAAATGAAAAAATAAGAATCCCAGCCAACACCCTTGAAACTTACTACAACAACTTCACATATTGGACAAAGCAAATTGATCTGTGGAGAATCACATTGATGGATCCCGATTCGGCCGATATGCTCGTACGATTGGGTGTACGCTATGTAGACGATGTGAAAAAATTGGATCCGAACAAAGTGTATCCTTTGATGGAATCACTGGACAGAGCTCAACCTGAATACAAGCTCATAACAAGATCCAGACTCGAAGATATTATTGCAAATGCAAAAAAAATACTCACGAACCTCGTAAGACGGCAAACAAGTCACGACAGAATATTGGCAACCCATTTTGCCAATATCGAGGAACTTTTAAACGACAATCGGGTCAAAAGTGATAGTAAATTTAGAACCCTTCGCGATAAACTCGACAATGTTAAAGAGCAGTTAAATCTAAACAAGTTCATATTCTACACGACAATTGAAGTTGATGAACCTGCTCCGATACACCTTTTTGTAAACGGAAATGAACTAGAATCAGAAATTGCAACCCAAGCAGTCAACAATGCAGAAGTCATCGCTAAAGGACTTGGTTTCCTCCGCGATGTCGAACAAGAAATGCCTTTGCCGAAAAGAGTCATCGGTTATGTTTACGAAATGGACTCGAATGGAAACACCAACATCGTTGACTCCAATGGAAACACCCAGGGATTCTCAGGAGCCCTCGTCGAAATCGACGGTATCGTAGATCCGTCAAACGATGAAGTCAATGCTCCAAAGCCTCAGGGATACACCGATGCAAACGGTAGATTCATAATCACGCTTCCAACAGGTTATAACCTCAAGGACGCCCTCACATTCACATTTACAAGAGGTGAAGGTAATAAAAAAGGCAGCAAGAGCTTTACCGTCAGCGCAACGGAATTCTTAAACGGAGTCGACCAAGAGACACTCAACACATTCACACAGCTCAACAGACTGTACGATATCCGCGCCGAGCTCAAGTTCGAAAACGAATCCGACATCGAACAATTTAACAAAAAGGACACAGAAGAAAACAAGAAAAAATACAATCTGTGCCAAGAATACCTCAAAATCAAAAGCGAACTCAAAGATCCAAGCAAAGCAAGCAATCTTTACATCGCTATAGAAAACATGCTGAACGATACGGGATGGGAAACAGAAATCGGCAAAGACACCGAACATCCGCTTTTCGTCATTGACAAAGCGACATTCATCAACAATTCCGAAAAAGAAAACAAATTACTCCCTAGCGTTAAATTTATCGAGAATAACGGGAATTCGCTTTACTTGCCCACCGATACAGCGCCATCGGAAGTATATAACTATTCCATGATTCAAAGACTCGTGGAACCAGCAATCAGTCCGCTGCCAGAAGAAGCGTCTGCCAATAAGCCGCGCATTTCCTTAAACAAAGCAATCGATATTACGACATTTAAGAAAAATCTCCAAGACAATCCAAACTCAATTCCTCACATGAGTTCTCTCGGGATTGGTTATGCATTGAACATGCATCAAGCCTGGGTCCCAGACGGATTCTCGCTCGGAACACTTTTGTATTCTACAATTTTGGCTCCAGGCGAAGAACAACGTTTAATTTTGCGAGAACAAAAACAAAGCTATGAAGTTATCGATCAGCAAGAAGGAATCGATTCAACGGCAGAAAGCTATCAAAGTGGCCAAACGCAAAAAACAACGGAAGCTTACAACCAAGCCATATCCCAGATATCCGATGGAAGTTCCGACTATTCCTACGGAGCCTCATCCTCAAGTCGTTCTTGTGGCGGAGGATTCTTAGGCCTCGTCGGTGGACATTCTAGCAAATCTAGTTCTAGTGGTTCTGGAAAATCCCATGCACATCAAGCAAACAACTACAATGAAGCATCTGGCGCTGCAAGGAATTTCCAAAACGCAATCAAGGCTGCATCAGAAAAGATTTCTCAAGCAAGCAGACTTCTTATCAAGACTGCTTCAAGCGAGGAATCTGACGCAGTTTCAACTAAAATTATTGCAAACCATAATCATTCCCACGCAATGACAATTCAGTATTGGGAAGTTATGAGACGCTACAAGCTTCAGACTTGCATCGAGAATGTGGATCTCATTCTTTTTGTCCCGATGGAAATGATCAGTTTCCTAAATTGTAAACCCTATCAAATCGAAAATGAATTAAACGTTAATGGATTCAAGGAGCGATACGAATTACTATCTAAACATTATGACGCCCTACGTCCAGCCCTTCCATACAAGTACAGAAGCGGATTAGATCTAGCAAAACAGTATTGTGCCTATTCCAACTTCGCTATTGATTCAAAAGAACAAAAGGCACAGAATCTTCGGATATCATTCAAAGCAAAATTCATGTCTTTTGACAAGATTTCGGCAATTTTGGTATTGAAGAACGGAACTACAATATACTGCCAAGACGTTAGCTTAACCGGCACTGTAATTAAAGACGGTCTTGAGACCTCTGGAGAAGTTAGAAACGAAATTAAGAATTGCAGATTGGACGGTAACGAATATACTTGCACCTGTGATTTCTATAACGCAGTGTCTTCAACTCGTGATATATCCTATATCAAGCTTATTCACAACTGCAGCAATTTTGAATACACTCTTTCAAAAAATCCAGAAAAACATACCGGACTATACGGAGACAACTTCTTCAAGATGTTCCAATATTTGGAAGCCTGGAGAAATCCCAATATTTCTTGGGGAAAAAATTACTTGTCGAGCAACAATTTAATGGATCTCTACATAAGTGGAGGCATCTCGGCAAGCTTAGGAAATGCCGATCTAACATGCAAAACATCATCCAACAACTTAACAAATTACACGTACATCTATCTTGATTCTGAAATTCCAACAATTTCTGTCAAGGAACAACAAAAAATCGAAGACACAATGCACCACATCGCGTCGCACACAATGCGCTATTCTCAAGCCGTATGGCGTGCCATGTCCGCAGATGAACGAGCTTTGATGTTGGAAAAATACACCATTGACATGAACTTCAAGGATATCGAAGAAACAGAGGGTACAACCTATGATGATATCCCGTTGTTAAACTGCATTGATGTCAAAAAGATGCTCGGTTTCTACGGAAACTGCATGATGTTCCCCTTCACATACCCAGAAAAGCTTGCCAAGAGACTCGGAAAGACCGCATTCGAATTGCAAGACGCACTGTATCGTTACCATACGAATCATTTCAGAGTACCCACAACAGTCATCTCCCTGCCAACAGATGGCATGGTTGGCGAAGCTGTTCTTGGAGAAACAAATGTCAGCGAAAAGATCGATCTCACAAGATTCTGGAACTGGCAGGATTCTCCAATTGACAAAATGGAACTTTCTAACAATTACCTCAACAATACAGATTACTTGCAAGGCAAGAACACAAGCAGCATAACACCGCTGAACATTGAATCGGCAACAGCACCTACATCTGTAACAGCTCCTGACTTGCTCAAGGAGCTCCGCGAAAAGGCTCGTCCTGACTTTGGCAACTTGACAGGTCTTGACCAATTGAAGGATGTCCTCAACAAGGGTACAGAAAGTGCACAGAACGCTCTTGAAAAGGGTATGGATTTAACAAACAACGCACTTAAGACATCTGTTGACGCAGCCAAGGTTGTTGCCGACGCTGTTGTAGCATACTACACCGGCGGAGGAATGCAATCCAATCTTCTTGATAAATTCATAACAGAAGAAGATGACGAAAATGGCAATACAAAATACAACACAGATAAACTCACACCAGAAATAATCGAAGCAATTTCTAAACTTGGTGGTGGCAATAGTAGCGACACAAAGAAAAGCAGTACAGACAAAGATAACAACGGAAAAAACAATCCAACTACCCCCCCCTCAAATGGTAAATAAGAATTTTCAAGGAGAATCATAACATGTCTGAATCTATAACCAATACAACAGCATTTCAGAGTTTAATCGAAAAACTCTTGTCAAATAACGAATCTGAAGAAATGCAAAAAATCAGGCAACTACTTTTGTTACGAGCAGCACTTGAAACAGAAGTAAAAGCAACAAGAATCCCCGTTCCTAAAAATATTACAGAAGTTGGAGGATATTATAATCTACTTGCCGATTTGGAAGCTAAAAAAGCTGCAAAAGCAGACGAAATTCAATCCATGCTTATGCAAATCGTTTCCTCTGCTTTGGGACTTCCGACTAGTTTTGCTCCAGAGATGACAAATACCATCGTTTCATCTCTGTTAACAAAACTTCTCGATAAGTAAGAACAAGATATAGCCCCAAGAAATCTCTTTCTTGGGGCTTTTCATATTTTTTTATTAGGATAAAAAAAATGCAACAAAATACAACCAAAATCACATCAAGCCCTATCAAGGATATCATAGGCCAACATATCGTTCCAACAGACGGTACAAAGGAGTTAATCGATCCCAAGTTTTCCGTATTTCCCGAGGATTTAAACATTCCCAAAATTTTTCGTCTTGAAGAACTAAAGGCCAGTTCGTCAGAAAATTTGAATCACAAATACTTTATCAAAAATCATCTTTTCAACAGTGCAGGCTATTTTTACAAAAGAAATGGAACTCCCGATTACTATGTTTACTTCTTTGAACTCGATGAATATGTAAAGGCGTTACAAATAAAAAACAACAATGAAGATCTTCCAAGCGGATTAAACGAAAGGTTGCGCAAGTGGCCTATCGCAGGCTTTTACTATGCCGAAAAGAACAAAGAAATATCAGCCACCCCGGAAATAGATATTTCGAGCATAGGAGTCACCCCGGGGACATCACAAATCGAAGTTTCAAAAATCGGATTGCATTATATTCCGTATTTCTTTGACAGCATTTCTGAATACGCTCCCGCTAAAGAATATGCGATACCCAACAATTTTTTCAATTTAGATTACACAAAAAACACTTTATATGTAGCAGTAGTCTCCAAATACGTTCCTAGCGAAGTCGATAGCAAAATAGAACTTTGTTCTAATTATGCAGACAGGAACAAAATGGTCTTTTTCGAAAATCCTGTTGCAGAAGCCCTTTACGATGGAGATTTACTTGTCCGCTCAATGATTATACCGGGAAGGATTACGCAAAACGGAAAACCCGTGGGCGGAGGACTATGTTTGTGGAAAACAGTCCCAATGGAAAAAGTCAAGAATAATGGGAAAGATTTTCTCGAATTTGAAGCCATTTGTTTTGAGCTAAAGCTCAAACAGACTCTTGAGCGGAATTTTGCCTATGAAGCATTTATTAGTGGTGATTTAGATTACTTCTTCAAACCGAGTTTTAACGAAGCAAGATATAATCAATTGCTCAGTCACGTTAGAAGGCATTATGACATTCGCGGGAAATTCAAATTACAGGTTCCGGTTTTCAAGAAGATCAACAACCAGAAAGATGTATTCCTCTGGTTCCAAAACGGTCTTGTCAAACCGGAAAAGTATTACGGTTCTGAATTCAACAGCGAGCTGAAAGAAAACGCTCCAGAAAATCTTAAAAAATTCAATCGTCATAGCAAATATCCAAATTTATTCGACAGCTACTCTTTGCAAGAGATTTATCCGAACTTAGACAGTTTGGAAACGGTTTCCCCAGAAGAAGCTGCAAGAAAATTGGCCCGTGCTCTATTTGCACAGCCGCGCGGACGTCGTAGCGTGTCCATTGAGGGAGACGTTTTCGAGCAGCTTTTTGGTGGAGCGATTGAAATCGCCGACAGGATAAAGACGACCAAGAAAGCAGTAGATAAACCCGAAGACAACGATCCGGAACAATTACAAAAATATAATGAATATATAAATGACTGCATTTTCGTCAAGAGACAGAAGAATTTTCTCCATTCCATGGTCTATTTCGAGGATAGCGAGCAAAAGGGGCTTTGTGGCGACGGCTACATTTTTTACGATGCACCTATTCACTACGATAATCCAAAAATCAAGGATGTCGACGCGTCCATAAAGCAAGATTATTGCGAACGGCTCCGTAAACTTTATACAAACAAGAATGTCAGGAGCGATGACAATACGGATGGTCCCATTTCCGGTGCCGAAGCCTTGCGAAATCTTCTAGACAAGATATTCGAAAAGCTTCAAAAACGTTATCACATCGAAGTAGATTTCATTTATTGCGACTTCGAAGGTATGCGCAATACGGCAAACGAAATCAGAATCGTCCAGCGAGGTTTTTATATAAGGGACGACAAAGCCTCGACAGAGCCACTGGATGCAACAAGAGACCAAGTCTGGGACAGCATTTGCGAAAGCCTGCATGACCGTAAAGACAAGGAAACCGAAAGCTACCGAAAAATTTACGATAACCTAGAAAAACGAGGCTACGCGTTCACAGATGAAAACGGCAACAGCATTCTCTTAAACGATGTCAAGTCGTGCAGACACAGTAATCTCAGCGATGGAAGGAGCAGTAGCGGATACAACGCTTCACAAACATACGTTAGAAGGCGCAACATCAACATTTGGGATTGCGTAATGATGGAATACTACGCAGGATTGCTTGACAAGTATCTTGTAAAGCCAATCCGTCATTACTATCCCAAAGCAATCCGGTCCTTGCATTCCGTCAATAGCCAGGCCGGCTACATCAATCACCACCAAAACGGCAATGAATTTGAAACATACTTAGGGGGTTCAGTCAAGCTTCCTGCCGGAATGCGCTCCAATCCCAGTTTGTACACGCTAAAGTTGGACGCTTTTGAAAAAGATTCGATGGACAACTGGAAAACTTACATTCCAAAGGTGACTCCGTTCGCACGCCTAAAATTCTATATCAACAACGTCCGAGCGGCTATGTTATCCAATCCAAACATAGGCGTACACCCATTTATCGCAACGCAATACAGTTGGAACAACTACTCATGCGATAGAGATGAAAAGAAAGATCCCGCAGGTTACACCCCGACAAGCGAGCAATTACAAACCGTTTACAATAGCAGCCAGTTCCATAGAGAAATGTTGATTCATTCCTGGATGTGCAAGCCCGAAATAACTTATGCTTATTTCGATTACAATTACGACGCGAAACACGGCGAAAATGTCTTGCGCGCATTGCCACAAAATGACATAGCCACGTTCGAACCTATCAGCGTTCAGGATTACTTCAAGGATGTATTCGGGGAAACTCAAAAAACAATTAAGGATCTGGACAAGGCCCTCCCCCTATGCAGTAAAACGATTTCGCTTATCCAAGAAATCATTCCGGAAAACAGCCCGTTTATCCTTTCCGGGTGGCAAATCGGGAAATACCAGATTTATCGCATAACCTTGGAAGAGTTCGGTCCGGCATCCTTCAAGAACGTGCGATACGTGTGCAAGCCCCAAAAAGGTATCCTCCATGCCAAATTCCCGAAGTTACGCAAAAAAGCACGTTTGCGCAAAGACCTTTTGGCCACAGTCAACGGGAAAACGGTTGTATTCCCGAGTGGATACATTTTTAGACATGAAAAAGGTCCTGGCCGTTGGATCGTGATAAAGGGGAGCAAGCGTCCGTACGTTCTGACTAAACGCGATTATTACGAAACAAATCCTTCGCTGGATATGCCCAAATGCAGCCAACCGGTCATGAGAAAGGGGCAGGCCATAACCGTCCTCGACAATACCAGTGTGTTTGGAGACATCGCCCACTATCAAAAATGGGAAGCAACGGTCAAATTAAATAGTGTCGATCGTAATACAATTATCCTCGGGGAAGCGCTAGGCGAAAGACACAAACAATACACTGCGGGTAATGAATACAAGTTCACTAGAGAAATCGACTTGAGCAACGAATTCACCAATAGAGAAAACGTCAGACCCTTGACGTATTTGGATATCGCCACAGGCACAAATGAAGCGTCCAATATCAGGGCATACATCCAAGGCGCGAATGTGCGCGTTGACATTTACCGTGAAGAAGACGGAATCAATATTGGTCGCGTTTCTCAAGAAAAGACAAACGAAAAGTTCGTAAAAACGAAACCTGGTGACAAGATTCTCCTAAAAGTTTCATGGTTGAACGCGACAAACAACAATAAGTCATATACAGTCAACTACAAGACCGATGAAGAGCTTGCGTTCTCGACAAAACTTGATTGTCTCTCAGGCGATGAAGGCTACCGGATATTCCATGTAGGCAACATTCCGGCAGGAACAAAGAAAATCGAGGCGAGTGTTTGCGAAAACGGTATCGAAAAGCATAAAATCAATATTATAAATATTTAAAAATAAATCTTGAAACCATAAATTACAGCCAAACTCGTAACTCGAGTTTGGCTTTTATTGTATCGGCATTTTGCAAAAAATTTTTACAAGGGCGTTAAATTTTAGCCTTGCTTTTTCTCTGATACATTTTCGTGGGAAGCATCCGAATCAATCACCGTTCTTTCGTCATACAGCCGCCTGGAAATATGCGTGAACGCTTCGACAATTTCCGGATCAAAGTGCTTGCCCGCACCCTCGGTGATAATCGCCATGGCCTTTTCGTAGCTAAAACCCTTCTTGTAAATGCGTTCGGCAATAAGCGCATCGAACACGTCCGCAACAGCCATGATTCTTGCGGAAAGCGGGATTTCTTCACCCTTGAGGCGTTCCGGATAGCCGGAACCGTTCCACTTTTCATGGTGGTATTTTGCCATTTCGATGGATTCGGTCAAATAGTCGGCATCGAAAGCTCCTTTCGCTTCATCGACAATTTTCTGGAGGATTTTACCGCCTTCGGTCGTATGGTTCTTCATAATGGCAAATTCTTCATCGGTAAGCTTGCCGTTCTTGTTCAAGATCAGGTCCGATACGGCAATTTTTCCGACATCGTGAAGCGGGGCTGCTCGCTTAAGCTTATTGACATAGGCATCCGTGAGAACGCCCTTGAACTTGCCTTCGGCCTGGAGTTCGCGAGCGATGGCTTCCACGTATTCGGCTGTCTTTTTAATATGGTCGCCTGTACTCTTGTCTCGGGCTTCAACCATCTCGGCGAATTCCATAATGATCACTTCTTGCATGCGCTGGATCCGCTTGCCCTGTTCCTGCGATTTCCACATAAAGTTATACGTATCGCGGGACATGGTACTCACGTCTTCGTACAACTTTCCTATTTCGTCATGGTTACGGATGTCGAGTGCAATTAATTTTTTCACGGCATTGTTAATTTTACCGAGATCCATATTTTCATCAAGCTCGCTTGCAAGCATCGTATTCGTAGCAATGCGGAATACAGCCTGAGACATGCTGTTCAGAGGCGCCACTACACGGCGTTTTACAAGTTCGATAACGACACACATGATAAGGATGGAAAGTCCAAAAAACAGCGAGAGCAGCTTGATAAAGAAAATGGCCTCGTCATTCTTGATGGATTCCATCGCAATATCCGCCCCAATATAGGCAACGGCTTTTCCCGCAGCATTGTAGATTGGCTTATAGACCGTCAACAACCAACCATACTGGTCATTCGAAATAATCGGATCGATTTCCTCGCCAACCAAAAGCTTCGGTAGATGTTGTCTAAACGAGGGATCAAAATCAATCTTTTTTCCTGGAGGCTCACCCGGCACGCCATCAATATCGACATCGAACACAACAATACACCCGTCCGCCATAATCTTGTAGACATATAGATACTTTGTCTGCGGGAAGCTTTCACGAATGCGTTCAAGGACCCATTTTGTGTGATTGTATTCTTCGAGTTCGTAACCACGAGCGATATACTCGTCAATTTTTTCGGCATCGATTGCAACAGTCGCCGCCTTGGCGGCTCCGTTCGCCACTTCGATAAAGCTGTTGACCGATTTTTCGCGATACAGGAAGAAGCCGATGACACTCGCAAGCGCTCCCAAAAGCACTTCAGTAATCGTCATCATGATGACCGCCTTGCGCAAGAGCGAATTGCTGACCATCGAGCCCCCGAAACCGCGCCCCGAATCCGTCTTTCGCAAGAAAATCTTGTTCAACCGGTCCTTATAGGTCTGGGGAACAAAGTGGAATATGAAGACCGCCAGTACAACGATTATAGTCTTGTCAAAAATGTCGATCACAATATCGGCTAGGAACTGGGACTTGAACAAGCTAAAGTTCATGACATCGTGAAACGCGATCGCAATCGGAGCGGAAATGCCCTCGCCAAAATTGAACCCGAACAGGAAATACGTAAAGATGGATCCCAGCCCCCCACCGATAATAGCAAACGAGAATATCACGACAAAAATACGCAGTGCACTCTTGAAAAACTTTTTGTGGAAAAAAAGCGTCGCAAAAATAGCGATCAATATACTCAAGACGCCATAATACGTCGAGACCGGATCAGCTATACCATTAATGGCGTTAAGCGCAAAGCCAACTATAATCGCGGGCAGGTAGCCGCCAAGCATTGCCGTAAGTACAGTTCCAGTGCAATCCAGGAACAACGGTAAACCAAGGGCGATTGCGATTTTCGCTGGGATGATGTTCAACAGCAGTCCACCCACAAGCAGCAACAAGACGCTCTTGAAACTGGACATTTTTTCAAAATCAAATCTTCTCATACCAAAAATCCTTCTCACCTCTAATAATAAGTAAATTAAACGAAAATTGTATCATCTTTTCAAAAAAAATTGCAGTCGAAAAGCACCCTCGACCACCTCCGTAAGAACAATCCCCGCAAAAGCAAAAAAAAATAGCCCGTTTCCGGGCTATTTTCGCAGATTTTCGCTTTCAAGCCATGAAAATTAACGATACTCGAATTTCGCTTCGAACAGGTGTTTGCAATTGTTGGAATCGTTGCCCCAATGGTCGTCCGAACCGGCAAAAACATGGATTCCAAGATCAGCAGCGCCAGCAACGACGCGGGACATACCCGCAAGCCTCCAAATCCCGCGAAGGATATCGTCACATTCCTCGCGAGTCATGTTGATGCCATCGATATTGCCCTCATACATGTAAAGTCCGTCATGAATGAACGGGGCGGCATTGTAAACATCGTCCCCCTTCTTGACATCGGGCACGAAAATCTTCGCGAACTCGGGTGCCGACGCGCCATCGGACATGAAGCCTCTCCTGAAACGGCAGGTCAAGAGGAACGGGCGGCTCTTCTTGTCCAGCTTGGTATAGCGAGAACCCTTGACATAGACGTAGCGGTCCATCTTGATAAAATACATCTTGCCGTTGCCTTCGAATACAAGGGGAAAATCCAACGAGATGTCGTCCACCGTAATGGAATTCCGCTCTTTGGGAGGATTGACTTTATCTTTAAGTTTGTTCAGAAGCGATTTCAGATTGCACATTTTTCACCTTCTTTTCTTTATTTACATTTATGATGCAGACGCCATAGGAGTAAAGATACGATATTAAAGGCAGAAGATTTGTTCAAATTCGCCATCCAGTGGCAAAAATCAAGGATTGACAAAGCATTCTGCGACAATGGCCCTAGTTCCGTCGTCAAGGCTAGCCTTGGCAATAGACTTCGCGTTCGCGTTCGGAAGACTTTTCACAAGCACTTTCGAAGTCGCGGAATCCTTTAGCTGGAACCTGGGAGGCGCCCCACTCACAATCGGAATTTCGCTTCGCGATATGTACAACGAAAATCGCGACGATTTTTCCACACAGTCGAACTGTACCGGATCGTCCGTTTTGAGAGAATCGCTTATCTGCAAATCACGTTCTGCATAATTGCCCGAAACGCAATAGCACCATCTCAGTTTCTTTGTCGGGATTTTCACCGTGCACGTAAGCAGGTCGTTGGGCTTTATATGAAGTTCAAGCGCAAAGATGACGCCAAACATCCGTTGCAATTCCGGCATAGAATCCTTTTTACGCCCATCAAAATAAACTTCATTATCGCATACGACCGCCACCGGAAACTCATCGTGGGCAATTCCGTCAAAATTTGTCACATTCCAAATTTCGGCAATTGAAGCCTTGATATAAAAGAAGAGCGTTGTTTCCTTGACAAATGCATTTACGGGCGCCATGATCCGCACTTTTCCATCGTAAATGCGGCAGAGAGCTTCTTCCTTCTTTAAAATCTCGGCCGTTTCAACAGACGGCGTCACCTTAAAACCACAGGAACTCCCATTATAATATTCATGGCAAAGAGACACGTCAACTATTCTTACGTAATCCATTAGATAAGCCCCAATTGTCCCCACAAACTGTTCAACTTACCCATTTTATAACCTCGTCCCTGATCATTTAATTATTTTACTTATATATATTTATATGTATTCCTAAACTGCTTTCACACCTTTCAACGCCGCAATATAACTATAAGTTTACTATTTTGTATATTGTAAAGTTTATTTTACTCTAATTTTGTTGTTTAAAAAAATAAATGTTTGTATTCAATATACATAAAATATCATAAAATTCATTTATAAGTTTACATTTTCACTTGTTTTTTTTGTGTAACATTTTTTGGTAAAAATTTGTTATCAATTAACAATACATTCAGTCATATTTCGACATTTTCCTGGTAAAAAGGCGACCCTCCTCCGCAATGGAATAAATTTATCCACAATTCGATATCCATTTGTTGAAATTATGCCTTTTTTTAGGAAGATTTCAGCAAAAAAGACACTTTTGTAGTAAGAATAGCAGTTTTTTTTACGTTACGTCAATATAAAAGTCTCATTTTATATTAAATTATGCCTATGTTTGAGCAAAATACAAAACCGGAACTAACCGTCCGGCAAAAAGAAATATTGGCCCTTTTGCGTAAAGGGCTCACAAATATCGAAATATGCAGGACTTTGGGCATTTCGGCAAACACCGTCAAAGTGCACCTTGCCAACATCTACAAAATCCTCGAAGTCACCAATAGAACCGAAGCCGTTTCCAGCCAAAACGAGCAAGATTCAAACGACGATGACATCAAAAAAGATTTGTGCATAGTTTTCAGCAAGGAAAACGACCTTTCGATAGCTCCCAAGGCTCACGAACTTTACCTGTCCGTAGTAGAATCGTTCCATCAGTATCACATTTTCCGCATTACTGATTTTCCAGAAAAAAATATCGTTCCGGACTTCCTAATTACAGTTTCGGCCACCCATGATAACGACGAAATTCTGTTCATTTCCATTAGGCTAGGTTCAACTCGCGAGCTTCTCTGGACAACATCGATCAAGATAAACAACGAAGACATTTTGGTATTGGCACAAAAGACAACAATGCTGCTGTTCCGTAGCCTCATCCTTGCCACTGCCAAAATGAAATACACGTCTGAAAGTTCCATCCCCTACTGGTGGTACGCTTCGACGTACTGCAACGTGAAGCTCGAAAACCGCTGCGTGGAATCCTTCGAAATAACAAAGAAAATGCTCACGCCTCTTACGACAGGCAAGGAGTACAACGAACAGCCGGTCTACATATTGTCGTTGGCGTACTACATAGGCTTCATGGAAAACTGGGAGGACAGGCAAACCATCATCACAGTCCTAGGCGAACTTGCCCGCAAAGCAATGTTCAATGCGCCTTATTCCATCTACTCAAAGATGATCATGGCGTTTTACAACACGACCATAGGCAACAAATCCGAAGCTATCGCCTATCTCCAGCAGATCATCGATGAAAACCCGCTCTTGATTACGGCCCGTAATTACCTCATTCAAATTTACATGCTCACCGGCGACGAAGAGAAGGCTCTCAAGCTCATAGACTCTTGCGAGCGACTGATTCCCGAGACCGCAAACCAGGCTTCAGTTTACCATGCAAGAGCGTTCATCTTGTTCCTTGAGGGCAAGTACGACGAATGCAAGCACCTGGCACAACAAATTTTGCTTTACACGCCGAAAGCGATACCTGCACGTCTGATGATGATCGCCTGCTGCAACCGGAAAGGCGAATTCGCAGAAGAAAAAAAGCAAATCAATCTGTTATACGAAAACCACCCCACCTTTTGCAAAGACGATATAGAACAGCTTATAATGGGGAGTATACCTGAAAAAAAGACGTTAATCATGGACTCTTTACAAAATGTTTTCAATAAATAAAATAAAGCCAAGGGGAGCAAAAGGCTTGACGAATAAATTTCGAAAGAGGCGAAATCCATTTTTTTAGGGTTTTCGCCTTTTTTATTAATCAATATAGCCCAAATGGGTTATTGCATAAAATGTTTTACGCATTTATCTTTTTTGCGAATAATTTTTAATCCTATTCCAAGGGACCGCCAGATGAGCACGCAAAAAACAGAAGAAAGGGACATCGAGCTTAAGGACCTGAAGCCTGGCGACATTCTCATTTTTGACGGGGAAACGGACGATCTCATTTCTCGCTTGATCATGGCGTTCACTAATTCCAGAGTCACGCACGGAGCAATATTCATGCGGAACGGAGAAGACGCAGTTTTGGCCGACGCTGGAGAAAACGGTATTCACACGCACCTTGTCAAAAGTTTCCCGACGGCCCGAGGAGTGCATGTCCGCCGAATCACCAAAAAGGGAGGATTCGAAAATTTCGACAAGACCATAGAACCGGTCATCGACATCGCCCGCAATTACACCCAACAGGGACTTGCCTATCCTTATTCAAACTTGGTCCTTCTTGCCATGATTCTTATTTACAAGGACGTTTCGCACGTGAGCCTCAAGCAAGCAGCCATTATCAAGTTTTTGAAACTTGCAGCCGCCGAACTGAAGACCTTGATCGATGAAAAGAACAACAATGGCAAGCACACTATGGAAAGCTCTTCGTTTGTTTATCAGTGCTTTCTGGATGCATCCAAGAACAATCCTGACCTGAAGATTGACATCAAGAACGGAGATATATCAGGCAATCCGGGAGAATGTAAGCGAACAGCGACGCTTTTGGACTTGTTCGCCGAACACGCCGCCGAATACGGCTTCAACAAGAGTTTCGCCGCAGAAAAAGATGAACAGGTGACGGAATCCGTTCAAGAAATTTTGGAAAATCTCGTCGATAAAGAAAACGAAGACCACATTTATCTGTTAAAGAGCAAGCCGCTGAGCAGCGCCATCGAGGGCTTCTTGAAAATGTTGTTGAAAGCAGGCGGAATTGTCGTCGACAACGTCAAGGACTTGATCGACAACGCAAAAAAACAGCAGGCCATGTTCGTCACGCCACATGACTTGTACTGCCATACGACAAATACGGTTTCAGTAGGAAAAGTTCCGCTCTTCCGCAACAGCGAGAAATACGACCCGTAACAGTTTTTATAAAGAAACACCTCAAACATAGTGCTGCAAGGACTTGAAAAGGATTCACCTCCAACAATGTTCTTGCAGCATTTTTTATACAGAAAAGGCGGTATAAAAACCGCCCAAATAACACATAACAAAGCTGCCAAAAGCTTCGAACACTACGCGCTCACGCTTAACTCGCTTACCGCAAGCGCCGGTACCTTGTACGTCGCGAACGGGTCACGGTATTCGTTGCCGACCGCAACAATGTTCTTGATGATCTCAAAGAAGTTCCCGCTGAGAGTCACGCCGTCAACCGGATGCTGGATAGTTCCGTTCTCACACCAGAAGCCGTGAGCCCCAATGCTCAGTTCGCCGCTCACAGGATTGCAACCGGAATTGCCTTCCAAGCGCACGACAAGCAAGCACTTCGGGAAAATCTTGAGGAGTTCCGCAGTCGTCATTTCACCAGGCGGCACAAGCATATTGTAAAAGCTCGTGGACATCTTGCTGCCAAAGCTGCGAGCTCCATTGCCGGTCGTTTCGCAGTGCGCTTTTGAAGCGGTTTCAAGATTATAAAGAGCGGAATTGAAAACACCATTTTCGACAACCTTCACTCGTCTCGCAAGGCAGCCTTCGGAATCGAAATAGAACTTGTGTTCAAACATTTCACCGACCGGATCGTTCCACAGCGAGAAGACATCGCTTGCAATCTTTTCGCCTTCCTTGCCGTCGAGGCGGGATTGGCCCTTCTGCATAGTTTCTGCAAAGAACGGCTGGCTGTACATGCCGAGGAAGCGTGCGGAAATGCGTTCCGAAAGAATCACCGGAATCTTGCCACTTTCGATTTTCTGGGCGCCAAAAAGTTCTGTAGCGTATTCGGCAGTCTTGCTTGCGATTTCATCGACCGAGAATTCGTTCCAGTCGCGGCCATTCTTGACAAAATTGCCAAGTTTCTTGATGCCACCCCGGCTTGCGACCGCACCGGCACCCGCAGAAGCGCAGTTCGAACGAGCTTCGTAGAAAAGCCCCGTGTTGTTTGCAACAACAGAATAATCACGTTCGATATCGCCACCGAGGTACGGGATGTTCTCGATTTCCTTGGACTTTGCAAAAGTCGCCTTTTCAAGTTCGATACAGAAGTCCTTCATCGTTGCAAGGTCGAGCGTTTCGAGAACCGGATTGTAATTCGGTTCGCCCTTCGGGAGTTCGACCGCCTGCGGGAGAGTGATATCAATTTCTTCGGTCCACTGCGTGTGGCAAAGAGCGTCCTTGAGCGTCTGGCTGAGAGCTTCGTCCGTCAAACGTTCCGTGTGAGCGTAACCCGGGCGGCCATCCTTGATAACGCGAATGCCAAGCCCGACGGAATCCGAAATTTCGGTATTTTGCACTTGCCCCTGAAAGACAGACAAACCTTCGGAATGGGCGTTGGAAGCAATAACATCAAACTGGTCGGCTTCGCCCTTGGCGAGGTCACACATGAAAGAAACGGCATCTTTAATATTCATATCGCAAGTATAATTAAATTCAAGAAGAAGATTCCCGCATTCGCGGGAATGACATTTGCTTTATCGAGAAGCGCGACTTATCGAGATGCGCGGCTTATCAAGAAGCGCGGCTTATCGGGATGCGCGGCCTAACGAGAAGCGCGATTTACTGGAATGCGCGGCCTAACGAGAGGCGCGGCTTTTGCGTTCGAGCATTTTCCAGTAGGCGGCGGGGCTCCCGGTCACGGATTCGAGCGCGTTTGCAATTTCAGTCGAGATGCAAACTTCACCCGCAATCAGCTGGTCGAGCATTTCTACAGAAACGCCTACCCTGCGTGCAAATTCGGGCTTGTCGATTTTAAGCCATTCAATTCCTTCGAGGATTGCCTGTCCCGGCGTCGGGGTTCCATGTCTTGGCATATTTTGCGCCTCCAGCGCAGTTGGCAGAACTTAGTTGGCAGAACTTAGAAAATCTAAGCTCTAAGTTCTAAGCTCTAAGTTCTAAAAATTTACATCCTTCCAGCCTTCGGCGCCGAAGCGGAGGTCACGTTCGACGAATTCCCAGATGAGGAGCTTTTTGCCCTTGAGCACGCTAGCCTTGCGGGCGAGCTTTTCACGGACAAGCGTCGAGGCGCCACCGTCGCTCACGATGCTTGCGACACGGGCGTTCATGTTCTTCGCGAAGTGTGCAATCCAACCGGCGTTCACAGGGGAATCGGTCTGGTAAATACGGCTGAAGCTGTCACCGAGAATCAAAATTTCGGACTTGCGGAAATCATCTTTGAAGGGAGTGACTGTGGTGTCGTAAAGCACTGTGTCTCGTTCACAAAGCGCGGACTGAGCAATAAAGCAAGAATCGTTCTTTTTGCAAGCGTTCTTTGCCGCAGCAACGCAAGCAGTATCCATCGGGAGTTTTTCGGTGCGTTCCTTGATATTCTGTTGCGAAACAACGTGTCCCGTCACTTTCTGCACCTTGAATACATTGAACTTGTTAAGTCCGCTCATCTCGCCCACGTCACCCATGCGGTCTGCCACGGAATCGGCGGCAATGTAGCGCACTTCATCCTTTCCACGGATTTTGACTATTCCCGCATCCACCATTTCGCGGACTTTTTTCGCGATTACGTCGGCGGCAATTTCCGCCCCGCGCGGAGTCCAGTGCGTATCGTCGTTCAGGTACAACGGACCTTCGGCAGCATCGCGGGACTTTGCGGCCAAAAGCGGCGTGTACAAATCCACCGTGTTAAAGCCAGCACGCGTGAGCGAATCCAAAATTTTCTTGCCATGCGATTGGAGCCCGGCGGCATTTTCCCTCGCGGCATTCCCGACGGCGGCGGCATTTTCCCCCGCGGCAGTTCCGGCGGCATCCCCGACTGCGGCAGCATTTTCATGGCCGGCGGCAGTTCCGGCGGCATCCGAATTCTTGCCCGTCAACCGTTCCGGGTAAATGCTCGGCTTGCCCGGAGTAATCACCACCAAGAGTTCCACACCCTTCGCCTTGAGCTGGTCGCGGAACCTTTCAATCGCCTTCACCGGATTGTCGAGCTTTGCACTGCGCACATCAAGCGGAGACGGCTGCACCAGGAATTCCACATCCTGGCGGTAGAAAAGCCAACGGTCGGAAGCCGCGGCGGTATCGCGCCCACAGCCCGCACCAATGCAATCGCCAGCAGCGCCGAGAACAACCTTCTCGCCCGGATCGCTAAAAAGGTTCCATACCGCAAGCTGGTACTTGGGGCGCAACGCCAACACAATAGCGCTCTCGTCGTCAATCTTATTTTCAAACGCACGCAAATAGCGGCTCGTCCAGACGCCGTAATGTTTTACGTCCAAGAACGCGCGCCAAAGCGACACATGCCCAAGGTCCGCCACGAGCGACTTGATGCAAGAATCCGCCTGCGGAAACGATTCCGGTTCGTCCTCCAGCTTCGAGAGGAGCGTATCCGCCAACTTGAGGCTCTTGTAACGAGCTTCAGATGTATCGAGTTCGGCATACGTATTCACCGAAAGCACGGCCGCTTCCAAGTCCGAAAGCGAAGACGTCACAGGCTCCAACGCATCAGCCGCCTCTGCACCCGCAGCAATCGCCTCGCGCGCCGCACGCCACTTCACATCGAGCGAGTCCGCAGCCGCAGCCACATTCTTCTCGCGCACAATCGGGGTGTAAACCACATCCTTGAAAATGTCAAACGGCTGGAAGCGCTTTTCGCCACGCAAGTCGGCAACCGCCTGCACGCCAAACGGGAGCAACAACAAAATCGAAAAAATAACGACAGGGATGATATATTTCTTATTCACAGGAGATAAGATAGAATTTTGCAGCTTAGAAACAGGTCACTACTCTTTGCCAACGGTTTTAATTTCGCTCCATTTGGTTTTATTGCCGATGTTGCGAACGAGGCGGAAACCGCCTGGCATGGCACTATTGTTGTTGCTTCTGTTATATCCGTAATTGATTTGTTTCCAATATGATCGAGCTGGATTTTCTTGAAATTCCTTTGTGACACGAATATCGCCTCCTTTCATACATGACGGACCTCCATCATGTTCTATAAAGGGGTTTACTTCTTCAAAAAGGACATGCTCTTCTACTAGACCGAACATATCGTATAGGCCGTATCCATTAGGTAAAAGTTGCCCGACATGGTCTGTTTCATAAAAACTTTTACAGTGATAGAATCGTGCATATTTTAAAGCATCGTCAAAGGATGCCGAATCGCCCCATGAATACTTGTTTTTTTTGTCGCCGCCACGAGCAAGCATCATCCATTCATCGTAATATGGGAGCCTGTAACCTTTAGAGGTGCTATCTATTGAAACTTGAATTTCGCTTTCTCCGTATAAATTGAAATAATCATAATAGCCTATAACGTAGAGCCCTCTGGATAAAATTGCAGGTTCTCTTTCGTTTGTTTCTTTAAATTTATAATAGGGTTTTAATCCTTCTCTTGTGCTACGTGCGTTTGCATATTTCATAGCTTGAATTACAAAAAATGTAGAGGTGGCGGAATCATGAGCTGCGCAATTTTCATTACGTGTAGAAAACTTTTTTCTGTTCGCCCATTGTTCTGCTAATTTTTGCAATGTTGGTTCTTTAATCGATGTTTTCATGGGAATGCTATCCCACATCAATTGCATGATTTCACAATTTGTTACGGGGTACTTATCGACTAGAAATGTTCCTGTGAACGAAACGAATCTTTCAGGATCGTCATTTTGAATTCCGTATAGAAATATTTCTTCTTCGGTATAATCGTTATATCCTAATTTGACTTTTTCATTTTTGAAATTTAAGTATTTCATGCCGATAGCTAGGTTAATCTTATGCGATTTGTAGCCTTTACGGAAATGAACTTTAAGCGAATCGACACCGATGAGAGTCGGTGCCTGGAACACGATGCACGAGTCGTTGTATATCGCCGCGTTTAACGAAGTCTCCCATACGGGGATTTTACCGTCTATGCAAACTTTGACTATTTCGTTCTTCTCGACTTCGAGCCATTGCAAGTTCTTTAAGGATTTTCGATTCACATCTATCGTCTTTTGTACCTGACTTAACAGAGCTATGTTTTGTTGATTGGTGCTTGGATTTTTCAGGGATTCAATAGTATATTGACGCGCATTTGCCACAGCAAGGCATGAGACGAATAATAGCAGAATCGTTTTCGTAATGGCAATCCGGTTCATATAACGGAATATACAAAAAAGAGACCTAATCGGGTCTCCTTTTTTAAAGCTATTGCTTGTCGTTTGTTTTGCTTTTTTCCCATTTGACGTTATTGCCGATGTTGCGGATGAGACGGAAACCTGCTGGTAAACCTTCGTTGTAGTTTCCGCGGTAATACCCATAGTTTACATCTTTCCAATAAGGTCCAGAAGATTTTGAAGCAGATTTCCATTCTTGTTCAGTTCGATCATTGGCTCCTTTTACACAAGACGGCTTATTACTAGGAGCAGAAAAAGGATTTTTTTCTTCAAAAAGAACATGCTCTTCAACCAAACCCAACATATCATATAAGCCATATCCATTTGGCAATAGTTGTCCCACAGGTTTTGATTTATCATAATGCCATTCTGGTCCCAATTGAGCATATTTCGAAGCTTCTTCAAATGTAGCCGAATCACTCCACGGAGCTTGTTTCTTTTTGTCACCGCCGCGAGCGAATATCATCCATTCATCGTAAAACGGGAGCCTGTAGCCATCCGAAGTGCTGTCGATTGAGACTTGAATTTCGTCTTTTCCTTCATCTTTATCTGTAAAATTGTAGTAACCAATAATATAATTACCTTTTGAAATAATTCTCGAATGGAATTCATTTGATGATGAAAAAAAGTAATATGGTTTTAGTCCTTCTCTAATGCTACGGGCGTTTGCGTATTTTATAGCTTGAAGTAACAAAATTGTACATGCCGCAGAGTCGTGTACATCACAGGTTCCATGACGCGAGCTATTTCTTTTTCTTGTCACCCACTCATCAGCAAGACGTTTTCTGTTCCAATTTGTAAACGATGTCTTTTTAGACGGAAGGTTATCCCACATTGTTTGTATGATATCGCAATTTGTCACAGGATATTTATCGACCAAATAAGTTCCTGTAATAGTTACCAGCCTTTCTGGATCATGATTGTTCTTGTAACCCAGTGCATACAGTTCAGTTTCATTATATTTGTTGAATCCTAATAAAACTTCTTCATTTTCGAAGTTTAGATATTTCATTCCAACGGCTAGATTGATTTTGTTTGAATTTTCTGATTCGGGAAAGTAAACGTTAATTGCTTCAACTCCAGTAAATATCGGTATTTGAAACGCTAAGCAGGAATCGTTGAGGATACTTGATTTCAATGATGTTTCCCACGCGACAACAGGCACGTCAACACAAATTCTAACAAATTCATTTTTCTCCACTTCGAGCCAAAGCTCCTTGTGCAACGAATCGCGATTCACATCAAAAAATCTTTTGATTTTATCTTCTGGAATCTTTTTCAAATTTTTTCTTGGCTTGACACCTTTGACAGGCTTTTTCACTAAAATCGGACCATGAAATCTTTTAGCAAACCCGACAAGCGTCGC
>CACWPM010000017.1:0-67071 GCA_902762795.1 Fibrobacter succinogenes | reverse complement strand
AATAGAATTGAGCATTCGCAAACGCAAAGCACATCGTCAGGAACAACAAAATCTTTTTCATACAGGTGAATATACAAAAAAGAGGCTGGTAGGCCTCTTAATCAGATTGTTGTTATTTTAATTTTCTAATCAAACGGAAACCAGCTTCAACACCGCTACTGTAATTAGGATAAAAATACCCATAGTTAATCCATTTCCAATAAGGAGTTCGGTATGCTTTATTCCATATATGATTTTCTCGAACTTGATCGTCTCCTCCTTTCAGACAAGAGGGCCGACCTTTAAGAGCTTTAAACGGATTCTTTTTTTCAAAGAGAACGTGTTCCCAAACCAAGCCAAACATATCATAAAGTCCGTAATCATTGGGCAATAATTGACCTACAGGATCGGCTTCAAAAAGATCTGTTTCAGTAAAAAATTTTGCATATTTTTGAGCTTCTGCAAATGTTGCAGTAGAATCTCCCCAAGGGGCTTTTTTTGTTTTATCACCGCCACGAGCTAGCATTACCCACTCATCGTAATAAGGAAGTCTATAACCGTTAGAAGATGAATCCACTGAAATTTGAACGTACTTGTCTTCGTTCTTTGTGAAATCAAAATAGGCTATAATATAATTGTTTTTTGACAAAATACTTGGTTCGTTAAAATTTGTTTCTGAAAAAATATAATATGGCTTTAGATCTTCACGAATGCTACGAGTGTTTGCGTATTCCATAGCTTGTGATAGGAATATTGTGCATGCAGCAGAATCATGAGCAATGCAGTTGCTATTGCGTATGCTGTTTTTTTTTCGATAAGCCCATTTTAGAGCCATTTCCTGTCTATCGGAATTTGTAAATGTTGGCTTTGTAGGTATTTTATCCCACATTAATTGTGTGAATTCACAGTTTGTTATTGGATACTTGTCCACTAAATACGAACCACTAATTGATTCAATTCTTAATGGATCTTCATTTTTTCGCAAAGGATTTTTCTTTGATTCTGCTGGATCATAATTATTAAATCCTAGCATTATTTCATCGTTATGAAAATTTAAATATTTCAAACTATTTGCAAAATTGATGCTTTGTGAAAAATCACTATCGGGAAAGTATAATTTAATAGTATCAACGCCAATGAACATTGACGCTTGAAAAATCAAGCATGAATCATTCAGTATTTTGGAATCTAAGGATGTTTCCCACGCAAGGACATTATTGTCTAAACAAAGTTTGACTATTTCATTCTTTTCGACTTCGAGCCAGTTTTCTTTGCCTAAAGTATCGCGGCTTACATTAAACGTTCTTTGAATCTTTTTTTGTGGAATCTTTTTCAAATTTTTTCTTGGCTTGACACCTTTGACAGGCTTTTTCACTAAAATCGGACCATGAAATCTTTTAGCAAATAGAATTGAGCATTCGCAAACGCAAAGCACATCGTCAGGAACAACAAAATCTTTTTCATACAGGTGAATATACAAAAAAGAGGCTGGTAGGCCTCTTTTTGATAATGACATTTTGG
This sequence comes from Fibrobacter succinogenes, assembly GCA_902762795.1. GTDB lineage: Bacteria > Fibrobacterota > Fibrobacteria > Fibrobacterales > Fibrobacteraceae > Fibrobacter > Fibrobacter succinogenes_E. The sequence goes on along the minus strand of CACWPM010000017.1, from coordinate 65,571 downwards.
GGATGTAAGATTATTCCTTGTCGGACTTGACTTCGCTCCATTTGGCGTTGTTGCCGATGTTGCGGATGAGGCGGAAACCGCCTGAACGGGGATATTCATCAATGGATACGTAACTATAATCAATTGATTTCCAGTCGGAATAAAGACTGCCGCCTTTCAAACAAGAAGGGCATTGTCCAACACAAGTTTCAGGAGTTCTTGGACCAAATTCTGTATAGGGACCTCGAAGAATCATGTTGCTAGGGGCATCCCAATCATTATGCATTTCCAAAAGAACATGTTCTTGAACTAAACCGAACATGTCGTAAAGACCGTAACCATTAGGTTTTAGTTTGCCTACAGGGCCCGATTCATTATACCCTCCCCATCTACAAAAATTAAATGGGACGAATGGAATGTCTATTAAATTTATTTCTTTCCACGCATCACCTTTTATTTCGATACATAATTTTGCGTACTTTGAAGCTTCATGAAACGAAGCTGAATCACCCCAAGGAACATTCTTACTTTTATCTCCACCACGAGCCAACATTTCCCATTCGTCATAATAAGGGAGACGATATCCGTCTGACGTTGAATCTACTATCACATTAATATTTCTTTCTTCGTGTTCAATAAAATCATCATAAACTATGGTGTATTTATGTTTTTCGTCCGGCCATATTGAGACCCCATCTTGGGTGCGATCATGTCTTATTTCGGATTTAATTTTAATTATTTTCCTTGTAATTTTCGAAAACACATAATAAGGTTTTAAACCTTCTTGAATGCTACGAGCGTTGGCATATTTCATGGCTAAATACAAAGGAAATAAAGTGACCGCAGAATCATGAATACTGCATTTTTCATCGAAATCATGATTGTGTTTTCTAAGCATCCAGCTTTTTATAAAATCATTGTTTAAAGAATCTAAAGATGTAGAAAATGAAGGAATGTCTTCCCATAACGTATGTAGAATTTCACAGTTGGTCACAGGATATTTATCTACGAGATATTTCCCTGATATTGATACATTTTTTCTTGACAATTCGGCTTTTAAAAGCAAATCATATCCGTAATGGACTTCTTCATTCTTGAAATCAAGATACTTCATGCCGACGGCCAGATTGATTTTAAAGGCTCTGTCATTATCGAAAAATTTCACATGAATTGGATAGACGCCGATAAGCGTTGGAATTTGAATTTTTAGGCACGAATCGTTTAAGACTTCGTTATCCAGCGAGGTTTCCCACGTGTGAACTTTTGAATCTAAACAAATTTTGACGGTCTCGTTCTTTTCGACTTCTAGCCAAGTTTCAGCTTTTAATGAACCGCGATCTAAAGCGATATATTTTTCCTTATCTGAGCAGGCTGTACAAAATAGAGAGCAAGCTATGCAGAGGATTACTGCAGCAAGAAAAGCTATTTTCATTCCGACATGACTATTCATACGGCGTAATATACAAAAAAGGCAAAAATTTCTTGATTATAAAGGGTTCTTTTTTTGTCAAAAAAATTTATTCTTTTTTTTACTTTGATTCGGACTTGACTTCGGTCCATTTGGCGTTATTGCCGATGTTGCGGATGAGACGGAAACCGGCTAAGAGTGAACTTCCTGATTTGTAATGCCCATAATTGAATTCTTTCCAATAAGAGATGTTGTTAAAACTTATGTTTGGAGCTGTAACAACTCGATAGCCACCTCCTTTCATGCAACTTATACTCTTGAAGTTGTATCTAAGGTATTTCTTTAATAAAACATTTTCTTGAACAAGGCCAAATATGTCATAAAGGCCGTATCCGTTCGGTAACAATTGACCAACTGGTTCTGTATCTTCATATTCGTGTTGTTCTTTGACGAAATCAGAAAATTTGGCATATTTTGTAGCCTCTTCAAAAGTTGCAGTAACGTCTCCCCAAGGCGCTTTCTTTTTTTTGTCCCCTCCTCGGGCGAACATCATCCATTCGTCGTAATAGGGAAGCCTATATCCATCGGACGTCTTATCTTCTGTAACCTTTATGTATGGATTAGGGTAGAAATATTCATCTCCATCAAAAAATCTCGTTCCGTAGTCTTTAAAGTCCCAATAGGTTATTATATATCCATCGGCTAAAATTGCTGGGCTTTGGGCTTCGATTGGAGAAAAATGATAATATGGCTTAAGCCCTTCTTTAATACTGCGGGCATTAGCGTATTTCATGGCTTGCTGTACGGATAGCATGTTAGCGGCGGTGTCATGTGCTATACAATTTTCATTTCGCATACTGCGTTTTTTTCTTGACAACCACTTTTTATGGTGCTTTTGAAAATCCCAATATTCATATGTTGCTTTTTCTGGAATGCTATCCCACATCAATTGCGTGAACTCGCAGTTTGTGACGGGGTACTTATCTACTAAGTACGTTCCGGTAACGGAAACAAGCCTTTCAGGATCTTCATTTTGGGGGCCACAAGGTACTGCTCCGAGCTCCCCTGCAATGCAAACCCCTAGCATCTGTAATTCTTTTTCGGAGTATCGATTAAATCCTAAAAGAACTTCTTCGTTTTTGAAATTGAGATACTTCATCCCGACTGCTAAATTGATTTTATGCGAACTATCCGCATCTGGGAAATACACGTTAAGTATTTCGACTCCAATAAGCGTCGGGGCTTGGAATGCTAGGCAGGAATCATTGAGAACCACCGTACTCAGCGAAGTTTTCCATTCGCGAACGGGAGTGTCCAAGCAAAGTTGAATGGATTCGGCCTTTTCGGCTTCAAGCCAAAGTTCGTTTTTTAGCGAATCTCTCTTTAAATTATATTGGCTAGCATTCGCCAAAGCTAGGCATGCCACTATTAAAAGAACAGCTTTTTTCATTCCGACACGATATTTCATACAACCGAATATACAAAATTCTACTATTATAAAGATCCTTCGACTTCGTCCTTACGGACTTCGCTCAGGATGACACAGGATGTAACTAGATCCCCACCTAAAGGTGACCATGCGCACTAAGGCAACGAGTTGCCAAGTGCTGTCCGCCCTCCCTGACGGTCGAGGATGACTCAGGATCAATAATCGTAACTGGCCCCCTCCTCCCTACGGTCGTCATGACAGGCCGTCAAAATAGCATTTTCGCGTCACTTCCTACATCCTACTCACCACTGCACATGCGAACAATTACCTAAAATCCCTCAAATTGCGCGTTTTATCGCCATAAACACAAAAAATCATTTTCAAAAAATGAAAAAAAACTAAATTTGGCACACTATGAATACTTCTTTGAACGATTTATGGGTTGGAGTCGATGTTGGCTCCACCACTGTGAAAATTGCTGTAGTCGATCCCGAGACATCTAAACTTTTGCACTATACGTATCAGCGCCACAACGCCATGCAGGCCCAAAAAGTCTATGAGGTCCTGCGCGAGGCGCATGCTCTTTTCCCAGGCAAGAATTTTAGAGTCGCTTTCTGCGGTAGCGGCGGTCAGCCGTTTGCCGAAGCTACGCACGCCTTTTTTGTACAAGAAGTAGTCGCAAACGCACTTGCCGTGCGTGCCACTTACCCCGAATCCAGAGTCGCCGTAGAATTGGGCGGCCAAGATGCCAAAGTTGTCTTTTTCGAAAAGGACAAGACCACCGGTAAGCTCATTGCCTCCGACATGCGCATGAACGGTGTCTGTGCTGGCGGTACGGGAGCATTCATCGACCAGGTCGCAGAACTTCTCCGCATCAAGACAGAAGTATTCGAAAGCTACGCCAAGCGCGGCCAGAAGGTCTATGAAATTTCCGGACGTTGCGGCGTGTTCGCAAAGACGGACATCCAGCCGATGCTCAACAATGGTATCGCCAAGGAAGATATCGCCCTTTCAAGTTTCCACGCCATCGCGAAGCAGACCATCGGCGGTCTTGCCCAGGGCATGGAAATCAAGCCGCCCGTCATTTTCGAAGGCGGCCCCTTGACGTTCAACCCGACGCTTGTCCGCGCGTTCAAGGAACGTCTCGGCATCACGGACGAACAGGCAATTGTACCGGAACATTCCGAAGTGCTCGTCGCCATGGGTGCCGCCCTTTCGCTCGGCTCCATGTTCGCAAACCAGGAATGCATGTACCGCGAAGAAGGTTCCCTCGACGCACTCGTCCACTTTAGCGAAACGCGCCAGGCCGAAAACAAGGCCAAGGCCGCTTCCGACCTGTTCTTCCAGAGCGAAGCCGAATACAAGCTGTTCCTCGAAGAACACAAGATGGCGGACAACCATTATCCGCAGCCGCCTTCCGGTTCGACCATCAACGCCTACTTGGGCATTGACGCAGGCTCAACCACCACAAAGTTCGTGCTTCTCGACGAAAACGAAAAGGTCATCGACGGGTTCTATGCCAGCAACGACGGTGAACCGCTCGCCGTATTGAAGCGCGCCATGGTGGACCTCGCCGACCGCTACGAAGAATACGGCGTCAAGCTCAACATCTTGGGCGTGGGTACAACGGGTTACGGCGAACAGCTCTTCGCGAAGGCCGTCCACGCGGACTACCATACGGTAGAAACGGTCGCCCACGCGAACGCAGCCCAGCGTCTCTGCCCCGACGTTTCGTTCATCTTGGACATCGGCGGTCAGGACATGAAGGCCATCTCCGTGCAAGACGGTGTTGTCACGGGCATCATCCTCAACGAAGCCTGCTCCTCAGGTTGCGGTTCATTTATCGAAACGTACGCCCGCAGCCTCGGCATCCCGATGGAAAAGATTACGGAACTCGCTTTCAACTCCAAGAGTCCCTCCCAGCTCGGCAGCCGCTGCACCGTGTTCATGAACAGTTCCATCATCACGGAACAGCGCGATGGCAAGCAACCCGAAGACATCATCGCGGGAATCTGCCGCTCCATCATCAATAACGTTTTCACGAAGGTCATCCGCATCCGCAACCTCAACACGCTCGGCAAGAAGGTCGTGGTGCAGGGCGGTACGTTCAAGAACAACGCCGTTCTCCGCGCCTTCGAACAGTACACGGGCCTCAAGGCCATTCGTCCGGAACGCCCGGGCGAAATGGGCGCTATCGGTATCGCGCTTTTGACCAAGAAGTTCATGGAAGAAAAGCGCGCCCAAGACCCGGAACTCAAGAGCAAGTTCATCGGTCTCGAAGCGATGCGCACCTTCAGCTGGCACAACCAGCCAGGTCAGCTTTGCCAGTACTGCACCAACCACTGCTCCCGCACCATCGTCACCTTCAGTGACGGCCAGAGCTTTGTGACGGGCAACCGCTGCGAACGCGGCGAAGTCACCGCCGACCCGAACGATCCGGCAACAAAGAAGCTCATCGCCGAAATCAACAAGAAGATGCAGGCCGTGCCGGACATGATCAAGCGCACGAACCAGCTCCTGGTCAAGGACTACGCTCCGCAGATTCTCTTGCCGCAGAACGGAAAGACCATCGGCATCCCGCGCGTGCTCGAATTCTGGAACAGCCTCCCCTACTGGAAAGCGTTCTTCACGGCACTCGGCTACACCGTTGTCGTAAGCCGCCAGAGCGATTACAAGATGTTCGAAGCCGGGCTCCACAGCGTGCCCAGCGACACCGTCTGCTTCCCGGCCAAGCTCGTGCATGGTCACGTTCTCAGCCTCATCGAAAAGAAGGTCGACCGCATCTTCTTCCCGATGATGATTTCGCTCCCGAGCGACCACACCAAGTTTAACGCCACGACGGTCTGCCCGGTCGTGCAGGGCTACCCGAACATCTGCCAGAACACGGACGAACCCGAAAAGAATTACGGCATCCCGATGGACCAGCCGATTTTCCACTGGGCAAACACGAAGCTCCGCAGAAGCCAAACGATCGACTGGTTCCACGACAACTGGAACATAGACAGGAAGACTTTGGACAAGGCCGTCACGGAAGGCGAAAAAGCTCTTAACAACTACCGCACCACGCTCCTCGAAGAAGGCCAAAAAATTCTCGACGACGTGAAGGCAAACGACAGCTTTGCCGTGGTCATCGCAGGCCGCCCCTACCATGCCGACTTGCTCATCAACCACAACATCGCAAGCCATTTTACCGCGATGGGCATTCCGGTACTCACGACTGAATCGCTCCCGGGCGTTTACGATCAGGACGTGCCGAGCCACACCCGCGTAGAAATCAAGAACACGTTCCACTTGCGCATGCTCGGTGCAACGATGATTGCTTCGAGAGACCCGCACGTTGAACTTGCGCAGATCGTGAGCTTCGGTTGCGGACACGACTCCGTTTTGACCGACGAAATGATGCGCATGATGCACCGCGATTCCAACAAGGAAATGCTCATGCTCAAGCTCGACGAAGGTGACGCCCGTGGCCCGGTCGGCATCCGCATCAAGAGCTTTATCGAAACAGTGAAGGCACGCCGTGCGGCGAACCTCCCCGACAAGCCGCCTTCAAACGAACCGCAGTTCCATACGCCGTACGTGGCAAGCGACAAGACGAAGCGTATTATTTTAACGCCGAACCTCTCCCCCGCTTTCGCCATTCTCGCAAGTAGCTACATCCAGGGCAAGGGTTACCTCTCGGATTACCTCCCGGTTGCAGACAAGCGCGCTATTGAACTTGGCAAGAAGTACGTGCATAACGACATCTGCTTCCCCTGCCAGATCAACATCGGCGAATGCCTCAAGTGGCTCGAAGAACATCCGAACGTTCCGCAGACCGAAGTTTCGATGTGCCTTGCCAAGAACTGCGAAAACTGCCGCGCCGTGCAGTACTCCGTGCTTGGCCGTAAAGCTCTTGACGAAGCGGGCTACAAGGACGTTTCCATCATCACGACCGGCATCGACTATAAAGGCATGCATCCGGGATTCCAGCTCGGGCTCGACTTCCGCCTCCATACACTTTGGGGCCTTGCATTCATGGACGCCATCGAAACAGCGTACCGCGCTCTCCGCCCGTACGAAGTTCACCCCGGCGACACCAAGAAGATTTACAGCAAGTGGATGCCGGAACTGATGAAGACCGCCGCCACTCTCAAGAAAACAGAACTCGGTTCCGGAAAGCGCCTTGTCGAAATGCTTCGCCAGTGCATTGAAGAATTCAACAAGGTCGAGATTACGGAAAGCCGCCAGAAGGGCATCCGCAAGCCGCGCGTCGCCGTGCTCGGAGAAATCCTCATGAACTACCATCCGAGTGCAAACGGTCATGTCGAAGACTACCTCATGGACAACGGCATGGAAGTTTACCTCCCCGGCATGATGGACTTCTTCCGCGTCGATGAAGTTGTTCGCGCCGAAAAGATCAAACGCGGCTTCTCGGCAAACCCGATTGCAGACCGCCTCGAAGGAGGCATCACTGCAAAGCTCTTTGCCCATGCGGCAGAAACCGCCAAAAAGGTCATGCAGTCGTTCAAACTATACGAGCACCACGCCGACTGCTTCGAACTCGTGAATTACATCGACGGCATTATCGACCCGACGTACAATACGGGCGAAGGCTGGCTCATCCCGGCAGAAATCCTGTACAACTCGAAGCACGGCATCAACAGCTTCATCATCGTCCAGCCGTTCGCCTGTCTCGCGAACCACATCAGTGGCCGCGGACTCACGAAGGCCGTGAAGGAACGTTGTCCGCACGTGCAAATCTTGAGTCTCGACTACGACCCGGATACCAGCTTTGCCAACATCGAGAACCGCTTGCAGATGCTCATCATCAACGCCCGCGAACTCGAACGTGCGAACAAGGTAAACGGCCCTGCGGCCAGTAGGCAGTAGGAAGTAGGAAGTTGGAAGTAGACAGTGTCATCCTGAGCGAAGTGCGCAGCACGAAGTCGAAGGATCTATATATCAGAAGAGGAACCCGGCAGGGTTCCTTTTTTACAGTCTCCAAAAGCCATTTTTCCCAAAAATATGCTACCAAACCCACAAAAAATTCCAAAACGGTATCATAATTTTTAGTTTATATACAACAATTTCATACCCAAAGCCGCATAACATGTTACCAAAACAAAGGATTCGTTCATTTTGGTAACATCACTACCCCCGTTCCCCCTCAAATCGACCTCAAAACACTTAATTTATCCATAAATTTTGATACCAAATCCACATTTTCCCTCACTTTGGTAGCACATTTTCGCAAAATTCGCTCATTCATCCCCTAAAGCAACCGTTTCAAAGCCAAAAAAGGATATATTTTATAGACAAAGGGGCAATCTATGAAAGAAGAAACGATTCTAAAGAACGAGTGGATCAATCACTTTGGACTTACGGCCATATCCACATACAAGTACTATAAAATTGCAGGGTGTTTTCTCATTGGTTTTGAACAGATAAGGACGCGAGGAGAACTCCAGCCGCATTTTATGATTTACCCTTTATGGGGAAACGATATAAAAGATTGCCTTCAGGGATATTGCCTTTATCATTGCATAGAAGACTCGAAGGGGTTTGGTTATCAAATATCCGCGTCAAAGATGCTGGCCCAGAAAGACGAAGTGTTCCTTAACGCAGAGAGATACATGGGCTTTGACTTGACTAAGGATATCTGCAAAAATCAGATACTGGACATATTCAAAAAGTATTCCGAAGAATACGACACCAACCCTGTTCAACAAAACACGATTTTTGTGCTGAAAACTTATATGGCAACCTATTTAAATGACAAACCACTCTTTGATGAAATCGTGGTTTCCATGAAAAAGATGGAAGACTATGCCCGTCAGGATTCTCAACGTTTTGAAAAACTGTTCCACAAAAGGTATGAATTTTGGAAAGAGGATCTTATTTCCATATTTTCAAACAGGCAAATCATTTTAGACAAAATCAATGCGAACACTGCCTCTGGAAAAATCAAGCAAAGAATTAGTTTGTTACCATAACCGAACATGAGAAATTATGGCCAATAAAGACGAAGCACTAAAGGAATTGAGTTCCTTTTTCAAAGAGCATGGGTTCAACGAGAAAGGTGAAACATGGTACATCCAGAAGGGTAACATTTATCTCTTATGCGAATACCTGGAAGGATATACGTTGCATGGTTTCTACCTGAATTTAGGGTATTTCTTTTCTAATTATTCGGAGAAAGAGAGCCATCTCGAAATCCCGCCCAAAGACTGCGACTGGACCGTTTCGTTTAGACTTCATGAAGTTTTGTTCAACGAGTTGCATCTCGACAAAGCATTTGATTTTGATTTGTCCGAAGATGAATTCAGAAAAGTAATGGACCGTTTTAAATCGTGTTTCGACAGCCGCATTTTGCCTTACCTCCTCAGCAAAATGAACTACGAAGCATTCCTGGATTTTCCTTGCGGATTCGAAGAGTGCTTGCCGCCATGTTATAAATTCCACAAAAAAGATTTCGAACATTACATCAAAAAAGCGATTGCAGAGCAATCCGGTAAAAAGTACGTTTTTGACGGATCCAACAAACAAAGTCCTTCAAAGACTTCGACCGCTTCAAAATCAGCAAAAGAAAATAAGAAGATAGACAATGAAGCCCGTCTAAAAATCGGGAACCAATACGGCTTCAAGCAAGCGTCAGACTGCAATTGGATTGTTAAAGAAAAATATTTTTTCTACATCCGATACAATCAATACCCTTATTTTGACAACGTAGAATTTTATGTAAAGCCGTGTTACTTCGATGATATATTGTTGGATGAAATAAATATCTGGGAAATGAAAAGTACTCCCAGCGACCGTGCGATTGTTGTTTCTGCGCCCAGCTTTTTGCTGTCGAGAACAGACCTCCCACCCCAAAAAGGTGATGACTTTTCGGCGGAAAGCCATGAGCGCGCTTGGCTCGGAATTTTTATGAAAGCACAACAGCTGATAGACGTTTTCTTGTCGCAGAACCACGATGTCGATTCGTTCGCGTTCGAATCATCGGGCTTGAGCAGCGACGACAACGATCTGGCAAGTATGTTGCAGATGCTCCATCATCACCAATACGAAGACGTCATCGCCTTGGCTACATCGTTGGTAGAAAAAGGCAAAAAAGGCTATCTTTCATGGCTTCGCTATGATGAAAGTGGAGCACTGAAATCGAAATCCCTCTATGATTACGTAATCGAATACAGCCGTTCAAAAGCATAACAAAAAGGCTTCCTCTTTCGAGGAAGCCCATTTCACGAATTGACTTTAATTCGTTAGAGAATTAGCGGACTGCAACGCGCTTCGTTGCGAGGACCTTGTGGCCTTCGACGAGACGAACAATCACAGCGCCCTTGCCTGCAAACTGAGACAAATCGAAGCTCTTGGATGCACCAGAGAATGTTTCAGAATGGAGCATGTCACCGCGAACACTAAAGACCTTCAAGGACTTCGAGCCGTTGGAGTTCGAAACAATGTTCAAGGTGTTGTTCATGAGCGTCATACCGGCCTTGACTTCGACGGCAGCAACAATGCCTGTCGTACCGTTGTCGCGGCCATTAGACTTCTTGATGACCGGCTGAACAGAAGTGGCATCGCAAGAGACTACAGACCACCACCAAGTCTGGTTGGCTTCTTCATTAATCCACTGCGGAACACCTTCCTTGACACGATCAGCGTTCATGGTGTAGCACTTGCCTGCTTCCATGTTCCTCAAACCAGAATTGTAGCAGTTCTTATTGTAATCGCCAGTGCCATTCTTGAACGCAATGCAAGTAGACACGACGACTTCGCTAGAGCTGGAGACGACTTCGCTAGAGCTGGAAACGATTTCGCTAGAGCTAGAGACCGGAGTTTCGCTGGAGCTGGAAACAACTTCGCTAGAGCTGGAGACCGGAGTTTCGCTGGAGCTGGAGACAACTTCGCTAGAGCTAGAGACCGGAGTTTCGCTAGAGCTGGAGACCGGAGTTTCGCTGGAGCTAGAAACGACTTCGCTAGAGCTGGAGACCGGAGTTTCGCTGGAGCTAGAAACGACTTCGCTAGAGCTAGAAACCGGAGTTTCACTGGAGCTAGAAACGATGATTTCTTCGTAGCAAGGTGTTTCTTCCCACCAAGACTTATCCGTTACATCCTTGTGACGACGAATTCTACTTGAGCTTTCGCTCTTCTTGCTCGAAACTACAGCATAGCACTTGCCTTTTGCCATATTATCCAAGCCAGACTTATAGCAGTAATTTCCAAGACGGTGTTCTACACTACCGAAATCAACGCACAATTCAACGAGAGTTGCGCTGGAGCTGGAGACAATTTCGCTAGAGCTGGAAACCGGAGTTTCGCTGGAGCTAGAGACCGGAGTTTCACTGGAGCTAGAAACAACTTCGCTAGAGCTGGAGACCGGGGTTTCGCACGACCACTTCACCGCAAGAAGTTTCGACCCACCACCACTTATCGGAGGCTCTATTGCTGATATAATGCGGAACGCCTTCCTTAGCGCGGTCCGGATTCATGGTGTAGCACTTGCCTTCGGCCATGTCATCGAGACCTGCATTATAGCAGTTCTTGTCATAATTGCCATCGCCATTCTTGAACTTGATGCACTTGGATGCGATGATTTTGCTGGAGCTGGAGACAACTTCGCTGGAGCTGGAGACCGGAGTTTCACTGGAGCTAGAAACGACTTCGCTAGAGCTGGAGACCGGAGTTTCGCTGGAGCTAGAAACGACTTCGCTAGAGCTGGAAACCGGAGTTTCGCTGGAGCTGGATTTCGGTTCTTCGCCGCAAGAAGTTTCACTCCACCACCACGTCTGGTTTGCTTCTTCGTTAATCCACTGAGGAACACCTTCCTTAACGCGGTCTGCATTCATGGTATAGCACTTACCGGCTCCCATATTCCTCAAACCTGAGTTATAGCAGTGCTTATCATAATCACCCGTACCGTTCTTAAAAGCGACACAAGCGGCCCCATCCTGAGCAAAAGCCATTGCTGAGGCAAAGCCCAAGAACAAAGCTGTATTTATTGTCTTTTTCATTTATTTCACCTTCTTTGAAGTTTTTTGGTTAAATAAATTTAGTAAATGAATCATACAAAATAATGGGAAACATACAAAACATTTACAATAAAAACATAAATCGCTTAAATTCTTAAAAAAAAGGCAATTTTGCGAATTTAGTAATATTCTTTTTACAGAGAAACAAACAATATCTTCATTTAGATGATAAAATATGTTTACAAAAATTCAAATAAATATTTATAAATAAAAAAAATCCAAGCGTTTATCTTGGATTTTTTTTGCATTTATGCACAACGGAAATACGGTCTTTGACCAAACTTAATCTAGCTTTATTTTCCTAAGCGATGTCACCCCGGCGTTCTTCACGCGCACAACATAAAAACCGCTTGGAAGAGCGTTCAAGGAAACTTCGGCAGATCCTGCAGCATTCTTGCTGTAAGACTTCAAGACGGTTCCCGTCATAGAAATCAAGTCCACACGGACATTTCCATTTACACTCAACCGGAGCGTTCTACCCGCAAGTTCCATCTTCACGGCGTCCACCTTAGCGATCGGCAAAGCGTTCGTTCCACTGCTAGAACTGGATTGTTGTTCCGCGGAGCTAGAACTTTCGGAAACCGAACTTGAAGATTCCGGCGTCGTCGGAGCAACAGAAAGATTCGGCATATTTCCCGAAACCAGCAAACCGCAAAGGATTTTCAAGGACTGTTCAAAATAGGCTTCTTCACCCAAAGAAACGGTCTCATTCCAAAATTCATCGAGCTTTCCCTGATGAGAAGCATCCGTAACCAGCGAAGTCATCAGCGTTGCAACAAACGTACTATTATGGGACGTCCAGTTTTCGACACTGCCGTCACGATTAATTTGCCCTTTCACATCTTTTGCCTGCTTTGTGCTGACCCAAGAACCCAATTTATCAAGCATCGTCTTGGCCTTCGCTTCACCGAACCAGTAGAAATCCTGCGCCAGGCGCCACGGCGTGCGAGCCGCATCATAGCCATAGTTTCTGTCCAGTCCCTTTCCGCTAGCATTGGACCAGTTGTCAAAAAGTCCCGTCGAATATTCCGCCGAATTCGTTTCAAGCAATGTATAGTTGGCATTCATTGCCGTGGTGTTCCAGAAATCAGAATTTTCAGTGTCCACTTCAGCAAACAGCCTGTAATAAGCGGGAGCTATATAGGAGGGGTTTTTCTTGTCGTTCCAAGCATCGCCCGGCTTGTGAAGGCCATTCTCTTCAAATTCATACTGTTTTACATTTTTTAGGAGTTTGCGAGCTTCTTCCAGATACTTTTCGTCGCCAAACTGGTAGGCGGCCATAATCAAAGCCGCAGCGACATCCATTTCCGCATCGGTCGCAGCGTTCGCCTTGTTGTCGTACGGTTTCAGACCTCCAAACGACCAGTTCATCAGCCCGTGTTCATTGACTCCGGCCTTATAAAAAGCCCATAATTTATCAAACTGAGGTTGATAGCTTGTCGTATTGTCACTGAAGTAGACCATCATCAACATACCATAGCCGGTTCCTTCAGAGACAAAATTGTTACTGCCCTTATCCTTTTCTATCGCAGCGTACGAATCATTTTCTTTGTACTTGTCCTTCATATAAAAATCAAAAGCCTTCTTCAACTGCGAAGCGGCTTCAGCCTGATTTGAAAGAACGATGCCATTTCCGCCGTAATTGGAACTTTGCGGGAAAGGGAAATTGACAGCAGCCGAGGCAAGCCCACACAAGAGCATTCCTGCAAGTCCAATTTTCGCCAAACGATTCATACCAACTCCTATGCCCAAAGGGCCGTTAAATCTATTTAAAAATAAATTTTTAGTACTCAAAAATAAATTATTTATGACATACGTTTTAGTACTTTGTGCGGTCAATCACAGCATAAAAAGAGTCACGGTACGCGATGTGCCATTTTTCGGACGAATCCAAAGTCATAACCAATTTGCCCCAGCGGGTGTAATAGAACAAAGGCAACACCACACGGTCGATTCGCAGAGAATCGGCATCGCGCAAAAAAAGATTTGGTTCCTTGGCATACGCCAAATAGCGTTCGAAAAATTCAGCCGATTTCAAGATAAATCGTCCATCGATGAACGTCGAATCGGACGGGTTCATAAAAGCCAAGTAACCGCCCGCACGGTCGTCATTGAAAAGTCTCCCCGGATGCGAATGTTCGAGCATCCATGCCGTCGCCGCGACAGGCACTCGCTGGAACGCTACCATGGAATGGTCGTAAGACGCAAGAGATTTCGCCCAAAGGCCGAGGAGGAAGGCTACGATGAGTGCAGGAAGTACAATGTAGGAAGCAGGAAGGAAACGCAATTTAGAACTTATCTGGTAAAACTTGGAGCTTAAATGAAAAGTGTCCGAACGCAGTTGACTGCCACAAGCAGCAAAAAACACAGGTAGGAACAATACAAAATTGCGTTCGGCGACAAGGGCAAGAATCGCCGTCACGACAAGAGATATATTACAAACAAATTGTCTAGAGATTGTTTTGCGGCCTTCAATCTTGCGCAACGAAAAATAAAGCGAACGCAGTAGACTGCATGAGAGCCAAACCCCGATAGCGCACAGCACAATCATCAGTACACTTTGCAGTACATTTTCGCCGTTCATCAAAAGCGTAACCGGAGAACGGTTTTCTGCAATTTCGCTTGCAAAAATGGCAGCCGATGGAGAAAATCCGAGCAAGCGTTCCAACAAGCCAAACGGATACAAGAACAAATTCACCCCATCACAATGTAAAAACGGCATAGCAAAAAGCGCCACCACGAACGCCAACCGAGCCAACAGCCATTTACATTCTATCTGCATTTCGTTCAAGCGCATGTTCAACAATTCCGAGGCCAAAACGAGAAGTGCAAACAACGGACCAAGAATGTACAGTCCTTGACATTTACACCAAAACCATTGCAAGACGAGAATCAATATGAGCGCTGAAATTTTCTTCAAGTCGTACGGGATTGACGCGCAACGGCAAAACCCACGCTGTTCGTCATAACGGAATGGAGGATTTTCTATGCGTCCCTCCACAAGCCACGGCAAAACATTCCAATATATTCCAAGGAACAGCAAGCTAAAAAGCACTGGACGCATTTCAAACTGGAAGCGGAATACAAAGAGAATAACGGAGGCACCCGCAATCGCAAATAAAATCGCAAGAGGCCGTTTCTTCCCCATGGCGTTCTCTACGTCATGTCGAAATTCATGATATTCGACACGGCAATTCAAACAACCTCCGCAGAATTTCATTCCGTGTAAAAACAGCGCAAACACGGTAGCCCACAATATAGCCTTGAAAGCAACCAATAACGGAGCGCCCCCTAGATTATAAACAAGCGCTACCGCCTGTTGAAAATAATCGTGCACATTCACAACGGGTTCGCGAACAGGAGTCCATGTTGTCACCCATTCGCGGGCACAAGCCAAATGCCACCAGATATCCGTATCCGTCAACGGGAATATTGCAAAAAGCGCAACCGCAACAGATACGAATAACCAAAACATACCTAGAGCCTACTTTTCAGACTTGGAGTTCAAAGATTTAATAAACTCATCCAAACGAGTCGCAAAACGCTTAGCCCCCTCCTTGTTCAAATGGTCAAAGTCATTCGCCATCGAACTCGGATAATCGTGTTCGCCCAATTTATTTTCATCAAAGAGGACGAAATTTGACCCGCTAGCAGCCAACGCCTTAAATTCCTCGATAATTTTTTTCGCATGACTGCGACGCATACCATGGCGTCCATAAGAACCCGTTTCCTTATAATACGGGCTAATCGGGAACATCGTTCCAATGACCGTGATATTGCGATCCTTGGCCAAACGAACAATATCCTTTAGTTTATCAATATCGCCCGAGAAAATCGCCAAGCATTGATTCAGTTCAGACTTTGCAAGGCACTTGTTCAGGTTCGTGTCCTGAACACAGACTTCCATGGGTTTAAAAATATCATCATTTTCATTTGTGTTAATCGACATGCAGGTTTTCTGATCTTTATCCACTAGGCAATCTGCAAAATCTTTATTGAATAGACAATCGCTCCACGTAGAATCCCCACTAAAACTTGCAACGCCATTTTCATCCGTCCATCCTCGGTTATCCGAAGCGACATGCCAACCCCGATATTCGATAAATTCATCCAAATCATCAGAGGCATTATCCATAACAATTTTTATAAAATCATTATCGACCCCTTTCGGGAAATAGCCGTGATTTCTATCGTATTCAAAACCAAGAGCGCCACCCATACAGTCATTAATCGTTGTACGTTCATCGATGTTGTACCATAAATCAATATCGAGCCCGACAACCACGTATTTCACTTTAGGACATTGATTCAACACATAATTTTTAAAGAGATAATGAATGCAATGCATATCGCACGGGACAACCCCCATATTCATAGAAGGCATACTCATTTCGGGCGCCGCAAAACCGATCAACAAGTGAGAATTTCCAAGCCCTACCAGTTCCACAGAATCCTTGAGCTTCCAAAACATCGGCATCTTATGCGATAAGAAATAATTTGTCTGATTAGCCGCCGAGACATAATGACCTACACTATCCGCGCTCCACTTGGAAGCATCCGAAGTATATCCAGTCGATGTCCACAAGCATGGATGCCAAAGTTCATCGCCCTCCACGAGAGGCGTAATTGAACCGTCCTTGGTATTCACCAAAACAATCTTCAAATGAGCGCCTTCGGCATTTGTAAGTGTTGCTACAGCAAATTTTTCATCATTCAAGACCCATTCGCTATGGTCAAAAGTAAAGCCCGCCGGAGCACCGACCGAAGAAACCAGCTTGCCATCGCTCCCCGCAATCAGCAAACGTTCGTGAGTACGGTATTTTGTCCCGACAAATTCGTTTCCGGTCTTCCCCGCAAAATCAAGGAACAAAATACGTTTAGAGTTTTTATTCAACGATGCGTTACAAGCCTGCTCTCCACCATACCAAACCGTGTCCTTAGCCTTCGATTTTACAGTCGATTCTTTCGACGCAATTCGGGCACGTAGCAGCCGCGCACCAGTCACAGACAAAGTTTCATCATTACTAATTCCGCCATGATAGGCGCCATCAAAAAGTTTTTCCGTTTTTTCAAATTTTCCATTTGCAAATTTTACCTGCCATGTTGATGCCGATTTAAACGAAGATTCTTCTTTATTATTGCCTGCATCTGTGACATAGACAATCACCGTATCGCCATTTTCGAGTACTCGCCAACGCGGGATGGCTGCAGATTCGACATCAAGCTTAACCAGGTTACTCCCACTAGCGTTTAAATTACGGACATAAACAGACGATTTTCCACTTACGCCTTCTTGCCCCGTACAGAAAGCCACAAGCTTTCCATTCGGAGAAATATCAGGATGATAAACCTGTAGAGTATCCTTGATTTCAACGACATTTGGCGTAAGCGGTCCAAAATCTACAAAAGCCAAATTTCCGGTAACATCATTACGGAACGCAAGTTTCGAGCGGTTTTTCTGCAAAATCGACAAGACATTTTTTGTCTTCTCTACAACAGACACATTCGAAATAACGGCATCCCCCGAAGCATCGAGCCAAATCGGATTTTCAATTTTTCCAAAGGCCAATCGGAAACCCAAATAATCGGAGGCACTAGTTCCCGTAACCGTATAAACATCCCCACGAGCATAGAGATTTATCGTTGACGGTTCATTTTTAAAGTTTCCCCCCTTGATAACTCGTTCGCCAATGCTTCCACCATCGTTTCCGCCCACAAAATTCGTAATTGTCGTATCACGGAAATTGAGAAGCCAATCATTGACCCATTCCGTCACATTTCCAAGCAAATCACAAAAGCCATTCTTGTCCTTTTTCTTACAAATTTCATGAGACTTGAAATCAGAATTTTCGGAATTCCAACTATTCGAAGCATCGAACGAAAGCCCGGCAGCAAAAACCCATTCTGCCTCGGTCGGCAAACGGAAAGCATTGACATCGGGATTGAATTTAAAGCCTTCCATCAAGATGCAATGACCATTCTTGTCAAATTCAGCCGAAGAGTAAATATAAGCAGTATCCAGTTTCGCCTTTTTGCTTTTGGCATTAGCATAAAGAACGGCATCATAATACGTCACATTGGCTGCAGGCAAAGTACTCTTGTCACAATCTATTTTGACTGAACCCATCAAACCATTAAATTCACCACAAGTGACTTCGTGTATTCCCAGTTGATAATCATAAGTAAACTTGATCTCCATTTCAGGGCGTTCATTCGCCTTGGCGGACTTAGAGTTTGTCCCTATCACCGTAGATTTACCTGAAGCACGAACCAGGGCAAAATCATCCTGCAAATTTACGTCCGAGCAATTACCTTGGCGCATACAAACAACCGATTTTTCATTTTTCGATTGTGTCGGAGAATCGCCTGAACACGCCATTCCTAGAATAGAAAACAAAGACAGACTCACCCACAAAAATTTTCTTTTCGAATCAAATAGTTTCATATCAAATTCCTTCATTTTAAAGTCTTTAAAAGAGAATCCAGACGTAACGTTATTTTAGCCGCGCCATGAGCCCCCAGATGGTCTGTACTCGAAGCGCAATCATCCGAATAGTCATGATTCCCATTTTTATTTTCATCCATTACAGTAAAGTTCGGATATAGACCTTCAAAAGTCTTTAACGTATCCAAAATATTTTTTGCCATAGAACGCTTCAGGCCATAAGGTCCCCAAGCCCCAGTTTCACGATAGCCGGGATTCAACGGGAAAATCAGGCCGACAACTTTTATATCAAAGGATCCCATTCGAATTATAAACTGTTTCAATCTATTGATGTTCCATTCCACTTTTTCCAAACCGGCTTCACCATGCCAATTTGAATCGAGTTCCACAGAAGCAGGGCCCCAACCGGCATCAAGTACAGCAAAATAGCCACGTGTTGGATCGTAAACTTTTCTTGCGACATCAGAATACTGCGAAGCTTGTTCGACCGCCTTCAAGAATCCGTCAGGTAATCCAGAAGTCCAAAAATCGTGGTTTGCATCATACACATAGCCAGGCGTTTTCTTTATCAGCATATCCGTATATTCTGTTGAATTCTGCCAAATATCAAAATCAAGGGACACAACTACATACTTCAATTTTTTCAAATGGTTGATTCCATAATTTTCAGCAATATACAGCGAAGCGTTCATATCGTTACCAGAATGCCCCATATTCAAGGAAAATCCCGATGCCATTTCTGTAACAATAAGGCTGTTTTCGGTTCTCGAACTGCCTACACATAAAACTTCAATATCATCCCTATATTTCCAAAGCAGCGACATTTTATAGCCTAGCGAAATATGCGCCCAATCCTGACCTTCTTTGAAATACACGCCAGCACTGTCGAGATTAAGTGACGAATTACTTAAATCGTAATCTTTTTTGACCCACAAACAAGGATGCCACAATTCCTCGCCTTCGGCAAGTTCGACAAAGCTACTGTCAGACAAATTAACTAGAATGATTTTTGAATGGGCCCCGTTTGCATTCGTAAGAGACGCTACGGCAATGTTCCGAGCACCAGACGCCCATTCTGAATGATCAAATGTAAACCCTTCCGGGGAAGCAACGGACTGGATCAGTTTCCCTGTGGAATCGGCGACAAGCAAACGTTCGTGCGTTGCATATTTTTTCCCAACAAATTTTTGCCCTGTTTTTCCACCAAAATCGAGGAACAACGTACGTTTGCTACTATCCTTAGCAAGCGAAGCATTACAGGCCTGTTCAGCCTCATTTTCATTTTTGTACCATATGGTATCAATCGCTTTTTCCGCAACAGACAAATCCGTTTTTGCAATACGAGCCCGCAAAAGTCGAGCACCGGAAACAGCAAGAGTATTGTTCTCGCTAACGCCACCATGGTAAGCGCCATCAAACATTTTTTTAGGTTCACCGAATTTTCCATTCGAAAATTTCACCTGCCATGTCGAAGCGGACATAAACAAAGCATCGTCCTTGTTATTCCCGGCATCAGAAACATAGACAATAACCGTATCTGAACCAATCACTCGCCACCGAGGGATTGCTGCACTTTCGACACCAAGCTTTACAAGATTTGCTCCTGAAGCATCCAAATCGCGAACATAAAGTTCCGACTTTCCGGATATGCCTTCATACATCGTACAAAAAGCGACCTTTTTACCATCTGGAGAAATTTCGGGATGATACACATCAATACTGTCCATGATTTCGATCACGGAAGGAACACCATTCGAATAATCAATAAACGCCAGGTTTCCCGAAAGATCGTTGCGGAAAGCAAGTTTAACTTTATATGTACCCGTCAAAGAACGTAAATCCGTTGAACTAGCCAGCTGGACAATTCGACTTGTTACGGCATTGCCATCCGAGCCCATCCAAACGGCATCGGGAATGGCACCAAAAGCAAGCCGAAACCCTACATAATCCAGACGTGTCGAAGAAGTTACCGTATAAATATCTCCACGTCTGTATAAATTAATCGTACTTAACAAATTCCGATAGCACCCGCCCTTGACAACCCGCATTCCAAATACGCCACCATCAGGTGCGCCTACATAGTTTGTCAGAACCGTATCACGGAAACTTCCATTCCAGTCATTCACCCACTCCATCGCATTTCCAAGCATATCACAGAAATTTGCATTATTGTCGCTTTCCGTACATATTTCGTGTAACTTGTAATCCGAATTTTCAGAAGTCCATCCACCGTTTTTTTTCCAACCATCCCTGGCTACGGCCACCCATTCCGCTTCCGTTGGCAAGCGGTAAGCTTTTTTTTCAGGATGAAAAGCAAAGCCGTTTAAGCTTGTACAATGATTTTCAGAATCAAATTGAGCCCTAAGGTATGTGTAAGCAGTATCAAAACCTGCAGCTTTACTACGTTCATTCGCAAAAAGAACGGCATCGTAATAGGTCATATTTGTCGCAGGAATATTGTCGCTAGAGCAATTCAAAGCAAGCCCAGTTGACGAAGTCATCAAGGCATTAAATTCGGCACAAGTCACTTCATGCTTGCCAAGCGAGAATTTATAATTCAAGAAGACTTTCATCTGCGGACGTTCAGAAGCTTTAGCGGATGTGTCATTTGTACCCAAAAAAACAACACTATCCGTTTTAAACCACGACATA
Organism: Fibrobacter succinogenes; assembly: GCA_902762795.1. GTDB lineage: Bacteria > Fibrobacterota > Fibrobacteria > Fibrobacterales > Fibrobacteraceae > Fibrobacter > Fibrobacter succinogenes_E. The sequence goes on along the minus strand of CACWPM010000017.1, from coordinate 44,644 downwards.
CCCGGAAGCGAAATTTCTACAGCATTAGGATCCAAATTATCGGGAAAATGAAGCCCATCGGAATCCGAGCAGGCGACCAAAAAAGCAATCAACAAAAAACAAATTAACTTCATGTTCATCTCAATGTCGAAAGCAAGGAATCCAGCCTATGCGTAAACTGTTTCGCACCCGAAGTACTCAAATGATCTACATTATAAGCCATTTCATCCGTATAATCATGAATACCAAATTTATTTTCATCGAATAATATGACATCCATGGCTTTTACGGAATCAATAATGGATTTCGCGACACTTCTTCTCGGGCCATAGACGCCAAATGCGCCAGTTTCTTTATAACCGGAATGCTGAGGCATAACCGTTACAACGACCTTGATGCCTTTTGCGCGTGCTGTTGCAATTATATTCTTAAACACATTGATGTTTTCTGCATAAATCGGAGAATCAAATGTTTGCGCCGTAGAATCCCTAATAAAAACTGGTACGCCCCACCCCATAGCCGGCAGCAAGAAATCATCCAGATTGTACGGATGCATCAGGGCTGTTTCCGGTTTCGGAGTCACTTTCAAAGCATCGATAAAATGATCAGGCAAACTATCTACCCAAAAATCATGATTTTCATCATACTTGAATCCAGGAACTTTGTCGTAAATAGCATCAGCCCAATTAACAATTCCCGGATACCATAAGAAATCCGGCGACATTTCTACAATCAGGACTTTCAAATTTTTTAAATGCCTCATCACATAGTTCGTAAACAAATAATTTATTCCCGTCATTTGGCCATTGGAAAACGCCATGTTCAATAAATTGTACGAACCAATTTCCTTTTCATACAAACCGAACATCGTTCTTGAGGATCCCAAGGCGACTGCGGTAATCTTATCTCTATTTTCCCAAAAACGTTCCATTTTTACGCGCAGTTCCAATGCACTGTAAAAAGCGTTGGACGTGTAATAAACGCCTGCACTATCGGTATTCAAATCCTTGCTATTGTAGTTATTTTTTGAATGCCACAGGCTCGGATGCCAAAGATTATCGCCTTCGGCTAGCGTTACGATTGAGCTATCAGACAAGTTAATCAGCACTATTTTTTCATGGAATCCGTTAACATTTACAAGCGTTGCAACGGCATAATTCGTCCCACCCAAGACCCATTCCGTATGGTCGAATGTATATCCATCAGGTGCCGCGATACTTTGTACAAGTTCACCTTTTGCATTAGCCACCAAAAGACGTTCATGTGTTCGGTAAGACTTTCCCACAAAATCAGCACCCGTTTTACCGCCAAAATCAAGGAATAAGGTTCTATTGCTACCGTCATTTGCAAGAGACGCGTTACAGGCCTGTTCGCCACCGTACCATACGGTATCACGGGCCATTCCCATAACGGTCGATCCCGAATTGGCAACGCGAGCGCGCAACAAACGAGCGCCCGTAACGGCAAGAGTATTGTTCTCGCTGATTCCGCCGTGGTAAGCGCCATCAAAAAGTTTTTCTGGCGTGCCGAACTTGCCCTTTGCGAATTTCACCTGCCATGTGCTTACAGCTCCAAACGTGGCATCATCCTTATTGTTACCAGCATCCGTCACGTAAACAATCACCGTATCGCCATTTTCGAGAACGCGCCAGCGCGGGATAGCCGCATTTGCAACATTCAGCTTGACCAAGCCCGATCCACTCGCATCCAAATTACGCACATAAACGCTCGACCCCCCAGAATAGCCTTCCATCCCCGTGCAGAAAGCCACACGTTTTCCATCAGGCGATATGTCCGGATGGAATGGTATTCCATCCGGCGATTTCTCCGGATGCAATACAACAAATGAATCCTTGATTTCAACAACAGAATTTATGCCTTTTCCAAAATCGACAAAGGACAAATTACCCGTCTCATTATTGAGGAAGACCATCTTGGATTCAAATGTTCCCGTCAAATGTTTCATATCATACGTTTCAATTGAAACTTTTGCAACAGATTCCTTGGCCTCACCACGTTCATCTAACCATGTCGCATTCGGAATAGCGCCCAAAGCCAACCGAAATCCAAGATAATCCCCCATCGACGATCCCGTCACCGTATAAACATCACCTCGGCTATACGTATTCATCAACGAGGGTTCATCACGATAGCTTCCACCCTTGACAACACGTTCGCCAAGACGACCTCCATCGGGACCACCGACAAAATTCGTTATCGAACTTTTTTTGAAATAAGTCAACCAATCGTTCACCCATTCCAAGACATTTCCCGCCATGTCATAAACGCCAAATCGATTCGCCGTAGAAGTAGCCACATCATGGCTTGTATAATTTGAATTTATGCTATTCCAAGCATTTTGGGGATCCCAACCTTGATTTGCCACGAAAACCCATTCCGCTTCCGTCGGTAAACGGTATCCCTTCACCTTTTCATGGAAATTCAAACCTGACAAGCCAAGACAATTCCCAGAACCATCAAAATTTGCATCCGTGTACGTATAAACGGTATCAAGATGTTCCGCCTTGCTCTTCGCATTAGCATAAAGGACAGCATCATAAAATGTCACGTTCGTAATCGGACGATTACCACCAAGCGAATCATCACATTTTGGACCAGCATTTGTCATTAAAGCCTTGTATTCACTACAAGTTACTTCATGTTCATCGATATAGAAATCATATGTAAACGAGACATTCATCTCGGGAGTTTCGCTTGAACGCACCTTATCGGCATTTGTCCCCAAGACGGTCGATTGGCCTATTGCATTGATATAAACCATCCCGTCAATTTCCGTTCCGTTTTTTAACGGAACGACAGCCGGAAAAATATTTTCATCGCTAGAACAAGCCGTCAACATAGCAATCGACAGTATCCAGAACAGAAAAAAATTCATACGCGATTGAACAGAAATCTTCATTTTTTAGCCTCCCAGGACAAAAGAAGATTATTCAATCGCGAAGTCAAAACAACACTGCCTCCATAGCACAAATGGTCTTCATCAACAGCCATTTTGTTCGTATAATCATGCTTTCCCATTTTATTTTCGTCCATCAACACGAAATTCGGATATTTCTTACTCAAGGCTTCTAGCTCACCGATCAGCTTTTTAGCAGTACTGCGACGCAGGCCATAACGACCAAACGCGCCCGTTTTCGCATACGCCGGACTTTGCGGGAAAATAACCCCTACCACGCGGATATTTCTTTTCGCCGATTCTTCGATAATAGAAATAAGGGCATCCTTGCTGTCATCAATGAGATTTTGCAAATCATCAAAAAAGCTACTATCTTGTTCGATTTCGGGATCGTCACGCCATGAATTGCAAGTGATGGCCGAATAACGTCCTCGTTCTTTCATGTAGGAACTTTCATCCGAAGAGCCCACAGAACTTTCCGTATATTCCAACAAGCCCTCCGGATAACCGTCTTCCCAATAATTATGATTGGCGTCATACACATACCCAGGATAATTTCCAAAGTCCGTATAAAAGAAGTTATCACCGTCCGGCCCATCAATTTTATTCCAAAAATCTATATCCAACGAGATTACGATATACTTGAGTTTTTTCAAGTGTTTAAATATGTAGCGATTCAGAAAATCTTTAGACATGTAAATCGAATTGGGCGTTTGTCCGAAATTCACAGCAAAGAATTTATTATCAAAAGTCTCTGGGGATACACCAAACATAGGTCTTGAAGATCCCAAGATAGCGACATTGGCAGAATCGCGATATTTCCAAAGAAGGTTCATCTTATAACGCATAATGACGGATTCCCATTTATCCGATGGGAACAAGTAAATTCCTGCACTATCAGGATCAAGCGTACTTTTTTCCGGGATATAGTTTTTTTGACGCCAGATACTCGGATGCCAAAGCTCATCGCCTTCCACCAAATTCAAAACAGAACCGTCGCCCACGTTCACAAGGACTATTTTTGAATGGGCTCCATTAGCATTCGTAAGCGTTGCAACAATAAAGCCTCCATTCGGTTCAGGGCTGACATAATTCAGCGCCCATTCGGCATGATCGAAACTATAGCCTTCAGGAGCGGCAATAGCCCTGATAAGTTTTCCCGTGCTATCGGCAATCAACAAGCGTTCGTGCGTCTCATAGTTTTTTCCGACAAACTCGGCGCCAGTTTTTCCACCAAAATCAAGGAATGCCACACGTTTAGAACCATCATTCGCAAGCGACACGTTACAAGCCTGTTCACCATTATACCACACGGTATCACGACCATTCGCAAGAGTTTTGCCAGAATCGGCGACACGCGCACGCAGTAAGCGCGCTCCCGTCACGGCAAGCGTATTGTCATCCGAAATTCCTCCATGATACGCTCCGTCAAAAAGCTTTTTCGGAGTACCAAAGCGACCTTTGCCATATTTTACTTGCCACGTACTCTTGGACTTGAACGAAGCATAATCCTTATTGTTTCCTGCATCGGAGACATAGACAATCACAGTATCGCCATTATCCAACACCCGCCAGCGCGGAATAGAAACGTTTCCCTTGACATTAACTTTCAAAGGTTTTGTATAAAATAGCGAGAAAGGACGAATGAACGCTTCAGATTTTCCAGAAACGCCTTCCATTCCCGTGCAGAAAACGATCAATCGACCATCCGGCGAGATATCAGGATGATATGACTGAATCGTATCCACAATTTCAACAACAGATAACGTACCATTGATATAATCGACAAACGCTAAATTTCCCGTCACATCATTCCTGAAAACAAGCTTTGTATGATAAGTTTCCAAATTATTCTTGACAACAGTTGCGCTTGCCATTGGAATAACGCGGCTTTCACGGGCATGTCCATCACGTCCCATCCAGACCGCATTCGGAATTTTACCAAAAGCAATGCGGAACCCGAGATACTCCGACTTTGTCGCTGAAGTCACGATATAAACATCACCACGATTATAAAGTTTGATCGAATACGGGTCATTGCGATAGCTCCCTCCCTTGATAACGCGCTCACCAAGAGATCCGCCATCAGGCCCACCCACGTAATTTGTAATCGTAGTGTCCCTGAAATAGCCTAGCCAGTCATTGACCCATTCCTTTACATTTCCAGCCATGTCACAAAAATCACTATGAAGACGTGGATACGAACAAACCTTTTTCGGTTCAAAACCAGAATTCAATGCATTCCATTCTCCAGACGGATTCCAGTCTCGGTCCGCCGCCATAAGCCATTCCGCTTCCGTAGGCAAGCGGTAGGCATCGACCTCCGGACGGAAAATCAGGCCCTCCATCGAAATACAGTTTCCGTTAGCATCAAAAGAAGTGGACGAGTACGAATAGGCCGTATCATAGCCTTCTCGCTTACTCCGTTCATTGGAATAAAGAACCACATCGTAGTAAGTCACTTTCGTTACCGGAAGCAAATCGGCATCTTCGCCTTTGCACCGTTCGTCAAAAGTCGTTCCCATGACCTCCCTGAATTCAGCACAAGTGACTTCATGCAAGCCTACAGAGAAATCGTAACCCAGCGCGGCACGTAATAGCGGACGCTCACTCGCCTTTGCCGCATCGGCATACGTCCCCAAATAAGACAAGGCTCCACCGCTGGAATTTTTAATTTTCGACGCCCTAATGACAATAAGTCCATCATGGGAGTTGTCCATTTCTACGGGAGCGTTCAGCCAAACATGGTCCCCGAAAAAAGTTTCACAGCTTGAAAGAACAAGAACAAAGGATACTAAGAAAAGTACCTTGATAAAGAAAAACGAAGGATTTGAACGTTTTGACATTTCCCCCTAAAAATAGATTTTTAGCTACAGCAAAACCAACAAGAAAAAAGCCTCAAACCTATCAACAAGCCTTGAATCGGATACTTGTAAGAAAATTATATTGAATCAGGTAAACGGCTTTTGGCGATTGTTTGATTCACTTCTATTCCCGGATATTTCGGGAAAAACTCCTCGGCCATACGGTACCATGTAAGCGCACGCGGAACATCAGATTCGAGGTAGAGATTTCCGATATTAAACGCCGCAAGCCCCACAAATTCCTTGGGATCCAGGGGATTGAATTCAAGTCCCGTCCAATTGCCATCCTTGTACTTTTCGCGGTATTCCGTATCCGTGTAAAAATGCCCGCGACGATTCGGCTCCAAATTTGTGGAATCATAGCGTAAAAAAACATGCCCCGGCAACAGAATTGCATACAAGCGCAAATGACGAGCCTCTGCCACCATGAGCGCAAGCCACGAAAGTCCCATGCAACCCGATTCTCTATTTGCAAGAACGCGGAGCGGGAGCACAGATTCTTTAGAGGTGGCTGCAGAACCTGCTCCAGCAAATTCAATATTCCAAAATTTCCATAGCAAGTTCTTGAGCGACTCAAGCGTGTCGCGAGATGCGGCCACACTGCTATCAAAAAAAGCAAGGCCCTCGCGCCAATCGCGGATAGAATCCAAGCATGAAGGCGAGCGCTCTTCAAAAACGCACGCCATTTCGCGGTAACTCACATTCCCGGAACGCACGCTCCAAAGCAGAAGCGAGAGTGCAACCACAAGTGTTGCGAGGAATAGCAGCCAGAATAGTTTAGACGAGAGACGAGACAGCATAATTCTTAGTTGGTAGAACTTAGACCGCTTCGCTCTTAGAACTTAGTTGGCAGATTTTAGTTGGCAGAACTTAGTTTTGCTTTTAGAGAGAAGGGAATATTCTAAGTTCTAAATTCTAAGTTCTAAGTTCTTAAATACCGTCCCATTCCATCGGGCTCTGCCAAAAATCGCGAGCGGTCATCATGTAAATCACGAGGCGTTTGCTCAGCATGTCCTTTTTCATTTTCTTCAAGCGGCTACGAACGCCTGGGCCACCGCCCCAACTCGTAAGCACCTGCACGTCGAGCCCCGTTGCATAAGCTAGGAGCGAACCCGGACCACCGCTCTTTTGATCCACAGATTCAAACACGCCAGTGAACGAATCTCCCATCAAGAGGATCGGTGCATTTTTGCCGCCCTTGTATGGCTTATCGCCCTTATAAACTTTCATGCCCGCAAGCGTATCCGCAGGATATTTGGATTTTTCCTTATCCGGTAAATGAGCGACCAAGTCGCCTTCACGGAGCACAACCGTATCCTTCATCACGAGGCTTCCCGGCTGCGGATTGGCATCGGCATACCAACTGTACTGCGTCACACGAGTAGCTAGCTGTTCCATCGCGGCAAGCATCCCCGGCAAAGCCCAGTGCGTATCGTAGCGCTGGTAGCTGTAATGGGGGGCGTCATCACCGCTACGAGCGGCCATCAAAGACGGGTAAAGGTCAAGAACATCGATCCCGGCAGCAAGCATTTCGCGGATAAATTCACGACCGTTTACGTTCACGCACATGTCTGCGGGAGTTCCCTTTACAAGCTTGTCTGCATAAATTTCTTCTTTCACAGGAACCGGAACCACGAGGAGTTGAACATTCATGGAATCCAAGTACTGCTTGAGTTCTATCATTCTCGGAAGCGGATTGTGGAGGCTATCCTGGCCACTAATTTTATCTGCAACAAGATAATTGGCATTGCGGCGGAACCAAAGCATTCCATTTTCGGACCAGGCATTCTGTTCCTTCGGGAGTTTCGCTAGTTTCTTCTTGAGCGCATCGCGGAACTTCTTGGTCGCAGGCGTTGCAGGGCAGCTATTTTCAAGCGACGCAAGCGTTTCCAAACGAGCATACGAACTTGTATCGAGCGTACGGTTAACAGGCACAACTTCACCCGCAGCCGCAAGTGAATCCGCAACAGCGGCTGCACGCAGCTGTTCATCCGTCAAGCGGAAGGCAGGAACTTCGAAAGCGACCCACATGGGCTTGCCCATCGGATTACCTCGCATCACGGCAAACGGGCGATTTGCACGGGAGTTTTCCCAAATTGCACCTGGAGTATGTTGTTCCAAGTCCGTATTCAAAGTCGGGTACCAGTACGAAGAAAGCGTACGAGCCCAGTTCATCGCCTCTTCACTGTTCATCTCGGCAGTCATGTAATAGTTTAGGACTTCCGCAGATTCACCACCCGAAACAATTTTCAACTTGCCGTAGAACGGAGCACGGCCCGTCCAAACAGCAGGCATCACCTCGGCCCACCATTCCACTTTGCCCTGATTTTCACCAGTTCCGGGAACACCCCACAAACGGCTCACCGTCTGGAAGGTGCGGAACACTTCGGGTTCACCCCACTTGACCGCTTCGATTTCGTTCAACGTTTTCGAAAGCAAATCGTCACCAGTTTGCGCATAGAGAATCTTAGCAAACGGTTCCCATGCAATAGGAGCTACACCCGCAACAGCGTCCGGTTCATATTCCGAAATAGAATCCAACATCGGGAATGGAAATTCCGCAAATTTCGCATTTGCCATTTTGCCTGTGTAATTTTCAGGTTTTTCATCCATACCCGCCATGCGAATCGGGTTCGAGAAATACGCGGCAAAGTCAAGCGCAGCAAGAGTCGGCTTTTCGACAACACGAACTTGCTTATCGAAGTCAAGAACACGCATTTCGAACACAGCGACAGGAGCCTTATAAATCGGAGGCAAATTTGCCGGAGGCACATTTTCTTCGCTAGCCCGAGAAGCCTCAATAGATGGATTGATAGAAGGAGCAGCACATGATGCAGCAAAGAACATGCCCGCCGAAAGACCGGCAAGACTCAATAAGGAAAGAGATATTTTTTTCATTTTCACAAAAGGAATTATAATAAAAAGACTCAATCTTCATCTTTTGAATTTTCTAAATTATACTCGTAAAAAACAAGGAGTCATTATGCCTGCTACTGGTGAACACAATAAATGGATTGCCCTTGCCCTCTGTATTCTTGTCGGATACCTTGGGATACATCGTTTTTACGAAGGAAAAATGTGGACAGGAGTCCTTTGGCTTTGCACCGCCGGACTGTTTGGTGTCGGAGTCGTTGTTGACGCGATTCTGATCATTCTAAAACCGGAACATTACTAATTAGGCATTAGGTTTTAGGGATTAGGAATTATAGTCACGACTAAACCACCTAACAAACTTAAAACCTAAACTTATATTCCACAAGACAATCCTAAGACCTATCACCTATTACCTACCACCTAATAATGAAACGCTTATTTGTTATCGCGACCGGAAGCGCCGGAAAAATTAGAGACTTTGCCCATATTTTGGGAACTGATCATTACGAATTTAAAACATTAAAAGATATTGGTTTCGATGAAGACATTATCGAAGACGGAGACTCGTTTGCCGAGAACGCCATTATCAAATCGAGCACAACAGCTCTGTGGCTCGCCAAACGAAACATCGAAGCAACCGTACTCGCCGATGATTCCGGACTCGAAGTTTTCGCATTGAACGGCGAACCCGGCATTTACAGTGCGCGCTATTGCGGCAAGCACGGTGATGACGAAGCGAACAACGTCAAGTTGATGAAAAAGCTCGAAGGAGTCGAAGACCGCAAGGCCCGCTACTTCTGTGCGCTCTCGTACCAGACCGTCACCAAGAACGAACAAGGTGAATTTGTCATCAGCGAGCCGATTATTTTCGAAGGCGAATGCCGCGGCGAAATCAATCACGCGCCCGTTGGCAACATGGGCTTTGGCTACGATCCGCTTTTTGTTCCGGATGGTGAAACAAGAACATTTGCGCAAATGGAACTCGAAGAGAAAAAGCGTATCAGCCATCGCGGTAATGCAATCAGGGCTTTGAAAAAAGCACTCGGGAAGTAACGAGAATCGCCAAAAGTTTGCAAGTATTTAAAGGTTTCGTAGGGATTTAAAGGTCCGCAAGAATTGAGCCATGCTGAAAATCTTATTCGCACCGCTACAAGGTTACACGACGGGCATTTATCGAAAAGCTCACGCCGAAATCTTTGGCGGTGTTGATGCATATTACGCACCGTTCTTGCGAATCGAAAACGGGAAACCGCGCGAAAAGGACCTGCGGGATTTAAATGCTTGCGAGGGAAACGCGCAGTTTAAAAAAACACGCGAGATTCCGCAGATAATTGCGAACAGCGTCAACGAATTTAAAATTCTCGCGGACGCATTAATCGCCAAAGGCTATACGGAAATCGACTTCAACATGGGATGCCCTTTCCCGATGCAAGTCAACCGCCATCGCGGTGCCGGCCTCTTGAACGATGGGCAAGCAGTCCAAGAAATCATGGGCGAAATTGCGAAATTATCTAGCGCAGCAAACGAGACCGCGCAGGCAAACGCAAACGAAACCGCACAGGCAAACGCAAAAAGAACTGCGCCGATAAAATTTTCAGTGAAGATGCGGCTCGGGCAAGAATCCCCTGACGAAGCTTTTGCGCTCCTCCCGATTTTAAATGAAGCGCCGCTCGCACAAATTACGCTCCATCCGAGACTTGGTAAGCAGCAATACAAGGGCGCGATTGATTTTAAATCATTCGAAAAATTTTATGAAGAATGCCGCCACCCACTCGTTTATAATGGAGACATTACAACAGTTCCACAAATCTGCGAAATGGAACGACGCTATCCGAAACTCGCCGGCGTGATGATTGGCCGCGGAATGCTCGCGCGACCGAGTCTGGCCGCAGAATACCAAAAGTTGCGCGATACGAACTGCGCCGTTTCCCTAAACCACACCATCGCCCCGCAAGATTTCCTCGGCAAGCTTCTCCAAATGCACCAAGTCTTATTCGACAACGCCAGCAAAACATACCAAGGCGACAGTCAAATCCTTTCGCACGTCCAAAGTTTCTGGGAATACCTCGAACCAAACGTTCCCAAGAAACTTTTCAAGAGAATCAAAAAAGCAGGCAAGCTTAGCGAATACCAAAATGCTATTATAGAGATTATGCCACAGTCATCCTCGAAGTGAAACGATGAGGATCCATTATTTTCTGATTATGAACAGCGTCTACATTGAAATCACGAACGTTTGCAATTTGCACTGCAGTTTCTGCCCCTGCGGAACTGCAGCAAGCAGCGCGAATGATGCCGACAAGTCGTCGAAATCCGCAAGTCGCACGTTCATGGATTCCAAGCTCTTTGAAACTTGCATCGCGGGCGCACAAGAAATCGGAGCGACAAACGTCTATTTTCACGTTCTCGGTGAACCCACGCTCCATCCCGGCTTCGCGCATTACATCAAAAAGTTAGAACAAACTCCATTAAAGCTCACACTCACGACAAACGGCACGACTATCGAACGCACAGGCCGCCAAATTCTAGCAAGTTCCGCCGTCCGCCAAGTGAACTTTTCAACGCACGCCTACGCCGAACTCCCCCGCGAAACAGCTGAACGTTATCTGCAAAACGTCCTAGATTTTTGCAGCCTCGCGATTGTCGAGCGTCCGGACCTTTACATCAATTTGCGTTTATGGAACATCGGCGCTGACGAATCCACACCATGGAACAGCTACATGCTTAAGCGCATCCGCGAGACGTTCGGCGTCGATGTCACGCCCGGGCACTTTTGCAGCCGCCACAAAAGTTTCAACATTACAGGCCGCCTCTACCTGCACGAAGACACAAGATTTGAATGGCCTAGTCTAGACGAGAGCTGTTCGACAAGTTCACAGACCTTGTATCATCCTGAGCATAGCATCGATAGATGCGACATCGAAGGATCCTGCCGCAAAATTGTTGCAGGCACATGCCGAGCACTTGACACACACATCGCAATTCTTCATGACGGTCGCGTTGTCGCCTGTTGCCTTGACCATAGCGGACAAATTACACTCGGCGACATTTGCAAACAAAACCTTACAGAAATTCTCGACTCGCCCACCGCACAAAACATCCGCGAAGGATTCGCGCAACACGAACTACGCCACCCCTTCTGCCAAACTTGCAGTTTCTGCAAACGGTTTAAATAAGTTCCTGCCCTAAATCAATTATTCCCAAATCTTTTAACTATTATTAAACCATGTTCATCACGGTTCAAGATTTCACGGGCGTTTATGCCGAACAACCCTTTATGCAAGAACTGCGCGCCGCCGCAGAAACAAATAAGAGCGTTCGCTGGCTTGACTGTACAAAAATCGTCGGCACCGACTGCTACTGCGATGATGACGCCATCAAGGAAATCAACGAATTGATCGACAACGCCGAAGGTCGCAACAGGACTGAAAGTAACAGCATTATCGAGAATAGCGGCAATTCCGCAAACGTACCTGCAATCCACTTTTTCGATAACGGCAATTACCATTACATGAGCAAGCTCTGGACCGACAGAGTCCAAGAACCGTTCACGCTCATCGTATTCGACCATCACCCAGACATGCAACCACCCCGTTTTGGCGGAATTTTGAGCTGTGGCGGTTGGGTCAAAGAAGTTCTCGACCACAATAAGTTTATTCAAAACGCTGTCATCATTGGAGTAAAAGACGAACTCGTTGGAACCGTCCGCGAAGAACTTTCGCAATCCGATGAAGCAAGTATTTTAGACAAAGTCACATTCATCAAAGAAAGTGAACTCTACCGGCTTCCGGGTCAAACCCGGAATGACGGCATCGCAAACTCCATCCAAACGTCATGGCAGCCCTGGAGCCGTCATCTAGAACCAGCATCACTCTACATCAGTATCGATAAAGACGCTCTCGCCCCCGCTTACGCCGCAACAAACTGGGATCAAGGTTCACTCACGTTAGACGCGCTCAAAGAATGCATTACCGCACTGATCACAGGCCGCAAAATTCTCGGCATCGATATCTGCGGTGAACGCGCCCACGATTTTGAAGGCAACGAACACCACACCGTCCAAGAAGCAGATTCACTCAACAGCGAGCTGAATCGAGAACTTGTTGAGTTTTTGCAGAAGATTTACGCTTCGAGCTGACTGCGCAACACAACAATATCTTCTAAAGATAGTCCCGTGGCTGCGGCTATTTTTTCATCAGAATCACCAAGCTTTATCAGATTCGTTGCGATTTCACGGACACGTCCATCAATTTTCGCGTTGATGTCATCTGCGAATTCCTTGAAGATGCCACGCCTCATGGCGTTATGATCCCAGACCTTGTGGTACATGTTTCGATAAACCTCGAATTCTTTCTTAGTGAAATTAGACACTTTTGCACTTTCTGTCAAGTCTTTGAATTTTCCTTCGTCCAGTTCTTCGGGAAGTTCCTTGAGCCGATTCAGGAAACGAAAGAAAAACAGCCACTTACTCAAGTCGCTAGATGTCTTTTCAATAAAAAACGGAACTTTTGATAGTTCAATAGCAGTAAAGTTGTAAGTATCTACAAGCTGTTCTCCGCACTCCAAATCCATTACAGTCCCACGATGGACAGCTCGTTCATCAAAGAAAACCGAGAAACGCGTCAGCGCAATTACGTAAGTCGGCTGGATGTTGTAATCCCAATCCTGACCGGGTTCGGCCTGATTTGCCACCATTTCGCTCGCATAGAATGCAAGGCGTTTCATGAAGTTGTCTACTTCGCGGATCTGCACTTCGATTTCAATCAAATTGCCCGCATCGTCCTTACAATGCAAATCAAAAATTGCCGTACGCGAAGCCTTACTCCCACTCAGGTTCTTCGCCACATTACGAGTCCACACGTTTTTAATAGGCCGTTTAAGTTGCGGTTCTAGAAGGTCGTTCAAAAGATTTATGAGATTACTTCGGCTAGTGGACTTGTCCGGATCAAAGGCCTTTTTGAAGGCTAAATCCACCAGCAGGTTTGCGTACGGGCTCGTTTCGCCCGGTTTTACGATACAGTCTCTGAAAGACTTGCGTTCTTTCATCTTTCACTCCTTCCCCGCAGACAAGCTGAAACAGCGAGGCATTAATTGTTAGCAACAGTGCAAACTACTCATTTGAACACTAGTAATATAAATTACAAAAAGACCTCCGTCAAGAGGTCTGCAAAAATAAATTTCGATAAAATTTGCGGACGAATTTTTCGATCGCAAAACACCTGTAGCCCCAAATTGTGCAAGCTAGTTGCATGAATCACGCTACATACAATGTCTTCTGGAAATCGGTGAAGAGTTTCTTCAAATCCTTGCCGGTCACGCCCATTTTATCGCATGCGTCCTTGATGGTGCCGTACTTGAGTTTGACAAGTTCGGGCAACTGGTTCAGCGATAGTTCATCGACTCCGTTTTCCACATACTGTTGCAAGACGAATTCCATGAAGGGGATTTGCTTTTCGGATATTTCGTTCAGGATTTCTTCGTGCATCAAGCGGACTCTCTCGGCGCGTTCCATGGGGCTTTTGTTGTAGGCGATGAGTTCCAATACATCGAGCAGGTCGCATTTTTCGTTCTGCGTCAGAGCCTGCACTTGGCGGAGCCTTTCTTTGCTGAATCCGTTGTCGCTCAAGTTCTGCAGCAACGCTTCGCGGGTCGTGGGGTCAGACCAGCGGGCTCGCAAATCCTTACTATCCTTAAAGAACTCCGGAATCTTGCCGAAGAGGATTTTGATAAACTGTTCGAGCGTTATGAGTTCGCCATCAAACATGAACTTTTCTTCCCACTGGGCGCGCAATCGCAAAACATGCCCGTCGGAAAGTTTAATTTCAATGCTTTTTTTCTCTTTCATGTTTGCGTCGCATGTACACGGGAGATTACCACAGATTTTGCAGGGCTTTGGCTTGCGTGTTCCGCCACTAGAACCTTCGCTTCCATCAGGTTTTCCACCGTCGGGCGGTTCCGGCGTATCCACAATCGGCTCGCCATCCCACTCGGGGTCGCTAAAGTTCCTGCTCGCTCCCACAAAATCGTAAATCGTGAAGAAATACTTTCCGTCGAAAAGTCTCGTGCCACGACCGATAATCTGCTTGAATTCGATGATGTTGTTCACAGGACGCATCAGCACGATATTGCGAACATTCTTGGCATCTACACCTGTCGAGAGTTTTTGCGATGTCGTAAGAATTGTAGGCAACAGTTTTTCATTGTCCTGGAAAGTTTTCAAATCGGCTTCGCCCTTGTCGCCATCGTCACTGGTAACGCGCTTGCAATAATTCACGTTGGGCTTGCGAGAATGCTGATTGATGAGGTCCCGCAGAATGGCCGCGTGGGCCTGCGTCGCACCGAATACAATCGTCTTTTCGTCAGGTTCAATCTGTTTCAGAAATTCTTCTACTCTAAACTCATCGCGTTCGCGAATCTTGATATTGCCGTGATAAAAATCCGTTTCCGTATAAATTTTATTCGGGTCAATTTCGCCGCTTTCTACATCGTCTTCGGGATCGTAGATGTAGTTGTCAATATTGCTAGAAGAAATTCGGACACGGTAAGGCGTCAAGAAGCCATCTTCGATTCCCTGTTTCAGCGAATACACATAAACAGGCTTTCCGAAATATTCATAGGTATTGGCATTTTCGTTTTTCTTGGGTGTTGCAGTCAGGCCCAAATGATACGCCCGCTGGAAATACTCCAAAATATCACGCCAACGGCTTTCGTCGTTAGCGGCACCGCGATGGCATTCGTCAATGATGACAAGGTCAAAGAAGTCTTCGGGGTAATTTTCATAAACGAATTTTCCATTCAATGAGGTCATCATCGTCTGGAAAATGCTGAAATAGATGCTCGGGCCCTTGGGCACACCTTTTGATTTGGCGATAGATTCCGGCGTAATGCGACACATGGCATTTTCGTCAAATTGTCCGAAATCATTGAGAGCCTGATTCGAGAGAATATTGCGGTCGGCAAGGAACAAGATGCGCGGCAAGCGTTCCGTTCCATCGACATTCCAATGCGCCTTGAAAATTTTCCAGCAGATTTGAAAAGCGATGTAGGTTTTGCCCGTTCCCGTTGCAAGTGTGAGCAAGACGCGGTCTTGCTTTCGGGAGATGGCTTCCATGACGTTATTGACAGCGATTTCCTGATAGTAGCGCGGAGACTTGCCGCCATCCCTGTTGAACGGAACGGCATTCAGTTTGTCGCGGAGTGGATTGTTTTCAGGATAAAGCCGATTCCAAAGTTCCTGTGGCGTCGGGAAAGCATCGACAAAGCCTTCCTTACCCGTCTGCATGTCGATTGCCCAGATTTTATCGCCATTGCAAGAATACGTGAAGCGGATGTTCATGCGTTCCGCATATTCCTTGGCTTGCGGCACGCCCTCGCTTACATCAAGTTCGTCCTTTTTTGCCTCAACGATGGCAATTTTGATGCCCTTGTAAACCAGAAGGTAGTCAATCTTCTTGGGGTTGCGTTCGGCATGGCCGATTCGACCCGGCGCGATTTCGTAAGCGGACTGCTCCGTATAAATGGCGCTGTCCGGCGTCACTTCCCACAAGGCTTCTTTCAGCTTGGGGTCAATCTTCTTTCTTCTGGTATCGGACTCGTTCATAATCTAGTGGGCAGTGGTTAGTGATTAGTGGTTAGGGAAGTGTCATTCTGAGCGAAGAGGCAAAGCCTCGTAGTCGAAGAATCTAGGGCTTTTTTTCATTAAGATTCCTCTTCGAAAGTTTTCTTCAAGATGGATTTTTTGAGTTCGTCGCAGTCGGCGATGATTTGCTTGTAGTTTACTTCGAGGCGTTTGACGTTCTCGGAGAGTTTGTCTAGGCGTGCGACGATTTCTTTCTGGACGGAAAGAGGTGGGAGGGGGATTGTATATTGTTTTACCAGCGGAACTGTAAGCTGAGGAATAGAAGTCCCATTGCCAACAATTTTTAAGTGTTTTACAGAAAAAAAGAAATAATCTAAATCAATCACATCCATTTTCGGAATCAATACGATCAAACGAATAATGGGCACAAATGGTTCAGTTCTCTTTACCGTAAAACCAATGGTTCCTCTTGCCGATATAGTCAAGCAGGGTTCTTTAACCACAGCCTTATCTGTATAACCGTACAAACCCTCGTTTTCAATTGCATTCGCATACACTGGAACTGATAAAATTTCGTTTGATTTCTTTGAACAATTCTGAGGTTTGTCTCCACCTGCAAATATTTTTTTGCACACATTATTTAATGCAACCCATTCCCAGCCGGAGGGCAATTCTGCACTGGATTCTTCGCTACGCTCAGAATGACGTGATCGGGGATTCAGTTCTTTTTCAAGAGAGGCTTCAAAAAGTTCTTTGGCATTTTTGAGGTTGGTTTCGGCGTTTGTTTTGAGCGTGTCTATTTTTGAGAATTCTTCGTCAAGGAATTTGACTATGCGTTTCTGCTCCGAAAGAGGTGGAATGGGGATAATAAATTTTTGAATATCAGACCGATTTATGGAATCAAAAACTGCGCCAGCTTTACTAGTCATGTTTGATTCGTTATTGATGAAATAATAGAAAAGAAAATTTTCGTCTAGTGCACCTGTTTTTCTTATGGCTGCAAGACCGCGACCAATACAAATTTCTCTATCTGTAAAATTTACTGGACCAACGGGAGCACGAACAGACATAAGAATATCGCCTTTCTTCGCAATTTTAGAGTATTCTTTTGTCCAAACATTAGATGGTTGAATCACTCTTTTCCCAAAAGCTTTCTTTCCCTGATGAAATTCTAAACCAAGACCTTCACTATTATATGCAGAACTTTGAGGCGATTGTCCTGCAATCACATCACAAACTTCACCAAGTTTCTTCCATTCCCATTTACTCATAACATTCTCCGGTTGCTTAGACCCATTCGACTTCGCCTTCGGCTCCGCTCAGGGTGACACTTTGTTTAACGCTTTGGATTCTATCGCTTCGCTCCAGAATGACAATTCTTTATCAATTTCGTTTTTCTTTTTTACTCTAGATTTTTTTCTTTGTTCGAAATAACGTTACCGTTTTTCCTCTGCGGTTCGGGGTTTTAGGGGCAGAGCCCCTAGGCGAGGGGGTAGCGGCCCTTCGGCAGGCTCAGGGACCTTTTCTCTGCCTTACTGCCGAAGGATAGCGAGGGGGAAACTTCCCCCATCATATTAACAAAGCCTCCAAGATTTTTTCGTTTTCCTTGTTGAGTTTCTGCATTTCCTTGATGATGGTTTTGGCGTCGCGGAGTTCGACTTCGGTTTTCTTGTTGGGATTTTTCACCGAGAGGTCGTATGTTTCGGGGTTCAAATCCTTGACGTTTATGGTCCACGATTTTTCGCTGTCGGTCTTTTTCTTCTGTAACTTCACGAATTCCGCAAGGTCATCTTCGGTGAGCGGGTTCGTCTTGCCCAGGTTGCGGCCAAAGTCCGGCTGGTAGTACCAGATTTTTTCGGTGGGGCGACCCTTTTCGAAGAAGAGCACCACGGTCTTTACGCCTGCGCCTGTAAACACGCCGCTTGGCAAATCGAGAATCGTGTGCAGGTCGCAATTTTCCAAGAGTTCCTTGCGCAACATAACCGACGCGTTGTCGGTGTTCGAAAGGAAGGTGTTCTTGATGACGATACCCGCGCGGCCGCCCGCCTTGAGCAGCTTGACAAAATACTGCATAAAGAGGTAGGCAGTTTCGCTTGTCTTGATGGGGAAATTCTGCTGGACCTCGGCGCGTTCCTTGCCACCGAAGGGCGGGTTCGCGATAATGACGTCCTTACGCATTTTCTGTTCCACGTTCGCCATGTTTTCGGACAAGGTATTCGTGTGCAAAATGTTCGGTGCGTTCACGCCGTGCAATATCATGTTCATGATGCCGATGATGTAGGCAAGGCCCTTCTTCTCTTGTCCGTAGAAGGTCTTCTTCTGCAAAGTTTCCCTGTCGGCAACGCTCTTGACTTTCTGCTTCATGTAGGCGTAGGCTTCGCAAAGGAACCCAGCACTTCCGCAAGCCGGGTCGAGCACGGTCTCGCCGATTTTCGGGTCGATGATGCGGACGATGGTGCGGATAAGCGGACGCGGCGTGTAGTATTCGCCGCCGTTACGGCCTGCGTTGCCCATCCTGCGAATTTTGTCTTCGTACAGGTGGCTCATTTCGTGCTTGTCTTCGCTGCTCTGGAAACTCAGCGCGTCGGCATACCACAAGATTTCGCGGAGGTTGTAGCCGCTAGTAATCTTGTTGCGGAGTTCACCGAAGATTTCGCCAATCTTGTATTCAAGCGATTGCGGCGTGGTGGCGGTTTCCTTAAACTTTTTGAGGTAAGGGAACAGCTTGTTGTTCACGAAGTCCGTGAGGTCATCGCCGGTGAGCGCCTTGGCGTGGTCAGGTTCGCCATTCTTTGTTTTCGGGGCGGCCCAGGTGTTCCAGCGGAACTTCTTTTCGATAATCCGTTCGTAGGTTTCGCCCTTGAGTTCGGCTTCTTCTTCGCGCTCGGCTTCGAGGTTGTCCAGGTACTTGAGAAACAGGACCCACGAGGTCTGCTCCACGTAATCCAGTTCGTTGCTGCAACCACCCTCTTTCCAGAGGATGTCATCGATATTATTAAAGGTCTGCTCAAACATAAGGGCCTCATTTGCTAGCCCTTATACTGGTGCATTCAACTGCAAGCAAAATTCCGCGGTCATTTCGGCAAGCTCAATGACCCTTATCTCGCCCGGCAACCACGCGTTCGCAAAAAAAGAAAAAGCGTGGCGTCGAATGAACTTTCGGGAACCGTGGCTCTGGTAAACCAATCCAATGAAAGACCAAACGACCCACGCCCATTGCTGGACGTGAGTGTTCGTCTTATTCTCATTGGATATTTTGAAAATTTACCAGATTTTCGGTTCCGAGAATAAGAGCTAACTCAACGTTAAACTCGCGCCCCAAACCGCGAGGAATGGGGCTATGTCAACTGCAATATAGATTATTCAACAGAAATAAGGAGATTCCCGCCTTTGCGGGAATGACAAATACAGGTCAAAGATTGCTTCGCTCGCAATGACACACGAGGCGAGAGCAGCA
The DNA here is from genome assembly GCA_902762795.1 of Fibrobacter succinogenes. Taxonomy (GTDB): domain Bacteria; phylum Fibrobacterota; class Fibrobacteria; order Fibrobacterales; family Fibrobacteraceae; genus Fibrobacter; species Fibrobacter succinogenes_E. The sequence continues at coordinate 24,974 of CACWPM010000017.1, read as the reverse complement.
GAACCGCTTACGAGTTCTATTGCCGAGCCGATGCAGTCATGCGCTCTGCGCAATGACATAAAAAAGAAGATGCCGCAACAAGTGCGGCATGACAAAGCGAAGTAATACACAACTTCTACTTCACAGTAATAAATCTACGCCGTTCCGTGCCTGCGCTCTTCATCCGCATCACGTATAGGCCTGCAGGCAAGCCGCGAGTTATCCAAGCAACATCACCGACTTTTGCAGATTCCACATTCATGCGGCGCACTAACGAGCCCTTCGTATCAAAAAGGCTAACGCGATAAGTTTTCGGCGAAATCCCAGACAACATTTCTGCAATGCGAGTTTTGGATGAATCATTCACAGTCGAATCCGGCTTGGCAGCAGCTTTCACGAGCGTCACGTCGAACTGGTCGATGTTCGGGCCGTCGTTGCCGCCTACCGTCGCAAATTTCACCGCGTTTTCGCCTGCGGCAAGATTTATCAGCACATCAGCAGTTTCCCAAACGGTCCAAGCATTAGTCGCCTTGAATGGCGCTGTCACCGTATCAAGCCCCGCACTCACCGTTAACGAACGGGATTCGCCAGAGCCGTTCGCAAAATCGATACTTAGCTTGTATTGACCTGCGGTATCGACTTTGACCTTCACGACAAAATCGCCGCCTTTGTCAAAATTCACGTAGCCATCGCCGTGGTAACCTGCATTGCTACTTTCAAAAGCGCCGCCCGTGATTGTCCCCTTTTCGGCCTGGTATTGCTTATCCGGTGTCGGTGGCGGAGGCTCCACGTAATTGGCATTGCATTCCGTCGGGCTCTTGAGCGTAGCCCCCGCATTCGCCTTCACGGCGGCTTCAACATCGCTCGCCTTGAGCATAAAGCTTTCGTACTCATACGGCGGAGTGAAAGAGGTTCCCGTTCCTCTCGTGTTGCCCGAGCAGTTCGTGAAAATGTTGTCTATAACTTCGTTTACGCCCGTGCCATTTGCGTTGCCCGTATAAATCGGGTTCGATTCGTTAATAAACACATTGCGTTCTGTGCGCACTTTGCACATGTGACCCGCCGAAACGCCAAGCACATCCGTTCCGCTCGTGATGCTAGCGTCGCCTGTCAAAAGGTTGTTCACGACATGCACATTGCCGTAGCGGCAGCGGGGTTTGCGCTGGTTCGCGGCCTTCCACCAGTTGAACATGTAAGTCACGTTCAACTTGCCCTCGCTCACGGGTTCATTATCGGAACTTCCAATGAGGTTTGATAAGTTGTGCGTACTCTTTTTCTTATAACCGAATATACACCACGTAAATGTAACGTTGTCCGAACCTTTCACCACATCGGCGTTACCGTCTTGGCCATCCCAGAATTCGCAGTGGTCAATCCAGATGTTTTTCGCTTCGCCTTCAATCGTAAGGTTGTCCCACGCTTGGTCGGCGTTGCTGCCCGGTCCTTGAATCACGATGTTACGGACAATGATATTCGAAGCCTTACTTGTGATGTGGATGGGAGCCTTCAAAAGCGTTCCCGGTTTGAGCCCGATAATCGTCTTGTTCGATGCGGTGATATTCAAGCGGCTGCCCGACGTTCCGCTCCAGCCATCGCCAAGCGTACCGTCAATGTAAATCACTCGCGGAGAAGAATCCTTCGCATACTTTTGCAGATCAGCAAAGGTCGTCACCGTAATAGGAGCCGCGTTCCCGCCGCCGGTCACATTAAACTCGGTCGAAGTTCGGCCCGAACGAGTCGCCCAGCCAATCGGCTTGCACTGATCCACCGCCGCGGACGCACAAACGGCAAGTCCGCACAACACCGCTAAAATTCGATTAGAAACGTCAAACATCTCTCATACTTCCTTATAATTTCACCAAGATATAATCTATATTCCAAAAATCATTATAGGACACTAACCCAATTTAAATTTCTAGACATTTTGTCAAAGAAACCAAGCGACGAAACTAAAATTGCTATAATTCCTTTCGGATTACAAATCTACAGGATCCTTCGACTCAATTATACAAGTGTCCTTTAAACCTGTATGGATTCCCTCCCTAACGGTCGAGGATGACAGTTTAAAAAGCACTTCTTATAAAGAAGTTCAGAACGAATCCTGACCAAAGAACATTAACCTCTAGTAACGATTAACTAGAAACAACTAAAAAAATGGATATTAACGAACTCGCACAACAGCACATTTTGAAGCAGCCGCTCTACGTGACCGGCAAACCCATCGCCTACACCGCCCGTGAATTCGGCCTCGACCCGAAAGACATCGACAAGCTCGCCAGCAACGAAAACCCGTTTGGCCCGAGCCCGAAGGGCATGGCCGAAGCTCGCAAGGCTTTGGAAGAAGTGAACCTCTATCCGGATGGTGGTTCTTATGACCTCATCGGAAAGATTGCGGAGTTCCGCGGCGTGAAGCGCGAACAGATTGCCGTCGGTAACGGCAGCAACGAACTTCTAGACATGATTGCCCAGGTGTTCCTCGGCCCCGGCACGGAAGCCGTCATGGGCAACCACAGCTTCGCTGTTTACAAGCTCGCCACGATGGCCATGAACGCCAAGATTATCGAAGTTGACATGCCGGCTCCGGGATACAACTACAACCTCAAGGCTATGCGCGACGCCGTGAACGAAAAGACCCGCATAGTGTTCCTCGCCAACCCGAACAACCCGACCGGTTCTGACCTCACCGCCAAGGAAATCTTCGACTTCGCCGACAGCCTCCCGGAAACTTGCGTTCTCGTGATGGACGAAGCCTACACCGAATTTATCGAAGACACGCCGGAACTCGTTCCGGATTTCAACAGCCGCATCGCCGCTGGCAAGAACATCATCTGCTGCCGTACGTTCAGCAAGATCTACGGTCTCGCCGGCCTCCGCGTGGGTTACTGCATCACCCGTCCGGAAATCGTCGCCCTCATCAACCGCGTGCGTGAACCGTTCAACGTGAACAGCATCGCTCAGGCCGCAGCAATCGGCGCTATCGACGACCAGGAATATGTGAACAAGGTTCGCGAACTCAACAAGAAGGGCCTCGAACAGCTCAAGGCTGGATTCAAGGAACTGGGCCTCCCCTACGTGGACAGCCACTCGAACTTCATCGCCGTCAGCGGATTCAAGGATCCGATGGACGCCTTCAAGTTCTTGCAGTCCAAGGGTACCATCATCCGTCCGCAGCCGGCTATGGGTGACGTGCTCCGCATTACCGTCGGTACCGAAGCACAGAATAAGAAATGCCTCGAAAACATCAAGGCATATCTCGGCAAGTAAACCGGGAAAGAGGCTGCACAAAGCCCGCGTCTGGCGCCACTAACGCCAAAGCTCACGGCGTTGCCCGTGTGATTTCTAAGCGCGGTTTTTGTAGCAGAAGCCAAGCAGAAAACCTGGTCCGCGAGGGCCGGGTTTCTTTGCGTGGTAAAATCGTCCGAGATCCGGACACTCCCGCCCGCGAAAACGATGAAATTTGCGTTGACGGAAAGTCCGTAAAGGCTAGCGAGTTCGTTTACTTTATGATGAACAAGCCGCGCGGCTACGTCACTACGGCAAGCGACGAAAAAGGGCGTGCAACCGTGATGGACCTTTTCCGCGAAGAGTACGCCAAGATGTTCCCCGGCAAGCCTGTGCCGCATATATCGCCCGTTGGCAGGCTCGATGCCGCGAGCGAAGGGCTGCTCCTGTTCACCAACGATACGCAATGGGCGGATACATTGTTACAGACGAGAGACGACAAATGCGTAGAACGAGCGTCGCGGACAAGTCATCCTCCGAAGGAGGATCCATACAGTTCTGAAAACACTTGTAAATTGAACTCAGAGTCCGGAATGACGAGACATCTCAAAATCTACCGTGTTCAAGTTGCGGGAAAGCCAACTGCGACAGAACTTGAACAGATGGAAAAAGGCTTTTACGTTCCTCCCCGCGTATTCGGTGCGCCCGAAGAGTTCATGCACGCCGTCAGCGCCAAGCTCTACAGCGCAGGCGAAAAGAACTGTTGGTTAGAAATTACTTTGGACGAAGGCAAAAATCGAGAAATCCGCCGAATGCTCGCAAAGCTCGGCTACGATGTTTTACGCCTTGTCCGCATCAAGTTCTGCAATTTTGAGTTGGGCGATTTAAAGCAAGGCGAAATTCAACAGCTCAACGCACCGCACCCATAGCCCCGCAGCGTTAAGCAGATCGCGGCTTACCCGTCCAGCCAAGCTTTTCACGAAGAGCGCCCACAAATCCCGTGTGACGCATACGAATAAACGTTGTCACGAGCTTACTTTCAGACAACATCACGTATTCGTCCGATTTCATTTCAAGCGTGATGCGCCCGTCAAAAACAAGGTCAAGCGAGCAATTCACGGCCGATGCCATACGCAATTTTTTGTCCGTAAGCGAAAGCACAAGCGGACGCACCGAGAGACTGCTCGGCGCCACAGGCGTAAGCACCACCGCCGGCGTCGAAGGGTGGATTATCGGGCCTCCCGCCGCAAGGTTGTATGCAGTCGAACCTGTCGGCGTCGAAACAAGAATCGAATCCGCCCAGTATTCCGTAAGGCACGTGTCATTGTAAGCGACGTTAATGTTCACCATGCGTTCGGGAGCGTGAGCACGCACATGCACTTCGTTCAGAACGGTCTGTTTCGCAATGCACTTTTTGCCGTGATAAACCGCAGCCTCGATCATCATGCGCTCGCGAGTCGAGAAATCGCCAGCCAGCAGGCTATCAAGCGTCTTTGTCAATCCTTCCACGCGCGTTTCCGCCAAGAATCCCACGCGTCCCGCATTTACACCGAGAATCGGGATGTCGTGGCCAAGTGCGATATGCGCCGCCGTAAGTACGGTACCGTCACCGCCAATAGCAATCAGCAAATCCGTCTTTTGCAAAGCCGCTTCCTTCACAATGCGGATAGGCTTTTTCACTAGTTCCTTCAAGGAATCCAGCGCGCAAAACTTCACTTGCGGGTGTTCAAGCGCCCAAGAAGTAATCTGCTTCAAGGCACATGCCAAATCGGCACTTTTGTCCTTGAACCCGACAATTCCAATGTTGCTGAAAGACTTTTCCATTTTCATCCTCAAGTTTCGCGATTTCACCGTTGCGTTCGTTCCGTGCGTAGCCTTCTATACGTTCCGTGCGCAGTCCCTAACCTGCTTTTTCAGCGTTCTTCTCGGCGTTTTCAGCGACAAGCACATTCGCGAGCTTTTCGACAACGCCCGGGAACACCGCTTCGACCTTGTCCATATTCTCGACCGGTTCATCGTTCTGGAGCGCAAGCGACAACACGCTCAATGCAAGCCCCATCGGCGCCGAATCGCCTCCGTCAAAATCGCTACCGTTCACAATCGTTTCAAGCCCGCGAATCACAAGGCCGTCATCGTACACACCGACTTCGGCACCCGTCTTGCGCAAGTTCACTGCCAGGAATTCATTCTTCGGGCGCATTTCCATACGCACTTCCTTCGGGACGCGCAAAATCGTCTCGCCTTCGGCATAGCAAGCCGCCACCGCCAACAGCGGGTATTCTTCGAGCGCAGTCGCAATCACATCTTCGCTAAAGCGGCGCCCCTGCAAACGCTTTCCAGACGCCAACGGTTTGATTTCGACATCGCCAAAAACATCACCGTACTTTTCGCGACGGCTCACCGTTTCAACGTTTGCGCCCATGCGCTTGAGGCACGAGAGCGCCCCCGCACGGCTGCTGTTCAAATCCACGTTCAAAAGCTTGACAACGTTATCCTTCGGCATGTTCCCGACAGTCGCAAGCACAGCAAAAGCAGTCGCTTCGGTCGTATCGCCCGGCACATAGTATTCACGCGCCGTAATCACCTTCGTTTCCGAAAGTTCCGTAAACTGCGTGCGTTCAATCTTCTTGCCCTGCGCAATCATCAAGCGGCGTTCGAACTCGCTCAACTGTTCCATGCCACGGCCTTCGTACTTCACAGCCGCGCCAAAGTAGATGAGCATTTTCGTCCACTGGTCATGTACCGTAGACTTTTCTTCAAAATTCAAATATTCATTACGAATAAGCGCACGAAGCAAAAGCCTATTGCGCATCGCATACGAAACATTCCCAAGCGAATCCTTTTTGACATTCAGTTCGTCGCGCAAAAAATTAAAGACAAACTTTGCCGGTTCATCCTTATGGACTTTGATCTTGAAGTACTTCTGCAAAGCTTCCTTCGCCGTGTTCACGCGGGCAATTCCCGCATCGTCCACTTCGGCAGCAAACGTATAAAGCTGTTCTTCGTCCTTGCTCGCGAGCGTCCAAAGTAAAACATTATCCGCTTCGTTAAACTTAATCGGGAGCATCGTAGGCACCGGGTACTGGAACCCCTTGCCGTTCAAGACAAGCTGATGCCCTTGCAATTCGTAATTGAGCCCAAAATCCTTTAAAGCATCCGCATAGCGTTCACTGCCACTCGCCCATGCAAAATCTTCCAGCACCGTGCGCCCGTTCACCAAGAGCGCCATCACCAATGTCAAATTCATCCGTTCACGGTCGGGATTCATCAAGAATTCCATCGTCAATTCCTTAACAAATTATCGTCTTTCTTTAACTTCGTATTCCAAATATTGCAAGACTCTCACGGCGCGAGCCGCTTCTTCTTCGGTCTTGAACGCAAGCAAAAGCGTGCCCGCCACATTTTCGCGAACCTTCATCAGTTCAATATCGCGAATGTTGATGCCTTCTTCGGCAAGCGGCTGCATCACGCTCAACAGAGCACCCGGTTTGTCCTTGAGCTGCACCGTAATTTCGTAGAACGAGTTGGTATTATTGCGACCCGGAGCAAACAAACTTGCACGGCCATCGTTACCCGCCTTGAAAATATCGGCTAGCGCCTGCGAATTATCGGCAACCACGCTCTTTTCGTCATTTTCAAAATTGCCCGAAGCAGGCTTGCCGTCCTTCACGACATTGAGTCCGTTCATCGCAGCAATCGTCTTGTCGAGGCCATCGCGGACTTCACAAAGCGCACGAGTCGTCTCATCGCGATTCGTCACGGCGATATCGTGCCACATTCCCCAGCCCGAGGCGGCAATGCGCGTCATATCGCGGAAAGCGCGACCTGCAAAATGCTGGTAGTTGTGCTTGAGCAAGCGTTCCGGCAAGTTCCCTGCAAGCGTCGAGCTCAGCATCTGCGGCATATGACTCACCCAAGCCATCGTGCGGTCGTGATGTTCCGGCGGGAACACGACAGGGTTCGCCCCCACAAAGCGGATAATTTCCAGAAGCGGAGCATAAACAGATTCTGGAGTTCCATCCGGCGGACAGACAAACCAATACGCATTTTCAAAAATCGCAGGGTCGTTGTATTCGCAAGTGCGTTTTTCGGAACCCGCCATCGGATGGCTACCGACAAAGCGGAACGGAGAGGGCAAGCGCATACCCGCCTTGCAAATTTCAACCTTCGTCGAACCGATATCGCTCACCAAAATTTCTCGGCCAGCAGCGGCTTCAGAAGCAGCCCACGAAACTTTACCGAGCGCATCGATCATCTTCAAAATGTGGAGGATCGGCGCGCAGAGCAAAATCAGGTCGCTATCCTTCGCCCACTTTTCAGTCTCGTCGTATTCAAAAAATTCATCGGCAAGTTCAAGTTCGCGAGCGCGCTTGAGCGTCGAAGGGGAACTCACTGCACGAATCTTCGTCGGGAGCTTAGCCTGTTTTATGGCAGCCGCAATCGAGCTTGCCAAAAGACCAAACCCCACCATAGTAATGCGGCCAACCATTATTCTTCCACCTTGCGAGTTTCTTCCATGATGACACGGAAAATATTCTGGAACGATTCCGGAGAAAGCGGGCCACCGGCCTTTGCAGCCTTCTCGGCGACCAAATTCAAGACAGACTGTTCACGCCCGTTATCAAAAACAGGCAAGCCCTTCTGCTTCTTGATTTTCCCAATTTCAGCAGCGTATGTAGCCCTTTTGTTGAGGAGCGACATCAGTTCATCATTAAGTTCGTCAATGCGAATGCGCCATTCATTAATATCCATATTGACGAATGTAGAAAAAAATACGCAAACGGTATGCACCACGCCGTTCTTCACAGGCCCAGGTTCGCATAACGGCGAGAAATTTCACCCCAGAAATATTTGTATATTGTGCACCGAACTTTTATCACTGGAGAAATCATGAAAATTGCTGTTATGGGCGGAGCTGGCTATATCGGAAGCCACACAATCATCGAACTCTACAAAGCAGGTCATTCCGTTGTCGTTGTCGATAACCTTGTCAATTCAAGTGAAGAATCCCTCCGCCGCGTAGCAGAGCTCGTCGGTTCCCCCATTCCATTCATCAAGGCAGACGTCCGTGACGCAGAGACCATGGACAAAATTTTCAGTGAGAACAAATTTGACGCCTGCATCCACTTTGCAGGGCTCAAGGCCGTTGGCGAATCTGTCGCAAAGCCGCTCGAATACTACGAAAACAACATGAATGCCACATTCATATTGCTCAACGCCATGCGAAATCACGGCTGCAAGAACCTCATTTTCAGCTCTTCCGCCACAGTCTATGGAAACCCGGCACAAATTCCGATAACCGAAGCATGCCCCAAAGGAGAATGCACAAACCCTTACGGAAAGACAAAATCCATGCTCGAAGAAGTCCTCCGCGACGTACAAAAAGCGGACCCAGAATGGAACATCGTGCTTCTCCGCTACTTCAACCCCATTGGCGCACACCCGAGCGGTCGCATCGGCGAAGACCCGAACGGTATTCCGAATAACTTGATGCCTTATATTACGCAAACCGCAGTCGGACTCCGCAAAGAACTCGGCGTGTTTGGCAATGACTACGACACCCCAGATGGTACCGGCGTTCGCGACTACATCCATGTCTGCGACCTAGCTTCTGGTCACGTGAGCGCACTCCAGGCCATCGAACGCAAGTGCGGGCTCGCTATTTATAACTTGGGAACAGGCCACGGCTACTCCGTCCTCGATGTCGTCAACGCATTCGAAAAAGTGAACAACATAAAAATCCCGTACAGCATCAAGCCGCGTCGCGCAGGCGACATCGCCACCTGCTACTGCAATCCGCAAAAAGCGTTCGACGAACTCGGTTGGAAAGCGAAGTACGGCATCGAAGAAATGTGCCGCGATGCCTGGAACTGGCAGAAGAACAACCCCAAGGGTTACAAAGGGTAAACCTCGCGCATCGTATCTCACGCATTTCACCAAGTCATCCCAGACATATCCGAAATGCGGAAATTTCCATTTCATACAAAAAATCTCCCGCAAATCTGCGAGAGGATTTTTTAAGCTAGCAAAAAAGTTTTATCGGCGATCACGGTCGCGATGGTGCTTGCGGATAGCAGGCTCCGGCGGGCGATGCATTTCTTCACATTCATGGATATGGCGAACAGAAATGAATCTATGACGCCTCGGCTCCATGCATTCAATTTGGTCAACACGGTCACGTCGAAAATCGATTCGCATCCAAACTTCACCATTTTCGCAATAAAAATCATACTTGCGTTCTTTATCGCCACGATAACATTCGCCACGGCTATACATTTTTTGATCGTTGGGATAACGTTCAGGATGGATTCTGTCCTGACGGTCGCACTTCGGTTCAGCATACTTGCAAAGCACACGCGGCAAATGCTGCGCTTGAGGAGGTGGCGGTGGTGGCGGAGGAGGAGGAGCTACATGAGAATGCTCCTCTTTCTTAGAACCAATATTAATCGTATAAGCCATAGCGGACGTGCTAAGGAGCATTAACGACATAGCGCAGGTAAGCATTAGCTTATTCATATAACCTCGTTATATTTTTATTGATACATCAAGGATAATATATTAAATATATTGTTACAAAACCAACATTTTTTTACAAAAAAGATTCCTTATAAAAACGTAGCCATCCAGAAAATCGATAGCCTCGTCTTCAATTCCGTCCCTTTTTAAAAATTCAATTTCAAAAATCGGGCCACAACTTGTTTGGAACTTGTACAAAGCCCGTGCAAGCGAAGCCGCGAAGCATCAAGCAGTCGCCCGCGACGCTCGGCTTATATTACGCTGTTCTTTAATCAACGGCTCGGCACAAACAACCAAGCGAGTAAAGCAGAAATGCTTGCATTTCTATTTTCGAGCGACTTGTTTGGAACTTGTACAAAGCCCGTGCAAGCACGGTCGCAGCACTCGCCTTTAAATCAACAAAAAAAACAACTCCGTTGTTTTTCTAAATATTGCGCCTCGGTTATAAAAACGAGCAAGCTCGTTTTTGCAACGCTCGGCTTATATTAACTCTTCCGCGGTGATTTTTTCGTCGTGTTCGGGTTCCTGGTAGCAGGACTCTGGAACTTGCACCTGGTTCTGGAAATAAGCCTTGTGCGCCGCGATCACTTTTTCACGAGCGAAAGCGGCATCTTTCCACTCGCCAATTTGGACATCCTTTCCTTCCAGTTCCTTGTAGTTCTGGAAAAAATTCTTCGTAATACGGAGGAACATCTGGTCCACGTCAGTAATGTCGCAGAACGGACGCGGGTTGAACACAGGCACGCCCAAAACCTTGTAATCCTTCTTGCCACCATCGGTCATGTCAAGAGCTCCGATTACACGGCACGTGCAAACGGTTCCCGTAAACATGGACGCCGGGCTGTAAATAAGCATATCCAAAGCATCGCCATCGTCCGCCTTGGTGCTCGGAATAAAACCATACGTGCAGGGGTAGCTCATGGAACTCAAAAGGCAACGGTCCAGACGAAACACATGCAGGCGTTCATCGTATTCATACTTCAAGTTCGTGTCTTTGCCGATTTCCACGACGCAATCCACTTCGTATGGATACTTGCGTCCGATAGGAAGATCTAGATAATTAATTGCCATTTGTTCTCCATCAGCCCACTTTGAGCTACTTTTCCATTTTATGAAATATAATAAGATAAATTTAACTTTTATTTACAAAAAAGCAAGGGACTAAATAGACGAGAGACCGCTTCGCTGGTAGACTAAAGACTAAAGAGGAATAATCGCGCCTATAGCGCAGTTTTTTAGAAAAACTCTCGTTTTTCGTCTAACTTACCTGCTCCGCCAGCGCTGCGTCGTTGTCTTGCCCAAGATGCCCCAAGAGAACTTGGGTTTACCCGTATCAGGGCTATATCCTATTTCAAAACGAATCCTGTCGAGCGCAGGAATCACGATATGAAGACCGCCATAAACGGCGCCTTCGTAATTTTTCCAACCAGGAGCGCCTTTATCCCAAAGCACGCTTGCGTCAAGACCCGCCACAAGCTGGATTCCATAAAAAAAGTTGACACCCCACAACGAAGCGGAACGGCGTTCCAATAGCACAAAACGTTCTTCAAGATTCAAGAGCATTTCGTGAATGCCCAAATGATCCGCATCCGGTTCGTCAAGGCCACGGAAAGAGTTCGTACCGCCATGATAAAAATAATCATAGCGCTCTACATCGCCCGGACGCAACCGAACTAGAGCCGAAGCCCCAGTGACAAACCGTCCAAGCGTATAGTATGCACGAGCATCTTCCAAGAACTCGACAAAGTTTTCGCCCAGCTTTCCGCCAACGCCCACATGCGTCACCGCACTTTCAAAATAAATTCCCTGACGCGTATCGAGCTCGCTATCGCGATAATCTACGGCAAAGCCAAGTCCAAATTCAGGCAGCACGCCGGGTCCCTTTTCAAGATAGCGATAAGCAGCCTTTCCAAGAAGCGAAAAATGTGGAATAAATTTCCAGTTCACATCCAAGGCGAGCAACCAGCTCGCATCCTTAAATCCGCGCAAGTCGTCCCAGCTATCGGTACGCGTGAAATCAATATTCCAGCCAATCGGGAGCCCAAACAAATACGGCGAACTCGCATAAAATGCGTACTCGTTATTTTCAAAAAACGGGTCAATGGCAGTGCGGTAATGGATCTCAGCGCGAATGTCTTCGCCAAGCACATTCAGGTTCGCAAGCGCAAGCCCGAGCATGAGACCGTCACGGTCGGTAGTCTTGCTATCCGGCGATGGAATCCAACGAAAGATTTCCTTGAAATGGTAGGTTAGTTTAGACGAGAGACGAGAGACGGGAGACGAGAGCGAGTCACCGGGTGCGGAAGGTTCACAGGTTACGGTAATTTCGGTAAACAGGTCGAGATCTTGCAAACGAAGCTTTTCAGCTTCAAAAGTTTTCTGCGAAAATACGCTCCCCACCTTGTGCGTGAGTTCGCGCTTGACGACATGCAACTTCGTGTGTTCTAGCCCTTCAATTTCGATGAATGCAATTTTGGCTCCATCAACGCACTGATCTGAAACCACATGCAACGAATCGGACTCGGCTGCGAACGCAGGAAAAAAGGCGGATACAACACCCGCAATCAAAAAAGGCAACGCTAAAAATTTCACGGATTAAAGATACAAAAGGCTAGAGACTCCTATTTCAGTGAAGCCCCAAAAAATTGCTATATTTGGGTCACTAAATCGAGGTGATTATGTTAGACTTTTTAGCAAACAACTGGCCATACCTTATTATCCTGGTCGTGGTCGTCGCATTATTTTTTGTTATCCGTGGTGCACTCAAGGGCCTTAAGGCTAGGAGCCCGTTCAACATGGAAAACATCCGCAAGAGCACCGAGCCGAACTTCCTCGCTCTCCAGCAGAAGTCCAAGGCCTTGCTCGCCGATGCCGACATGATTTGCGAAATCAAGCCGGGTAGCGATCAGGTTATTCCCAAAAAAGAAGATGTCAAATTTTTCCGCCGCGCAGTTTCACAGAAGTTCAAGCTTGCCGTGTTCCAAGTACCAGGAACAAACAAAGTCGTGTTCTTCTTCTGCAAGACAGAAGCCGGCATCAAGAGAAGACTCCAGAACCTGGTCATCAACCAGAAGTATCGCGAAGGCAAACACCCCTACATTGACGAAGCTACCGGCGAAAAGCTAAGATATCCGAAGGCTTAGTCAGACTAAAGACCGCTTCGCTCACAGACTAGAGACGAGAGAAGCGAAAAGATTTAATTTATATACCCCGGTCAATGCGCCGGGGTCAACTTTTTAAAGAGACCTAAAGAGAACACATGCGAACATACAAAGATTTAGCCATAGCCGAAGAAGAACAAAAGCTTGTAGACGCCATCGGCAAGACGAATAACTTGCTCGTCGAAGCGCCCACCGGTAGCGGCAAGTCTTTGTACATTCCGTGGTTCCTTAGCCGTCACTTTAGCGGGCGCATTGTCGTTTTGCAGCCGAGACGAATTGCGGCCCTAGCCCTAGCCCAATACTCAGCGAAATTGCACAACGAACCATGCGGAAAAACAGTCGGTTATCAATTCCGCCAAGACAGTTGCAAATCCAGCGCTACACGAATTTTGTTCCAGACATATGGTAACTTTTTGCAGGAACTTTTGCACGGCAAGATGAACGCGGAATGGGTCATCTTTGATGAATACCACGAACGCAAAGCCGACATGGACTTGCTCTTTGCATATTTGCTCAAGTTGCAAGAAGCAAACCGCGCTTCAGGTAGTGAATGTTCCAAAGCTCCGAGAATCGCCGTCATGAGCGCAAAACTCAACCGCGAAGAAATGGAACAAGCGCTCGGCGTCAAATGCCTGGAACTCGGGCACCCGCTTTATCCTGTACAAATTCTTTACCAGAAGCCGGCCGCAGGAACAAACATCAACGCAGGGCAAGGAATAGAAAGCGAAGTCGTTCGCGCCTTGCGTACATTATACCGCAACAACATTTGGCAAACAACACTCGTATTCCTGCCGGGCAAGGCCGAAATCGCAAGGTGTCACACCGCAGCAAGCGAGGCTTTGGGCGCAAATGTCGCCGAGTTCCTTGAACTCTACGGAGGCCAGGACCGTGAAACGCAAGACCGCATTTTCGAAGAAACGGAACGACCGCGCGTCATTTTCACGACCAACATTGCAGAAACGTCTATTACAGTGCCGAACGTGACAGGCGTTGTCGATAGCGGTATCGAACGAGTGAACGAATACGACGACAGCAAAAAAGTAAACGTCTTGCGCACATTGCCGATTTCGCTGCAAAACGCAATCCAGCGCAGCGGCCGCAGTGGCCGTACACAGAACGGATGCGCCATCCGCCTTTGGACCGAAGATGCCGAGAAGCACATGCCGCAAGGGATCGTGCCCGAAGTCCTGCAAATCGAACCGTCGGAACTTCTGTTGCAAAAAGCAGCGCTTGAACTAGACGAGAGAACGGGCAAAGCCCTACAGACGATAGACGAGAGTAACGTCATTGCAAGCACATCACCACAGAACGTCATTGCGAACCCCAAAGGGGTGATATACGATACTAGGGGCTTAAGCCCCTTAGTAGAGTTAGGTTCGAAGGAGCTGCAATCCATTACATTGCCCACCGCAATTCCAGAAGCACGCGAGAAAGTCGCCACGGCAATGCTCGAAAACTTCGGCATGCTGCAAAACGGTCGAATCACGGAACTCGGCAAACGCGCAATCCAAACACCTGTTTCAAGCATTCCCCTAGCGCTGATTTTGGCAAAAGCGGAAAGCGCCGCCGACCTTCCCGACCAACTTCTCGCCGCCATGGCGTGGATTCATTCGGGTACAGAATTTGTACAAAAATCCAAAGTTTCGCTAGACTTGCTCACGCTCGCGAATGACACGCTTTCAAAAGCAATAAACGCACCGCGCGAAGTCTCGTTCACGCTAAAACAACTCCGTGATTTTCGTGAAGCACTCAAAGAGAAGCCCTACCTCCAAAGGGGGGATGCAATCCATAAAGTCGTCATCGGCAGCTTATTAAACGCATTCCCGGATGCACTTGCGACTCCAAGTGGAAGCGCATACAAGCTAAACAATGGTAACACCATCCGTTTGCAAATTGCAGAACCGCCTTACGCATTGCTCGCACTCCTGATGCTCCGCACCGAAGCAGGCGCCAAATCAGAAATGCGCGTCAACCTTTACGCACCCATCCCCAAGGAACTGCTCGGCGGAGAAAGCGAAACCGTGCGCTACGAGCTTTTGTGGCGCAGCGGTCAAGAACGTTTTATCGGCATCGAAATCCACGAAAGCGAAAGCCCAAACGGTGAAGTACGCGAAACAAGCCGCAAAGAAATTCTCCCGCAAGAAGCCTCGCCCAAAGTTCTCGAAAAGCTCAAGGAACTCACCGTTGACGCCTGGCGCGACAAACTTGAAAAAGAAAACTGGAGCGGCCGCTACCTCACGGAAAATTTGCAAACACTCCTCATCAAGATGCGCCTTGCAGCAAAGCTTTACCCGGAATACGGTCTCCCGGAATTCAACGACGAAGACATGGAACTTATCTTCAACGAACTCACGGATGGCATTTTCCTGTTGCGAGATGTCAATGAAGACCGTTACCGCAACATTGTCGAAGATTACTTCGGAAAGTCGATGTTAGCTTGGTTGCAAAAGACGTTCCCCGATCATTACGTACTGCCGAACGGCAAGCGCGCCCGCTACAGCTATCAAGCGGTCGCTACCGCCGATGAACAAAGCAGTGGCAAAATCGTGCAAAGCGCAGATGGCGTTCTCGTTGAAATTTCAGCCCGCATCGAAGACTTCATGCAACTCCGTGGCGAACACAAAATCGCGGACGGCAAACTCAAAGTGCGTTACGACATTCTCGCACCGAACTTCCGCACCATTCAAAAAACGTGGGACCTCACAAGCTTCTGGCAAAACACCTATGCCGAGGTCCGCAAGGAATTACGAGGAAGATACCCCAAGCATCCGTGGCCGGAGAGAATATAGGTATGAGCACGCTACGCTGTGGGCTATGAGCACGGAGCTAAAGCTCCTCTGGGCTCGCTACGCTTTGGGCTATGAGGTCGCTCGTAAACTCGCTTTGGGGCTTTTCAAATTGCAAGACCTCAAGCCTCAAAGGACCACAAGGTCCGCGCCCATACCCCAGAGGGAGCCGTAGGCGACCGACCCCATACCCCACACCTATTTCACCGCGTAAACGGCGAGAGTCTTGCTGTATTCGTACCCCACAACCAAAAGCGGTTCACCGTTCGGGCTCTTTGCAGCAGGGATAAACAAGATGCCTTCAGGGCCACGATCCTTCGGGTCTAAATAATAATCGACAATTTTCGGAGCTTTTCCATTTTCTACATCAGTAAGGTCAAACACGGCAACACCACTCGTGCGTTCAAGCCCAACAAATGCATAGCGTTTATCGCCAACGATACCTGTTGTCACGTTTTCCGGTTCGCAGCCCTTGTCGTCACTGCGGGCATCCATCTTGACGTTGTCCTTCTTGGAATTCCAGTTAAAATATTCCGGAGCAACCTTAGCAACCGTGCGTTCAAACAAGTCTCCGGAATCCCATACCAAATTTCCTGTTTCACCTTCAAAAATGCTGATAGAACGGGTTCCAAAGCTATACATATAAGGGCATTTACCGTTATCCATCTTATCCGGCGCGACATCGCAGTGTTCCAAATTGCTCACTGAAAGACTTTTGAGATCATTGAGCATACCCGTAGTAAACTCATCCGCATCAAGCACGCCCTGCTGCATGAGCGCCATGGCAGTCGTCACGTCAGTCCATGCCTTGTAATCGTTGACCGGAGCGCCTTCGTTCGCAGTCAGCACAAATGATTTTCCACCCACGGAAAATGCAGAAATACCGTCCGGCTGACGCAAGCCACGCAACGGATAATTCCTGATTTCAATCTGCTTGTTCTTCTTGATGTCAAGCCCGAAACCCGGCTTGGAATGATCCACGTAACCGAGCGGGAAAACATTCAAGATTTTCTTCTTTGCGACATCAAATTTTACAAGCGCATTATTTTCTTGCAAACTCACCCACGCCGTCTTGGAATCCTCGGAAACAGTGATGTACTCCGGTTCAAGTGACTGCACAAAGCTCTTTATACCAGTTTTGCGCACGCCTGCGGCCATCAAAGCAAGCGTGTCAAGACCTTTAAAACCGACAACAGTCTTTTGGGGCTTTGCCCAGGCTTTCGCAGCCTTCGAGTTCACAGACAAGACTCCAATGCCGCCTTCAGGATCTTCGGTAAAAGTTTCGTCCGGCGAACCTTCGCAAGCGACAAGCAAGTTTTTTCCGTTCGGAGTGAACGTGATCATGTCGGGCATGTAGCACAGTTCATGCAGGCCGAGGACTTCGAGTTTCTTGCCATAGCGCATCACCTGCACATGGCCCTTTTTCCATTCAGGATTGTTCAAAAGGCTCACCGCCACGAGATCGCCGTGAACCGTCACGCTAGAGGCTCCTCCCGGCAATTTCAATTCGTTTACTTTTTGCGGTTTCGCAGGGTCGGCCATGTCGACAACTTCGAGAACATTCTCGCCACCAACTACAAACAGCAATTTTTTTTCGGGCATGAAAGCCGAAATTTCAGCCGTTGTCATAGGAACAGAAGCAATTTGTTTCAAACTCGCCCCTAACTGGAACGGCCCCACCGGAGCGTCCGGATTTTTAGCAAACGCGAAGCCTGAACAAATCAACAGGCTCATGACAAAAGCGGTTCTTTTCATTTCGACCCCCATGCGACATAGTCGCGGTTAATTAATTCATAATAAGCCACATGATAAGCATTCCAAGTCCAAAACTACCAAGCATCGATGCCGACTGCTTCACTACATCACTTTTTTCTTCCTCTTTGGCTTTTTCTTCCTTGGCTTTCTGCTTTTCCTGCTGTTCCTGAGTAGCCTGCACAGCAATGCTCAGCGCCTTGGCGCAAGTTTCGTTGTTCTTCTTGAGAGTGTTGTAACTCTGTTCCCAGTTTTCACACTTGGCTCTTTCAAGTTCAAGATCGGACCGCAAAGACTGTTTTTCTACAGTACATGCACTATCACGGATTGCCATCACGCTATCGCGTTCAGCAAGTTCCGCGACAAGTTCCGCCTTTTCTATCGAGCCCGCAGTATTTTCAGCGGAAAAAACCAATCCGGCAAAAAAGAGAACAAATAAAATCCACGACTTCACAAGAGATCGAACAAAAGAAACCATATAACCTCTAACTACATCTGCGCGTAGATGCGCTGCCAACCTTCTTCTGGAATTTGCGCACCCATGACCTGAACAACTTCGTTCGAGACGATGCTACCGAGCTTGCCCGAGCGTTCCATATCCCAGCCATTCATGTAACCGTACAGGAAGCCCGATGCCCAGAGATCGCCAGCGCCCGTCGTATCGATTGCCTTTGCGGCCCCCGCCGACACGCGAGTGACAACGCCATCCTTCGCAATCAAGGCGCCGCGCTTGCCAATTTTCACGACTGCGACTTTCGCCTTTTTCGCAAGGACCTCGAGAGCATCTTCTTCCTTGACGCCCGCATATGCAAAAGCTTCGTCTTCATTAGCGATAATGATATCGATCATCTTGTTTTCGAAAAGCTCATCGAAAAGCTTGCGGCAGGCTTCAACCACGCCGAACGAGCTAAAGTCAAGCGCCGTTTCGACACCGAGGCTGCGCGCCAAAGTAAACGACTTCTTGAAGCACTCGCCATTGAAAGCACGATAGCCTTCGGCATAGAGGAGACCCACATCGTCATAGAGCGCCGGTGTAAAGTCATCTGAGCCGAGGAAATCAGACGCGCCGAGATACGTCCACATCGAACGCTGTGCATCCGGCGTCACGGCAGAGAACACACAGCCCGTCGCGACATCGCTCATCCCGAGTTTCGATTCCACACCGTTATTCTTCAAATGCTCCTGAAAAAGCTTGCCCAGTTCGTCATCGCCAATTTTACTGATAAAAGCAGCCTTGCCATGCAAGCGGGAAAGACCGACCATCGTATTGCAAGTGGATCCGCCCGGCACGCGTATCGGATTGTCGAGCGCCCTCAAAAACTTTTCCATCTGCGGCCAATCGACCATGTTCATGCCGCCCTTCTGCACACCCTGAGCTGCAATCCATTCATCGCTTACGTTAGCCAAAATATCGACAAGGGCTGCACCCATACCAAGAACTTTCTTCATTAGAATCCTCCACGACGGCGACGCAACTTGTCGCCCGCTTTCAATAAAAATTCACGTTCCGATTCACTCAAGGACTGGATGCCTTCGCGCTCCACTTTCCTCAAGATATCGTCCATGCGTTTCTGTTCATTCATGTAAAAAACTTCACCTTCGAGAACTTCCGGTTCTTCGACACTATCTTTTTCATAAGAACGGGAACTCGACGAACGGCTTCGACGAAACCTTTCTGGATGGCTAGAGAACAGACGGAAAACACCCGAAAGCGGGGAATCGTAAATGACTTTAGATCCGTTCTGGTAAACAGCCATGTAAAGGAATCCGGCCACGACACCGCCCAAGTGAGCGAAATGCGCAATCATATCACCCGAATTTGCAAAAAGGATATCAAGCGCAATCATCACCCACATAGCATGTCTAATCTTCATCGGAATGATAAAGAACATGAGAATAACACGATCCGGGAAAAACTTGTAATAGGCGACAAAAACGCCCATTAAAGCCCCCGACGCACCGATAATCGGATTGTTCGTAAGCCCGAGCAGGCACATGAAAAAACTGAACAACGCCGCAAAAATACCGCAGAAAAAGTACATCGAGACAAAATGACGCGACCCCATCCACTCGGCAACTTCGGCACCGAACATCCAAAGCATGAGCATATTGAAGAAGAAATGCATAAAGTCGAAATGGATGAACATGTATGTCACGTAACGCCAAAGTTCTAGCGGCACCCTAGGCATAAAAGAACCATAGTAACTGATGTAATCCGTCAGAGTTCCGTAACCCGCCCCAAAGTCAACTTCCAGCCCACGTCCCAAAAAAGCGATGATAAAAACAGCGGCATTGGCAAGCAACAAGAACCGCAACGCACTAGACAAATATTTAAACGGTTTCATAATCCTCCCTAAACCTTTTTAAAAGCATTGATACCATATTTTTCGGAACATACTTGGAAAGAATAGCTTTTCGTTCATCTGCAGTTTTGGAAGCTCCACACTTGAGGAGCTCTCGCACAAGGGAACTGCTCACCACAAGATGTTCCTGGGCGCTGAGCAAAAGCACAGTTTCGATATTCCCCTTCTCTCCGTAAATGACCCTGTTGTTCCAAGCAACGGCCTGTTCGGCATCCAAGTCGGCAGCATTGCGAATTCCCCGCACAAGGTAATGCGCCCCGACAGTCTTCATGAAATCGACGGTCAGCCCGCCGTGAACAACGACCGATACATTCGGGATTTCGGAAACAGCAGCCTCCACCATAGCCTTGCGCGTTTCGGCGTCAAACAAGTTTTTCTTGTTTGCGTTCTGGGCAACAAGTACAATCAAGGAATCAAAAATGCCTGTGGCGCGTTTTACAAGGTCAAGATGACCAACCGTAAACGGGTCGAAAGAGCCTGCAAACACCGCTACACGACGTTCGCATGATTTTGCACCGCGACCATCCTCCACCACCGTTTTATTCTGTGTTTTCAACTTCAACACCATATGGTATAATTTACAAAAATGCAAACGGAAGAAAGAGGTACCAGGCAATAGGTGTTAAGGATTAGGTAAATAATCGCTGCACCGACGCTCCTTTACAGATGCGCGTAGCGAAGTAACTATACCTAAGACCTATAACCTAATCCCTAAAAATTATCAGCGACGACTCGCCATAGCGGCGAACTTGTCCCTGGAACTCTTCATCCTTCGCCCACTCGGGCAACTTGCGGCTTGGAGCCTCAAAAACAGCCACACCGCCAGGGTTCAGCCAATCGACAAACGGTCGCAAGTCAGGGTAATCCATGTCCTTGAACGGAGGGTCCGCATATATCAAATCGAAGCCGCCATCAACACAGGCAACTTCCTTTTTCAAAGTCAAGACATTCGTTTCCAAGAGCCTAAGTCTGGAATCCATGCCAACCGCCTTGTACGAACGCTCAATCATCTTCGCCTGCACGCGCGCAAGTTCCACTGCAGTCACACTTGCAGCCCCGCGGCTCAAAGCCTCAAGCCCCATGATGCCGCTCCCGGCAAAAAGGTCTAGCATTCGGAACCCTTCGACGCCCTGCAAAATATTAAAGAGAGCTTCCCTTGTACGGGAAGCCGTTGGACGCGTTTTCATGGAATCCGGGGACTCGATGTTGCGTCCCCTTAGCAAACCGCCAGTAATACGAATAGGCATACTAGCGGAGAACAAACATTTCGACACGCATGTTCGTAACTAGATACTTTTTCGCAAACCGAAGGTCTGCTTTCGGGATACCCATGCGAATCGTTGAATTTGCAAATACATTATAGAAGTTCAGCAAGTCGGCAAAGTCAGCCGTTGTCGTCACGTTGTACGCATAACGTTTGTATACACCAAGATCTTCGACAACCGGCTTTTCCAGTCCCTTCAGTTGCACCTTGTTCGTAGAAGCTAGCGCCTTGAACGCCTTGACTTCAGCTGCAATTTCAGCGGCAGGAACAAAACTGCGCACGGCATCGAGGCGCACCTGCGGAACAGTGAACTGTCCAAACACAGCTACTTCGGTTGCCGCTTCAGAGGCTATCGGAGTCTGGAACTGCTTGCTCACCGCCTTAAGCCTATCCATCAACGTATGCTGCGAGGAAGCCTTCATTGCAATACCGCGGAGGTAATAGTAGTTCGGCGCCTGGTACACACATTCCGAAAATCCGATATCGTCTGGAACAGCCGTATTGAGGAACGACATGAACTGCGCCAAGGACGTTTTCTGGAACGATAACTTTTCTAGTGGCAAATAGCTACCGTAACCCGTTCGTTTGTTATTAAACAGCACTTGCGGTTTAATCTCACCGACAATTTCCTTGACGGACATGGCCGCGCGAGCCTTCGCCATAGCTTCCTGTTGTTGGGCAATTTGTTCGGGAGTCGGACTGGCAGGGGCCGTTGGCTTGACCGGAGCATTACTCTTCACTCCGAGCAAATCCAGATAAGCTTGCGGGAGAACACCATCCAACGCAGCAGGAACGCTGCCACGAATGCTCAAGAAGCAACTAAAGGCAACTACAGCAAACAACGCGGCAACGGCAATCGTCAAATATTTTTTCCTGTAGCGGCGTTCCACATCGGCAACATTCGTCACGTGCAGATGCTGGGAAACACTACCGATGGTAGAATTTTTTTCCGCCACCGCAATAAGGTTCATGTGAATCATACACCCTCCATCTGATTCAAGGCAGCACCAACGGCGCCGACACAATAAATCATGTTAATGGGGTCAACACTTCGGTCAGACTGAAGCTGAGAAAAAGACTTTATCAAAGATACATTGTAACCGCTCAACTTTTGAATGAGAAAATCGACAAAAGAATCTTCCGTCGCCATTTCACCACACAAACGGACATCGATTACACCATTGATGGCATTTTCAGACTCCGCCAACTTCATCTGCTCAACAATTTCATCTGCAAGGATCGGGTAAGCGGCATCTGCAGTTTTTCCGACCATCGATAGAGTCGAAACGCAGCGCAAAGCGAGAAGTTCGTCGCGACGCATCCAAGCAAGCGTCACTCCGTCAAAGTCCGCCTTCACGACGCAAACAGCATCCTTGATCTTTTCGCCGACATCCATCACGTTCATCAGAGATAAGACGTCGACTTCCAAGGACTTCGGCGCAAGCATACGGGAGCGGAAGCCCTTACGCAAAGCATCGACCCATTCCTTACGAACGGCCATCACCAGTTCATTATAACCCAACGAATCATCGCCACTCAACGTCTTGGAATCGACAATGTAAGCATCCACATCGGCGTTGGTGAAAAGTTCCATGTACCACTTCAAATACTGAGCCTTGTTGGCAACAGCTTCTTGCGGTACATAGACCTTGCGGATTATAGACATTTTGGCAGGAACGGTGACAGAAGTCGCAACAATATCCTTAATTTCATTTTCATCGATCCATAACTGGAGCGTGCTTTCAAATAGGAAAATATCGTAAATGGGGTTGCACTCCACCGGGAGGACAGCCACCTTGACAATCTTCTTTGCAGAAGCGTCCACGAGAGCGACCTTCATATAGTGGTCGCCGACTTCAACACCTAGGTATAACTTTGAATCGCTCATATATATACTTATGTAAAGTTTTCTTCCTAAAACTAATCAAAAATTATCGATTGTAACATGTTTTCAATTTTTTTCTTTCCAATTCCATGCACTTTTTTGAGGTCCGAGGGGCCTTTGAAGGGTCCAAACGTGTTCCTGCGCACAATAATCTTCTCCGCAAGCTTTGGACCGACCCCCTTTAACGCACACAAATCTTCGATGCTCGCACTGTTTATATGGAGCGGTAGTTCAACCTTTTTTTTGTGTTTTTTAGGGAAATCCGCCCCCTTTTCTCTCGACAAAAATCCACGTTCCGCAGGAGCCAGTTCGCCGGAATCTGTCACGTCCATGGTTTGCGGACCGGGAACATTTATTTTATTTGCACCACCAAAGGAATCCGCCAAAAAACGCTCTGGTGAAAAAATTTTTTCTTGATTCACCCTAGAAGAATCGAGTGTCTCTCCCGGCAGTGCATTCGCGACAACAACGGCATCACCGACTTCGAACGTTTCAATCGACGGGAGCCCCCACGGGAGGTAGCGGACGGTCAAGCCTATGGTAAAGAGTATGATTGCAAGTTTGAGTATTCTCTTTTCAGATGAGTTCATCGCCTTTTCAAAAAGGTTCATCTAGATAAAGGATATAGCAAACGATCTAATAAAATATTCTCGACGTGGGTTGCGTCCGAAGGGACATCCACCGAAATGCTCGGATAAACGCTCTGGACTACGCGGATCGGGCGGCGCCCTAAAATTCGCATCTGTTCCAGCGAGCGTTCCAGCTCAACTTTGTTCTGCGGGAGCGACGCAAACTCGTCGCGGGCTTCGCGGGAGTAAGCGTAAATGCCCTGGTGCTGGAACCAGCGGCCAGCATCCGCAGGTGGCACCGACCGCGTAAAGTCGATAGCCAAACCATCGCGAACGAGCACCTTGACAACAGTTTTAAGTTCAGCTTCAGCAGGATTCAGCGGGCATGCCACCGTCACCCAGCTGTCGGGGTGTTCCTCAAGTTCTTTCGCGACATCGCGGAGAACCGAAGGTTCTACAAGCGGCTCGTCGCCCTGAAGGTTCACGACCAGGTCAAGACCGAGCTGTCTGGCGGCATCGGCCACGCGGTCAGAACCCGTTGCACATTCGCCAGTCATCACACAGTCAAAGCCGGCTGCCTTGACCACAGCTTCGATTTCTGCGCTATCTGTCGCACAGACGATATGTTCAAAGCAATCCGCAAGAAGCGCACGTTCCAAGGTACGCACAATCATCTCCTTGCCGTTGAGCTTCAGGAGGGGTTTTCCCGGAAATCTGGACGAGCCCATGCGGGCAGGAACGACGCAACTGACCATGTTCAAAGCGAAATGCGGAACTAATAGCGAAACAAGATGCGTAACGAGATACGCGGAATTCGGCACAAGCGCCAACTATAAAGCGCCTAATGCGCCGGAAATGCAATAA
Source organism: Fibrobacter succinogenes (assembly GCA_902762795.1). Lineage (GTDB taxonomy): Bacteria > Fibrobacterota > Fibrobacteria > Fibrobacterales > Fibrobacteraceae > Fibrobacter > Fibrobacter succinogenes_E. Next base: position 613 of record CACWPM010000017.1, on the reverse strand, counting down.
ACGCACGCGGATGAGCGCGCCGACTACATCACCTTCGGGATGGCGAAGTGGTCGTTCTCGACTGCCGGAGCGTTTGCAAAAGCCTGGTCGAGCGTAAAGCCCTGCACCGGCACGTCTTCGCGGAGGATGGTAGCGCCGTTTTCGACAGCGGTCATCGGTTCCACGTTCGAAAGGTCCAAAGCCTTCAATGCTTCGAGATGATCGAGCATCTTGTCCAAGTGACCCTTGATAGATGGAATATCTTCTTCTGCAATACTCAGGCGAGACAACTTTGCGAGCTTCAAAACTTCTTCACGTTCAAGCATAAAAACCTCTTTTATTTACGGAATGCAATATAGAAAAGTTGGCAAAACTTAGAATTCAGAACTTAGATAAGACTAGAGAAATATCTACTCCGAAAGCTATGTTCAACGCCTTCAGAGCGTTATCCATGAGACTGTCTGCTTTGACGAAGTGCCTCTAATTTGGCATGTATTTCAGCAATCTGTTCGTTGGACATTCCCATTTCACGTAGAACAGCTTCTGTGTCATCCCGACTCTGCGCCAATTCTGCTCTGGCGTTTTCAGCCTTTTGATGTTCAACATCAGCTTTTTGGCGCTCTGCTTCAGCCTT
>CACWPM010000016.1 GCA_902762795.1 Fibrobacter succinogenes | reverse complement strand
CGGGTCGTCATGCGGAACCACCGGCGAAGAACGCACAAAGAGGTGGCCCTTGGATTCAAAGAACTTGATGAAAGATTCGCGCACCTGCGCAGAAGTCATTGTAGGCATATTGTGTCCCTTTTATTTTACGGGCACAAATTTAGTAATTAGACGAGAGACGAGAGACGAAAGACGAGAGAATTGATTAAGAAAGGGGCAAGTCTTCCCCTCGCTTCAGCCCTTACGGGCTTCCGCTACCCTTTCTAACGGGGACACCCCGTAACACCCCGATAAACGCAATATAAAAAAGGCGACCCCGGCACAGCGGCCGGGGTGACAAAGCATTACAAGACTTCACTGGATGCATCGTCTTCGACTCTGCATGACGAGTTTCAGCAACTAGTACAGTTTTTTCATGTCAGTGAGTTCGCCGTTCTTTTCATGGAAAAGCGTGAGCGAACCGCCTTGGATTTTCTGGAAAATTTTCGTCAGCTTCGCAACAACGGCAGTTTCATCGAAACCGACTTCATTGTAAGCGGTTTCACCCACCACGATTCCCACGTTCATCATATCTGGGGCTTTGCGACGCAGATAGTTCAAAAGTTCCTCGTCGCTATTGACAACATCTGTCGCAGTGAGCTTTTCGAATTCGGCAGGATCGCGCGTGCTGACGTGCAACGGATACATATCATCAGCAACAATCTGTTTAGAATTCAAATAAAGCACATTACCCACATACAAGCTAATAGAATCGTTCAGCACTTGACGCACTTCAATCAGTACATCGCTCATAGACGAAGCTTCTTGCATTTGGATTTTGGAAGGACCGCAAGCCATGAGGGCAAGTGAAATCGTGGCAAGGGCCACAAGGAAAAGTTTTTTCATGATAATCCTCTTTAGTAGTAGGAAGTAGGCAGTAAACAGTGGTTAGTAAACAGAGTTGTTAAAAGAACATTCTTATTACCTAGCAGCAAACCAACGGCTAACAACTTGTGGCTAACGACCATAGACCAATATATAAAAAAGAGGCCAGCATATAGCTAGCCCCATCTCATTTTTTTAGAAAATAGAATTTACATTCCACCCGAAATGAATCCGTCCTTCTGAAGCAATTCAATCGTCTTGTTGACAGAACCTGTTGCGGCATGTCCCTTGCCAATACGGTTATAGGCTTCATACTTAATCATAGCCTTCCAGACAATTTTCTTTTCGACTATCGAGAGCAATGCAAGTTCTTCTTCAAACGTGTCGATGGCGTTACCGTAAAGACTGATTTTTGTAAAGGTCTTCACAAGGACATACTTTGCATGATTCTGCTTGGCAAATGCCGCCAGCGGTGATTCAGAAAGAGTCACTTCGTCAGTCTCATGGAAAGCAACAGCGTTCACACCATACGTTCCTCCAAGAGAGCTCGCCATCATATCCGCAACCTTGTTCGCAAAATCCCTCAACTGGCTATTCCCAACAGCCGTCACGACAACAGTTTCGCCCTTCAACGCATAAACTTTTTCAAAGTTCGACTGGCCTACATTTGTAACAGAACATCCGACAAAGAAAAGCGCGATAAAAAGAAACACCAATAATTTATTCACTATTTGCTCCTTACGATTTTATTGTTTTTAAAGTCCTTGACTATTTCGTTCACCAAGTAATGTTTGGCAAAACTTCCACTGGTGCGGATGGACATTTTCCACACAACCTTACGGGTATCGCAGTTGAACATCGTTGGCAAATACTCGACCGTCACCCACGAATTTGATGATTCTAGACCCATTCCAAGAACCATGGCATAATCGCCACCGCACCTATCCAGAACCTGGGATACCGACACTGGGCTGATGGAAAGTTTTTCGTTATAGATAAATTCTGTTTCCAAATCCAGATCCGACGCATTAGCGTTCCAGACGGAATCAATTTTCTGCGTCAAATCTTCGTGCATAGCGCGTTCATTCACAATCACATATAATTTCTTACCGGAAATGTCCAATCCCTGTTCCGAGACACGATGAACTTCACTTCCGGCGCAACCAAAGAAGACTGCTGTCAACAGGAACAGGACGCAAACACAAAATTTTTTTTCCATAAAACTGTCCATTGTATAATTTTGGGATTACAAAATAAAAAAACGCATCAATATCACTTGACCGACAGCTAGAAAATAATGACAAAAAGCCTCCCGAATCTATTCCGGGAGGCTTGCATCTATACACCAAACTCTTTAGTTCGTCTCATAGTCCAGGATGATGCGACAAATACCATTTTCGACAACAATGTTATCCTGGCGGTACTTCACGCGTTCCATTTCCCAGTCGCCCTTGGACCAACGCTGCGGATCAACGTCTTCGCCATCAAAGTCATCTTGCCAAAGCATCGTGAAGCCCTTTGTTGCAGCGTCATAGGAATACACACGAACATAATCGATTTGCTGTTCCACCGGGAGACCGATTCCGCCCGCCCATTTGCCCGTCCAAGAAGAGTTCTTAGAGACCCAGAGGTTAAAGCGGAGAGATTCCTTTTCGGTCAAGAACGCAACTTGGTCTGCATCGGCATGGGATCCACGGCTAAGTCCAATGATATCGCGGCGAATTTCAACGCTGTCGATTTCCCAGGCCACATATTCCGGAGTCCAGACGATGGCGTACAAGTGAAAATCCTGAGTGGCATCAAAGCCAAATTCATGAAGGGGCTTGCTTTCGGACGAAGTCGTTCCCTTAATAGACGGGTCCGCTTCGCGGGTAATGATATTGGACTGCCATGAATTGGGATCCTTGCCAAGCACCTCGATATCGATTTCGTTCCACGGTTCATTTTCCTTCATCCAGGAATTATCGTAGTTCAAGAACATGGAACTCACGGAACCGGAAATGGCGGCCATCTTCATGCGAGCTTCGAAACGGCCATACTTGAACTGATCGAGACCGGTAAGTTCCGCTCCGTAGAAGGTATATTCCTTAGTCGGGTCCAGCGCGGTTAGCGTTGGCACTTTATAAGGAAACTGCGATGTCGAAGACCCGGCGACCGAGCTAGAAGATACGACCGGAGCCGCTTCGATAGAACTGGAAGACGAGCCTGCCGGAGGTACATCCGCCGAACTGGAAGACAAATCAATCGGAAGGAGCGTAGCATCGGAGCAGGAAGACGTAGCGCCATTCTGCGGAGTGGCAAAGTTAGCTTCGTTATTGGACTCGGTGCATGCAGCGAAAAGAGCCACAGCAACTACCGGAATAAAAATCTTTTTCACCGTTAACCTCTTTTTCTGTTTATAAGATAGCATCTCCGTAAAAGCAAAGCACGTGTTGAGAGAGCATTTTTAAAACCAACCGTATCAACTGTATTTATGAAATAAGGACGGCCGATTCAACGATAGTTTTTACAATATTTTGACAGCCTTTTACAAAAAAAACACGTATTTTTCAATTTATGAACAAGGCCTTGTTGACAACGCTCCATTTAGCAACTTTTTAGGCCCAAACGACTCTAAAATGGTTCATTTTATACCTTGCCCACCCTTTTTTTAATATGTATATTGCGTTTTACAAAAAAGATTGATAGAAAAAAGCACAAATTCGGGCCCATCTTTTTCTACAACGCTTAAAGTTAAACAACTTTTTAATTGTATTGACAGCAGGGTTCGAAACAAAAGAGGTTATATGCAGGAAGCATGGCTTGGCTTTAGAGGCGGTCGCTGGCAGGACGAAATCAACGTCCGCGACTTCATCCAAAAAAACTACACCCCATACGACGGAGACAAATCGTTCTTGCAAGGTCCGACCGAAGCGACCAACAAGCTCTGGGCAGAACTCCAGGATCTTCAGAAGAAGGAAATCGCAAAAGGCGGCGTCCTCGACATGGATACGGACGTAGTCTCCACTCTCACAAGCCACCCGGCAGGCTACATCGCCGATGAAACAAAGGATCTTGAAAAGATCGTAGGCCTCCAGACCGACAAGCCGCTCAAGCGAGCTTTCATGCCGTTCGGCGGCATCAAAATGGCAGAAGAATCCTGCAAGAACTACGGTTACACGCCAAGTGCAGAACTCCACCGCATCTTCACGGAGTTCCACAAGACGCACAACCAGGGTGTTTTCGATGCCTACACGCCGGACATGCGCATGGCTCGCAAGGCACACATCATCACGGGTCTTCCGGATACATACGGACGTGGACGTATCGTTGGCGACTACCGCCGCGTTGCCCTTTACGGCGTTGATTACCTCATAGCCCAGAAAAAGGCAGACAAGGCGCTCTCCGACAAGAAGGACATGACCGAACACGTTGTCCGCGAACGCGAAGAACTCGCCGAACAGATCAAGGCGCTCGAAGGCATGAAGTCCATGGCCAAGATTTACGGTTACGATATTTCGAAGCCGGCCATGAACGCCCGCGAAGCGGTACAGTGGCTCTACTTTGGCTACCTCGCCGCCATCAAGACGCAAAACGGTGCAGCCATGAGCGTTGGCCGCGTCTCGACTTTCATCGACATTTACATGACCCGTGACTTGCAGAACGGCACCATCACCGAAACCGATGCCCAGGAAATCATCGACCACTTCGTGATGAAGCTCCGCATGGTGAAGTTCGCCCGCATCACAAGCTACAACGAACTCTTCAGCGGGGACCCGGTGTGGGCTACGCTTGAAGTCGCCGGTCTCGGTCAGGACGGTCGCCACCAGGTGACCAAGAACGACTACCGCTTCTTGCACACGCTCGTGAACATGGGGCCGTCTCCGGAACCGAACCTCACCATTCTCTACAGCCCGCGTCTTCCGTACAACTTCAAGAAATTCGCTGCTGAAATTTCCGTGAAAACCAGCGCCATCCAGTACGAAAACGACGACACGATGCGCCCGATCTGGGGTGACGACTACAGCATCTGCTGCTGCGTTTCCGCAACCCAGACCGGTAAGGAAATGCAGTTCTTCGGAGCCCGCGCAAACCTCGCAAAGACTCTCCTCTACGCCATCAACGGCGGTAAAGACGAATGCCTCGTGAAGGGACAGCAGGTCGGTCCGGAATATCCGCCAATTACCAGCGAATACCTCGACTACGACGAAGTTGTCCACAAGTTCGAACTATACATGGACTGGCTTGCTCACTTGTACGTGAATACGCTGAACTTGATTCACTACATGCACGACAAGTACTACTATGAAGCCGCCGAAATGGCCCTTATCGATACGGATGTCCGCCGCACATTTGCAACGGGTATCGCGGGCTTCAGCCACGTAGTCGATAGCCTTTCAGCCATCAAGTACGCAAAGGTCAAGGTCATTCGCGACCCGGCTACCGGCCTTGCCGAAGACTTCCAGATTGTGGGCGACTTCCCGCGCTATGGAAACGACGACGACCGCGCCGACGATATCGCCGTTTGGCTCCTCAAGACGTTCATGGCCAAGATCAAGCAGACTCCGACCTACCGCAATTCCGAAGCGACGACCAGTATTCTTACCATCACGAGTAACGTGGTCTACGGTAAGGCAACGGGCACGCTCCCGGACGGCCGTAAAGCAGGCGAACCGTTCTCTCCCGGCGCAAGCCCGAGCTATGGCGCCGAAAAGAACGGCCTTCTCGCATCGCTCAACTCTGTTGCCAAGCTCCCGTATGAATACTCATTGGACGGCATCAGCAACACGCAGACAATCAACCCGGATGCCCTCGGTCACAATGATGAAGAACGCTCCAACAAGCTCGTGCAGGTGCTCGACGGCTACTTCGGCCAGAGCAGCCACCACTTGAACGTGAACGTATTCGGCGTCGAAAAGCTCAAGGACGCCATGGAACACCCGGAGAAGGAAGAATACCAGAACTTCACGATCCGCGTTTCCGGTTACGCCGTACGCTTCATCAAGCTCACTCGCGAACAGCAGCTCGACGTGATTGCCCGTCAGGCACACGGTGTGCTCTAATCGCTTAAAAAATTCCACGATACTTAAAAAGTCCCCCAACGGGGGACTTTTTCATTTTTTTCGCGCCAGTAGCGACAAAACAAAATTTTACATTATAACTTATTGTTACAAATAACTTTCATTTAGAGAAAAAGCACTGTAAAATTGGCGTTTTTCTTCATTATTACGAATAAATCCATCTTTTATTCAAAACAACTTGTATCATATAAAAAAAGCACAAATCCATCCTCTTAAATTTTTATTATAATTCTCTTAGTAAAAGAATATTTCTTTTACAAAGGAGAAAATATGAAAAACAAAATAACAGCTTTACTGGCTTGCAGTGCACTTGCGGTTTGTGCTTATTCCGCTGAAAATGCCGTAGCAGTATCCAGCGCCCAATTCAAAAAAGTAAACGCAAAAACCGACGTTTTAGGGAGACACAATCCTAACGTCCGTAACGTTTCCAAAGTTTCCAAAGCTTATGTAAAAAAGGACCTCAAAAACAGGGCCTTGTTGGCAAAGGAATACCAAACTCCAGATTACCCATTTAGCAGCTCCGAAAAAAGAATCAATGCTGTTGATGGAGAATATTCCTACATCAAGAACTCCTCCAATAACAATTTTACAGAAACGTACAAATGGTACGGAGAAACAAAGACCAAAGCAGCATATGCACAAACAAGCAACAATCTAGAAATGGGGATGACCATCCGCAATTTCTACGCCAACGGTCAGCTTGGTGGGCTACGCGGTTTTGACGGATCTACAGACAAACGTAATCTATGGCCTACCTTTTACAGCAATTCAACTTCTTTAAGTGCCGATTATATCGATAGCCAGGAATTAACAAATATTGGCAATTTCGACAACGACAACGATTTAAGATATTACGCAATAGGACCTGGATATACAGGCAACAACATAGGTATATACGTCCAACAGAAAGCCATTCCCTCAACCGATTTAGGGCTGCAATACGAACAACTGAACGGATGCGATGGCAGCCGCGGAACAACCGAAAAATACAGGGACATGTATTACGCCAGCGAGCCCATCCGCATTTTGAATTCGACGTCACCAAAAGCCAAAATATACGTTATGGACTCCGATTGCGGAGAATACGGTTCCACAACAAATCTCAGATCTGGCGCAAGACAACCCAGCAACCCACAAAACTATAGCAAACCTCTCTATGTCGGTTTGCACACTGCAGGACGCGGCTCCGATTACAATTATAACGAAATCGCTCAAGATATCGATGATTACGTTTACTTCAACCGAGTCATCCAAATCGCCGCAGCAGGTAACACAAGTGGCGAAAACACCTTTATCAGTGATTACGCCAAGGGAGCAAACGTCATTAGCGTAGGCGCCATCAAGCCCGTTCGTTACGGACAATCTTATTTACCAAATTCCGATTGGCACAACACGGTCTTCGACGGCATGGTAAAAATGGAAAAACCGGAAATAGCAAATTTCACCAACATATACATCAAAAACACAAAAGGTGGAGTTTTTTCTGACGATATCAACCAAAGATATAGATTCAACTATCCATCCGTAACCGGAACCGAAGGCGCGGCAACACTCACCGCAGGCATGGTCGTCGACCTCCTCGACAGAGTTCCGTTCTACAAATGGCACCCCGAAGTTGTCAAAGCATTGCTCTTATCCGCTAGTACAAAAAATATTACCAACGGCAGTTCCTATGATATTGATAGGAACATTCATTATGACATGGCCACAGCATATCCTTCATTCGAAAACATGATTAGAGGCAACAGAGCTCGTTTCTGGAACGGCAACAACGCAGACTATTTCCGCTCTGAAATGATTACGTTCGAAGAAAAAGGCATTGTTGAAGGAAGGACCTACCGAGTTGCCATTGCCTGGCTTTCCCGCGGAAGCTACATCAAGCAATACAAAAAACTTCCGCAAGACATCGACCTAAGAATTTGCCAGGGAAATGGTTGCGCAGGCTCCCAATCTTCAAACAACCCATATGAAGTCGTAGAATATACAGCCAGAAGTTCTGCGCCTATAACGGTTGAAATCAGCCGCTGGAGAAACGACGGCGGTTACGTACTCTTGGGCTACAACATGCATGAGATTTACTAATCGTTTTTAGAAACTTTTATTTCGAGGTTCCCGAAAGGGAACCTTTTTGTATAAGCAAACTTCATCTGCAAGGCAGGCGGGTTCATTTTTTTGCGCGCCAGCAGCAACAAAACAAAATTTTACATTATAACTTATTATTACAAATAACTTTTATTCAAAAATTAAAACACTGCAAAATTGGCGTTTTTCTTCACTAATACAAATAAATACACTTTTCTCCAAAAACAACTTGTTTCATATAGAAAAAAAAAAGCAAGTTAATTCGTATAAATTTTTATTATAATCCTTTACTAAGAAATTCAACCTTTTACTAAGGAGAAATATGAAAAACAAAATAACAACATTACTGGCTTGCAGTGCACTTGCGGTTTGTGCTTATTCCGCTGAAAATGCTGTAGCAGTTTCCAGCGCCCAATTCAAAAAAGTAAACGCAAAGACCGACGTTTTAGGGAGACACAATCCTAACGTCCGCAACGTTTCCAAAGTTTATGTAAAAAAGAATATTAAAAACAGGGCCTTGTTGGCAAAGGAATACCAGGCTCCCAATTACCCATTAAGCAGTTCCGAGAGTAGAATTTATAAGGTTGACGGAGAATATTCCTACATCAAGAACGCCAACAACAAGTTTATAGAAACATACAAATGGTACGGACAAACAAAGACCAAAGCAGAATATGTCCAAGAGAGCAACACAAAAGAAATGAGGATGACCATTCGCAATGAATATGCCAATGGTGATCTTGGTGGACTACTCGGTTTTGAAGAAACCACAGACAAACGCAACCTAAGTCCCTCCGTTTACATCCTTTCAAGAGATTATTTAAATCGCGATTATATCGACAGCCAGGAATTAACAAATATTGGCAATTTCGACAACGACAACGATTTAAGATATTACGCAATCGATCCAAATTATAGAGGCAACGACATAGGAATATACGTCCAACAAAATGCCATTCCCTCAATGTATTTAGGACTGCAATACGAGCAACTAAACGGATGCCAAGCCGGTCGTGGTGGAATCGAAAAATACCGTGAGATGTATTACGCCAGCGAGCCCATCCGCATTTTGAATTCGACATCACCAAAAGCCCAAATATACGTTATGGACTCCGATTGCGGAGAATACGGTTCCATAACAAATCTCAGATCTGGCGCAAGACAACCCAGCAATCCACAATACTATGACAAATCTCTTTATGTCGGTTTGCACACTGCAGGACGCGGCACCAATTACAATTATAACGAAACCGCTCAAGATATTGATGATTACGTTTACTTCAACCGAGTCATCCAAATCGCCGCAGCAGGTAACACAAGTGGCGAAAACACCTTTATCAGCGATTACGCCAAGGGAGCAAACGTCATTAGCGTAGGCGCCATCAAGCCCGTTCGTTATGGTCAAACTTATTTACCAAATTCCGATTGGCACAATACGGTTTTTGCCGAAAATGCAACAATGGACAAACCGGAAATAGCAAATTTCACTAACATATACATCAAAAACACAAAAAGTGGTGTTTTTTCTGACGATATCAACAAAAGATATTGGTTCTACTATCCATCCGTAACAGGAACCGAAGGCGCAGCAACTCTCACCGCAGGCATGATCGTCGACCTCCTCGACAGAGTTCCGTTCTACAAATGGCACCCCGAAGTTGTCAAAGCTTTGCTCTTATCAGCCAGTACAAAAGACATTCCCAACGGGGACTACTACGATAATGATAGACATACCTATTATGACATAGCCACAAAATATCCTTCCTTCCAAAACATGATTAAAGGCAACAGAGCTCGTTTCTGGAACGGCAATAACGCAGATTACTTCCAATCCGAAAAGATTACATTCCAAGAAACCGGCATTGTCAAAGACAGAAAATATCGAATCGCCATTGCCTGGCTTTCCCGTGGAAGCTACATCAAAGATTACCACATGCTGCCACAAGATCTCGACTTGAAAATCTGCCAGGGCAATACCTGCAAGACCTCCGAATCCTCACTCAACCCGTATGAAGTCCTAGATTTCACCGCCACAAGTACCGAGCCTATAACGGTTGAAATCAATCGCTGGAGAAACGACGGCGGTTACGTACTCTTGGGCTACAACATGCACGAGATTTACTAATCGTTTTTAGAAACTTTTATTTCGAGGTTCCCGAAAGGGAACCTTTTTCTGCGAAAAGCCAACATAAAAGCCAATATAATGGCGAAACGGTCGAAAATGCCCGATGGGAATACTCGCAAGCCATTCAAAGTACACCGTTTCAAGGTAATTAATTTGTTCTTTACGTACCAAACATCAAATTTTACAGGTACAAGTACGTAAAAAACAGAAAAAAATTTTTTGAAAAATCGAATAAAAACACAATTTTTGTAATTTCAGCACTTTTTTTTCGAAAAAAACGTCCAAAAAGCGAGCTTTTTCGCTGAATTTGTTCTTAAAATCCACAAAATTACGTACTATGTGCTATAAATTTACGCCTCAAGTACGTAAATTTCTAACAAGCCCATTTTTTTCTACGTACTAAACAGGATTTTTAGCGGCTTCAAGTACGTAAGTCCTGCGCAAAGGCGCACAGTCATTACGCTACGATGTGATTTTCGTTCTTCTGTCGGCGAGCGTAAACGGATTCCAAGAACTGGATCACGGAAGTCTTGTCACGGACAAGCCCTCGCTTATGGCTCAAGCAAAAGTACGGAGCATCAAACGTCTTTAAAAGCTTAATCTGCTCGCCGAGAATTTGAACGTTATACACATCCGGCGTTCCATGTCCGACCATCGGATACGTTGCATCGCCCAGAAAAACATAGTCGTCAACGATGAGCGCTAGCGAGCCTTTGGCATGGCAGTTCGGCATCGGCAAAATTTGAATTTTCACGCCATCATCAAAAAAAAGCGGCTCCGTAACATCATTCTTTGCAACGTTTTTTATCTCACCAAACGTTTTTGATGTATAGGCACCCACGTAGAGGGCGTCAACATCTAGCGAGATTTCACCATTGCACAAACGCTGGACATTCCACAAATGATCCCGATGGAAATGCGAAATGACAACGTTTTTCTTCATTGCAGGCGAAATACAATCATGATCGCCCGTGAAAAGCGCAGCATCGCCATGATTGACGAGATGCTGCACATTTTGAATAGCACACTCGTCAGCGCCACAGCCTACGGGAACACGCGGAAGTTCGTTAATAAACTGCACAGCCTCATCACATGCGCCCACATCAAAAATCCACCAGGCATTATCACCACGAACAGCAACGACATCCGCACTCAGCGGGTCATAGGACATCTGCAAATACTGAATTTTATCCGATAGCTTTACAATTCGCGGCACAGCTCCAAAGATAGAAAAAGGCTCCCCGAAGGGAACCTTTTCAATCAAGGAAATATGCTATTAGCGATGTCTGGGATCGTAACGGAAAAAAGATTTGCCGTGTTCGTAATCATACCATGATGAACGCGAATGGGCTACATCAACAACACTGACAATACTGTTGCTATCACTCACACTCATATTTACAACATAGGACAGGCATGGCAACAGTTTTATATCGTTTCCATGGAACACTTCACAATAGGCTTCAGCCATACTAGTCACTTTTGCCTCACTTACACTTTTTTCGACTACAGTACCATTGGTATCAACAACTTTTACCTTAGCGAAATCCATGCGCAACACTGAATCGAGGGCAGCGATATTTTCTTCTGCACTCGCATTTGTCGCAACACTTTCCGTAGTCGTTTTAAAATGTTGCAAAGAAACTTCAAAGCTCTTGACTTTTCCATCGGCATCCGTATCGACCATTAAGTAATTTGTAGTATTACGGACAACACGTCCTTCAAAGACTCGCTTAAAATTAAACGTGTAGCCACTAACGCCTGAAGTTGCCTTTTCACCATCAAACGAAGCAAAGTATTCCGTGTCTGTAGAGTACAACATAAATTGATCAGCATATTTACTGGGCATCACGTTTTTCACCATTTTCTTGCCGCACGGATTGCGATCTGATTCCAAGCAGGAAAGATCCAACTGTACATTCACTTCATCGACCCTAATTCGATTATCATTCAGTTCACGAATGGAATACAGCTCGCTCAAGCTATTTTTTAAGTCGGTATAAGTTTCTTTGCTTTTCTCATCGACAATAAAGACACTCGACGAAGCATCTCTTGGCTGACTGAGAAATGTTTGAGCTTTTTCCTCAAGGTGAATATCGATTTTAACAGACGCTGTTGGAGAATTCGGCAAATTGCTTTCTATAGCATTATTGACGCCCGGATTGTCGGAACATGCAGTCATCAAGCCCAAAACAGATATAAGAAAAATCAATGCACTTAGAGTGTTTTTCATACAAGTCTCCCTTTTTCTCTTTTTAAATTTAATTTAAATACAAATTAATTACAATACTTTAAATAGAGAAAAATGTTAAATACTCACCCCCAAACATCCATTTTTTGAGGGCCTTGTATTATATAGAACTATTTCACATCCGCATAGCAATCACAAGACGCATCGAAAAATTCAAAAACCGCCCTATATTTTCACCGTGTGCAAACTTTTGAGACAATGTTGTTGCCTGCGAAAAAACTTCGATTAAACAATCCTTTTCAACACGTCTTGCATAAAAAGGTAAACAATCGAAACAGTCGCATACCCGCCATTTCCAAATGGAGAAGCCTCCTGAACAACGCGGCTCATTTTTTTATTTTTTACCCATGACACTTGGAAGAATCAACAAGCTCGAAACGTTCGGATCGGTCGATGGGCCTGGCATCCGTTTTGTCGTTTTTCTGCAAGGCTGCCCCATGCGCTGCAAGTTTTGCCACAATCCGGAAACCTGGGACTTCGGGACTAGAAGCAAGAACGGAACAGAAAACGGCTCGTTCGAGATGTCCGCCGAAGAACTGCTGAAGAAGGCCGTACGTTACAAGCCCTACTGGGGAACAGACGGCGGAATCACCGTAAGTGGCGGCGAACCGTTAGCGCAAATCGACTTCATGATTGAATTCTTCGAAGCTGCAAAAGCCGCAGGAGTCCACACTTGCATCGACACGAGCGGCGTCACATTCAGGCACTCGGGAGAACAATTTGCCAAGTTCGAACGTCTGATGAAATCCACCGACCTCTTGCTCGTAGACATCAAGCACATCGACGCAGACGCCCACAAGGAACTCACGGGCCACGGCAACGAGAACATCATTGAATTTTTCCGCTATCTCGACAGCATCGGAAAGCCGATCTGGATTCGTCACGTGCTCGTGCCAGGCATCAGCGACGACGAAGAAGCTCTCTTGCACACGCGAGATTTCATCCGCACGCTCCACAACGTGCAACGCGTCGAAGTGCTGCCCTACCACGCATTTGCCATGAGCAAATATCAAGAACTCGAAATCGACTACGCGCTCAAGGACACGCAAACGCCCACCGCCGACCGCGTCCAGAACGCCAACGAGATTCTCGAAACAGCAAAATACACAGGCTGGCAAAGCAGTAGACAGTAGACTGTAGGAAGTCGGAAGGGATCGCTTTAAACGGGAAATAGATCCTTCGACTTCCCCTATCGCCTGCGACTCCAGGGGCCGTTCAGGATGACAAAGCAAAAAGACGAGGCGCGCAGCTTCGTCTTTTAATTCCGCTCAATAAAAATGAGTTCACTCATACAAGATTGATTAAGTAAAGGTTTAAAGGCGAGTAGGACAAGGCGCAGGGCGACGTAGCGTACATATCCGTACGTGAGGAGCCCTGCAACGCCGTAATGCGAAGCCTTTTAACCTTTAATTGCATCGCCCATGCTGAACATCGGCATATACATTGCAATCAGAAGTCCACCGACGGCACCACCCAAGAACACGATAATGAGCGGTTCGATCAAGCTCACCACGGCATCCACGGCAGCGTCCACTTCTTCGTCATAAAAGTCCGCGAGTTTCAACAACATGCCGCCCAGGTTACCGGTTTTTTCACCCACACCCGTCATCTGGATCACCATGGGCGGGAAAATGCCCACTTCTTCCATCGGCTCGGCAATGGACTTACCGCCCGCAATACCAATCGATATCTTATAAATAGCCTTTTCAACGACTTTATTGCCAGCTGTTGTCGCAACGACCTTCAAGGCATCCATCACAGACACACCGGCGTTCAAAAGCGTTCCAAGCGTTCTCGAAAAACTTGCCGTCGCAGATTTAATCTGCAAATCGCCTAGCTTTGGTAATTTCAAAGTAAACTTGTCCATCGCAAATTGCGCCGCGGGAACTCGCATCACCATCTTATAGGCAAAGATGAGAATAATAACCCCGATAAACATGAACGCACCGTTATTTCGAACAAAGTCAGATATATTCATCACAACTTGCGTCGGGGCAGGGAGTTCTGCGTCAAGGGCAGCGAACTGTTCTGCGAACGTCGGCACCACGAATGTCATAAGCGCAATCACCACGACAATACCCACGATAATAACCATAATCGGGTACGTCAACGCTTTTTTTACTTTGCGTTTCAAGCGTTGGTTATTTTCAAGCGTTTCGGCCAAACGTGCAAGAATGCCTTCAAGGATACCGCCCGCTTCACCTGCTGCCACCATGTTGCAATACAGGGAATCAAAGACCTTCGGGTGCTGAGACAGGGCGTCTGCCAACGAGGAACCGCCGTTAATCGACTGCGTAAGCTTGTGAACAACGTTTTTCAGTTCCGGGTTTTCGCATTGGGATTCGAGAATGTTCAAGCATTGAAGCATCGGAAGACCCGCCGAGCACATGGACGAGAACATACGCGTAAAACGTGTGATGTCTTCGGTCTTGATGCCGGAACCAATCTTGATCTTGATTTCCGTCGGCTTTTTCTTGAGACTCGTGATGACGAGACGACGACGGAGCAAGAGGGCTTCAGCTTCAGCCTTGTCCTTTGCTTCGAGCGTACCTTCAAAGCTATTGCCTTGCGCATTTTGCGCCTTGTACAAAAATTCAGCCATCGGTTACACCCCTTCTTTTACGAACAACTGTTCCAACTGGTCCGGACTCGATGAACGAGCAAGCGCATCAAAGCGGTCAACCTTGTGATTCTTGACAAGTTCACACAAGCACATGTTCATCGTATTCATACCGAACTTCTGACCAATTTCAATCATGGATTCAATCTGGTGGACCTTGTCGTCACGGATCAGCGCACGGATACCCGGCGTCACGTTCATGACCTCGTACGCCATCACGCGGCCACCGCCAATTTTCGGCAAAAGGGTCTGACAGATAACGCCCTGAAGCACGAACGAAAGCTGCGTACGCACAGTCTGCTGTTCGCCCTTCGGGAAAGCGTCCACCACGCGGTTGATTGTCTGTACGCAAGAGTTCGTATGCAATGTTGCAAAAGTCAAGTGACCTGTTTCCGCAATCGTCAAAGCCGAACGTATTGTTTCCAAGTCACGCATTTCGCCGATGAGCACCACGTCAGGGTCCTGACGAAGGGCCATCTTCAAGGCCTGGGCAAAGCTATGCGTATCGCTACCGACTTCACGTTGGTTGATCATGCATCCCTGATGCTTGTGCAAAAATTCAATCGGGTCTTCAACCGTCAGAATGTGATCATGACGTTCCTTGTTGATCTTATCAATCATTGCCGCAAGGGTCGTCGATTTACCGGAGCCGGTTGCACCTGTCACAAGCACTAGTCCTGATGGACGGGTCGTAAATTCGGCCATGATCTTCGGGAGACCAAGATCCTTGAACGTCTTGATATCCAAAGGAATAATACGGAGGGCTAGCGCCACGCAGCCTCGCTGCAAGTAAGCGTTCGCACGGAAACGCGCAAGATTTGCAATGCCGAATGAAAAGTCGCATTCCTTCTGTTGCTCAAAAGTCTTCTTCTGGGCTTCATTCATCAAGCTGTAAGTCATACGCATGGTTTCGTCGGGCTTGAGCTTGTTTTCCCCGATAGGGGTAAGCTTACCGGAAAGACGAACAAGAGGAGGGGCTCCGGCCGTAATATGCAAGTCGGACGCACCTCGTTTGACCATTTCTGCTAAAAGATCTTGAATGTTATATGCCATGTTCTAGAATATAATTTAAAAAGCTCGAAAATTTCATAAATTCTTTACACAATGCGTTCATCCACTTATAAAATTTGGGCATGGGTAGGAGCAATCGTTTTCTTTGCGTTTGCGTTTTATGCGTTTGAATCGCATTCCCGCCATAAATTGAACTTCCCCGCGACGGTCAAAAATTTCACGGCCGACAATGTGACGGGGGGCACATCGGACTACGCAAGCGAGAAGGGGACGGCAACGCTCATCGTACTAACGGCCTCCTGGTGCCCTGCATGTAGGGCAGAACTCCCCATCCTCAAGCAGTTCCACGAAGAATTCGGACCGAAGGGTCTCAAGATCGTGATGATAGACGAGGACGATTCCAAGAAAGTCGCACGCAAGTTCAAGAAGAGCATGGGCATTCCCTGGACAATGCTCCATTGGAACTATGACGCACTTAGAGCGCTGGGAAACCCAGGCGTCATCCCCGTAAGCTTTGTGGTCGATAAGGACGACAAGATCCAGCACGTCGATGTCGGGACACTCAATGAACTGAAAGTCCGGCAAGAACTCAAGAGACTGCTGGGGAAGTAATTTAGACGAAAGATCGCTTCTCCACAAGGTGGATAACAACAACTAAGGCAACAAGTTGCCAAGTTTTGTATAGCTGATAGACGAAAGACGAGAGAAAAATAATGGCACTTCGTGCGTCTTTATAGGGCAGCTTAGCCGCGGTTTCCTCTCTTTCGTCTCTCGTCTATAGGACCCAAAGGTCCGTTCTTTCGCCTACTCACGCTATCGGGCTGGGGAAGAGGATTACATCGGCGATTTCTTCTTTCCCAAGAGCGAGCATGAACAGGCGATCAAGTCCAAGCGCTACACCGGAACAGGCGGGCATCCCCGCTTCTAGTGCAGCGAGGAATCGTTCATCCAGCGGAGGCAGAGGCTTGTTCATTGCACGGCGAATTTCCAAGTCCGCATTGAAACGTCTGCGCTGCTCCACCGCATCGGTCAGTTCCGTATAACCGTTGCAAAGCTCCACCTGGTTCACGAAAAGTTCAAAGCGGCGAGCCCACGTGTAGCCTTCATCATCCACGTACGTCTGCGCCAAAGCGGCCTGCGATGGCGGATAATCCAAGATGAACTCGGGGCCATTGCTTGCAAGTGCCGGTTCCACCAGAAACACCATGAGGTAGTCCCACCAGTCTTCGCGCGCAAGAGTCTCGCTCTTTTCGGGCACAGGAATCTCGCGAGCACGGCAGGCATCCGCAAAGTCCGTGAGCTTTTCGCAGAAAGGATTCACGCCGGCGTAGTTCCTGAATGCGTCAATCCAGCGGGTGCGGCGGGCGTTTAATTTAGTCCCAATGATTTCGCTCACGAGGTCTTCGGCTTCGTCCATGAGTTTGTCCTGAGGCATGCCCACGCGATACCACTCCACCATCGAAAACTCGTTATTATGATGTCCGCCAAATTCATCCTTGCGGAAAGACTTTGTAATCTGGAAAATATCGCCAAACTTTGCCGCAAGCAAACGCTTCATGTGAAATTCCGGACTCGTCATCATGAACCGCTTCGGGTCTTCAATCTCGAAATAATCGAGCTGCGGGTCCGTTCCTCCATAGGCAGAAAGCACAGGCGTCTCGACTTCGAGCGCATTACGACGAACAAAGAAATCACGGACGCGGGCCATCAGCGCCTGGCGCTTGACCCAAGTTTCACGCGTGCAAGTGGGCGCAAAAGCGCCCGACTTTAAATTTTCCATTTATTCAGCTCCGGCTACACAACGGACCGCAAGATAGAAACTCGGATCCACGGAGATGGAGCCGACATCCTTATCGGAGCTGAACATCGTGCGGGCCTTGCCACGAGAATCTTCTTCGACATCGGCTGTCCAGAAATAGGCGCCCTCGCCCATCGTCGTGAAAATACCATTCTTGTTCGCATAGCCACCGAACATGGCGGTAAAGGCGTAATCATCGCTGCCGTTGCTCTTCAGCTTGAGCGCCGCTTCGCGGGCACCACCGGCATATTCTTCAAGTTTTTTCCAGTCTTCATCCGTTGCAAGATGGTAACCTGCAGGGCAAGCCTTCTTGGCGGCTTCCTGCGTATAGAGGCGGCCGAACGTCTTGCAGTTTGCATCGTCGCGGTCATAGCACATCGAACCGTTCGGATCGTTGAAGTTCAAGTTCTCGACGAACCAGTCTACGCCGCCGATTTCCTTAACCTTGTAAACTTGTTTGTCACGCTTGTCAACAAAGTTCTTGAACACCGGGCAGCGAGCGCTGAAACCGGCTTCAGAGAGAATCGGATCGACCTTGCCTTTCCATGCCGTGCAGAAACGGAACAGCTGACCGCCTGGAAGCGAAGCACCCTTATGCTTTGCCGCCCAGGTCTTCACGTAATGGAGACCCGTCACAGCGGTATCAGGAATCGAGAGCACCTTCGCATACTTGCCTGCGAGTGCGGCGTACGTCCCGGCTACAGACATCGGGGCCTTCCAGAAGCCATCGGAAAGACCATCGCGCAAACTAGCAAACACCGGGGACGGCTTATAGACCCTGATCGTCTTGTCCACCATCTGTTCAGGATTCTTCTTGCAGTTCACATCGTGATCAATCGCCATCAGGGAATTTGCATCCACCTTGCACTGGGCAATGCACTTTGTTCGTGCAGCGCCTTTCTTGGGGCACGGTTTCCAAACGGTCGTATCGACACTCACAAGCGACTGCTTTGCAAAAGCCTTCGTCTTGACCGCAGATTTCGCAACCTCGTCAAGCGTCTTGAGAGCCTTGGCGCTCCCCTTTTCACCATCGGCGAGCAAGTACTTGATGACACCCGAGCAGGCATTCGCGGCATTTGCCATCGAGCACACCTTCGGCCCAAAACCGTACGCAAACTGGGACGGACACGCGGCAAACGCTTCATCCGGCATCTGCTTGAATTGCTTGCCGTAAATATTCGTTGCATTCTTTGCCGACATCTTGCCACAATAGATTTCTTCGAGTTCGCCGGAATTGACAATCTTCTTTACTTTTTTCCAGTTGTTGGAATCGACTGCTGCACGAAGCGCATCCTGTGCAAATGTTCCCTGTGCCAAAATTGCGGAACAAATCAAACCCGCCACAAAAATTTTTTTCATTTTTCCTCTTTTAAAACTTTACTGGATCCATCCCCTTCCAGGATTAGGATGACAAATCTAAAGTCGGGATGACATTCCAGAATAGGAATGATTAGTTGAATAGTTTAAATATATTACGAATTATAACCAATCCCTAATGAATAATCAAAAAAAATCTTGAACCCTAATAATATTTTACTTGAATTTGACTCCGACTATAGAGGATTTCTATCTTTGGGGCATGAACGCAGAAGTTTTACGCAATGAATTCCCGATGTTGGTCGCAGGCGACAAAGAACCAAAGCCGCTCGCCTTTTTGGACAGCACCGCCACGACACAGAAGCCCGCAAGCGTCATCGACGCGATGGACGATTTTTACCGCGAGCACTACAGCTCCGTGAAGCGCGGGGTTTACCGCCTGAGCGCACGCACTACCGAAGCCTTTGAAAAGACCCGCAAGGACATTGCAAAGTTCATCAACGCAAAATCCGAAGACGAAATCGTCTTTACGCGCGGCACCACGGAAAGCATCAATCTCGTGGCCTGGAGCTACGGGCGCAAGTTCTTCGAAGCGGGCGATGAAATTTTAATCAGCGGTTTGGAACACCACGCCAACATCGTGAGCTGGCAGCTCATTGCCGAAATGAAAGGCGCCAAAATCAAGGTCATTCCCGTCCGCGATGACGGCGATCTGGATTTGAGTTCGCTCCAGCCACTTCTGACACAGCGCACCAAGATGGTCGCCGTTGCCCACGTGAGCAACTCCGTCGGAACAGTCAACCCGATTGAAGAAATCATCGCCTCCGTGAGGTGTTTCGCTCCGCAAGCGAAAATCTTGATTGACGCCGCACAAAGCTCTAGCCACATCAAGATCGATGTGCAGAAGCTCGACTGCGATTTTCTCGCGTTCAGCGGCCACAAGATGTACGGCCCGACCGGCATCGGCGTTCTTTACGGCAAGTACGACGTGCTCGACAGCATGCCGCCTTGGCACGGCGGTGGCGAAATGATCAAGAACGTCACTTTCGAAAAGACGATATTCGCCGACGTCCCCGCAAGATTCGAAGCGGGAACGCCCGCCATTGCCGAAGTCATCGGTCTCGGGAAAGCCATCGAATGGCTGAACAACGTCGGTCTCGACAACATCCGCCATCATGAAGAACAAATTACGCAGTACGCCCTAAAGCAGCTTGCCGAAATCCCGCAAGTGAAAGTCCTTGGTAATCCGAAAGAACGTGGAGCGCTCATCAGCATTACGTTGGACGGCATCGCCGTCGGTGACGCAGCCATGATTCTCGACGAAGAAAACGTCGCCGTGCGTAGCGGGCACCACTGCGCGCAACCGGTGATGGACCGCTTTGGGCTAGATGCAACGCTCCGCCTGAGCTTTGGCGTTTACACACTCGAGCGCGACATTGACCGTTTTGTTGCCGGCATCAAGCGCGTCGTCCGTCTGTTCGCCTAAATTCCGCCAGTTTTGCAGGATTCTCATGGGAATTGAAAAAGGCATTTTCAACCGCACATCGCTCCTTCTCGGAGACGATGTTATGGACTGTATCTACCAAAAACGCGTCATCATTTTTGGACTCGGCGGAGTCGGCAGCTGGTGTGCCGAAAGCCTGGTGCGTTCCGGCATCAAGGAACTCGTGCTCGTCGATTCTGACCGCGTGTGCGTCACCAACGTAAACCGCCAGCTGATGGCCACCACCAAAACCGTGGGTCAAGTCAAAGTCGAAGTGCTTAAAAACCGCTTGTTAGAAATCAATCCGCACGCAAACGTCGTCGCACTGCAGGACATCTACGAAGAAGCGAATACGGACAAGTTCCAGCTAGACACATTCGATTACATCATCGACGCTATCGACAGCCTCGAAAACAAGATGCAGTTGCTTTGGCACGCCACGCACACCAAGGCAACCGTATTCTCGTCGATGGGAGCCGCCCTCAAGATGGACCCCACGCGAATCAAGGTCGCCGAATTCTGGAAGGTTACAGGTTGCCCGCTCGCACGCGCACTTCGCGACAAGTTCAAGCGAAAAAAATTGTGGCTCAAGAAAAAAGTACTTTGCGTTTATAGCGACGAACTCTTAAAAAATCGCGGTCAAAATTCTTCTTGCGGAACCGCCGCCTGCATGTGTCCTAAAGTCCGCCAAGAACGCAGCGAAGCGGAACTCAAGAACGCCGAACTTGTCGATCACGAATGGTGTAGCAGCAAGGCTCAAATCAACGGCACCATGGCACATGCCACGGCCATTTTCGGCTTTATGATTGCAGGTCTTGTGATGAACGACATTTATCAGAATGCATTAGCGCATACTGAGTGAGTTAACTTATTCTTAGCCTTTCAACCTAATAAGTTAAGAACAAGTTAAAATAAGAGCGCAAAAATATCGGCGAAACTACAATCAAGACCATCATCGGCAAGCGTTACGCTTACTATCAACGGACCGAAACAGAAGAGTACTTGAAAGGACTCTAGCGATGCGATATTAATGTCGCGCCTATTTAATCCTATCACTGCAAAATTCTTGGCGACCGCATTTTTCGCAGTGGGCACCCATCCAAAGCGTGTCGAATTGTTCGATGGCGGGTTCCACGATTTCCGGGTCGTTCGTGAGGATTCCCGCTTCGAAGTTGCGACGGAGCGAGCTTTTCATGCCGATACCCGCGCCTGTCAAGTTTGCGGAACCGATGTAGGCGGTTTCAAGGTCGAAAATCATCATCTTGAAATGCACTCGCGGGCACATGACGCGTTCGAGGTCAGTCGCGAGAATGCGGTAGCGGTCGAAATCTTCGCGGAAATTCGGGCCGGGCTCCTTAGCGTGAATGAGTCGCACGCCCACGCCGCGCTTGAGCAATCCAGCAAGCTGTCCGAGCAGCGGAATTGATTCGCCATTCTGCTTCACATAAACGTCCTTGATATCGGCAGTGCCGATCCAGAGCGTTTCGCGGACTGTCGCGATACGGGAAATCACTTCGGAATAGTGTTCTTCATTCTGGATGTACTTCGTGAAAACGGGCATGACGACAAATATAGCTATAGGGATTGGTTTCTGAAAGGCAACAAAAAAGAAGCCATGGATACGGCTTCTTTTTGATTTCATGACAAATGCGCGGGAGCGCCCGCGCATTTATAATGACACTAAACTTGTCGAAAGGTTACTTCACGATTTCGGCGTCCTTGACGTTTCTGCCCTTGAGCTTGGAAGAAGTCTTCGGTGTAGAGCCGTTAATCGGCGGGAGCTTGCTGTAAATGTACTTGTACTGGGCAATGCTCCAAATGTTACCGATAATCCAGTAAAGAACGAGACCAGACGGCATCACAGCGCTGAACAAGAGCATCATGGCGGGCATCATCCACACCATCATCTTTTGCTGTGCCGGATCCATACCGGCGTTGGAGCTCATCGTTATCTTGGTCTGGAAGTAAGTCGTTGCCACCATGAGCCACGGGAGAATGGCAAGACCAGACGGCATGATGACTGGTACGCTAATGCCACTCCAGACAACGTCACTGCGGCTGAGGTCCGTGATCCAGAGGAATGCCGGAGCGCCACGGAGTTCGATAGCGCGGCCAAGCACAAAGAAGAGACCCATGAAAATCGGCATCTGGATGAGCATCGGGAGGCATCCGCCAGTGCAGCTGGCAAGCGGGTTGATGTTGTTCTTGCTGTAAAGTTCCATCATCGCGGCCTGTTTCTTCTGCGGGTCGGTACGGTATTTCACGTTGATTTCATCGAGCTGCGGCTTGAGAGCAGCCATGCCACGCGTGGACTTGATCTGCTTCACGGTGAACGGAGTCGTGATACCGCGAACGATAATCGTCACGAGGATAATGGCAATACCATAGTTCGGGATAATGCTATAGAACATGTTCAAGAGCTTGAGGAGCATCTTGCAAATCCAGACGAACCAGACGTCCGCGCCACACCAGCTCCAGCCACTCACGATAATCTTTTCATAATCCTTATTGAGCGCGGCCACCTCGTCCCAGTTGAGCGGGAGAACCATCAAATCGTAATTGAGAGACTGCGCACCGCGGAAATCATCGGCAATCGTAAGCTTGTATGTACCTTGCTCGGCTTCATTGCCACCAGCCTTCATCGGCACAGCATTAAGCACAGCGGGAACGGCTTCATCGAACTGAACCGTCATAGCCACATACTTGCGACGAAGACCTGCCCAAACCAACTTGCCTTCGGTAGCGTTAAAGGACTTGGGTTCATTGGTCATTTCACGTTCAACAGAATATGTGTTGTTAAAAACAACTTCACTAAAATAATAATAGCGACCACTTCCGAAGAAGCCTCCATTCGGGACCTTTTCAGTTTCCTTGAGGCCGCCCTTCCAAGCGAGTTCATAAGCATTCGGCTGGAAGCCGATAAACTTGTTTTCTTGACGAACTGCCGAACCATCCTTGGTGAAGCCGTAGGAACGGATGACCTGGTTGCCGTTTGCGTCCTGGAATACGAACTGGACCTTTGCGCTGTCGGTCACGACAATCTTTTCGGGCGCACTGCCCATTTCGAACATCGCTTCGCTCAAGTCTGCTTTGTCGAGCTTCAAGTCGAACGCACCAAGCGCCGTGTCCTGGATGAGTTCCGGGAACTGGCCGGCAGAATCCGGAAGAGCCTTCACAATCACGCTCTTGACCTTAGCGCCCTTGTTGGTGAGCGTCATGATGAACTTGTCGGTTTCGACCGTCACGGAACGTTCTGCAATTTCTGCCTTCACTGCGGTAGATTGCTTCGCTTCGCCCGCAATGACGCTATCTCTCTCGTCTGTACCACCGAGAACCGGAGCAGCCTTGATTTCAGGCGCTTTCTTCGGTACCACGAGCGTATTTGCAGAATCCTTGGAAACCTGCGCTGCAGTCGCCTTGGCCTTTGCGGCAGCACGAGCGGCAGCCTGCGCCTCGGCGTTTGCATTATTGACAGCCATCCACCAAATCACGATGATCGCGATAAGAATGGAACCAATGAGTGTATTCTTGTTCATTTTTTATCCTTAGGGGGCGGAACCGGGTCATAGCCGCCCTTGCAGAAGGGGTTGCATCTTAAGACTCTAAAAACCGCAAGATAGAAACCTTTAAAGGGGCCATGGACGCGCAAGGCTTCAATTGCATAGTTTGAACACGTAGGCTGAAACCTACAGACCCCATGAAAAAAATAGGGGTGGACCAGCTGGTATAGACGGATGGGGGCAACGAGCGATGCCACCAGGGCTTTCTTAACCTTCAGCCACATCCGTTTTATCCCATTCCATCTTGTGGAATATTTTCCGGGCGGATTCGCGGAAACGTTCAGACGACATTTCCTTGGAATTGTCGCTCACGATAATCATCGCCCAAACGGGCTTTTTGATATTCGGGACAACACCATAAAACAGTGGACGTAGAATCCTACGGCACCTATTGCGATACACGGCATTTCCGTTCTTCTTCTTGGCCAAGAAGCAGAAACGACAAAAACCGTCCGGAGCTTCAATCCATCGCATGCTAAAAGCAGGCGCACGGAGGAACTTTCCTTGGACGGCTACTTGCCGGTAAGCGGGCTGATTGGGCAGCCGATAAGAACGCAGAGTGGCTATAAGCCAGCCCCGATTTACTTCTTATAAGACAGCACGACCCCAACGGTCTTCCATACGGGCCATAAAACCGTGCTTGTTAACGCGCTTACGATTGTGAGGCTGGAATGTTCTTTTCATGATAAAACCTTTCTATGAAAACGGAATTTTTTTGAGACACAAAATTAGTAAAATATCGCTATTTATCAAGGGGTTACCTTCATTCGAATAGGGATTTTTTTGCCTCTAACGGGACTCAAACAGAAAGCATTCAACGAAAGCACAGCGTATTAACAAGATGTAAACAGATATTTTTAAGGGTTGGCCAGCGGTCAATGGTCATTAGTCATTAGCAAAACAACTACCAACTAGCAACTATTGACTAATAACTAACGACTAACGACTAACAACCAACAATTCCTTTTATATCTTTTAATTGTATATAGATAATAGCGTAAAAAGCAGGATTTTATGGAACTTACTCCACTCGACATCAGAAACCAGACATTCCACAAGAAAAGCTTCGGTGGCTACGATCCGGAAGAGGTCAAGGCTTTCATGGAAACCACGGCAACAGCCTTCGAAAACATGTTCCGTGACCGCACCAACCTGACCGAACGCCTGAAAGTCGCCGAAGAACGCGTAAACTACTACCGTCAAATCGAAAAGACGATCCAGGACGCCGTTGTCACCATGCAGCGAACAATCAACGAAGTCAAAGCATCTGCCGAAAAAGAAGCCGAGCTCATCATCGCCGAGGCAAAGGCCCGCGCCATGCGCGAAGTCGAAAGCATCAAGCGGGAAAGCGAGAACTTGCGCACCGAAATCGAGCAGCTCCGCCAGCTCCGCACAAACTATTTCATCCGCTGCCGCGCCCTGATCCACAGCCAAGCAGAGCTTCTCACGGCTATGGAAAACGACCAGCAAAAGCAATTCGAGGCCCCCGCCAAACCACAAAACGACGGCTACGCCCTCACCTAACCCTCGCCATGAGAATTAACATTAAGGTACACGCACGCAGCAAACGCGAAAGCATCACGCCACAGCCCGACGGGAGCTTTAAAGTCGAAGTCAAGGCTCCACCAGTCGATGGAGCCGCGAACGAGGCCATTTGCGAACTCGTTGCAAAACATTTCCATGTACACAAACGCGACGTTTCTGTAGTCATGGGTTCAACCAACAACAAGAAAGTCATCGAAATATTGGGGATATAAGATGAAACGTCAATTAAGAGCCACGATCCAGACAAAAATTTTGCTGCTTGCACTTGCAGGGCTTATTCTTTGCGCGCTCGCCTTTGGCGGGCTTTG
Source organism: Fibrobacter succinogenes (assembly GCA_902762795.1). Classification (GTDB taxonomy): domain Bacteria; phylum Fibrobacterota; class Fibrobacteria; order Fibrobacterales; family Fibrobacteraceae; genus Fibrobacter; species Fibrobacter succinogenes_E. The sequence goes on along the minus strand of CACWPM010000016.1, from coordinate 89,187 downwards.
CCTGCATACTACAGATAAAGTTGTTTACGAAGGCACCGAAAAGAACCTGCACAGCCTTACAAACATCGAGACAATAAAAATCAACAACAGGCTAAAAAGCGTAGAGCAGTACGTCAACATACTGAACATCGCGATCACCGGTATGCTCGACAGCATCGGGCAACTGACCGACGAAAAGCAACTTGCGGAACTCACCGAGAAAAGCCGCGAACTCATACGTCTCACCATCGGGAATACAGAAAAGGCCGTTTCCGCTTACCTGCGTTTCAACCCTGAATTCACGCCTCCGACTTCAGGCGTTTTCATGGCGATGACCGCAACGGATCACGAACTACGCTTCACCGAACCTACGGATTTTTCAAAATACGATCCAGAAGACACCGAGCATGTCGGTTGGTACTACATCCCTATAAAGACAAAGCGCCCAACCTGGATGCCCCCATACCTGAACAAAAATATCGGTATCTACATGATTTCATACGTTATCCCGATATTCAAGTTCGGCAAAGCGATCGGCGTGATCGGCGTCGACATCGACTTCGATTACCTCACTCGTGAAATCGCCGCTATTAGAATTTTCGACGAAGACTACGCATACCTTGCAGACCGGTACGGCAAAATACTTTTCCACCCCAGCATTCCTAAAGGCCGCCAATTCACGGCCCCCAACAACACCCTCCTGATCCATAACAGGCTCTCCAACGGAATGGACTTGTCGTTCGTCATACCAAAGACATCCATTTCCGCCAACCGCGACAATCTTATCAAGAATCTGATCTTAATCACGATGCTGATTTTAGTCGCATTCATTCTCGCATCGCTGATATTCGCAAGCACGCTCACAAAATCGCTCAAGCTTCTCACCGACTATGCCAACAGACTCATCGATGGGAAAATGGGAATCAACTTGAACATCAGGCGCAACGATGAAATCGGCGACCTCGCCAAAAGCTTTGTCAACGCCAAAATGCGCCTCGCCGAAACGATGGGACACATCAAAGGCCTTGCTTTCAGAGATCCTATCACGAATGTGCGCAACAAGAACTCGCTCGACCATTACGTCAACGAGTTCAACATCAAGGCGTCCTCTGGTGAAATCGGGTCTTACGGAGTAATCGTTGCAAGCATTGACAACCTTTTCAAGATTAAGAACAAGTTCGGCAATTCCAAGGCCGTCGTGCTTCTACAAACAGCAAGCAAGCTCATTTGTTCATCCTTCGATCACAGTCCAGTATTTAGAGCAAACGAAGATGAATTTGTCATCATTCTCATGAAAAACGACTTAAAGAACTATCAAGAACTTCAAGAAAAATTAAAGAACAGCGTAAAAGACACGATTATCGCCGAAAATCCATGGGAACGAGTAAAGCTATCCCTCGGCACAGCCATTTGCGAAGACGCCATGTCTTCTTCATTATCGGAGCAGCTTGTCATTGCAGAAAACAACATGCTGAAAGACCGCCATGATCTTGAGTAGCTTATGAAAATTTCCATTCAGACAAAAATCTTATTCCTATCATTATCGTGTACGCTCATAGGCACACTTTCAATTGGAGTTTTCAGTACAATATTCATCAGCCAGATAATCCAGCGGAACACTATACGGAACATGACGGACCAGGCAAATACCGAGGCCGCCAAATTGAATTACATGTTCGAATCGCACGAAAAATATACGATGGCGATTGCCGCTGGAATTTATTCACAAATAAACGAAGATTCCACGTTTTTAACAAATGAAGCCAATTTTGCCACAAATATCGAAGGCATCAGGGAACGTCTCAACGCAACCATATACAATCTTACAGGTACAAAAAGCGTCTACGTGAGATTCAATCCCGACATAACACATTCCAACGACGGCGTTTTTCTCGTCAAGGACGATTCGGACGGATTTTTCAAGTCGCACAAAACCACAAACATCAAACAATACAGTCCGTCGGATGTTCAACACGTCGCTTGGTATTACAAGCCCATTTCAATAGGAAACCCTATCTGGCTTCCGCCCTATTTCAACAAGAACATAAACGCCTACATCATGTCCTACGTAATTCCAATGTTCGTAAACAACAAAGAAATAGGAGTAACGGGCGTTGATATCGATTTCGATTTATTGACAAAGCAGCTTTCTCAAGTTCGTTTTTTAAAGTCCGGTTTTGCATTCCTAGAAGACAGCGAAGGATCCGTCGTTTACCATCCTACACTTCCTACGGGACTAGCGTTCAAGCCCGAAGACGACCAGATCAAATTATCGACCCCGCTTTACAACGGTATGAAACTGGTCTCCGTGGTACCGGTTCTTGAAATAAATGCGGAAAGGGACAAGCATATCAAGCAAAGCATCATCTTCATTTTACTCCTTTTGGCACTTACGACCACCATCACGATAATCTTTTCGAGAAGCATCACGAAGCCGCTCAAAAAGCTTACAAAGGAAGCCAAGAAGATGATTACCGGCGACATGAACGCGGAATTCAACATTTACCAAAACGATGAAATCGGAGATCTTACAAAAAGTTTCGCAGCCGCAAAATTCCATATCAGCCAATACATGAAACAAATGCAGGGGCTCGCCTTCCAAGATTCGCTTACCGGCGTGCGAAACAAGATGGCTTATGACAATTATCTAAGCGAATTGGACGAGCGTATCGAAAACGGGAATGTGAAATCGTACGGTATCGTCGTACTCGATACAAACAACCTCAAGGAAATGAACGATACCTACGGGCATGAAAACGGGGACGCCTACCTCATCAATTCATGCAAGCTCATTTGTCAAATATTTCCGCACAGCCCCATATTCAGAATCGGTGGCGATGAATTCGTTGCAATCCTAATCGACAAAGACCTGGACAATCACCAAAATCTTTTGAAACAACTCAAAGAAAGCATGGAATCCACCAAGAACGTTTCATTTCCATGGAAACAGATTTCGATCGCCTGCGGTATCGGAATTGCCGAAAACGCAAAAGAAACAACTATCGCTGACACATTCAACAAAGCCGATAACGACATGTACAAAAATAAGCGCGCCATCAAAATTGCCGAAGACAGACCGCTTAGCCGCGATGAGCAATTGCACGAAGCACGGCAAGCAAGTCCGCATTTCCAAAAGTCAGAAACATCGACGGGAAAAGCTTAACACAAAATTTTATCGTCGATTACGTTTTATTCTTGTATTCCTTGGGCGAAAACCCAGTATATTCCTTAAAGGCTTGCGCAAACTTACTAGAGTTCGTATAGCCTACTCGTCCGGCAACTTCTGCGATACTGAATTTTCCATCCAGCAAAAGCTGGGTGGCTTTTTTCATGCGGTACGTTTTAAGATAAGAATAAACAGAATCACCGTACGCAAGCTTGAAATACTTTTTCATTTGCGTCGGGCTCATTTCAATTTGCTTGGAAAGTTGTTCGAGCGTCAAATGCTCTTCGACATTTTCGCGGAGGATTTCACGCAGCAACTCCATTTTTCCTTTATACAGACTCGGTATTTTCGCCGCCGTTTCGTAGTTGGCTTCGGAATCAAGACGACTCAAAAAAAGAATCAGCTCTAATACCTTGATCTTGAAATACGGCAATCGAATATTTTTGGGAAGCCGATACAATTCTGAAAAAATATGACTCACATGTTCGCTTGACGGCAACTTCAACGGAAGCGTTAGCGGTTGAATTTTTTGGATGAGTGCGGCAAAATCAACACCAACGGCTTTGAACATATCCATCAGTTCGGACACGCAACGATCCATTGAAAAAACAACAGCAATTCCATGATAGCAGTGAACCGGAAATTGATACGTTCTGCTCATCGGCATATGGTCCAGCAAGAGCAGCCCATTTTCTTCCATAGATTTCGGCGTTGAATCAGAATTCAGCCATTCCGAACAACCATTATGGCAATGCAGAACAATTAAACTCTTCCCTTGGTTTTCAAAATTGAAAGTAAATTCTTTAAGATGGAAATTACTATAAAAAACTTGAAGTCCAGGCAATACGTTATACGCTAAAAGATGTCCTGTCCCTGTTTTATTTTGCAGCATATAATGAGAAAAGAAATCTGTATTCTGTATTTGAATCAGATTTCTATCAGGAACAGGCTTGATCATATCACACATCCATTTTTAGACTGGACTAAACATGTTAGTCTAGGCTAAATATAGGCAATTTTATCAAAAAAAGCAAGAGTTTCAATTAGAAGAAAAACTTACCTTTTACCCATATTTGCGTATTTTTCTTGTAAGTTTCAAACGTTCCTCGCCTTCCCCCAAGAATATCCGCGCCCAACGAAAGTGTTATTTGGTCATTCAACAGATAATCGCCTGCAGGCCGCACATAGAACCCTACGTTATCGACATCAAACATACCATACACAGACAATTTCAGCGTATTGTTCAAGAGTTCCTTGGAAATTCGCGCTGTAAGCATCGAAGTATTTTGTTCTAAACCCAATTCATCGCGATAATCCATAACGATTTTATGCATATACTGGAACATGAATGTCCAATTTCCACCAGCATACCAATCAAGGCCCACCAAGCCATTAAAAGTCTTTCTCAAGCGGAAATCGCAAGCATTCCTCAAAGCAATCGGCTCGCCGAAATAGAAACCCGCTTCACCACGGATCACGAGCTCTCCTGCGGGAATTGAGACATCGCCACCGACAACATTCATCGGTTTATAGACACCTTTAATCAAAGCAGATTTTGTTTCCGGATCGAGCTTCATCACCGTCACCGGAGATTTATTGAATGTGCGCAATGCCGTAATCGAGAAATCCAGGTTTTCAAGGAAGAATCGCAAGCGACCGCCCACTTCGCTATTCTTGATACGTTTTTCGGGAGTCCCGCTAAGGTCCATGCGCACACCATTGGGCACAGGCATTTGCCACGGATTACCATCGTTCGTCGGAATCACGAAATACTCGGGGACCGGAACAAAGACAACTTCCGCAGAAAAACTCTCGCCGGGATACTTGAGGTTTATCGCATTCACGGGCACGCGGATGTCATCGTAATCATTCGCCATGAACTCGGTGTAATCCATGGGCGAAATCAAATCCGTGATGCGAAGGCCATCGGCAACGCCCCACGTAACGATTTGACGCCCCGCCTTGACTTCAAGGTATTTCCCGGCGTAGTCGAAATACGCCTCGCGAAGAAATGCCCCCGACTGCTCTTTGATGAGACTGTTGTATGCAAGGTTTACGCTCGAAAAAAGCGAAGCCTCGCCGTAATTCGCACGCATTTCAAGACGCAGCCGCGTTCGCGAAGACATGATCTTATGCGGACGCTCCACCTGCAATGCATGATAGGAATCCACAAAGCCGTTCAGCTGCAGCGAAAGCTCGTCTTCCTGCGCATGCGCGGACACGGCAAGCGCTGCGGACAATAACGCGACAACAGAGCCCTTTCGGAAAAGCCCTAGATGGGGCTGTTCGCAGCCCCAACTCTTCGGCTCGGTTATAAAAATGAGTCCTCTCATTTTTGCAACGCTCGCCTTCTGAGTTGTCTTCGATTTCGTGCTACGCACTCCACTTAGGATGACAAAGTCGGAAAGGTTCATTTTTCGCATTAGTCCTACCCCCTACAACCTGTTACCTAATCCCTACAATCCTCTCTCAAGCTTGTTCACAGAGAAAATCTTGGAATCGAGCTGGATGTTGAATTTCGGATCGAGGAAGAGAAGTTCCGTAGAGTGTCCTGTTTGAACATTCTGCATCACCATTTTGCCGATTGTCCAAAAACCATCGACCTTCTTGATGTCCGAAGCGACCATTTGGCGGTGAAGCTTGCCGAGCTTATCGTAGAATTCAACCTTTTCGACGACATCACAATCCTTGCGAATCCAGACGAGCTTCTTGGAGAAGATTTCGCCAGATTTTTTCGGAGTCGATTCGATGACATAATAGTCGAACCCGTTTGCGGATTCTTCGCGAACAAACTTGTGCGTATCTTCATCGACATTACGCTTGCCGATATCATCGTACGTGAAGTCGGAACCCATGAAGTAATCCGTCTTGGAGCTCTTACCGCTGATGCGGCGAGTTTTCTTCAAAGCCGGGAGGTAAAGCCACTTGTCGTCTTCCTTGTTGACATCGTCGTAATTCACGGTCAAGAATCCCGTGCCCTTCACATCGTTCGGATAGAGGAAGAACATGATGGTTTTCGTGTCTTCGCCGACGTCCATCGCATACGAAGTAATTTTACGGACGCGGGTGCCGCCGCTTTTATTCACGAGCTTCATTTCCATCGAAGAGGAGCGCGTGTCGCCATCCGGGCGATTCTTGACTTTGATCATGATGTCACGGGCGTTCGGTTCCGCAGCGAACAAGAACGACGCCGAGAGCAATGTTGCCATGAAGAACTTTTTCATATTATTTCTCCTTTCCACTAACAGTTTCTTTTCCAAAGATATGGAATTTCTTGACGAGCACCGGTGTCACCAGCAAGTCGGCCAAAAGTGCAGAGCCAAGGCCTATTGAAAGCACAAAGCCAAAGTTGAAGAGCATCGTGCATTTGGAGGTCATGAAGCCACCGAAAGTCGCGCACATGATGAACGTTGTCATCACAAGTGCCGTACCGGTGGAGCGGTACACGCGAAGGATTGAACTTGAGTAATTCTTGGAACGTTCGTATTCTTCGTTTGTATGGTTCACAAAGTGAATCGTATCGTCAACAGCAAGACCAATGACCATCGGGATGATCGTAGCGCTCATCATGTCAAGCGGAAGCCCCATCCAACCGAGGTAACCGCCCACAAAAATCGCAGGAGCCACGTTCGGAATCATGCCGATAAGGCCCGTGCGGAGGCTGCCAAAGACAATCATCAGGAGAATGGCCACGATGATGATGGAAATACCGAACGAACGAATCTGGCCTTTCACAAGATACTGTTGCATCGTGGTGAATTGCGGGATGTTTCCGACGGCAGATACGGTCGCATTCGGGAAAATTTCCTTACCCTTTTGCGTGATGGCGGCGATTTCGTGATCCAATTCATTGGAATTGTACGTGCTGATTTCCACCATCATGCGGAGGTAACGGTAATCGTAATCAATCCAGTAATTGGATTCAGAGCCTCCCGCATTTTCGTAAAGCAACAGGAGCTGAGCCACTTGCTCTTCGCTATCGGGAATGCGGTAGAATTCTTCCTTGTTTTCGTTGACGGTGCGGTTCAAGTCCTTGACAATATCGAGAATCGAGGTAAGGCGCTTGCTCAACGGGAACGATTCGATGTATTTGCCATACTCATCAAATTTTTTCAGGTTTTCGACTTTCTTTGCATCGTCGGGATTCGGAAATTCAATTTCAATATCGTATGAATAGACGCTGCCAAGCGGAGATTCGCCCATTTCAAGAATTTTGCTCACATATGGAACTTTGCGGCCCATCGTGCGTTCCACATCGAAGGAGGGTTCCATCTTGAACATTCCCACCGCAGAAATCGCAGCGATAATCGTAAAGCACACAAGAATTTTACCACGATGAGTTAAAACAAACTTGCCGATACTTTCCATAGTCAAGGCCATACGCGTATCGCCACGCTTCAAGACATTCGGATTAGGTTGTTTGTCCTTGCCGAAGCTGAGGAGGATAGGCGAAACCACAAGCACCACGGCAAGCACAAAACTAACAGAAATTGCAGACAAGAGACCGACCGAACGAATGGGGCGAAGCATCACTGTGAGGAATGACAACAACGCCACAATCGTCGTAAGTCCGGAGAATAATAACGACCAGCCCGTTTCGCGCACCGCATGGACAACGGCATCCTTGCGTTTCCCGTGCAAGAGCATTTCCCTACGGAAGAACGAATACAGATGAATGTTATACGCAATCGAAACAGCAAACGCAAGGAACGGCGGAACCATCATGTTCGTAGAATCCATGTAGAGTCCGAGATAACCGACCAGACCAAAAGTCATCAGAATGCCCGAAAGCGAGCTCAAAATCGGCGAAACGACACCGCGCAGAGAACGGGTGACTAGCGTCATCACAATAACGGCGCAAATCATCGCAAGCATCATCACACGGCCCATTTCGACGTTGATGAACTTCATCTTTTCGGAACTCATGTACGGCATGCCGCCCGCATTCGGATGGATCGGAGCGTATTCCGGCTTGTTGATGATGTCGTAAGTTTCAGCACCCGTCTGCATGTCAGGCGAGATTTTGCCTTCGGCCTTCCACACGGAATCTTCCGGGAACGGGCGGAGCTTTACGAGAATAAACGTGCTCTTGCCATCCTTGCTCACGAGTTTCTTGAAGAACTCCGGTTTGGCCGCCACGCGCCGCTTGATTTCGGCAATACCTGCTTCATCCGTCGGGATTTCTTCCGGGACAATCTGCGTGATTTCCATGCCCTCGTCAGTGCCGAGCGTGTATTCGATATTCGTAAGCGACGTGACCGTTCCGTTAGAATAAGAAAGATTGTCGCGCAAATCTTCGGAAAGTTTTCGGATCAGGCGCAGATTTTCTGGCGCATAGACATCGTCGCATGTCGCAAGAACCGAGACGAAATAATCGTTGCCGAAAAGTTCCTTGAATTTGTCCGTCTGGACAAGCATCGGGTCCCCTTCGACAAAATAGCTGTCCCAAGAGGTTTCCACGTAGATTTTCTTTGCTCCAATAACCGAAAGTACCAAAAGCACCAAAAGACCGGCAAGGAACACCAGTCGATGTGAAATAAGGTACTTCGCAAAGTTTTCGAATTTTTCGTTCACCTTATCGATATTTATTCGAATCCGTGACATACTCACTCCTTTTTTAATTCATTGACGAATTGTATGTTGTAAATCTTTTCCATCTGGAGAACATCCAAGACTTCTGCGACTTTTTCGTAAGGAGTCTTCTTGTCGATTTTTAAAGCAACAGGGGCTTTTTTATTTTGCACGGCGGCACTTTTGTTCTTCAAGATCTCTATAGTGACAATTTCACCATTGACCGCCATTTCGGTCTCAGAAAGTTCTATAAAAAAGCCTTCGGATACTTCTTGCTTGACTTCACTTGAAGTTTCGGGCAAAAGAAGCTTTAGAACGGATTTATCTTGTTTAAAAACAGACGTCACAAGAAAAAAGACAAGCAGCAAAAAGACGCAGTCAATCAGCGGCGTCATGTCCAAAGATATGCGATGACGTCTTTTAGCCATTGCGGGACTCCGTTCTTCTGGCATCGCGTTCTTGCAAAGTCTTCCCCAAATGCAAAAGCACTTGGTTTTCGACCTCGTCCTGTTCCTGCTCCATTCGAGCGTTCAGGTAGTTGAAAGCAAGTACGTGCGGGATAGCGACAACAAGTCCAAGGACCGTTGTCACAAGGGCAAACTTGATGCCCGTTGCAAAAGCGGATGGATCATCAAGACCTGATGCCGCTATCACCGTAAAAGCGTTAAAGATGCCCACCACCGTACCGAGGAGGCCAAGCATCGGAGAAATAGACGCGATATTTTCAACAGTCGTAAGCCCCTTGATCAAGGGAGAAAACGCAAGACCGATTTCGGTGCGGATACTTTCCGTAATGATATGATGGTCCGTATTGCAAGTTACTACACGATGAATTACCTTATCTGTCAATCGCGGTTGCACCGTTTTATTAAAAACAATCAACGAAATGATTTTCCAAATAATAATGGCATAACCGATAAAGTTCATTGCCACCAGAATATAACCAATAGATCCACCTTGCTTTACAAATTCAAGAATAAAATTCATTACGATCTCCCTGCATTAAGTTTGTACTGGATTGGAATCTCTATCCGCCAGCGTTCTTTTTCTAAAAGTTTTGGAATGGGGTCAAATTTTCCCATGCTCGTAACAGCCTCCAAAGCGCTATTGTCCAAAGAAGAATAGCGGCTTGATTCCGAAACTTCAATTTGTTCAATTTTGCCATCCGCAAGGATGGTGAACCTCACACGTACTGTGCCCTCCTGCTTCAGGCGTTTGGCTGTCGCAGGATAATTTTTGATCTGTTCCAACTGTTTTTTGAGCGAGCGCAAGTAAGTGCGGGTCACCACTTTCAAAGAATCCGGCGAAGGCTTTGGAGGAACCTTTGCCACAGAAGGTGCAGGAGGAGCCGGCGGGGCCTCCACAACGGGTTCCGCAGCAGCAACAGGAGCCGTTTCAACAATCGGTTCCGGCTCCGGTTCAGGAGGTGTCTCTTCTACCGGCTTTTCAACAACCTTCGGGATTATCTTGCTCCGTACAATTTTCTTTTCGATTTTAGGAGCCTCGGGAGGAGGGGGCGGAGGAGCAATATAAACTTGTTCTGCATGAATTACAGGGGAATCAGCACGGTGCATTGCGATTTCTTTCTTTTGGAAATATGGATTCAGCAAAGTCGCAACATGGACAAGGATCGCAACCACAAGCCCCATGTAGAAGGCTTTATTGAAAGATAAAGCTGAATAAATCCGTTTTTGAGTCATTGTTGATTTCCAAGGGACGTAAAAAATAATTTCAAGTAGGCGTACTTTTCTACTCTAAAAGGTCCCCAAACAATCCAATTAGACTAGGGTAACATTTTTAATAATGGAGCATTTTACGCAAATTTCGGCAACAATCCAAATGGTTTTGTACAAATCCAATCCGTCTTATTTTATAAAAAAATTATCAAAATACAAAGTCTTTGTTCTAAATTTTGTTAGCCAAATCTATCTTTTTCAGGATATTCAAAAACATGACCACGGATAAGACAAAGAAAAATTCATTAAGTTTACTTTGGCAATATGCCGGAAATAAAAAATTTCAACTATTCAAAGCGTCGTTTTATGCAATCCTAGGAGTTTTTGCCGGCATCATCCCTTATTTTTGCGTAGCAAAACTGCTTTCGTTGTTCTACTACAAGACTGTAACACAAAACGACATTCTCGTTTACGGATTTGTAGCCATCGCAGCTTTTGCAATAAAGGTTTTCTTATCGACACTTTCGACAATGACCTCACATGAAGCGGCGTTTTCCATTTTAAGAACCATACGAACAACGATAACCGAAAAAATGGAGCACATTCCCATGGGCGTCATGCTGGATAAAGCCTCCGGTTCATACAAAATGCTCGTTGTGGACACCGTTGAACGTATTGAAAAACCTTTTGCTCACATGGTACCAGAAATGACCGCAAATATCGTGACACCTTTAACGATTATTGTTGTTTTGTTTGTTATGGATTGGCGTATGGCGCTAGGCGCTGTCGCGACAATTCCATTGGGTTTTCTGGTAACCATGGGGCAATTGATCGGCTATAAGGAAAAATCCGCACGTTTTTTTAAAGCAAACGCTGATATGAACGACACCATCGTGGAATACGTAAACGGTATTGAAGTCATCAAGGCTTTTAATCAAAGCGCATCTTCTTTTGGAAAATTCACCAACGCCTGCAAATACTATCGCGATACGACGCTTGATTGGTGGCGCGGCTGTTGGTTCTTCTCAGCTGCCGGCCTGAATACGCTTTCTTCAACGTTGCTTGTTACGCTCCCGTTGGGCGCCTACTTGTTCATGAACGGGAATATAGAATTTTCAACATTTCTCACCTGCGCCGTACTTAGCATGGGAATTGCAGGTCCGATGATTGCTGCGATGAATTACGCCGAAATGTTCGCTTCGGTTTTTCAGGCTTTCAAGCAGGTCAATGACTTTTTAGAAGAAAAAGATCAAATCCGCCCAGAAAAAAACGTACAGTTCAAAGGCTCTTCTTTTGAGTTCAAGAATGTAGTATTTGGTTACAAAGAAAAGAATGTTCTGAACAACATATCATTCAAGACCGCAGAGAAGGGAGTCACGGCAATTGTCGGGCACTCGGGCAGCGGGAAATCGACAATCGCTAAATTGATGGCCGGATTTTGGGATGTGGGTAAGGGAGACATTTTGCTCGGTGGCGTAAGCTTGTCCAAGATTCCATTCAAGCAACAAATGCAAAAAATCAGCTATGTGGCTCAGGACAATTACTTGTTCAATGTATCCATCATGGAAAACATCCGCATGGGACGCCCCGATGCTAGCGATGAAGAAGTTTACGAAGCAGCAAAGGCCGCCGGCTGCCACGAGTTTATCACAGCACTCGAAAACGGTTACAACACAAAAGCAGGAGATGCAGGCAACAGGCTCTCCGGAGGTGAACGCCAGCGCATTACTATTGCACGAGCGATCTTAAAAAATGCGGATGTGATTATCCTGGACGAAGCGACCGCTTACGCAGACCCCGAAAACGAAGCTGAAATTCAGAAGGCACTTTCTAGGCTTATTCACGATAAAGTACTTATCGTTATTGCCCATAGGCTTTCGACCATCAAGAATGCCGAAAAGATCCTGGTCATAGAAAAAGGTGAACTTTCCGATAGCGGAACACACGAAGAACTGATGAAAAAATGCGCGCTGTACAAATCCATGTGGGAACGCCATATCGCGGGTTCTGACAACAAGGAGGTTGCATAATGCTTAAGACTTTAAAAAGGATTATCAAGCTTTCCGGCAAGCACAAGGGACGTATTTACTGGGGACTTGTCTGTAGCATTCTGAATACGATTTTCAACTGTTCTTCAGTATTTGCATTCCTTTGGGTGCTCATGCATATTGACAGCCTCTCGATGGATGTCATTTGGCAAACAGTTGCGATTTTAGCGGTTGGACTTGTGGGCAAAATCATTCTCAAGTTCTTGACGAATATCTTCATGACTGCTGCGGGATTCATTATCTTTACAGATAAACGTCTTGAGCTCGGCGACAAGCTTAAAAACGCTCCCATGGGCTACTTTTCCAAAGAATCCCTTGGACGTATCAACAATACAATAACCACCAACATGGCGACACTTGAAAATTTCACCATGATGGCCGTCGATAACGTTGTTGGCGGTATTTTGCAGGGAATAGGCGTTTCCATTTTCCTTATGGTCTTCGATTGGAGAATCGGACTGGTCGCCATTTTCGGAATTTTACTTTCATTGATTCCGCTGACTCTTATACAAAACAAGTCCGGATCGTTATCCTTAAAACGATACAACGCTGTTGAAAAAGTTACAAACGATATCATTGAGTATATCCGAGGCATAGCAGTCATCCGTTCATTTGGCAGAGGCAACGCCTCCAAACTTGACGAGACATTTGATGAATTTGAAAAGACCGCCATCAAGATGGAAAAGACAATTCTCATACCGCATGGGTTTTTCAGAGCGACCCTGGAAATTTTTAGCGGCATCGTCATCTTGACTGCAGCCTGGATGACTTTCCACGGGACAATGGATTTTACCTACGGAATGATGTTCCTCGTCTCGGGATTTATCGTCTATGGTCAAATGGAACTGCTCGCCAATGGCGCATTCATGATGGAACAGATAGAAACAGCCATGGACCAGATGGACGAAACTTACAATGTTCCAAAACTTGACGGAACAGAGTCCGTTGACGAAAACAAGACGGATATCGAAATCAAGGATGTCACATTCGGTTACGATTCTCGTATTATTTTAGACAAAGTCAGCGCAAAAATTCCCGCAAAATCCAAATGCGCTATCGTCGGTTATTCCGGTAGCGGAAAAACCACATTGTGCAATTTGATTGTACGCTTTTGGGATGTCCAATCCGGTTCAATCACATTCGGTGGAAAAAACATCAAAAATTATGCGCCGGATGAACTGCTATCGCATTTTTCGATGGTGTTCCAAAATGTTTTCCTGTTCAACGACACCATCGAAAACAATATCAAGTTCGGCCGCCCAAACGCTACGCACGAACAAATTGTAGAAGTCGCAAAACGCGCCCGTTGCCATGATTTCATAGAACAGTTGCCAGATGGATACAATACAATCATCGGAGAAAACGGGAGCTCACTTTCTGGCGGCGAGAAACAGAGAATCTCTATTGCACGCGCCCTATTGAAAGACGCCCCAGTCGTTATCCTCGATGAAGCGACCTCTTCTGTGGATCCCGAAAATGAATCGGAATTGATGGAAGCGATTGGAGAACTCACCAAAGGAAAAACAGTAATCTCTATCGCACATCGCTTAAATACGGTCAAAAACGCCGATCAAATTCTTGTCATCGACAATGGACACATAGTACAGCGCGGCACGCATGAAGAACTTTGCAATGTTGAAGGTGTTTATAAAAAATTCTTGGATATAAGGAATTCTTCAGCAGGCTGGAGCATTACCTAGAAAAGGATTGCTAAAAATGGAAAAAAAACTCGAGGAACGTTGGTTCCCCTTCTCCACCTATGCTCTCGATGATATCGAGCACAAAAAAATTTTCTGTTTTCATCATGCTGGCGGTTCCGCAAGCGTATATCGCAAATGGACGCTCGAGAAGAAAAAAATGAATTTCATCTGCGTCGAGCTTCCCGGCAAAGGAACGCGTCGCCGGGAAACATTTGTCGGCGATTTCAAGAAGCTCCAGGAGCCGCTTTGCGAAAGCATTGTAAAAGTGACTCAAGGCAAGCCGTTTATCTTATTCGGACACAGCATGGGCGCCGCCATGGCATTCTACGTGGCAAATTACCTACAAAACAAATACAATATTCATCCAGAGAAACTGATTGCAGCAGGCCGCCAAGCCCCGCAAGACGAAGATCCTGGAGAATTCAAAACATACATGGGCGATGACGCGCTCATTCGAGAACTAAAAAAATACAATGCCACACCCAAGGAAATCCTTGAAAACAAGGAATTGCTCCAATTCATTCTCCCTGAAGTGCGCAAGGATTACACACTGAACGAAAGCTTGATTTACAACGGAGAGCGCATTGACACCCCCATTTATATCAATTGCGGATCTAAGGACATAGGCGCAACATCGGCAATCATGCAACACTGGCAATCCGTCACTACAAAAGAATTCAAGGAAAAGGAATTTGAAGGCGATCACTTTTTCGTTTTAAACTCCGAACAATACCCCGAATATCTCGCTACCGCAGGTTGAAAATTTATGTTCAAAAATAATTCCGAATGCATCCACTCTGCCGTTTTTGCAAAAACCATTGAAGCGCCCGCAGCTACTGCGCTCGTATCACGTAATGCGGACGGTACCTACAATCAGATTACTTATGCAGAACTATCCGTAAACGCATTAAAAATCGCGACAAAGCTGAAAGTTGTAGGCATCAAGCCCAAAGATTATGTCGCTATTGTTCTTCCGAAAGGCATGAATCAAGTTTTCTCTACGCTAGGCATCCAGGCAGTCGGCGCGGCCTACGTTCCTGTCGGCATTCACCAACCCATGGAGAGAATGCACAGGATTTTTGATTCTGCAAAAATTTCGTGCATAATTACAGATAAAATTCACGCAGAACAATTTCGCAAAGAACATTTCTCTTGGAACATTGTTGAAATTGAGGAAGCATTGCAAAGCGAGCCACTGCCAATTGACGAAATCGTTGAAGACCCCTCGCTCCTCGCTTATATCATTTTTACATCCGGCACAACAGGCGTTCCCAAAGGCGTAATGATTTCGCATCGTGGTGCAAGCAATACCATTCGCGATATCAACAAACGCTTTAACGTAACAGCAGATGATGCCTGTATGGCCATTTCGGAATTGGACTTTGACCTTTCCGTTTACGACATTTTCGGCATGCTATCCATTGGCGGAAAGGTCATTGTCCTCTCTGAAGAAACAAAAAAAGAAGCGAATGTCTGGAAGCAGATTGCAAGCGACCACAAAGTGACTTTGTGGAATTCCGTTCCGGCACTCTTTGAAATGTTCACCATCGTCGCAGGCGACAAGGCAAATACAATTCCGTTGAAAACGGTTATGCTTTCTGGCGACTGGATACCACTTCCGCTGTTCGGCACAACAAAGAAGTATTGGCCGAACTGTCGCTTTATTTCCTTGGGCGGCGCGACAGAAGTTTCTATTTGGTCTGTTTGGTACGAAGTAAACGCGTTGCAGCCAGAATGGAAATCGATTCCATATGGCAAGGCGCTCTTAAACCAGAAAATCAAGGTCATAGACGAAAAGGGCAACGAATGCCCGGACGGTGAAGCCGGTGAACTTTGGATTGGAGGAACCGGCGTTGCCGAAGGTTACTTGAACCAACCCGAATTGACTCAAGAGCGAT
This sequence comes from Fibrobacter succinogenes, assembly GCA_902762795.1. GTDB lineage: Bacteria > Fibrobacterota > Fibrobacteria > Fibrobacterales > Fibrobacteraceae > Fibrobacter > Fibrobacter succinogenes_E. The sequence goes on along the minus strand of CACWPM010000016.1, from coordinate 73,149 downwards.
TCCCGGTAGAAAATGGGGAACGTTGGTATAAAACAGGCGATAAAGTCCGCATGATGTCTGATGGTAATTCCGAATTTTTAGGACGCCTGGACACGCAAATTAAACTCGGCGGATATCGAATCGAGCTTGGTGAAATCGAAAATGTCATCAAGAAAAAAACAAATATCGTAAACGCAGCTGCTGTCGTTGTTGAAAATGGCACGAAAAAGGAAATCGTAGCAGGGATCATTCCTGCGATAAGCAAAGAAAAAATTGCAAAATACGATTATAAATTTATCGGAAATTACGCAGACGAATCTTTGCATGACCGTACAAATGCGGTCGCATCGTTCATCCATACCATCCGTTCCGATATCAAGACAATTCCAGAGAAATCGAAAAACGCATTTGTATTATGGAATAATTGGCTTTACAAAAACGGGTTTGAAAGTATTCGCCCATCTGTAGAATCCGATTTTTCCAAAAAATTGAACAGCAATGAAAATATTGAATTATTGCAAGATGTCCTTAGAGGCAATCGTCCCGAAACGGATCTTTTAGGAAACGAATTATTCGCTCCAGAAAAATTGCTTTCCGAAAGCACACCGTTCAAATTGTTCATCAATAAAGTCGTTACCACAGCAATCCACGAAAGGGTTAAGAAAATTGCATTTCTAAACGCACGTTCCGGTTTAGGCGTACGTGAATTTTTGAATTCATTCGAAAAGAACGGAATGGAAATCACGTTATACGATGAATCCACGGGAATGCTCGATTCTGCACGCAATTTATTGAGTGAATGGAAAAAATTCCTAAAATTCAAGCAACTTAATTTAAATAGCAGCGTACAAGATTTGGAAACTTTCGATCTTGTTGTTGACGCCGGCTTTTTGCATACTTACAACAATCCTGCCAATGCACTTTCGTTCGCCTACATGATTTTAAAAAAAGGGGGAACGTTTATGGCGCTTGACTTTGAAAATTTCGATCCGGTCGCTATCGTAAGTTCTGCCGTACTAGAAAACGGTTTTGCCAAATACACCCGTTTGCGCCGTTTTACATCACTTTTAACAGACGAAGAATGGGAATCCATTTTCAAGGAATTGCCGTTCGACACAATTTCTCTCGAAAATAATTCACACTTTGTACAGACAATCACTGCAAAAAAAGCGACCGATGCAAAAGAAATTCTCGGCAACGATTTCGATGAATACTTGAAAACAAATCTAGTCCCGTACATGATTCCCTCAAGGACAGAGGTTTTCGTACAATTTCCATTGACCGCCAACGCCAAAGTCGACCGCAAGGCGATTACATCATACTTGAAAAAAATAGGAATCGATTCCAACATTGACGAGAATTATAAAGGGCGCGAAGCCGAAATTGCAAACATCTGGAAGACATTGCTTTCTCTTGACAAGATTGACCGACACGCCAACTTCTTTGAAATCGGCGGAGATAGCCTCTTGGCAACGCGATTCATAGATAAGATCCATACACAATTCGGTATCGAAATAGCACTTCGCGAATTTTTCGAAAATGCAGAACTAGATGCACTCGCTCTAATTTTTGACGAACGCATCAACGCTTTAGGAGATATTGAAGAAGGAGAAATATGATAGGAATTCTTGGAGCATACGGAGCCGTTGGCATTTGGGCAACGAGACTCATAAAATCAAAATCTGCACAAAAAATCCGCATCGGTGGACGCAATATTGAAAAAGTTCCAAGCGAATTACGCTCGGAATGGAGCGATGCAGAATGGGTGAAAGTCGATGTTTCTGACAAAGAAAGCATCAAGCAGTTCATGGACGGTTGCGAAATCATCCTCGATTGCGCAAAACTTTCGGAAGCTCAAACGACTCAGATGGACGAAATCGCCGACGCAAAGAACACGCCCGTTTTGCATCTTGGAATTGCCGGTTTTCAAAGAAAGGAATCCAAGATTCCCATATTTTATGGGACGGGAGCCATTCCTGGACTTTCAGGATTAATTCCCCAATACCTCGCAAAAAACTTCGACCATGTCAATTCACTTGATTTTTACTACGGCGGGCTAGGCGCATTCTCTTACACCGCTGCAAATGACTTTATTGAAAGCCTTCACAATGACGAGATCCGCACGATGGTTTATTGGAAAAATGGTGAAATTATTCCATACATTCCATCTTCAAATGACGTTGTCGAAGACCTAAAAAGCGTTATTTCGATTAATAAACAATTCCCGTTTTTTGACGGAGAAGCCGAAGCAATCACGCGCAAAATAAATCCCGATGAAGCACGTTTCCACATGTGCGTCAGTGGAGAACGTACTGTAGAAATCATGAACTCGGCAAGATTCCAGTACAAACAAAATCCTGACGAAACTATTAAAAAGCTTTGTACCGCAAGTAAACTCGATGTCTTTGGAATCAAGGAGAATACTTTTTACTTGTGCATTATGGAAGGCGTAAAAAACGGCAATCCATTAAAATTAAAAATGACTGTTTCGGGACTCGGACCATCGCCAATGACCGGAGTTACAGCGGGAGCCACAGTGATCGCCCTAGAAAAAGAAAATGTTCTTGGGGGCATCAAATTGCTCGGCGAAAGCGATCTAGCAACTTCAATCATCGAATCGCTCATTGAAAACGAACCTGATTTTTCATGCGAAATCAAGGATATGAACTCTATCGAAATCGAGGGAGAAATTTAAAAAGATGAAAAAGCGCGTTATTGTCTGCGGAAGTACATTCGGACAATTTTATATCAATGCATTGCAACAATTATTGAAAGATGATTTTGAATTAGTCGGGCTTTACGGCAAGGGAAGCGAGCGCTCCAAAAAATGTGCCGAAACTTACGGCATTCCACTTTTCACCGAGTTTGAACAAATTCCAGAAATCGATTTCGCTTGTGTTGTCATCAGTTCCGGAACGGTGGGCGGCATCGGCACAGAACTCGCCTGCAAATTCATGGAAAAGAAAATCCATGTTCTTCAGGAACAGCCCATCCATCCGCGCGATCTTACTGAAACTTATCGCGTTGCCAAAAAGAATGGTGTTTATTTCAAGACTTGCGATCTTTACCCGAAGCTCCCTGAAGTGGCACGATTCATCCGCGTAGCTCAAGAATTGAACAAGCACGAAAAGCCGCTTTACATCAAGGCAGCCTTCGGTCCACAAGTTTCGTTCCCGGCGATTGACATTCTTTCCCGTATACTCCCTTCAATTTACAATCTAAAAGTCGAGCACATCACGGAATGCGTGGGGCCCTTCGACATTCTCACCGGAAAACTTGGCGACACACCCATCGTCATCGAATACAACAACCAGGTGAATACGGATGACCGAGACAATCACGCGCATCTTTTGCACAACTTCGCCATCGTTTACGAAACAGGCCGTCTGATTCTCGAAGATACTTTCGGTCCCGCACTTTGGAAGCCGCGCATGTACGTACCCAAATACTTGTACAACCCCGAAAAGCGTAACGAAATTCCGCCTTACCTTAAAGAATTGACGATGGAAACCTTGGGAAATTACAAGGCCAAGGACTTTATGCATGTTCTTTTTGATGATTGGAAACAAGGCATTGCGGACAACATTATTGAATTTTCGAAGATGATTGACCAAAAGGTAAAACTCGCTCCATTGGCGCAACGAGAACTTTTGTGTTCACAGAAATGGTCCGAAATCACCAACATTTTCGGATTTGCAAAATTGATCCACCCCGAAGGCAACAGCGAATACATCCCGTCGGCAGAAATCCACAAATACAGCGAAGAGGTTTAAAATGACAGACAAGAACATGCAAAATTTGGTCAACCGTTTTGAAGCAAACGGAATTCACTTGTGGACGGAAAACGGGAAAATCAAGTACAAGGCTTCCAAGGAGGCTATGACCCCCGCTGTACTCGCAGAACTCAAGGCAAACAAAGAAACTTTGATAAAGTACTTGAGCGAAAAAAGTGACGATAGTAATGTTGCCATTGTCATTGACCGCACCAATCGCTTTGAACCGTTCCCGCTTACCGACGTACAATCCGCTTATTTGCTTGGACGCAGCAAGACTTTTGAATACGGCGGCGTTGCTTGCCACGTTTATCTTGAGATCCGTTACGCTGAACTCGAAACGCAAAAAGTTCGCGACATTTGGAACGCAATCACGCGCAAATACGACATGCTCCACGCGGTCATCAACGAAAGCGGTTATCAACAGGTGATGAAGGATGTTCCCGAATTGGAAATTCCGGAATGGGACCTGGTGAAGCATCCCGAAAAAGCAAACGATTTTGAGAAATTCCGCAAGGAAATGGGCAACCGCGCCTATACCGTTGGCAAATGGCCTATGTTCGGGCTTGCCGTAAGCCGCACCAACGAAAGCGCCATTCTTCATTTTTCGATTGAATTTTTGCTCGCTGACTGGACAAGTATTTGGAAACTTGTCGCCGAATTCGAAGCCGCCTATTTTGACGAAAAAGCCGTTTCGGGCGAAGAAGAACTTTCTTTCCGCGATTACTTGATTGCCGAAAAGAAACTCAAGGCAACCGCCCAATACGAAAAAGAAAAGAAGTATTGGATGGACCGCATCGAGAATCTCCCTGATGCACCGGAATTGCCGAAACTCCCCGCCTCCGAAGCAAAGGATGCCTTTGGACGCAAGTTCTTAAGAATTCCTGCAGACACCTGGAACCGCATGAAAAATCGCGCCAAGCAATACGGACTCACGCCGACTGTTCCGATTCTTTCGTGCTACGCCGATGTACTTGCCAAGTGGAGCCGCAATAAACGTTTCTGCATCAACATGACCGTTTTGAACAGACTCCCGCTCCATGAAAAAGTCATGGACATCGTTGGCGATTTCACATCGCTCAGCCTGCTCGAAGTTGATTGCGCTGCAAAAGAAAATTTTTTGGATCGCACCCGTAAAATAAACGGTCAACTTTTTGCGGACTTGGACAACCGCCTTTTCAGTGGCGTCGAAGTCATGCGCGAAATCTCTAGACAAAGTAAAAAAAACAGGGCTTTCGATGCCGATCGTTTACACAAGCGCGATCGGCCTCGCCGATTCGGGGGCACCATTGCGCGGAGACTTTGTCGGAGGCATTTCCCAGACGCCACAAACCTTTATCGACTGCCAAGTGATGGATGGCGCTTTCGGATTGCAAGTCAACTGGGACTATCGCGAAGGCGTATTCCCGGAAGGTGTTTTGGATTCCATGTTCGAAGCATTCGAAAAGCGATTGCTAGCCCTCGCTGAAGAAAATGGAGATTGGGAAGAAGTTGCAGAAATTGCACTCCCCGCCCGCGATGCGGCAGAACGCAAAGCAGCAAACGATACGCAAAAAGACTGGAACGTGCGAATGTTGCAGGACGACTTTATCGAAAGCGTCAAGCGCACGCCGAAAAAAATTGCCATTGACGATGGTCACGTCAAATTCACATTCGAAGAACTCGACGCACGCGCTAAAGTTTTGGCGGACCAACTGATCACCTGCGGCGTAAAGCCCCAGGATTGCGTTCCCGTCTTGATGGAAAAATCAGCATGGCAAGTCGTATCTGTATTCGGCATTCTGTACGCCGGAGCCATTTACGTGCCGATTGCAGCCGCCAAGGCAAAAGGCCGCGCCGAAAAGATTGTCAAGAAAACAGGCGCAAAAGTGGCCATCGGTATTTCTAGCGATGAAGCTCTCCTCGAAAGCGAAATCACAACCATCAATGTCGATACACTCGGTGCAAATAATTTCGCCGTCGATTGTTCCAGATTCCCGAAACGCACTCCCGATGATATCGCCTACATCATCTACACGAGCGGAAGTACGGGCGAACCCAAGGGTGTCGTGATTACGCACAAAGGAGCGATGAACACAATCGATGACATGAACAACCGTTTTGGCGTTACCGCAGACGATGCTGTTCTCGGACTTTCGCAGTTGAACTTTGACCTCTCCGTGTACGATCTCTTTGGCGTTCTCGGCTATGGCGGCACGCTTATTTATCCGACCGCCGAAGATTACATGAACCCGGAAGTTTGGGAAGCTCTCATTCACAAGCATCACATTACCGTATGGAATACCGTGCCCGCATTGATGAAGATGCTCTTGAATTTTGTCGAAAGCAAGAACTCTGCAGCACCGCTCCCGCTCCGTGAAGTATTCCTCTCCGGTGACTGGATTCCAGTAGACATGCCCGAAAGGATCCGCAAGGCAGCTCCAGGCGTCGATGTGATTTGCCTTGGCGGTGCTACAGAAGCCTCCATCTGGTCCAACTATCATCGTTACGATCCGAATGACGGTCTCAAAATTTTGCCTTATGGCCGCCCGCTTGCAAACCAAACGATGCATATTCTCGACAACAGTTTGCAGCCGTGCCCGACAATGGTCGCGGGGCAAATCGCACTCGGAGGCGAAGGCGTTGCACTTGGCTATTACCTAGATGCAGAACGCACTGCCGCACAGTTTGTAGCACTCCCCAAAACAGATGAACAAGTTTACTTGACAGGCGATATGGGACGCTATCTCCCCGGTGGTGAAATCGAATTCCTCGGCCGTGAAGACACGCAGGTAAAAATCCGTGGACATCGTATCGAACTCGGCGAAATCGAAAACGTCTTGAAAGACTTCCCCGCCATCAAGGAAGCTGTCGCCATCGTAAGTGCAGACAAGCGCGAAATCTATTCCGCAATCGTTGCAGAAAATGCAACTGCTAGCGAAATCAACGCAAACAAACAAAAATTCGCAGAACGCGAAAACGCTATCGAAAAATTCATGCAAGAGCGCATCGGCGAAATCGACATGAAACAAGTCGAAGATGGTTACAAAGCCGAAGAAAGAGCCAGCGCTTACACCATCTTGTTCGAACTCCAAAAGATGGGCATTTTCCAAAAGGATAAGGCCTACACCATTGACGAAATCAAGGCTCCGGTCATTGCAAAATACCATTGGCTTGTCACGCAATGGCTCGGCTACCTGCTTGCAGAAAAGTTCATCGAACAGCAAGGCGAATCTTACATTTGCCACATCGACGTTTTCGAAAGCGAAAAGGAAAAGCTTTGGAAGAACGCCTATGAAGTTTGGAACGGCGAATACATTTCAAAAGACTTTCTTGAATATGTCAAGCTCAACGGCGACCATCTCGCAGAAATTGCGCAAGGCAAAGTGGATCCGGGAAAATTCCTTTACCCCGAAGAAGGCGACAAATACCGCTATGTCGATTCGCTTTACGTCAAGAACAAAATCATGCGTATTGCGTACAACACATTGGCGGAGTACTTCAAAAAAATCTTGGACGAAAATCCAAACCGCACCATTCGCATTTTGGAAGTCGGCGCAGGAACGGGTTCTGCAACGCGCTACCTTTTGCCGGTATTGAAGGGTCACAAGTTTGAATACTACTTCACCGATTACTTGAAGCACTTCTTCCCGACCGCGGCAGAAATGTTCAAGAATTATCCGGAACTTGTATTCAAGCAGTTGGACTTGAACGAAGATTTCCACAAGCAGGGATTGAAATCAAATTCGTTCGACATTGTCTTTGGCGGCTACGTCATGGATAACGCGATTGATTTTGGCAAGACGCTATCGCAAATCGAAGACGTTCTCGTTCCCGGCGGACACTTTATGTTCCTGGAATCCTATGAACTCTCCGCTTGGATTACCATCACGCAGGCACTTTTGATGGATGTTCCGTCTGACGATTTAGAGCGCCAGAAGCAGATTTTCGAGCAGCTCAAAATGTCTCGAAGCAAATGGACCGAAAAACTTTTGCATGGCGAAAAGAACGTCAATCTGAGTTCATTCCCGGAAAGCGACAGTGCGCTTGATCTTTTGCATGTGCTGTTCTTTGTCAAGCAAGTCAAGAGCGATAAACAAGTTATCGATAACGAAAAGCTCAAGGAACACCTCGATAAATACCTGTTGCATTACATGCACCCGGGCTACATCCAGGAATTCAACGCATTGCCGCTTTCTGCAAATGGCAAAATCGACCGCAAGAACATCCTCAAGTTCTTCGAAGAATCTAAGGCCAAGACAGGCGCGCTAAACATTACGCAAGTCGAGGAAGCGCTTGTCAGCAGTTTACCAATTGAAAAAGCGACCGCATTCTTGGGCAGCAACAAGGACAACCTCATTGTCGCCGTGGAACCGCGCAAAAAGCAGAAAAATAGAATTGATGAATGTGAAGAAGTTTTCACTAAAAATATAACTCAGACGGATGAAAAGATTTCCGCGGCACACGAAAGTTTCGATTGGGAAAAAATTCACAATAGCTACAAGAACATTGAAAAGACTGCCGCAGATTCAATTCTTCTTGGACTTTTGCAGAACAATATTCTCGTTTACGGCAAGGACTTTACCAAGGAAGAACTCGAAAAAGCCATTCCGGAAAAATTCCGTTTCCATGCACAAGAATGGATAAATGTCCTTTTAGAAAACGGCAATATCGCATCTTGCGGAAATAAATTCAAGATTTCACAAGAAATTACAATTGAGCAAAACGAAAATAAATGGGACGAAGTCATTCAAAATACCGATAACCATATCGCTTCGAAACCATACATCCGTTACCTCAAAGAAAACGGAATTCACTTTGGCGAGGTTTTAGCAGGCAAAGCCGATCCAAACGATTTTGTCTATAAGAACTACAGCGACAATCAAGAAAACAATGCGTTGCAAAATTGGTCCGACATTGTACAAGCCCAAAACAGCTACAAGATTATCAACGAGCATCTCGTAGAATTTTTGAAGCAGATTATGGCAACGGATTCCAAGAAAACTTGGAGAATTCTCGAATTGGGCGCTGGCACAGGGCAAATCACAAGACAGGCGTTCGCAGGTCTTAAAGAATCAGGTTTCTCCTTCATATACAATTTCACAGATAAGTTCACACAATTCTTCCCCATGGCTGGAGAATATACGCACAAAGATCCGGCGATGATTTTCACGCAATTGGACTTTAACGAAGAATTCGAAAGCCAAGGAATCTCCGAAAACAGTGTCGACATTATTCTATGTGGCGGCGCGATGGCCAACTCCATAGATCTAGACTACACGCTAGAACAAATGAAGAAAACTCTAGTCCCAAGCGGCTATCTCTTTATCGAAGAAGTAGGTTCCGATACAGCATCCATATCCGTATCGCAAGCGTTGATGATGGATAAGCCCATAGACAAGATTAGAGAAAAGCACATGTTCTTGCCTAAAGAAGATTGGATTGAATTGTTGCGTCAAAAAGACGGCCTTGCAAACGCAACGACATTCCCGCAAGACGAAGCAAAGGCAAAAATGCTGGGCGGATATCTTTATGTCAAACAATTCAAGTACGACAAGGATGAAGTTTCCGAATCTTCTGTAAAGCTGGTTCTGAATGATATCTGTCCCGAAAAGAACACGTCCATCCATATCCTCGACAAGTTGCCTTTAGCCGCAAACGGAAATGTTGACCAGTATGCGCTCAAGCATTTCGCAGACGCATTCGAAGCATCACAGGGTAAAGACCAATCCATCGAAAATCGCCTTATCGAAATCGCCATTAAGGCTTTGAATATCGACTCCATCGGGAAAGACGATAACTTCTATGATTTTGGCGCAGACTCCTTGCTCATGGCGCAAATGGCAACGACCATCCGCAACGAACTCGCTTCGGACAAGACATTCGATGCCATATTGAAGCAGATGCTCGATTTTCCGACTGTCACGGACGTTGCGCGTTTCCTGAAAAATGAAACCGAAGAAGTAACAGAAAATTCGGGAGAATTCATTCAACTCAAACGTCATGGCAAGCCTAAGGACGATTGCGCGAGAGTTCTCCTCCCGACCGTTCTTTGGAATGATGAAATGTTCCATGAAATAATTCCGCTCATGGAAAGTCAGGACGAAGGCGAAATTTTCACATTCAAGCTTTCGAACACGCAATACTTCTTTGAAATTGGCGAGGCTGAAGTCGCAAGCGTCTTGGCCAAGGAATTTGCAGACAAAATTATAGAAGCAGGCATCAAGAAAGTACAGATTATCGGCTACAGTTTCAACGGAAAACTTTCTTTGGAACTTGCAGAACGTCTCGAAAACGCCGAAATCGAAATTGCAGACCTCGCCATCATCGAAGGCGCACGCTTGCCTTTTGAAATCAAGCAGACAAACATTAAGGATTTCTTCTTTGCCACATTGATTGGCGTTAATCCCGAAAAGGTTGGCTTCAAGTTCGAAGACATTACATTCTTGATGAACAGCTATATCGAAGAAACGAAGAAAAAAATCATTGACGAAAATGATTTCGAAAAAATTATCGGTCAATCGCCTGATGCAGACGCCATCCAGAATTTCAACGCACTATCCACAAGCGAACGATTCCAAAAAATCAAGGAATACTCCGGCGATTTTGGCAACAGCATGACCGACGAAGCCTTTGCTCGAATCAAGAAAACGTTCGATCAAAATTTCAACGTCATGATCAATTACAATCCGACTCCGTACTTCGGCGATTTGCGCTATTTCAAGGCAGATAACAGCAACAGCATTTTCAAGAACGCAGACAAGATGCTGTTCCAAAAATGGGATGATCTTTGCATTGGCGAAATTAAATACGAGCAACTCAAAGGCGACCATTTCACCGCATTCACATCAAAGGAATTTGCGCCGGAACTTGCCGAAAAACTTTCCTTGAAAAATTTGCAGGAGAACAACTAATGGATTCTCTAACCGCAAAGGAACTCATTGAAAGTTTCGCACAGCGCGGCGTAACGCTTTGGCTCGAAGAGGGTAAGCTAAAATTCCGCGCTGCAAACGGAGCACTTTCTAGCGAAGACAAGGAATGTTTAAAGGCAAACAAGGCCGGAATCATCACGCATCTCGAAAAGCTAGCGGAAGAAGAACAAAATTCTTTCCCGCTCTCGCCTATCCAAAAATCATACCTTGTCGGTCGCAATCCTGTTTACGATCTTGGTGGGATCAACACGCATTACTATTTGGAAGTTGAACTTGACGAAACGCTTGATGTAGTACGGTTGCAAAACGCATGGAACGAAGTTATCGCTCACGACGATGCGCTTCGCCTTGTAATTTCAACCAAAGGAACACAGCGCGTTCTCGAATCCGCTCCAACGTATTCCATTGAAGTTGTCGAATTAAAATCCATCGAAGAACGTCTCGAAAAGCGCAAGGAATGGAGCCACCACATTTATCCCTTGAATCAGTGGCCGTTCTTTACGATGCGCATTTCACGCGTGCCAAACACAAAAGACGTTCTGCATTTCGATTTCGACTGCATGATTATGGATGCCTGGAGTGCAAAAATCGCGCTTTCGCAGATGTTCAAACTCTACCGCAACGAAACCGTGCAATGGGTCAATTACACTTTCAAGGATTATTGCAACGACTTGATTGCGTTCGAAAAGCAACAAGATTACTCGCAAGCCGAAGCATTTTGGAAATCGAAAGTAAACGAGCTCGTTTGTGAGCCGGATTTGCCATATGCAAAACCGCTTTCAGAAATTCACAACCATCGTTTTTCAAGAATTTCTGGAGAACTGACGGTCGATGAATTTGCTCTATTCCAGCAAAAATGCCGCGAATACCGCACGACGCCAGCCGCCGTCATCAGCACCGCTTATCTCAAGGCGCTCCTTGGTTTCAGCAAGTGCGATTCGCTCACCATCAATTCCACATTGTTCAACCGCTTGCCGCTCCATAAAGACATCAATTCGGTCGTCGGCGATTTCACCAACATCGCATTCATCACACTTTCAAAAAAATGCAAGAACTTTTTGGAATGCGTGCAGTCCGTACAAAAAGACATGTGGCAACTTGTACGTTTCCACACTTACGATGGCACAAAGATTCTCAAATTCAAGGAAGGTCTTTCGCCCATGCGCGCACAAATGCCGATTGTCATCACTTGCGTGCTTGAAAACGGACAAAAGTCCAATAGCGACTTGCCCCAAGGATTGCAACAAATTTACGCATTGAGCAAAACTCCCCAAGTCGTATTGGATTATCAAGTCACAAATTTTGACGGAAGGCTTTCCATCAATTGGGATTATGCAGAACCCGCATTCACGCTGGAAACGTTAAAGCAGATGTTCGCCGCAAACGTGAATTTGCTCAAACGATTGCTCACCGAAAAATGGGACGAGGTTTTGTAAGTGCTTTATATTTTCACAGAAACAGAAACTTTTACAGAGCTCGACTTGGCAGGCCTATGGCCATTACTGAGCGATCAACGTGCAAAACGCGTTGACAAGTACCGTTATTTCAAAGACCGCAAGCTTTCCGCACTCGCCTACATCCTTTTGCGATACGCGTTAATCGAAGAAAAAGGCTTAGACGAAAAAGTTGAATTTGAATTCGGGCCATACGGAAAGCCGTTTATCAAAGGCATGCCAGAATTACAATTTAGTTTATCCCACTCAACCATGGGAATTGCATGCGGACTTGCCAATTCACCTATAGGCGTCGATATCGCCGATGTAGATTCACGTAATTTAGATTGTATCAAAAGCGCAATGCATCCTAGCGAGCAAAAAGCAATAAACAACTCACAAGACAAAGCGCGCACATTCGCACGCTTTTGGTCCATGAAAGAAAGTTATCTAAAATTCATTGGAACGGGAATTGATGAAAATCTTTCCACCATCAATTTTTCAGATTACAATGAAAGCTCATTTGATTACAGATTTGCAAAAATGCAAGTCATTGACTGCGAAAAATCTGTAATCACGGCATACTGTTCCGAAACCCTACCCGTCAAATACCTCACCAAAATTGACCTCTTTGATTTTTTAATAGGAGAACCCCACAATGCAAAACTTGCCCTCGCTTAACCAAAAATTGAAAGAATATCTTGAATGTGATTCCCGGATTGTTCTAATGAAAAATGGAGTTGCAACAAACTTTTCAAAAGCGGAACTCAAAATGCGCATTCTTTGCGCACGTCATGCTTTTGAGAATGCAGGGTTAAAGCAAGGAGATATGGTTATTTTCCAGATTAACGGAGCGTCAAAAAAAGCCTTCATGGGAAATTTCTATGCATTGCTGAGCATGGGAATTGCCCCCGTTTTATTGACAGCCGCACGCAGCAAGGATCATGTAACCCGTTTAATTCGCGTAGCAAAAGCCAATCCCAAAGCAGCCATCATCGCAGACACCGAAACGGCAGAATTCATCAAGTTTTTCTGGCAAGAATGCGATCCTAACCGTTTGATAGTTGTTCCCGAAGAGATCACGGAATACCCGCAAGATTTGCCTTCCGAAATCGAATACGTCGATGTAGACCCAAAAGCGCTTGCACTCGTTCTCTACTCATCTGGCAGTACTTCCGATCCGAAGGGAGTCATGATGACAAACGAAAGATTCCTCCTGATGCTCAAGAATTTGAATATAGCATTAAAGACAAGTTCAAAGGATACTTGGTTGCAGTGGCTCCCGCTGGAGCACGCCTTCGGCGTTGTCACACTCATCACAATCCCGATGTACTACAAAACGGGCGCCGTTCACATGGATGCCGCAGAATTCATTCAAAATCCAAAATCTTGGTTCGATGCCGTCAGCAAGACGCGTGCCACAAAAACATCCGCCCCGAATTTTGCCTACCCGCTCCTTTTAAAAGCCTTGGACGGCAGCGAGAATTGGGATCTATCCTGCATCGATTTTATTCTGAATGGTGGTGAACCCCTCTCCAAAAAAATCTTTAATGAATTCGTAACTAAGATGGCCGAATTCGGAATGCATGAACACGCCATTGTTCCGCTTTACGGCCTTACCGAAGCATTGGGGGCCGTAACATTCAATATGGACCACGAATATCCAGAGCTGGATATCAATAAAGTAACATCCGGTATTGATTTTGACATGAAGGGACTTCGTGAAAATGCAGAGGACATTGTGTGTCAAGGTCGTCCGATTCCCGAAATGCAAATTCGCATCTGCGACGAGGAAAACCGAATTCTCCCCGACAACACGGTCGGTAGCATCCAAGTGTTTAGCGATTACATTTGCACAGGATACTTGAACAAAGATTCTTCGGATATGTTTGTTGACGGATGGCTCGACACGGGCGATCTCGGCTTTTTGAGCAATGGACTTTTGTACGTTGTGGGTCGCAAAAAAGACATGTTCTTTATCCACGGCAAAAACATTTACTTGCGCGACATCGAACAAGTCGTCACTTCAAAATTCGGTTACCGCTGCGCAGCTTGTGGAGTCAACGATTCCGCAGCTTCCACTAATCACATTTATCTATTCGTTGAATACGGTGAACCCGAAAAAGTGAATGTAAATTCACTCAAAGATTTTGTATTCTCCGAAATGGGTTTCGGCCTCAAAGAAGTCATTCCTCTCAAATCGTTGGTTCTTACGGGTACCGGAAAAATCGCCAAAGAAAAACTGTACGCAGCCTACAAAGAAGGCAAAATCTAAGGAGATTCCATGTCGCAATTTTCGCAAAAAGAAATTCTCGAAACAGTCAATCAAATTCTCAAGCAAAACGTTCAAGCAGAAACATCCCTCTACGAAGTTTTTGAAGACTCTATCCAGATGTTCCGATTCCTTGGAGAAGTCAAGAATAAACTCAGCATAGAATTCGGGATGCTCGATTTGGTCAAGGCAGAGACAATAGGCGACCTGGTTAACAAGATTCAGGAAAAACTCGGCAAAGGAGCCGAAGTCGAAAAAAAAATACCCTTGACGCCAATGCAGCAGTCTTATCGTCTAGGGCGTGAACAGAATTTCCATGGTTCTGTAAACTCTACCCATATTTATTTTGAAGTAGAGCACGCTCTAGACGTTGACAAGGCAGAAAAATGCATCTGCAAATTAATTGAAAAGCACGAAGCCCTTCGTGCATTCGTAAATGATGAAGAACAGTGTATTTTCACAAAAGATATTAGCAAGAATTTCAGGATTTCACGAGAGACCATTTCCGAAGCGAATATTCAACAACATCTTGAACAAAAACGTTTGTACGCACAGACCGAAATACGCGATCTCGGAAAGTGGCCTTTATTCGACATTACAAACATCGCTACAGAAAAACGCAATATCGCAACCATCGATTTAGAACTCATGTTTGTCGATGGTTTGAGCGCACAAGGGCTTGCCGCAGAATTCTTATCTCTCTACCACGATGGCATTTTACCCTCCTTTGATTTCGAAAATAATCCGCAATATGTTGACTGGATAAAGAACCGCAAAGACTCTACAAAACACGATGGCGATGCAGAATTTTGGCATAAACTAGAATCCGATATTCCAGCGGCACCCAAGTTTCCAGTCATATCATCCCGCGATAACGAAGCGAACATTTGTAATCGCGTACAAAGGATATTCAGCAAAGAGACACTCCACAAAATGGAAATTGCAGCTCGCAAAAACGGAGTCACATCTAGCGTTGTTCTTTTCTACCTATATCTAAAAACGCTTGCAAGATTTAGCGAAAATGGCGACTTTTCCGTCAACATCACCATGCTCAATCGCCCCTACGGTATTGAAGGCATGGACCATATTATTGGCGATTACACAAGCAATGTCATTTTTGATTTTTCATCAAAAATGCTTAAAGGTTTAAACATCCGCGAGACGCTCCAAAAAATTCGAGACCGTATGTATGAGCGCATAGACCACAGCTCCTACGAAGGCGTCGAAGTCATCCGTGACCTTATCCGTCAAAAGCAAATCGACAAAGAAAACCCGATGCCGATTGTCTTTACGAGTATGCTTTTTGGAAAACTTCCAAAACCGCAGGATTTACAAGTTCATTACGTACAAACACAAACTTCACAAGTCAGCATTGACAATCAAATTTGCAAAACGTACGATGGCGGACTCATGATTTCGTGGGATTATCTTGAAAAGATTTTCCCGACAGGATTCATTTCCGAGATGTTCAAATTTTACAGTGAATCCATTGAAGAATTTGCTGCAAATGCAACATTTACAAATCCTACCGTTAATTTTGAAAAAAGAATTGAAGCTTACAATAGCACGGCAAAAGCATTCAACATCGATCATCCCATTGCATATTTGCAGAGTTCATTCAACAAGTTTCGCGACCGCATGGCATTGCAAGATGGCGTCATGACCAGCATGACATATGGCGAACTTGAAGATTCCGTACGCAAGGCCATGTTCATGCTCAAAATGCAAAATGTCACTTGCGGGGATTCCGTAGCCATTCTCTCACAAAAGAATTTCTCTACAGTCATCGCAATCCTAGCCACAATGGGACTTGGAGCCACCTACATTCCCGTTGATGCAAAATGGCCCGAAGACAGAAAGGATTACATTGTCAAAAATTCAAATTGCAAATTGTTGGTTGAACCGCAAAAGCTTGTAGAATCGCCGACACGTGAACGCGCAGATTTCACGCCCAACCCTAATCTCGAAGCAACGGCTTATGTTATATACACTTCCGGTAGCACAGGCACTCCAAAGGGAGTCTTGATTTCGTATGCAGCCATGATGAACACCATCATCGATATCAACGAGCGCATGGGAATCAACGAAAATTCGACAATCCTCGGACTTTCATCTTACTGTTTCGATCTTTCCGTCTACGATCTATTCGGTTCACTTATGGCAGGAGCAACACTGGACATTGCAAAGGACATTCGTGAAACCGATGAAATCCGTACTTTCATGGACAATTCCAAAAACATCTTGTGGAATTCTGTCCCCGCAGGCATGGAACTATTCATCGACAGCCTCGAAGAAACATACATCAACAGCAATCTCAAATCAGTACTTTTGAGTGGCGACTGGATTTCCGTTTCGCTCCCGGGACGCATCCGCAAGCATTTCCCAAACGCAAAAATCTACAGCTTGGGCGGAGCGACAGAAGCATCCATTTGGTCCATCTACTTCCCGATTGTGCAAGTGAATCCGGCATGGCAAAGCATTCCTTACGGATACCCGCTTGCAAACCAGACAATTTACGTCATGAACGAATCGCTTGAAATTTGCCCGCCCGAAGTCCAGGGAGAAATCTACATCGGCGGCGTGGGTGTGGCTCAAGGGTATGCCAACAGCGAAGAAAAGACAAAGGATTCATTCATCGAACATCCGAAATTCGGGCGCATTTACAAGACAGGCGATTTTGGGCGTTTTTCGACGAACGGTTACGTTGTATTCCTCGGTCGCAAGGACAGTCAAGTCAAAGTCGGTGGCTACCGCATTGAACTCGGCGAAATCGAGCAACGCATGAACGCTATCGCATCTGTCGATAGCGCCATTGTCATTCTAGATACGAACAAGCAAATTGTCGCTTTCTATACCGGTATGCAGCAGGATAAAGAATGGTTCAAAAGCGAACTTTCACAATTCCTGCCCGCATACATGATTCCGCACAGGTTCATTCATCTGGATGCAATGCCGCTATCATCCAACGGAAAGCTCGACCGCAAAACGCTTATGCAGAATCTCTCCGCCAACACCGTGACCACAGCAAATGCGGCTGAAGTCAAAGTCCCTGTCGTCCTCACCGAAACGCAATCCGTGATTATCGACATCTGGAAATCGGTTCTCGATCTCAAAGAAATCGATTGCAGCCTCGACTTTTTTGAACTCGGAGGCGATTCTATCAAGGCACAGCGTATCGCACAACGTATTGATCAAAAATTCAGCATCCGTGTACCATTCGTCTCTGTTTTGAACGCACAGAGCGCTAGGGATTTTGCCGAATCTGTAGAAGACATGATTGTTCCAAAAAACGATATTGCATCGCCATCAACCACAGATTTGGGCGAATCGGGCAAAGGCGCTGAATTCCCGATGACAGGCGTACAATTAGCCTACTTGAACGGTCGTAACGAGTACTTTGAACTTGGCAAATACAACGCGCATTACTACTTCGAAATAGAATCGCAATACACCATCGAAGAAATCGAAAATGCCATCCGCAAAGTTGTCAAAAAACACGATGCATTCAGAGCGATATTCCTCCCCAACGGTATGCAAAAGATTCTCGCCGAAGTTCCTGAATACAAAATGGAAGTTGTAAACTGCACACCTGCAGAACGGGAAACAGAAGCTTTAAAAATCAGAAATGAACTGTCACATCATATTTATAAGCATGACAAGTGGCCGCTATTCACATTCAAGGCCGTTGATTACGGCAGCACGCATCGTATTATTTTCGTGAGTTTCGACTTGATGGTTTGCGATGGTGACAGTATGCAAATTTTCTTCTCGGACTTGGGACGCATTCTGCGCAAGCAGCCATTCGAAGAACGCATTGGATACTCTTACGAGCGCTACATCCGTGATTTATCGCACTCTCGCGATGAAAAACGTTACGAAGAAGATAAAGCCTATTGGTTCGAACGTTTACCGACGTTCCCAGAATATCCGCATGTACCTCTCGCACAAAAAATTTCCGATTGCACGGAATACACCATAACGCGAAAGCAAGATGTTATTTGTAGAAAGACATGGGCTAAATTCAAGGAGGTTGCAAAAGCCCATCGTCTTTCTCCATCGTCTTTACTTTGTACAATCTACGCTAAAGTGCTAGAACGTTGGAGCAATCAACATGATATGGTGTTAAACTTGACGGCATTTGAACGCAAGCCCTTCCACAAAGATGTCGAAAAAATTATCGGTGACTTTACCAAACTTTTACCACTTGCACTTTCGATGAACGAAAAGGATTTGTGGAAACAAGCTAACGATGTCCAGACACGGATCATGGACGGACTGGAACATTTGTCATATGACGGCACAGAAATCATGCGCGAACTCGCAAAATCCAGGAACCAGTTCGGCAAGGCAATTTTACCCGTAGTATTTACCTGCGTATTATTTGATGCCCCCGAAAACTATTATGAGGTTCTCGGCAAGTTGCGCCACTCCATTTCACAGACACCGCAAATTTTCATCGACAACCAAATTGCAGAAATGGGCAAAAAGCTCTATGTCACTTGGGATGTTGTCAAAGAACTTTTTGAACCTGAAATTATTGATAAAATATTTAATGATTTCGTTGAGAATATAAGGTATATAGCAAACGGCGAAAACACGCTCCGTTTCCCAGAAATTAATGTCATATGGAACTCCTATAATCCTAAGGTAGGAGCCGCCCCCGTAAAGACACTGCATGGACTCGTCAATAACGCAATGCAATTATTCAAGAATCGCACTGCAATAGTTGGCAAAGATTCATCCCTTACTTACGCAGAGCTAGACGCATACTCTAACCGCATTGCAAATTATCTCCACGAAAACGGAGTCATCCGTGGCGATCGCGTTGCCGTTCTCGGCGAACGAATTCCAGAAACAATCGCAAGCATTCTCGGCATTCTCAAGGCCGGCGGCGTTTACGTTCCAATCGATATTTCGTATCCCAAAGAACGCGTAGACTTCATCATGCAAGATGGTAATTGCAAATTCCTTCTGAAAAAATCCTATCTCAAATCCAAGGAGATCCAAAGCTACAGCGACAAGCCACTCCCGACAACCAACACGCCCAAAGACGAAGCCTACATCATCTACACCTCCGGTAGTACAGGCAAGCCCAAGGGCGTCATCATGCAACACGGAGCGACCGCAAATACAATCATCGATGTCAACGAACGTCTCGCACTTAAAGAAACAGACACACTCATAGGAATCTCTTCTATCTGCTTCGACCTATCCGTCTACGATATTTTCGGAGCACTCAGCAGTGGAGCAAAACTCGCGTTAGTGAGCGACGCACGCGACATGAGCGAAGTCTGCGAAGTTCTCAGTACGCAGAATGTGACCGTCTGGAATTCCGTCCCCGTGCTTTTCGACATGGCGATGAAGCACCGCATTTCGACAAATGATTCAAGCAGCCTCTCACTCCGCAAGGTCCTTCTTTCGGGCGACCGCATTCCGCTTGACATTTGCACAACATCAAAGAATGCAGACTGCAAAGCAGACCTTATCAGTCTCGGCGGCGCCACCGAGGCGGCCATTTGGTCCATCATCTACCCATTTAGCGATGTGCACCCGGAATGGGATTGCGTGCCTTACGGCTATCCAATGAAAAACCAAACATTCTATGTGCTCAATGCAGATCTGAAGCTCTGCCCGCCAGAAGTCCAGGGAGACCTCTACATTGGCGGCGTGGGACTTGCGAAAGGCTACAATAACGATCCCGAAAAGACAAGCAAGGCGTTCATCAACCATCCGAAACTGGGCCGCATCTACCGCACTGGAGATCTGGGCAAACTCAAGACCGAAGGTTTCATCGAATTCCTCGGACGTTCCGATACGCAAATCAAGCTCAATGGTTTCCGTATAGAACTCGGTGAAATCGAAGCGGCCCTGATGCACACGGGTCTCATCACACGAGCAGTCGCAGCGCTCAAGGATGTTCCAGGGAGCGGCAAGCAAATTATCGCTTACGTCATCGGAGCAACCGTCGAAAATGCAGAAAACGTACTCAGAACAGAAATTGCAAAAGTCCTCACAGGCTACATGATTCCGTCAAGAATCGTCACGATGGAAGCTTTCCCGCTTTCTGCAAACGGAAAAGTAGACAAGAAGCAACTCCCGATTCCAGAAACGCCTACCGCAACAACAGCACAAAATACAACCAACACGACAGCAAACGAAAATATCTCCGATGATGAAAAAGCAATGCTTGAACTCTGGCAAAGCGTTTTCGAAAATCCGGGCATCACGCTTGACGATGATTTCTATTCCATAGGCGGTGATTCTATCATCCTAATGAAACTTGTTGATAAAATTGCGCTTGACCTCAAGAAAACAGTGAACATCGACCAAATTCTTCAAGCTAAAAGCATTAAGGAATTTGTAACCCTCATCTAGCGAAAGTTCTCCTTAGTAAAAACAGCGTCGGGCGCTTTGCCCGACGCTTCTTTTTATATTTTTCCTTGTAAAAAGAATATGGCGCACCCTTCGGTACGCCATACTTTTTTCTTCTATGGGAGTCTGGGTTATAGAAGATTAGGAGTCTAAATTTTTATTAATCTTCAAGAGGAACAACATAGTAAGCAGTTCCGGTGGAGACGTCCATCTCCTTTTCGACCTTACCATCCCTGTAACGATAGATAGCGCCCTTCTTTCCATCGGAATGACCAATGAACACAGAGCCATCTGTATCTGTATGGATAGAGGCTGCAAACCACGGAATCGTCGGAGACAAATCAACCTTTTCAATGGTCTTCTTCTTCAAATCAATGACAACAAAGTTCCATTCAAGCGCATAGAAATTATTTGGGTCAGAGAAGTTTCCGAAGAAACCCATAAATTTTCCGTCGCCAATGTATGTACCACCAGCCATAAGATAGTTTTCATTCTTTTTCTTGCCATCGTAAGCGGCATCGTGCAAGTGGAACACCCAATCCTTGTCAAATTCGGTTTTACCCTTCTTGATACGCACCCAACCTTCTGTTTGTCCTTCAACAAAGCCCAGCGAACCAAGAGCATAGAAGTAAATATCGCCATTTTCATCGACAAAAGCCATGGTGTTATTCATGTCATCATAGATACCAAGCGATGAGGTTGCATCTTCGCGAATAACTTTTTCAATTTTATCCGTTGCGATATCGATAATAGCGACCATTGCAGAACCACCCGTCATAATACTATTCTCATTCATATAGACAATCTGGCCCAAGGACTGGTAAAGTTTACCATCACGTACAACAGAAGAACCCGGGGCTATCATTAAAGCGCCTTCTTCCAGGTACTTGGAAAAATCAATTGTATTGATTTTTTTCAAAGTAACCGGGTCTACAGACACAATAGCGTTACCCATGGTCTGATTCACATACATTTTCTTTTTGTCAACGAATTTAAACATCATTGCGCTTGTGCCTTTAAACTTCGCTGTAGCAGCAGGCTTTTCAGGGACATTATTATCCTTGTCAAGTTCATAGCGCGCAAGATTTCCGTTTCCAGATTCATCGGCATTTAAGATGTACAAGGATCCGTTAAAATAACCAACAGAAGCAGAATTATTGGTTTCAATAAAGTCTTTCACCAATGAACTCTGGTCTGCAGAAAAACTTCCGGTTCCTACAAGCATGGAGTTATCCATCATGAAGCCAAGGGCGTATTTTTTGCCTTCGTTATTGGGTTCATCCGAAGCGCTAGAGGAATCATCGCCGCAAGCGACAAGGGCACTAGCCATAGCAAGTGCAAGCGCAGACTGTTTTACGATACTTGCGAAATTGCAAGATTTAGATTTGTTGTTGAACATGTTCATTGTTTTCCTTTTTATTGTTTGTAATTCCGTTAAAGATTAAACTTTATCTTAGACGCAAAGCTACGACCAGCCTTTGATTCCCCATACTTATCATACACGAGAGCATCTGTAAAGTTTCTCACTTCAAAGCTCCATGAAAACTTATTTGCAAGGACGGAGTATTCCACACCAATATCTTGGAAGAATGAGCTAGGAATTATCCTTTTTTGTTTTCTGGAAACATTCCAGTTGTAATAATACTCATCCGTATAGCAACCAGTCCAATACAACTTAAAGAAGTCATCTTTAAACAGAAGATCTCCAATATGGAATTCTGCGCCAAAATTCATGTAAAAAAGCGGTATGTTCGGAACGATTAAATCCTTATCAATGCCATAAACCAAGTCTTTTTCACGACTACGTACATCCTGATTCGTAGCATTATACGAAATCGCTAAATACTCATTAACATCAACAGAAGCTTCAATTTCAAAACCATGCGTTTTCGTTCCGACACTGTTGTTGTAAGGTTGCGGCACAGCAGCAAGGCTACTCCAATAAATTCTATCATCCATCAAAAGATAGAACCAGTTGAATTCCAAATGCAGACGTAAAAGCAAGGGCATGTTATTCAATTCCAATTCCGCACCAGCCGTAAAGTTATCCGATATTTCAGGATTTAAGTTCGGCGAAGAAGCTCTATACAGTCCATCCCCAAAGACCTCTTCATGCGTCGGAAATCTTAGGCTATGCTGATAACTTCCCTTAATGGCAAAAGGCTCAATTACCTTAAAACGGATATTTTCGCTATAGCCAAAATTTTCAAAGTCTATATTTTCACCGCCTAGGCGTTGCAGCTTAGCGCCATCGTCATCGGCCGCAAGTTTATAGATAAAGCCCTTTATTCCAACAACATTTTGTAATCTGGAATCAAGGAAATTATTTTCAAGAGATAATCCCGTTATAAATCCATGACTATGTCCAGGGAACCCAGAAGTGCTGAGCTTCGTTACAGCAAGTTTGTCCTTAGGCTCTTGGGAATCGTATCTATAAATGCCACTCCAGCTCAAAATGTGTTTTTTATTAAAGGCATAATCGAAATTCCACGGAATCAAGAATGAATTATTATAGCGTTCATACAAAGTGGCTCCACCCTGTTTAATTTCACCTGCCAAAGCCTTACTTCTGCGATAGCTTTCCCTAGACCAACCTGTATAATAGATGTGCGTCGTATCCGTTATATTTTCAAAATTGTGCGAGAACTCAAACAAGACAGAACCGCTCAAGCCTTTAACAAATAAATCTTTTTTTTCAAGGCCAAACGTAAATCCGTATGACCAGCCTTCCATTACAGCATCTTCAATTCTATGGAAGTTCGATTGGATTTCTTTATCCACACTTCCGAATCCCGCTCCAAGCGAAATCCGGTCAAACCAAAAATTATTGAAATTCACAAACGGAGAAATATTGTAGCTGTAGTAACGGTCATGTTCACGTGTCACAGTCGTATCCATATACGGAGTCGTAAACTCATAATCGTTATCGGAGTAATTGTAGTAAGCAGAAATTCCAGTTTCAACAGAACGATTCTTCAGAGAATCGATAGCCCATACATACTTAGCGTCCAACGAGACCTTATGCGTATTGAAGCTGCCAAAAGAATACGAGCCGGCAATTGAACTTTTGGGCAGATTTCGAGTCACAACATTAATAACACCACCCATGCCGTCTGTAGCAAAGCGCTCCGGCACATAGCTTTTGTAAACTTCGATACGATCAACTTTATCAATGGGAATATCATTTATCGAGAGATTTCCATTTCCGTTGTCAACAGGAATGCCATCAACAAGAACCTTTACATTTTTACCTTCCATGCCTCGGATGTTGATTTTACTTTCACCGCCAAGACCTCCCGATTGTCTAATTTTAACACCACTAGATCGATTGGTCGCTTCGGCAATTGTGGCACTGGAACCTTGCAATTCCTTTGTATCCAATACCTTAACCGATTCGGCTTTCGTTTTCGTGTCAATAGGGGCAGTCTCCTCATCGCTTTCATCTTCGACGGATAAACCGTCAAGAACTGTGATATCCGAGGATTTTTCAGTAACGCGGGAACCGTTCAACATTTCTGTAGAATTTACCGACATATCAGTCGCCGCTGCGCCATTAGACTCTACTGCGGGTTCGTCAAAAAACGCTTCATCATAACTCGTCACCTCTTCCGTTTGTGCGAACGCACATAGCGAAAAAAGTGCCATCAAAACAAAAGTCTTTTTCATATTTAAAACTCATCACCCCAATGATAAATCGTTTACAACCACAATTTGACGAACAAAAATAAATTAAATACCCATCACCATTCTACTCTAAACGGATTAAAAAAAATCCAATTAGACTAGGTTAACTTTTATTAAAAATCAAGTATGGCGCACCGTTCAGCACGCCATACCCGCTTCAACTGTGGTCTGGTTTTTCGAAGATTAGAACACCCAAAGTGCAATATGATACACGACAAATGCAAGGCCCAAGGAAATCGCAAAGTAATACCCCGCGATTGCAGCAGTCCACTTGAACGAATGCGTTTCGCGATACGTCGTACCCATCGTAAGCACACAAGGGACATTGAACATCGAGGCAAAAATAAACGCAAGCGCCTCCGGGATTGAAACCGCAGCACGCATCATTTCGCCAAGATTTGCGCCCGCTTCATTGCGGGAAATCAGTGAAAAAGCATCGTTTGTACTGGCAAAGACAACACTCATCACGCCAAGCGAAGCTTCCTTGCTAAAAATTCCACCCAAATACGAGATGAAGAGTTGCCAGCGCATGCCAAAAATTTGCGTAAACGGTTCGATCGCATTTCCAATGGTGTAAAGAACGCTATGTTCCACCACGCCATCTTTCGAATACGAAACAAGCCAGAACAAGAGGGACACAGCCCAAATCACGACAATCGCCTTCTTGAAAATAGCCCAAACATTACGAACAACAGTCTTGATTAAAATCTTCCAATGCGGCTTGTGGTACGGCGGGAGTTCCATAATCATGCCCACGCGTTCACTCACAGGCATCAGCTTGTTTCCGAAAAGTCTAGACGATAACCAGAACGACGCAAAAATCATTGCCACATAAACAATACCAAAAAGCGGCGCCATCGATCCAAAAAATACAGAAGCAAGGAATAGCACCACAGAAACTTTAGCGCCACACGGGATTGACCACAAAAGAACCATCGCGAACAAGCGCTGTCCACGCGTATCAAGTACACGCGTCCCGCACACGGCGCCCCCCGTACAAGCAAGCCCTGAAAACAACGGCATAAACGCCTTGCCATGCAATCCAAGCCGCGAAAGCCACGAATCAAACACGTAAGAAGATCTTGCCAAGTAGCCCGTATCTTCCATCAGGCCAAACGTCACAAGAATAGCAAAGACAAATCCCATCATGGCGACAGTCACGGCAAGACCGCCAACAAAAACGCTATTGACAAACGATGCGACAGAAGGCCACCAGCCAAACGATTCGCACATTTTAACAACAAGCGGTTCTGCAACGCCTTGAAGCCCAAAGCAACTTGCGATAATCGGAACCGCTATCATCATGCTAACAGCAAGCGTAATCACCAAAATAAAGAACGCGACAAATTTTCCCCAAATGCGGTGCGTTGCAATTTTATCGAAACGGGAAAGTTTCACCTGCTGTTGGGTTTCCGTTGTCACCTCACGAAGAGTCTCTGAAATAAAGCGATACTTTGCCTCCCCCATCAAAAGACCGCCTTCAACACCTTTTTCATCTAGGACTTTCTTTATTTCTTGCCATCGCTCGCTATCAACTGCATTTCGAATTTCAAAACAAACTAAGGAATCATTTTCTAAAAGTTTCGATGCAATCCAGAATTTTTCACGGACACCCAATTTCAGACCGGACAAATAATTTTCGAGTCTGGATACCACGGAGTTTTCACTTGTTTCTGCAAATGAGCGAGCCTTATCTACAGAAATTATCGCATGTGTATTCAATGCCCGTTCCATCGTTTCAAAAAAACGCAGATAACCATCCGTATCCGAAGCGACAAAACCGAGCACTGGAATATTCAACAGTTTTTCAAGCTTTACCACATCGATCTTTTTACCATGATGCTCAGCGACATCCATCATGTTCAAAATAAGCATTACCGGACTTTTGACACCCACAAAATCAGCAAGCATATAAAGGCTGCGTTCAAGTTGAGCTGCATCGACAATAATGCATACAAGGTCAGCATAGCCATGCTCAATATAAGTACGCGTCACCATTTCTTCGGCAGAATTCGCCGTAAGCCCATAGCTCCCCGGCAAATCTACAACGCGATACAGTTCTTCGCCATACGTAAAAAAGCCTTCCGCCCTTTCAACCGTTTTTCCAGGCCAATTACCCACATGCTGATGAGAACCCGTCAAGGCATTAAAAAGCGTTGACTTCCCTGAATTCGGTTGGCCAAGCAAAGCAATAGTTCTCATGCGAACTCCACATCAATCTGATTACATTCCTTGCGATTAATAGCTATCATCGTGTCATGCGAGTACACAAGAATAGGTGAACGTCCGTCATTTTGCAGCACAAGAAACGCACTGTTCGGCGGGAGCCCCATCGATACAATCCGAGATACAAAACGAGAATCCCCATTAATCTTTTGTATCAAACCTTTTTGGTTTTCTTTCATTTCAGACAAACACATTTTCATTCCTTCTATTTAAAGCTATAACGAATCTTCGTTGCAAAACTCCTACCCGGCTTACTTTCACCAAATTTATCGTACGATTCGCTATCCGCAAGGTTATCCACTTCAAAACTCCAACCCAATTTATTGTCCCACAATGAATATTCAACACCAACGTCCTGCGTAAACGAAGACTTAATTTTTCGGCTCTGACGGGAGCTAATTTTCCAACCGTAAAAATATTCATCCGTATAATTTGCAGACCACCACACCTTCAAAAAATCATCCTTGCTGCACAAATCGCCAATATGAAATTCCACAAGGTAGTTCATGAAGAAACGCGGAATATTCGGCACAATCGCATCCTTGGGGATGCCCTGTTTTGCATTATATTTTACATTACGTAAATCCTGAAATGTCCAGTTCGTCCCTAGCAAAATCCACTCATTTACATCCAACTTTACATCGCCTTCGTAGCCCCAACTGCGAATCGGGTTCATATTAAAGTAAGGAATCGATATTTGCGATAAACTCATATAGTGGATACGATTCTTGAAGGACGAATAAAATACATCACCGTCAAAACGAAGCCTTGTCACAAGCGGCAGTTCCTGCAAATCCACAGAAATTCCAACATTAAAATTGTCAGCTTCTTCGGGTTTGAGATTTATCGCAGCACTCACGCGAAGCCCATCGCCAAAAAGTTCTTCGGGAGACGGCAAACGTACGGCATGTTGATACGAAGCCTTCACAGAAAGCGGTTTTGCAATTTTGAGCATTAAACTTTCGTCATAACTAAAATCCTTGAAATCATTAGATTCCACCGCAGGATCCACAAGATTACTAGTCGGCATATTTGAAATTTTTGCGTTCAAAAAGTGGAATTTGAAGCCAGCAAGATTCTGGATACGAGAATTCCAAAAACGATTTTCAAACGAGACTCCAGTGGTCACAGACAACATTTCACCAGGAAGGCCGGCCGTATTGAATCCCGCTTTTTCCGAGCCAAGATTATCTTCAGGATTTTCCTTGTGATATCTGAGAAGCGTGTTCAAATAAACAAACTGATCTTTTGCGTATTGATAATCAAGATTCAATAAATTATTAAAATCATAAATTTCAACCGTGCGGAGTCTCGGAAGTCCCATAGACGTGAGCTCGCCTACATTTTTCTTTGCAACATCGCAGCTAAACCAGTTGCGGCAATGGACACGGCTTGTATCGATTATTTTATTTTCTGCAAATCCAAACGAAAAATAATCGCCGAAATTCAAATTCTTGGCAATAAAGTTTTTCTTGTCAAGGCCAAGTGAAACACCGAAATTGTAACCTTCGGATGTTGTTTCCTTAATGCGATATTCAATGCCCTGAATTTCCTTGTCAAACGCACCGAAACTGGCACCGAGCGAAATTTTGTCAAACCAGGCATTCATCAAATTTGCGAAAGCCTGCACATTGTAAGAGGTGTAATGGTCGTGGTCACGAACGACGCTCGTATCCTCGCCCGTAGAACTTTTCATGTAAGGCGAAGTGAATTCGTAATCGTTAT
This sequence comes from Fibrobacter succinogenes, assembly GCA_902762795.1. Classification (GTDB taxonomy): domain Bacteria; phylum Fibrobacterota; class Fibrobacteria; order Fibrobacterales; family Fibrobacteraceae; genus Fibrobacter; species Fibrobacter succinogenes_E. The sequence goes on along the minus strand of CACWPM010000016.1, from coordinate 44,774 downwards.
CGGAATGGTTAAAATAGCCGGACACGCCAATTTCAAGGCTCGCTGCACCCGCAATGCTGTCGATCAAATGGCTTGCACTGACCGCAGCCTTGTGCGTATTGAAACTTGAAAAACTGTAAGAAGCGTCAATCGAATTCGCAGGGCGCTTCTTGGTCACGATGTTAATGGCACCGCCAGCGCCATCCGTTGCAAAACGAGCCGGAATATAGCCCTTATAAACTTCGATATCCGCAATTTGGTCGATAGGAATATCGTCAAGTCCCAAATTTCCCTGCGTTTCGACAGGAACGCCGTTGACAAGCACCTTGATGTTCTTGCCTTCCATGCCGCGAATGTTTATTTTGCCTTCGCTTCCCATTCCGCCGGACTTACGCACTTTCACGCCGGACGTCGAGTTAATCGCCTTGGAAATACTCTTGCTTGTATTTTGCAATTCCGCAGCGTCAATCATTGAAACCGACTCCACTTTTTTCGCAATCGCAGCCTGCTCCGCTTCCGATTCTGTTTCGACAGAAAGTAAATCCAATCGCGTGACATCTTCCGAATTTGCAGAGGAGTTCGTAGCTGCGGCACCATTCGCCGAGACATTCGCAGCATCCGTGCTAATCGCCGGACTTTCATTTTCATCCGCAAAATCATCGAATTGCGTCACTTCATCATCTTGCGCAAAAACAGCCACAGTCAAAACTGCGGCACAAGCAAGCACAAATCTCATTCTTTTATAGATATTCATTATCAAAAAATTTTCTAAAGTGAAAAAAGCGTCGGCCAAGGATGGGGAGGGTGCAGGGAGGGGCCCGTGCGGCCTTCGCAACTCCGAGCTGGGGCCCCGCCCGCATGATTTTTTCGCTTAGCCGTTAGGCCTCATAATCTTACTTCAGCGGAACCATCCACATCGGGATTTGTTCGGCCTTGGCAATCTTCTTGGCTTTATCCGTTTTCGGATCATAGCGGAAGTAGGCGTTGCCATCTTTTTCCGTAGAAACCGCAAAGATCACCTTGCCATCTTCCTCGACATACTTACCGTAACTAGCCCAGCTCGAAGTATAATCAATCGGCAAAGCCTTCATCTTTTTCTTTGCAAGGTCAATCTGCACCGGCTTGCAAGTGGGATTGTGGTAACTTTCCGCATCAAGCCAACCCTTTTCCAGATCCTTCATCACGTTCAAGAAAGAGTAAACGTAACCATCGCTCGGATGTGTTGACGGCGCGAGATATTTGAAAACACCTTTCTTGGTGATACCGTCAATGGCAACATCCTTGCTCACAAACCAAGCGTAATCCTTGTCAAACTTGGTTTCGCCCACCTTGATACGGAGGAAACCATCAACCTGGCCGGGAGCGTAGCCCCAAGAAGCATTACTGTAGCAATAAATATAACCATCAAGTACCGTAAACGACTGATTTTCCGAGTCGTCTAGAGAACCCACTGCAGCGACGCGGTCATCCGTAGCAACGGCAATGACATCGTCCTTCTTAACATCGATAATGGCAACTTCAGCTTGATTACCTGTGCGGTACTCATCTTGGTTCTGGATGAGACCTACATAAAGGCGATCATCGACAATCACGCCCGTACCAGGGGTTACCATATAAGCATTCTTACTCTTGTACTTGGAAAGATCAATAGCACCTGTTATCTTCATTGTTTTCGGGTTGATGATGAGTAGGGAATCCATCAAGCCACCGACATATGCTTTTTCTTTGTTTACAAAGTAGATATGGTCCGACCATTTTCCTGGAAGTGAAAGTTCAGCCTCTTTTTTGCCAAGCTTATTATTTTCGGCCAAGCTGTAACGGGAAATAGAGCCGACATCCAAATCAGCGATAAACAAGGCATTATCATAATACACAACGCCTGCACGCGTGCCAACTTCAACAAAGTCCTTGCCCAAATCATCCGTGTGGTCTAAAGACATCGTGCCGATAAACATCGTTTCGCCCGTCGAAATGGATGTTGCAAATTCGCGCTTGTAGTCGTCATCGCCGTTTGAAGAAGTCGAAGAATCGTTACCGCAAGCAGCCAAAACACTTGCCGCAACAAAAGAGAGTGCTAAAAGTTTTTTATTCATACAGGACTCCTAGTTTTATACACCTTTTTAAGTTCGACCGCATTTTAGAAATCCCAAAAGACCATCTCAACTCCAAATAGACTTGAAACAATCCAAAAAGTTAGATATGACTAATATAACCTTTAAAAGAAGAACTCAATAAATTAAAATTGGTGCGAAAAAACAAACAGAAGGTAACCATGAGTGTTTTTAAAAAGCTAAAACCTTATATGCAATCGAGAAAAGTTTTATTTCCGTTTGCGCTTTTATTTTCTGCACTAAGCGCCATCGCTGGGATGATACCATTTATATATGTAGGTTCATTGTCCGCGAACTATTCACCGCGACCGGGAATATTTCATACGATATGGTCAAGCATTATGCGATAATCGCCGTTATTTTCTCGGCGGCAAGCGTTCTCCTTTACTTTGCGGCCCTCGTCTGTTCGCACTTGGTCGCGTTCCGCGTCGAAGGCAACATCCGCCGATTCACAATCAAGAAACTTCTCATGCTTCCGCTCGGATTTTTTGACAGAAATCCATCCGGTCGCATCCGCAAAATTCTTGACGACAACGCTACAGTCACTCATACTTTTATTGCGCATGAGCTTCCGGACTTATCGGGAACCCTTATCATCCCTATCGCGGCACTCGTTCTTTTATTCGTTTTCGATTGGCGTTTGGGCATTGCCTCTATCGTCCCCATCGCATACGCTATCGTGACTCTTGGAACCAAGATGAACAAAAGCAAGGACTTTATGCAAAAATACATGAAGTCGCTCGAAGATATGAACACCGAAGCCGTCGAATATGTGCGCGGCATTCCCGTCGTTAAAGTTTTCCAACAAACTATTTTCTCCTTCAAAAACTTTTACAACACCATCGAAGATTACCACAAGATGGTCGTTGCCTATTCCAGTAGCTGGAAGTTCATCATGTGTTCCTACACAACGCTTATCAACGGTGTTGCGCTTTTGCTCGTTCCTACGGCAATCCTCATCATCACGAATTCTGGGAACATCGCAGCAACAATCATCGACTTGATGCTTTACATTCTCGTGACTCCCGTTTTCTCGCAAAATATCATGCGCAGCATGTACTTGAGCCAAGCCCTCAACAACGCAAGCATCGCCATCAACAGCATCGAATCCTTGACAAACTATCCAAATCTCGCGGAACCCACTAATCCGCAGCAAATCAAGAATTTCGATATCGAATTCAAGAATGTCGATTTTACATACCCCGGCACAGAAAATCAGGTGCTTAAGGGAATTTCGTTCAGCATCAAAGAAGGCCAAACTGTTGCACTCGTAGGTGCATCGGGCGGTGGCAAGAGCACTATCGCAAAACTCGTCCCGCGATTCTTCGACGTGACAAGCGGCGAGATCCTCATCGGAGGGGCCCCAATCAAGGAAATACCCAAAGAAGTCCTCATGAAAAAAACATCATTCGTTTTCCAGAATACTCGACTTTTCAAGAAGAGTATTTTGGAGAACGTCCGTTACGGAACTCCTGAGGCTTCCATCGAAAGCGTGAACAAAGCGTTAGACCTCGCGCAATGCCACGAAATCATCGACCGCTTGCCAGATGGCATCAACACTGTCATCGGTACCAAGGGCACATATCTCTCTGGCGGCGAGCAACAGCGAATCGTCCTTGCACGAGCCATCCTCAAGAACGCCCCCATCGTCGTTCTCGACGAAGCAACCGCATTTGCCGACCCCGAAAACGAACACCTCATTCAAAAGGCTTTACAGACACTTTCCAAAGGCAAGACAGTCTTGATGATTGCACATAGACTCACAAGCATCGTCAATGCAGACCAAATTCTCGTTGTACAAGGCGGCGAAATCGTAGAACGCGGCACGCACAAGGAACTCGTCGAAAAGGGCGGCATATTCGCCAAGATGTGGAGCGATTACCAGCAATCCGTCACATGGACCATCGGAGGAAATGCAAGCAACAACGCCGTCGAAAACAATGGAGGCAACAATGTATAATTGGATTAAAAAACGTTTTGCCCTCTCTGACGAAGGCACAAAGACATTTATCAAGGGCGTTTTCTGGACAACATGGCACTACATTTCGCTCATGTTCCCACTTTCCTTTGTATTTCTATTTTTGAAAGAATACATGGCAAAGATGGAAAACCCATCCGCAGAACCGCACAACATTTTCATCTATTTGATTATAGCAGTTGTCATTTTTTTTGTGATGTACGGTCTTTACGCGCTTTCGTACAGCAGTACTTACGATTCCGTTTATCTAGAATGCAAAAAACGACGCATCACGCTTGCTGAAAAACTCCGCAAGCTTCCGCTCGCATTCTTCGGCAAAAAAGATCTTTCCGACTTGACATCCACTATCATGGCCGACGTCAATTCACTCGAAATGATTTTTTCACACGCCGTTCCAGAAATCTTTGCCGTCGGTGCAATGCTCGTTCTCTGCGCTATTGTACTCTTCATTTACAACCCCCTGATGGCAACAGCGCTCTTGTGGGTCGTGCCGTTTGCCGGTTTACTCATTTTCATCTCGCGCAAGATGCAGTTCAAAAACTACAAACACACATACGATTCCGGGCGAGTCATTTCCGAAGACATTCAGGAATGCCTTGAAAACATCCAGGAAATCAAGGCTTACTGCGAAGAAGAAAGCATTTGCAAAGCCATGGATGAGCATTCCAGGAATCACGAAAATAGCCAAATCAAGGGCGAATTTTCAACCGGAGTCATTCTGAATGGCGCACAAGTTTTCTTAAAGTTCGGTCTTGCATCCGTCTTGATTTTCGGTTCCATTCTCCTGGCACAAAACAAGCTCAGCATTTTCGATTACCTTGTGTACATCGTTTGCGCTTCGACAATTTACAGTCCCATCTATCTTGTTCTCAACAACATGTCAGAACTGTTCTTCTTGGATGTGCGCCTCAACCGCTTCAAGGAAATGGACAATATGGAAATCCAACGCGGCTCTACAAAGTTTGAGCCCGCTGATTACGACATTGAATTCAAGAACGTCGATTTCTACTACAACACAGAAAAGCAAGTCTTGAAGAAAGCTTCGTTCACTGCAAAGCAAGGCGAAATCACCGCACTCGTGGGCCCATCCGGCAGCGGAAAAACAACCGCAGCAAAGCTCGCCGCCCGCTTCTGGGACATTCAAGGCGGCACCATCACGCTTGCCGGCCAAGACATCTCGAGAATCGATCCCGAAACGCTCCTCAAGAACTTCTCCATCGTCTTCCAGGATGTCGTGCTGTTCAACACATCCATCCGCGACAACATCCGCATCGGCAAACGCGACGCCACCGACGAAGAAATCCTGCGAGCCGCAAAACTTGCAAACTGCGATGACTTTGTCCAAAAGCTCCCGCAAGGTTATGACACAGTCATCGGCGAAAACGGCGATACACTCTCCGGCGGCGAACGCCAGCGCATTTCCATCGCCCGCGCCATCCTCAAGGACGCCCCCATCGTGCTCCTTGACGAAGCCACCGCAAGCCTCGACGTCGAAAACGAATCCAAGATTCAGCAGAGCATTTCGAAACTCGTGCAGAACAAGACCGTCATCATCATCGCCCACCGCATGCGCACCATTGCCAATGCAGACAAGGTCGTGGTCCTGCAAAACGGTCAAGTCGTCGAAACCGGCTCCCCCGCAGAACTCAAGGCGAAAGGCGGCCTCTTCGGCAAAATGCTCAAGCTCCAGGAAGTTAATTAAATTTTCATTCAAAAACCACCTAAAATTGCCTCGGAGAAATCCGAGGCAATTTTCTTTTAAACGCTTAAAAAACCTTTCGGTAATTTTTTGCGAAGTAAAAATGGCGAAATTTCGCTAAATTCAGCATTTTTACACTTTTTCGGTGGAAAAAGTGCACCACAATAGCACTAATTCAGTCGAAAAAGTGCGTTAAATCATTGACAATTCGGTCGGAAAAGTGTAGTTTTAGGACATGTTCAAGCGAAAAATCCTTAAAGAATTTGAAAACTGGAAGACCTCGGGGGGCAAAAAGAAGGCCCTAGTTGTTAAGGGTATGCGCCAAATCGGCAAAACGTCCAGCGTCCTGGAATTTGCCCGCGCCAACTACGAGAACGTCGTCTATATCAACTTTAAGGAAAACGAAAACGCAAAGCGAGTCTTTGACAGCGACCTGAACGTGGGCAGGATTACCATAGATCTTTCGGCGCTCTTTCCCAACGTGCATTTTGTCGAGAATAAGACAGTCATCATCTTCGATGAAATTCAGGAATGTGCAAACGCCCGCGCCAGCATCAAGCCTTTTATGGAAGACGGCCGCTACGACGTCATCTGTACGGGATCCCTGCTTGGTATTAAGGGGTACAACCGTAAAAAGGGAAAAGGCGTCCCGACTGGCTTTGAAAGAATAATTTATATGAAACCCATGGATTTCGAGGAATTTCTGTGGGCAAAGGGCATTGGCGAAAACGTCATCGCATACCTGAAGGACTGCTACGAGAAAAAAGAACCCGTAAGCGAGGCAACGCACAACGCCATGCTCCGCTATTTCAAGGAATACCTTTGCGTGGGTGGCCTCCCTTATGTCGTTTCTCGATTTGTCGAGACGAACGACATGAACGTTGTTTGGCAGGAACAGCAGGACATTCTCGAAGAATACAAGGATGATTTTGGCAAGCACCTTGACGAGAACGAAAATGAGGAAATCGACCGTACGCTTCTCGGACGCATCAATCGCGTATTCGATTCCATACCAGCCCAACTTGCAAAGGAAAACAACAAGTTTGTCTATTCGCAACTAGAAAAGAAGGGCCGTTCCGAAAAATACCAAACGGCAATCCAATGGCTCTACGACTGCGGCATCATCAACATTTGCCACAACCTGACCAACATCGCAGAACCCCTTGAAGGCTACAAAATCGAGAATACGTTTAAGATTTATGTACAGGATTCCGGCCTGTTCGTTGCCATGCTGGAACGCGGCACCGCAGCCAAGATTCTAAGCGGCGATCTGGGATTCTATAAAGGCGCCATCTACGAGAACATCATCGCAGATTGTTTCTCCAAGCAGGGCCGTAAGCTTTTCTACTTCCGCAAAGATTCTGGGCTAGAAATTGACTTTGTAGAAAACATCGGCGGCGAAATCGCCATTATCGAAGTCAAGGCGACAACGGGGCGCTCCAAGTCGGCAAAGACCGTTCTGAGTAACGACAACTACGATGCAAAAGTTTGCTACAAGCTCTCCGAAAACAACATCGGTGTTGCAGGCAAAATGGTTACCCTGCCGTATTACATGGCGATGTTCTTGGAGTAAAAATCGAAAGACAATCTTTCGGCATTTCTCTGCAAAGCCAAACCTTGTCATTGCCGATGAAAAACTGGATGCCCGCTTTTTGTGCGGCTTCGGTATCTATTTTCAAGATGACCGGATTACCATCGCGGCGTTTACCAACACGAGTAGCAGTGTCAACATCAGCAGAAAGATGAACATATTGTCGTTGCATCGGCTTTAAGCCATCATGAAGAATCTGCGATAAAGCCTTGTGCGTTGTTCCGTGGTATAGAACGGCAGGGGGAATCCCTGGTTCCTTCTTTATAATTTGAGGGACAGAGTGACCATAAAGTGCCCGAATTTTGTCCCCAACAATTTCGTGGCGTTTCTTTTCGGAAGTTGCGATAATCTGCTCCAAATCCGCTTGAACGATTTCCCGATCGTAGCCGTTTGACTCGTTCAATGCATGCAGTAGTTGTGCAATCGGGACAAATCCCTTCTCGTCAAGTTCCAACTCGTATTCCCACGGAGCGTGCCGAAGTGCATAGGAAATTTCTTTGGAAAGGTCAACTAAGTTCATAAGGTCTATTCCTGCCTTTGAAGGTCTTCGTCAAAATACCAACAAGTGGACTTTCTATCGCCATAATCGACCATATAACGGAAGCATTCTCTTTTATCATGGTAAGTGACACTGTAAATGGTTCCAGCCTTAGATTTCTTTACTACAAGAACCTTGTCCCCGATAATGAATGAAGGTTTTCCAGTGGGCAAGAATCCTTCTGCCTTCACTTTGATTTCAGGATAGTTCTTTTCGAAGTTCGTTGACTGCAACTTTAATACATCGCCATCTTCTTCAACGACAATGAAATTGCCGTACCACCAACCATCGGAGGCTGAATCTACTTCATTTGGAATGGGTCCCAAGATGCATTCCGTATTCGATAGTTTGCCATAAGAATGTATGAACGACATCTTATTTTCTCCATTTAGATTTACGGCTGAAGGCCTGTTTCGGTAAAGAAGATAGTATTTTACAACTTCCATAGATTTTTCGTTTGGTTTATAGTGCCCACTGCTATGGTTTACATTGAAAATTTTGCCATTTCTAATGTCAATCATGCCTGCGCATTGGACTTTGGGATTCTTTCCGCCAATCAACATTGGGTGCGGAGACCGTTTGGATGGATCGTTGGGATTATTCCTTTTGCCCAAAATAAGTTCACCTTTTTCGTTGACTACATAGGTGTAAAGGCCGTTTGCCTTTTTGCCGTCAAGATATACAGTGTTGTTTTTCATCGAAGACAAAAGTTCTACAGCGGAGGGGTTGCGTGAATAACCCCGTTGTTCGTTGTATATTCCCTCTTTGATATCTTTTGCGCGCATATCAGGCATTACTCCGTATGAAGACGCAAAAGGTTGAGAACTTCCTCTTGTTCCATGATAGCCTTTTTTATTTCCGCTACCCATGTCTGCCTCCTTTCTTGCGCGTAATCCAGTCGAGATAGTTGTGGAACTCTGCATATTTCAAATACGGTCCAAAGACTTTTTCTGGCATGGCTCCATGGACAAGAACAATCTTGGGCGTGAGCGCTCGTAGGCATGCATCAAGTCCGGCTTCAAAATGATATTTGTCTTCTTTTGTCTTTATGCATCCGTAGGTGCTGATGACGATAATACTGTTAAGTGTCGCGGCTGCCCCAGCGAACAAGAGGAATCATACCCACGCCCATGCTTTGCCAATAGTGAGTTACGGCGTTCTTCTTGTAAACATTCGCAATTTGCACGGTCAAGGGAGCATCCCTGTAAAGCGAACAATCCGGCGAAATAACCGCAGGAAACTTTTTGAGTTCTTCAACATAGGCTTGCGGGTTTCTCAGGACATCGGCAAACATCGGGTCCATTTCGAAGAATCCGATAGCCTCGCTATCCGTTGGAGCCTCGTTTCTGCGGCTAAATGGTGTAATTCCGTTAGGGATAAAGATTCTTTTGAGTTTGTCAATAACAGGGATCTCGAAAATGCCTTCAAAACGAGCTTTTTTCACCAGTTCCGGCTGAAACCCGTCATCGATAGTTGCTTTGAACTTATTGTTTTTGGTCATATCTGTCTCCTTTTTGAGAAGGAATATACCCGATGAGGCGATGAGTTTGCCAATCAGAGCGTGAAAGGAAATTTTGCCAATTTTGCCTTTTTTATTGATTACGAATAAAGAAAATGTCGTTTTTAGGGCAAATTCGAAACATTCTTCTTTCACGTTGTGAAATTTTTATTTTTCTTGGTTATCCTTATTGATTATAGAAGAAAAGCCTTTATCTACAAGAAATTGATTGGCGTCTTCCACCGTTTTAAACATTTCGTAATGAGAAAGAATAAATGCATAGCAGCAATCCTGTTTTGAATCAGTCAGAGAATGACCGCAACGCATGATAAGAATATTGGAAAATTTAAAAGGTATATGCAATCCAATACATATTGCAACTACACTAGCTAAGGATGGACGCATTTTATCATCATATTTCCCCGTGCCGATTCTAGAGAAAAAAGCATCTCCGAGCCCCGTCGCTTTCATAAAACGTTCCGAATTCCACTTTCTCAGTTTAAAACAAAGGGCAAAAGAATCGCTTAGAGAACCCGCTTGAATATTTTTTAGTTGTTCAAATTCGGCACATTCCTTCAACCACAGGTCTTGCAAGGCCTGCTCCTGGTCGGGTTTATGTGTCGAATTTATTATTGTCATTTCTTACTATTTAGTCGCAATTACGCAGAAAACCTCGATTTTGGTCTTATTATTTTTCATTTACAGTTCTAAACTACACGGGCGAAAATTAATTTTCCTTATATTTTACATCTGTTCATTTTCCAAAAGTTGATTTTTGACACAACTCTTATATCCTTAATAGTACGGGCTCCCCTCTAAGTTTTAAAAAACAAAAAAAAGCGTGGTGTCGAATGCACATACACTACTGAGGCTCTGGTAAACCTATCCACAATATGTGCAAACGACCCACGCCCAATTTGAGCGAAGATTCTTTTTCATTGTGGATATTCTTGATTCGCCTAAAGCAAACGACCAGATTTTCAGTAGTGGAATCAGAAATCTTTTCAGTCTATGTCAAATACAATTATCTAAAGTGTTGAAAAGTCTCCTTAAGTTATTTCAGCATTTGTATAGCCATTACCCCTGCATTAATATCCAACCTTCAGCAAGGTTGCCTTTTTCGTCCTTGTAGCGGTATTTTTCGGCACTGTTGCAATACCACAGTTTATTTTCACGAACGCACAAACCACCGACAAATTTTTCGCGACCATCGCGTTTGACCGCCTCTTCATTCAAATCACGCAATTTTTTCGAAAGGGCCTCTGCACGGCCTTCGGGATTGGCGGCTGTAAATCCGCTCTTAGTATCAAAAATACCGATGCGACCGTCCACGAATTTCACAATCCAGTCAGGATAGAAAAGTCTTTCGCGATTTTCAGTAGTATTGAAATATTTGAGTGCATAAAAGTCCTTGCCGTCATCATTCTGCTTAAACCACCATTCAACTGTCGGTAGATTTTCAAGGAACTCGATAAAAGCAATTTCATTATCGCGTCCTGGATATTCAGCCTTGAGTTTGAACGGCTGAAGCATGCTCTTCATACTTGGCTTATAATCGACAAAGTCGCTCGAATACGCATAAGATGTCTTGACCTTGAACGGCAAGGCTTCCTGCATTTCCTGCTTACGACGATTGGCAACAAAGGCGTCGCGAATGGGTCTGTATTCCTTGAGCGCTTGCGTAATGGCTTTGCGGAAAACGCTAGCAGAATTTTTGAACAAGTCTTTCAAGAAAATTTTGTAGCGACCGACATTATCAATATTCGTCATCGAATAACGTTCAAACCATTGACGAAGAGCTTCCTTGAACGGGCCCCAAGAACGAGCTATGTTGCCATATTTAGCATCGGGTTCGGTCTGTTCTTCCAAAATGTTATAGCAGGAATTCATGAAATTCTTTTCGACTTCGTTGTCACTCATTTCGTGCTCAACATTTTTGCCCAAATCGTTGGTTCCTGCAAAGGTGGCGTTCGCCAAGACCTCGGTTGAAAGCATTTGAGTCATATCTATGCCAAATTTTTCAAGAACGCCCTCTTGAGCAAACGGATTGTTATAAGCATTTTCGTTAATTCCAAAATAGTTGTTCATCGACTTGACAAATGAACTCTGGAAACTACTTGCCTTACCAATATCACCATAGTCTGCACGGCTAATGAAATCGCTCTTCAAAAGTGGATCAACGATGAATGAAGACTGCTGTTTTTGAACGAGCGTTTCCGCAAAATCGCGGGTTGCTTCGGCAACAATTCCTGTAGTCTTATTTGCAACGCTCTCTCCGAAATGTTCCGTCAATATAGCCTTGACATTTCGAGTAGCCATTTCAACAATTTGTTCTGTCTTTTGAATTTTTGATGCTGGAGAATCAGTTTCGCCAAAAAGATTCATTTCGGGATGATCATCGGACAATATTCCCGGATTTGTCGATAATTCTGGAGCAACTTGTTTAACAGCTTCTTTTAACGCAGCTTCAATTTTGGGAGCAACATCTGAAATCGGTTTGTCCGAGCCGTTTGCCACCAAGTCATCAAGCATAGAAGTTTTCAGTTCTTGGATAACATTATGCGTAGTTTCTTTTGTTGCAAACCCGCCCAAAAGATGCGAAGCAAGATTTGTCACTTCTGTTTTAGGTTTGTTTTCAACAGTATCGGGAATGTCGGAAATTTCGTTTTTACGGTAATTTGTGTAAAGGAAACCTTCACGAAGTTCAGGGAATGCTGTCAAGTCAACTTTCGGAACAGGGTTGCGCAAAATTCTTCCGAGAGTCTGTGTTTTGAATGTTGGCGATTCAATTTCACGGAACATTACAATAACATGTGCGCGTGGGCAATCCCACCCTGTTCCTGCAGCATATTTGAAAAGCATAAAATCTACAGGATTATCAGAATCCGTAATATGTTCAAGATGTTCTGTTTTTTTGTCAAACCATTTGGCAATTTTATTTGTAGGAACATCGCAATTTTCAGTCAAAAATCTCGTGACGAGTTCTTCCTTTGTTTCAACACCTTGATCCTTGAGTTTAGAATCATCATTAGGCAACTGAATTAAAACAAGCGGGTTGATATTTTGACCGAGGCGAGTCCATTGTTCCGCCAAAGATTCCCGTTTTTCCTTGGCGAGCCGCAGCAAGGCGAAGTCAAGATCTTCACCTTCAATGGTTTTCAAATCTTCTTCTGTTTGCGAAATAATCTGTTCCTTGATAAGACCTGCAGCAACAACATCGGAGCGTTTGACTTCAACATAGCCTGCACGCAGATTTTGCACATCGCTGATGGTGGGAATTTTTTCCGGCGTGGCAGAGACATTCAAAATGATTCGCGGATTAAGTGGCGTAATAACATCACGATAAGCCGATGCAGTCACATTCTTGTGGCTTTCATCGATAATCATTACAATTTCGCGACCTTCTTTCTTTGTGTTTTCCGCGACATCTTCAAAGTAGAATCCCTGCTCCTTTTGCAGCTCAACTTCGTCGGGACGACGCAGCAAACGCTTTTTGGCATCTTTTGCCACTAACTTTTGCCAATTCAAGAACAGAATATCGTCTTTGTGCAAAACGCCTTCGGAAAAATCTGCGATGGTCAAGAGGCTTCGCCCGATATTTGGGAAAAAGTAATCATAAAACTTGTCGCGACTTTGCATCGCAAGGTCATCCGAGAAAGTAATCCAAACGAACGCGACATCGTCGTTAATAGCAGGATCATTTTGCAATTCGCGAACAAAATTTGACACCATGAAAGTCTTGCCGGAACCTGTCGGAGACTTGAAAGTGATATCGAGATTATGGCCGCCCGTTTGCCAAAGTTTCTTGAACGTTTCTACGAGACCGTTCGTGCCGAGGACCGCATTTTCTTGGAAAGGAAGCATCTGCATATTTTTACCCGTTCAAAGCCTTGTAGATTTCGAGAATCGGTTTGGGAATCGCCTTGATTTCGATGTTTTTTAAATCATCGAATTCGTTTTCAAAGAAGTCGGGAGAATTCCAGCTGAATACATAAACCGTGAATTTCGATTTTTTATCCGTTGCTCGCAATTCATCGATTTTTGCAACAAAATCAGAAACTTTGCCGTAATCGCCATTATGATAAATGCATGTGTAGCGTTTTTTCTTCTCTGCATTATCGGAATAGATTTGCCAGAACCCCTTTGCTGTTGAAGGAACAATGACCGTTTCCAAGGTGTTTTCAGCTAGTGCAATAAGGCAACCTGCTTTTTCGGCAAGTTCCACCTTGTCCGCATCATTGGCGTTTTTACTCTGATGCTTGCCAACGAAACCAGTCTTGTAATATTTAAGCGAACCACCTAAACCATCGACATTTTCGCCCTTCGCATTAGTGTAGCCGTACATTACACGAAGGTTGCGTTCGTAGGTAACATTTTCACAGATATTGTTATCGCCTTCGGCCTGCTGAACAAGAATACATTGGCGATTACCATCATCTTCTTTGTTAAGATTGAGTGTTGCGTGTAGAGTTGTTCCAGAACCAGCGAAGAAATCGAGAATGATAGGTTTTTGGTTTTGATTAGTAGAAATTTGAATTATTCGTTCTAACAATGTTGTTGGTTTGGGTGTTTCAAAAGGTAAATGAGTGTCTGAAAAAATTTTCTTCAATTCTTGTTTAGCACTTTGATTGTGTCCAACTTCTTCATGCAACCATATTGTTAAAGGAACTATACCCTGTTGAACCTCGGATAAAAAGGTTTTATAACGAGGCATATTGTTTCCTTTTTTCCCAAACCAAATTCTATTATCTTCAATCAGCTTTTGCATTCGTTCTTGTGAAGTCATCCAACAACGGCCATTTGTTGGCGAAACAACTTTGCCCGAAGGCGTTGTTATAGGATAATCATACTCCTTCGTATATGTTTTTACAGCCAAATCCGTTGATGACCACACACCTCTTGGATCATTGTCTGGATTTGAATATCTTGAAAGAGACTCTTTTCCTCTAGCAAGTAAATTCGGGTGCCAATTCGTTTTATCCTTTGCAACACATATAATGAAGTCATGATTATCCGAGAACCATTTTGCATCATTCTGTGGACTAAATTTTTTTTGCCAAATTAAATTTGCAACAAAATTTCCTTCTCCAAATACTTTATCGCACAATAATTTCAAATTCGCTTGTTCGTTATCATCAATGCTGATGAAAATCACCCCCTTATCACTCAGCAAATTCTTTGCCAGCTTCAAACGCTTTTCCATAAACGAAAGCCAATAGCTATGGCGGAGCGGATGTTCCTTAGGAACTTTTTGACCATCGGGAAATTCTGTCAAGAAACGTTTGTCCTTGTAAGTAAATCCATCCGAACCCGTGTTATACGGCGGATCAATGTAGATGACATCAATTTTGCCACGGTGAGTGTAATTCAAGCAAGTGAGTGCGTGGTAGTTGTCGCCTTCGATAATTACATGAGGAGGTTTTCCTGTCAACGGACCTTCCGCATCTACGGCCTTTTCGGCGACTTCTTCGAGAATTGGAATTTTGTCTTCGGAATCCTTGTCAAAGGCTTCAGGAACGTCCATCCAGTTGAGCCCATAACGAACGCTCTTGACTTGGGACTTCCAGCGTTCGACTTCTTTTTCCAATTCGCGGATGCGAACCTTGAGACCATCCAATGTTTCTGCCACGTGAACCTCACGGCTAAGGGTACATGCCCTTATTTAGTGCTGTTCGCGTCACAACTTCAAATAAAAAAAGCGTGGCGTCGAATGCACTTACCGAAATCGAGGCTCTGGTAAACCTATTCAGCAATAAGCACAAACGACCCACGCCCATTGCTGGACGTGAGTGTTCGCCTTATTCTCGCTGAATTTTGAAAATTTACCAGATTTTCGATTTCGAGAATAAGAGCTAACTCTACGTTAAACTCGCGCCCTGCACCGCGAAGTGCAGAGCTATGTCAATGGGAAATATACAATATTGCGAAAATAATCACTCTAATTAAAATTGCTTTAATATCCAAAACTACCCTGACTTGTGCTTTAGCAGGAAATAATGTATATCAAGATTGCAACGAGGAGGATTTTATGTCCAACGCAATCTTAGAAAACGATAACTTGGAAAGGGGATCATTTTTCCATGAGCCAAGACTTCGTTGACCCTATTGATATTTTTTACGGAGTATAAGTAATGACAGATCTTCTTTACGAAAAACAAGGGGCTTATCTGCAAGGAAAGGACGACGAACGAAACGAAGTCGCCAAAGCAATGCTTGCCAAAGGACTCCCCGTCGAAATGATTTCGCGTGTTACAAAGTTCCCTGAAAGCACCATTCTCAAGTTAAAGACTCAACTTGAGAAAACAACGACATTCACATAGACTTTATCCAAGTAGTACCATTGGTTTAAATAAATTTCATCCCCAAATTTATCAAAACCTCTTGACATTCGTCTTTCGATGATTTACATTTTTAGTGCTCAAGTGAGTAGTTTGATTTTTTTTCGCCTTTTTATGCATGTAGGCGAATGGAGGTTATATGACTAAACGCAAACCATTGAAGGATTGCTTTGTAAAACCGGGCGAAAAAAGTCCATATGCAAATTTGCTGGTGGATTTGGCATTCAAGAAAGCATTCGACCCTGACAAACCTATCAGCTGTCAGAACCTAATCAATCTATTAAATGATTTGCTAAGGCCGCAACTCAAGCGACCTATCACAAATGTCAAAACGCGCAACGTGGCACACAACTTGAGCGGGAGCAAGGAATCCCGTACCGCAATTTTCGACCTCCACTGCGAAGATGACGCGGGCGAACTAATTGAGATTGAAGTTCAAATCCGTCTGCTGAAGAATTTCCGCAAGCGACTAGCCTTTTATGCTAGCGAAATGGTGGCAAACCAAGCTGAACCAGGAATCGGCTGGAATTTTGATGTGAAACCAACTTTCGTCGTAGCCTTTACCCGTCATTCTGTATTCAACGATGAGCGTATCGTTCATCGCGCCGCAGTCATTGACTTGGATTCAGGGGAGCAGTTTGTGGACGCATACAATTTTACCACAGTAGAACTTTCAAAAGTACCAATGTTCATTGAACCAGGCTCCTCCAGTATGAATAAATGGCTTTTCATCTTCCGTTACTTAAACAGGCTCAAGGAACTCCCAGCCGAGCTTTCCGAACACAAATTTGAGCAGTTGACGGAGAGTTCCAAAATGTCTAATTTGACAAAAGAAGAATTCGAGGCGTACCAGAAAGTGTACCACAAGGAATATGATCATAACGCCATGGTAGATGGCATTTTCGAAGAATTCGCGGACGAAATCAACGCGAAGGTGGCTTCGAGCGTTCAAGACCGCGAACGAGAAATGGCTCGCAACATGCTCGCCGAAGGTGATTCTGTAGAAAAAATTTCTAGAATTACCAAGCTTTCCGAAAGGGAAGTACTCAAGCTGAAGAAAGAACTTGAGGAAACTGAAGAAGCGAAATAATCTTCATTTCTTACATTCCACGTACGCCAAATCAATTCGGCCCTTGAGAACGATGCTCATCTCAATCGTCCAACCGTTCGTTTTCAAAAACGACTTAAATTCCTCTTCTGTCCATTCGTGCGCAAAACGGACACCGACAAGACTCAAAAACTTTTGCCACAAGTTTCTTTTGCCGTCAACAGGGAATATAAAGTTCGGTGCAATCAGCACGCCGTCATCTTTCAAAACGCGACGGATTTCAGCAAGCGCCTTTTCTGGATTCGGGATGATGTGGAGCGCATTCGCGATTACGACCACATCAAAGGATTTGTCCATAAACCTCAATGACGTTGCATCGGCCACTTCAAAACGCACGTTCTCCGGATTCTTCGCCTTGCGAGCCGTCTCGATCATTTTCGGCGCAAAATCAGTCGCAACTACATGATTCGCGTGCGGCGCAATATGCCGCGCAATCATCCCCGGGCCAGTCGCCAGCTCAAGCACGTCCTTGCCCCGCGCCACCTCGCCAATCCGCCCATACATATAATCATAAATGTTCTTCTGCGAACGCATCGCGAATTCATAAACCGGTGCAAAAATATTCCAAATATTTATACTCATAATTATCTCCTAAAAAACGCACTCCCCTCATGACAAGGAAAGTGCGCTAACCGATTAAAACAAAATTTAATTATTAAAACTTCCGAGCAACGACAACGGCTTTCCGCGCAACGGCATTTCCGATAAATTCAAACATTGTGTGGTAAGCGTTATCGCGAACATCCTTGCGCGAAAGGAACAAGTCATGCATCCCGTCCGTAACCGTTACGGTCGTGACGTCATTGCCCAACTTGGGAGCCCATTTTTCAATGAGATTCACATCGAGCATGCAATCGCAGCGCATGTAATCATCAGTCCACTTGACATCTTTTACAGTGCATCCGCTATGCATCACAAGGGCAGGCGCTTTTATCTGCAACCCAGAATGGATCCACTTTATGCCTCTTGAAATCGCACGGAAATAGCCGAAGTATTGGACTGGCCATCCATCGCTTTTCCATTCGCGATTGAATTCCCATTCACCCTTTTCGCTTTTCAACAAAGAAATATTGTATTTAGGAGCTTCCTGCGTAGGTGCGATAGCGTCAGGCAAAACAAGCGAAATATCCGAAACAATAGGATACACCACATTGCGTACAAACCAGTCTTCCTTAAAATCTAGGAACGGGCTATTCAACACAAGCGCTGCAAAATCTTCGCTGTTGCGTTCGTTCAGGTAATTCGACGTAATCAGCCCGCCCTGCGAATGACCGAGAATGACAAACGGCAACGGTTTCGACGATCCCGAATTATCAGCGCTAATTTTCTTGCTGAGCGCGACAGCTGCATCCAACTCGGCGTAATGTTCCTTGACGCTCCGCATATCGGCGCGCGCGTCTCCTTCTCTGTACGAGCGGCCACTGTTATGCAAGTCAATAGCGAAGAAAGCAAAACCCGCCGAATCGGATTTTTCAGCAAGTTCTTTTTGGAAATAGTAATCATTGTAGCCATGCACGTATAAAATAATTCCACGCGGATTCGGTTCGTGCGTCACCGCTCGCGGAGAATTTCCAAACGGATATTCAATCAATGTCGAATGGAAAACTTTGTCATATGGTTTTACTTCGATTGGATAAACTTGGAATGGCTCGCCCAATTCCTGATCTACAGCCTTTTTCGGCATGGATTTTTCAATGACGCTCTGCAATGTGGCGGCCGAGAGCGGCTTGCTATACGCCTCGTCGCGTTTCTTTTCCTTGCAAGCGGCAAGGCATGCATTTGCAGAAGTTGTAAAAAGCAATACGGCAGAAGCCGCGACAACGAAAGACTTTATTTTATTCATGCATCTACGATACAAAAATGCAGCCGTTTACGCTACTCCAATTAGACCTTCAAAACTCCAGCAAGTTTTAAAAATTTTGTAACCAATCCATTCCGACGCCAAACGAACAATATCAAACAATTGTATCGTTTTAATACTATCTTTCAACACATGAACTTGCAAACACTCCAAATCGTCCAAGGTCTCGCCATCCCGTTTTTAGGGACTGTTCTCGGCGCTGCTTGCGTATTTTTTATACGCGGGCAGATGAAGCAGAATCTAAAACGCGGTCTTTTGGCGTTTGCGGCAGGAGTCATGGTAGCAGCATCCGTCTGGAGCTTGCTCCTCCCGGCGATAAACGCTAGCGAGCATTTGGGCAAATTAGCATTTGCACCCGCCGCTGTTGGATTTTGGGCAGGCATTTTATTCCTGTTCATTTTGGATAAAATCACACCGCATTTGCACTTGGGCAGCAAAACGCCCGAAGGCCCGAGAGCAAAACTCAAACGCACCACGATGCTCACGCTTGCCGTGACGCTCCACAACTTGCCCGAAGGCATGGCCGTCGGCATCGTTTTCGCAGGCTGGCTTTCCGGAAATGTTGCCATTACGCTCTCGGCAGCATTCGCGCTTTCCATCGGTATCGCCATCCAGAACTTCCCCGAAGGTGCAGTCGTTTCGCTCCCGCTAAAAGCCGAAGGTGCGTCTCGCAAAAAAGCATTCGCCCTTGGTGCGTTATCCGGAGCCGTTGAACCCGTCGGTGCATTGATTACCTTAATCGCTGCCGAAATTCTTTCGCCGTTCATGCCTTACCTGCTCTCGTTTGCCGCAGGCGCGATGATTTACGTTGTCGTTGAAGAAATGCTCCCCGAAGTGAGCGAAGGCGACCACTTTGACGCTGGCACAATTCTCTTCGCCGTCGGTTTCACGCTCATGATGGCGTTGGACTGCGCATTGTAATCACTACAATTCGATATAGTGCGGGACGATGTCCTCGTAGTTCCCGTCTTTAAGCAAGAAGCCTTTGGGAATCACGCCGAGCTGCGTAAAGCCAAGTTTCTTGTAGAGCTTTAATGCCGATGTATTTGTTGCGACAACAGCATTGAACTGCAAAATCCTGAAACCTATTTCCTTTGCTTTAGCAAGGCAATCCTTCACGAGAAATTCGCCAATGTGCTGACCGCGCTTGTTCTTTTTGACGGCGTAGCTCGCGTTTGAAATGTGCCCGCAGCGCCCAACGTTATTCGGGTGAAGGATGTACAGCCCAACCACTTCGCCAGAGTCTGCGTCGATGGCGATACCCGTAAACGACTGCGACTTGAAAAAGGCGTCGCCCGTCTGCGCGTTAAGCGTTTCCATCTGCGGGAATGCAAGTCCGTCTTCAACGATGTCGTTCCAGATTGCAATGGCGCCGTTGATATACTTTTCGCTGTAGGGTTCGATTTTGAGCATGATTTTTCACCAATTTTTATTGGATGAATATATAAAAATATCACGGTGTTGAATCTTTAGACAATTTTATAAGTCTTATCTCGTCGATGAACTTCAGGTATTTCTTCATATCGGAAACGTCGAAAGGCTTGCCGTGCGATGGGTAGATTTTGCCTGGATTGAGCGCTATTATTTTTTTCCACGAAGTCTTGTAATCTCGCAAATTTTCAATCCAGATGATGTTGCGCTTTATGCTCGGAAATCCGTTCATGGCGGCATCTCCGCAAAAAAGAATGTTGTCCTTAAAGAGAGAAATGTGATCTGCCGTGTGGCCGGGAGTCTCGATGATTTGAATAGGCAAATTTAAATCGCGGAACTCATGCGAATCAATGGAAATCAAGCGGTTTAAATATTCATCTTTGATGGGTGGAAACTTGTGTTCGCCCTTTCCGAATAGTGTAAGCAACAGGCAAAAAAGATAGGCGAGTCTGTTGGAACATCCGCCTTCGAACGAATTCTGACCGCGCTTCAGCCTTTCAATTGCCTTGGGGTGCAAAATCACTTTTGCATTCGTTATTTCAAGAACTTTATTCAAAAATCCGGCGTGGTCGTCGTGGGCATGCGTTAAAAAGATGAACTTGATTTCGCTTGGCTGAATTTTGGGTTTTTGAAGTTTACGCTGGAAACGGGCAAAGCCATTCTCGTAGCCTGTGTCAATGAGAATATAGCCTTTGTCGGTTTGAACAAGGAAGTTATTGACGATGCGGTTGCCGAGATTGTAAATTGATTGCATGAAGAATAATCTATAAATTATTATTTCTCGAGTTCCGCTTTCAAAGCCTTGAGGAACTGCGCGGCGGGCTTGCTGAATACGGGATTCTTTTTCCAGACGACCACAAGACCGCTAGTGCGCAAGGGCGTGAACGGCACGAAGGCGAGTTTGCTCTTGCCACCCGTATTTAGGAGGCCTTCTAACGAGATGGCTGCACCCAGCCCCTGCTCCACAAAGACGGACGCATTATAAATCAGGTTGTAGGTCGCGATGATGTTGAACGAATTCAGATCGCGCCCGAGTTGTCCTGAAAATTCTCGCGACATCATAACCTGTCTCGATGTGAGTAACGGGATATTTTCCAAGTCGCGAACGGTCGCAAAGCACTTTTTCGCGAGTGGATGATCCTTGCGTACAAGCAGACCCCACGTATCCCTTGCAGGGAGTTCCACGAATTCGTATTTCGACTTGTCAACCGGCTCCACCAAAAGTCCGAAGTCCAAGAGCCCCTGGTCCAGTTTCTCGGTCACGTCCTGGGCGTTGCCGCTGGTGATGTGCATACAAATTTTAGGATGCTCCTTTTGCATGCGCTTGCAGGCCGCCGCGATAATACTGAACGCCTTCGTCTCACCGCCGCCGATATACACGTCGCCCGAGATTTCTTCCTTGCTTGATTCGGCAAATTCCTTCTGGGTGTGCTTCACGAGCTCCATGATTTCTTGCGCACGCTTCTTGAAACGCAAACCCTCTTCGGTCAGCATCGTCTTCTTGTTGCTGCGCACAAAGAGCTGCGCCCCGATTTCTTCTTCGAGTTCCTGCATTTGGCGCGAAAGCGTCGGCTGCGTCACAAAGAGCACGTTGTTCGCCGCCTGCGAAAAACTTTCCTGCTCCGCCACCGCCAAAAAGTATTTAAGAGTCCGTAGTTCCATATGGGAGAATATAGTTATTATGCCTGTAAGGCATGGAAGGCCGGTGGGTATGCCAAAGCTCTTTCTGAATGAAGGGGGTGTGCCCCGGTCTGTTCAACTATTTGAGCAGTTTATGTTCCCCAACGGATTCCAGAACTGTCATCTGTGAAATGGCGATCTGGTTCAGCTTTTGCAGGCGTTCCGACTGAGGAACGCCGTCGTTAATCAGAACGGAATTCAGAGATTCCATGTTGGATAGACAAATCAACTGGTTTACCGAAGCGTAATCTCGAACATTGCCTTGCAAATCTGGGTGCGTATCCCGCCAGTCCTTGGCCGTAAACCCGAACAGGGCCATATTCAAGACATCGGCCTCATTCGCATAGACGATACTCATCTGTTGTTTGGTGAGTACTGCGGAAATTAGGTTCTGTTTGATAGCGTCCGTCCTTTCAATCCATTGCTTTGAGGAAAGAACATAGCCGTTGCTTCCCGAGTCAATTCTAATGTTACTGAATTCCGTAACATTAAAATCGGGATTGTTGATAGTTTCCCAAATTCCTAGAAATTCTATGGCATATCGGGTACTCAGCCAATGGGAAATGACCAAACCTGTCGCTTCGGCGTTTTTGCATTTAGCCATATCAGTAAGGCTGATATAGTCGTCTTGATTTCTTTTTGTGAAAGCCACTGCCATATCGTCGACTATCATTTTCTTCATTGTTCGCTCCTTCCGTCTACAAGCTAGAAAAGACGGATTGTTAGTTACTTTTTGTTCATTTGAACGTTTGTTCACTATAATATAAATTACTTGAATACGATTGTCAAGAGGTCTGTTCTTTTTTGTGGACGAAATTATCGTCCGCAAATTTTTGGGGGAGGGGGAAGGATCCCCCTGGCTCTAGCCCCGACCAAGGTCCCTGAGCCTGCCGAAGGGCCGGGTCTTCCGCGCACCCTCTCGCCTAGGGGGACACCCCCTAACATCCCCCTCCTCTTCCCACCAGCCTGGTCTTCCTTGCCAAATTGCTGATTCGGCAAATATGGTCGCCATATAGGAAGATGTCGTGGGAATTGTTAAGGGCCATTTCATTCATCAGCCCGTAAAGTAGATACGAAAAAGGCGCCACTGTTAAGCGACGCCAATTTATATTAAGTCCAACTTTTGTCTTTGAGAAATTCGGCGATTTTCTCTGTTGGTGGCATTTTTTCTAGTGAGAGAATTTGAGACAGGTCGAAGATTCGAGACCCCATTGGTGGACGTTTTGTTATTTTCTTGAAGTCTGTTTCAATGAATTGCTCTACAAAGAAATAACGATGTTTAATTGTGTGTAAATTGTAGCCGTGAGAATCTCCATCTAGTATGGACGCTTGAATTAGTGCTTGACGTTCTGCGGTAACATCTCCAAATTCAGCTTCATATTGTATGTTCCCAGAGCCATCTTCGATTGCAAGGATTCGTGCACAAATTTTTCCAATGGCTCTAATACTTTTGTTTTTATACAACCCAAGGTAATCATGTGCTCTAAAACCACGGTCTGCGTTGTCGTAATAAACGTTGTTTGCTGTATTGAAGTTAAATGTGGTTCCTGCAAGTTGCATCCTTAGGTATTTCCATGAATCGCTTATCGCAATCAAGCCATCGTGCAGGCAGTAATCAATGTAATCGTCTAAAACACTTTGCATCTCATAGTCTTTATCATCAATATAGTCGCCTATAGCCTCTGCAAGCTGTTCAAAAGTTGTATTCTTGTGAATGATGTGCGTGTTCTTCGATTTGTTGTAATCCGCTAATGTAGCATCAAAATGTTCTTTCTTTTCATTCTCCATTAGTGTCGGGGCTAGTGTAAGAAGCAACTTAAATCTTTCGTCCGAAAAAGCCTCTAAATGGTTTGTGAGTTGCCCTTCGGAGAACCAATCATATGTTTTTGTTTCTACAACAATTTTGAAGCTCTCTTGAGTAATCGTTGCATCAGGAATACTTTTTGCACTTCTTTCTTGAAGATTAAAATATATCTCGGGTTCAAATTCGTTGTCAAAAAATTCTGATTTTAGGAATAAAAAGAATTTGTCGGCGGAGTACGAATAAAATCTAGAAAGCAAAAGCATTGTGTTCGCGGTAGCAACATTTTCTTTTGCGTGGTATCTTTGGAAATAGTGTATTTTCATGGATGAACCTTAAATTTAATGCTGTTTAAGCAATTCTTTATCCGGCCAAAGTTCTTTGTTTTTGGGGAGAGTGATTTTCTTTCCTTTAAATTTCTTTAAACAGTCGTTATCGCCAATTCCGATAAGTTCTACATCAGGGTCGTAATCAACAGTATATTCTCTTGTTATCCAAAACCTATGTTTGTCATACAACGCATGATGATTGGGACAGAGAAGTAAACCGTTCTTAATACTGATTTTCTCAGAAGGTTCTGCATTTGCATAAGCCTTGATGTGCGCTGCCTGGAGCGAATCGTCAAAAGAAAATCCGCATATCGCACATTTATATTCATAGGCGAGTAGAAGCCCCTCTCTAAAGATTCTCTGACATTGTCCTCGGTCTTTAACCTTTCTCCATACTTCTTTTGATGTATCTGGATGATTGACTATTTGTTTTGCGTAAGAATCGACAGATGCATTGGTTGTGTCATAACCTTGAAATGGACTGTCCTCTAAATCCCAGTTGTAGTTGAAAATTCTTTGTTTTAGTTGTTCAAATTGTTGCCTTATTGAAACATCTGCTGCAATAAAACCTATTCCAGGCAATTTTTTTTGCTTATTTATAATTAAAGCAGTCAATGGGGGTTTGTCGTTTTCAAGACAATGGTCCTGAATTGGAGATAATAATGAGCCTATGTATTGATTAGAGTATCTGATGCCAAAATTTTCAAAAATGTTGTCACGAACATTTTCGTAAAATGCTGTTTTGTGGTTTTTGGCCAGATTGATTAAAATATTCCATACATGACGGCAAATGTATTCTTTACTGAATTTGTTTTCTTTTTTCATATAAAGAATATATATCATTTGCTTTTATGGCGCAAGAGGTTGAGGCCCGGACGGGACGCCTTGAGCCGCAGTCGGGTGCATATGTTTGCTGAAAGTGAGCGTTGCGGTGGCAAAATCGGCGCCTTTTACCTTGCCGCTTGCCTCAATTTCTCCGTCGCTCACGATATGGCTGCTGCTTGATATGTGGACATAAAAGAGATGATCCGTCTTGCTTGGTTTGATGATTTTCGTATTACTTCTTTTTATGCCTAAAAGGCATGGCAAACCATAATAAATAAGTAATTGTTATTTGAAGCCTTTTTAGGTATATTGTATGTGTAATCAAAAAAGAGGCTGACAATGAAAAATATTCTGGTTCTATCGAGTAGTTTGCGCAAGGGGAGCAATTCCGAAATCTTGGCCCAGGAGTTTGCGAAGGGCGCTGCCGAAGCAGGAAACAAGGTGGAAGTTGTTTCACTGCGTGGCAAGAAGATCGCTTTCTGCACGGGGTGCCTTGCCTGCCAAAAGAAGGGCAAGTGCGTCATCAACGACGACGCAAACGCAATCACTGAGAAAATGAAGATGGCCGAAGTCATCGTGTTCGCGACGCCGATTTACTATTACGAGATGAGCGGTCAGCTCAAGACGATGCTTGATCGCGCGAATTCCCTTTACTCAAGTGATTACAAGTTCCGCGAAATTTACCTGCTCACCTCCGCGGCTGATACCGACAAGAAGGCGATGAATATCGCGAAGCGCGGCATCAGCGGGTGGATTGCCTGCTTTGATGGCGTGAAATTCAAGGGCGGCATATGTGCCACCGGTGCCGAGAATCCCGGCGATGTCAAGGAACGCACTACACTTTTGAAGAAAGTGTTCGCGATGGGAAGTAAAGTTTAACACCAAGGAGATAACTCATGAAATCCAGATTCTTAAAAGCGGCGTTCGCCGTGGTTTCCGCCTGTACCCTGATGGCGTGCTGCCCCGAAAAAGAAAACAACGCCGCGCATGATGCGGCCAAAACCGCCGCACCGGCAACAGAAGCGGCTCAACCCGCACCGGAGAAAGATATGAACAAGCTTAACCTCACCGCCGAATGGGACAAGGTTTTCCCGCTGAGCGAAAAAGTGGAACATTCCAAGGTCACTTTCAAGAATCATTTCGGCATTGAACTCGCCGCCGACATGTTCGTGCCCAAGGATACGAGCCTCAAGGCGAACGGAAAGTTCCCTGCAATCGCCGTCTCGGGCCCGTTCGGTGCCATCAAGGAACAGTCCTCTGGGCTTTACGCCCAGCACATGGCCGAACGCGGTTTCTTGACTATCGCATTCGACCCGTCGTTCACTGGCGAATCGGGCGGCGAGCCGCGCTACATGAATAGCCCGGACATCAATACCGAAGATTTCATGGCGTCCGTGGATTTCCTCTCGACACGCGACGACGTTGACCCGGAACGTATCGGCATCATCGGCATTTGTGGGTGGGGCGGCATGGCAATCAACGCTGCCGGAATTGACACTCGCGTCAAGGCGACTGTCGCTTCGACCATGTACGACATGAGCCGCGTCACCGCCAACGGTTACTTCGACCAGGCGAACAACGCAAAGGCTCGTAACGAAATGCGCAAAGCTTTGATGGCACAACGCACCAAGGAATTCAAGGATGGCAAATACGAACTCGCTGGCGGCGTGGTAGACCCGCTCCCGACTGACGCTCCGTTTTTCGTGAAGGATTACTACGACTATTACAAGACCCCGCGTGGCTACCACAAGCGTTCGCTCAACAGCAACAGCGGCTGGATTAAATCGGCTGGCACGTCGCTCTTGAACACAAAACTGCTCGCTTATGCCAACGAAATCGAAAGTGCAGTGCTCGTGATTCACGGCGAAAAGGCCCACAGCCGCTACTTCAGCGAAGGCGCATTCGAAAAGATGACCGGCAAGAAGGTCAAGGTCCCCGCAAAGCTTGACCCCAGCAAGAACTGGAGCCTGACCGTCGGCAACAAGGAACTCCTGATTATCCCGGGTGCAGTCCATACCGACCTCTACGACGATGTGAACGGCAGGATTCCTTACGACAAAATGGAAGAATTCTTCAAGACAAATTTGAAGTAAGCGAAAGCCATCAAACTGCGACGATTATCGCTGCTGTCCAAGGTCACAAATGTGACCTTGGTTGCTTTTTGTCATTCTGCAAATTAGACAAGGTGAAAATGCCCTAAATCGTCACAACGATTTTCCCGTTTACCTTTCCGGAGTCCAGCGCCATGCAGGCTTCGCGTATGTCCTTAAATTCAAAGCGCGCCCCGATTTTCGGGGAGAGTTTCTTCTTCTCCATAAAATCAAAGATTTCGCGGATGGTCGACGCTTCGGGAAAATTGGAGAAGAACCCGGTCAGGTAAACTCCGTTGGGGATATCCTTGATGGGGTCGAATCCGTTCATTGCAAAAACTCCGCCCAGTATTCCCGTGTTGCACACGACGGCTCCCTTTTCTACGGCGCTCAGGGTGTCCAGCAGGTTGCGGCAACCCACCAGGTCCAGGGCCTTGGTGATTCCGTGAACCTTTCCCGAAAGGATCCCGTCATCAAGGATAGCCTCGTCGGCTTCGTCCAGGAGCGGAAGCTTCGATTCGCGGTGGGTGGTGGTGACAACTTTGGCTCCGAGGGCACGGGCGAGTTGTATGGCGGCATATCCCAAGGCACAGGTGGCCCCGCGGACAAGCAGGGTGTCAGAGGCCTTCAGTTGCAGGCATTCGAATAGCGACCCCCAGGCCGTAAAGTAGGTTTCGGGGACGGCGGCAAGCTTCGCCCAGTCCAGCGAGGATTCTACGGCGAAGACGTGATTTGCAGGGAGCAGGGCGTATTCGGCATAGCTGCCGTTAAAGCTTCGACCCATACCGCCCATAAGGGCTGCGACCTTCTGGCCCACCTTCAGTTGCGGGTAACGCTCGGCATCTTCGGGCAATAGGTCTGCGACTTCGCCAACGCATTCGATTCCCGGGATAATGGGCTTTTGAATATAGTCGTTCTCGATTTCGAAAAGGCGTAATACCTGTTCGCTATGGTTCATGCCAAAGGCGCGAACACGCACCAGCACCCATCCCGGAACGGGCTTCGGCATGGTTACTTCAGATAAAGCAATTTCTTCGGCGGTCGTTACGCCCCTCAGAACGACAGCCTTCATAGCTCCTCGCATTTTATTGTAGTCTTGATAAGTATAAAAAAGATGGTATAAAAAATGCCCGCATTGCGCTAATAAAGGCGATGCGGGCTTACGAAAAGAGAAAAATTACTTGATAGTTATTGTATGGGTGGCGTTACCGATGCGGAGCACGTAGCGGCCCGCTCTCGGAACAACCATGTTCAGCTGGTTGCTAGCCGACCCCTTTGCGATGACCTGTCCCAGCATATTGTTGAGGGCATAGCGGCTATTCTTCGAAATTCCGGTAACAGAGATACTCTTGCCCTGCACAGAAACGTCCAATTTTGTTTTTGCAATCGCAGGTGCAATGGCTGTGGGGTTGGGAATAACCGCCGGTGTGTATCCGGAAACTTCTTCGATGCACTTCAGGTCTTCAATCCACAATGAAGTGTCAAACATATCGTTGGTGACATTGAAACGGAATGCTGTGGCCGCTTCCAGCACCGGGGTGGTGGGGATGCCGGTTTGCCATGCGTTGCTCACCATCCAGCCCAGGTCCACATGAACCGTTTCCCATTCCGGGGCATAGGGCATTTCGACAAACGGGTAGTCCCAGACGCCTTCGCCAAAGTATTCCATGCTTGCGTTCCATTCGTAGTAGAGGGTGAACTGGTGGTTTGCACCTTTGTACTTGTAGCTCACCATCTTGCACTTGGAAAGATCCACGCCTGTCTTGAAAGTGTAATCTGCGCGAATATAGGGGGCGTAGTCAAAGCCGGTCCCTACGGTATCGAGCTTCATGTTGTCCATCTTGATTGAGGTGGCAGTGGAGTTGTTGTCGTAGGTGGAATTGCCCTTGTCGCCCTGTTCATCGCCGTAGTCGTCGATGTCGCTGGTACTGCTCCAATCGCCCGCAATTTCGGTGCCGGCCCTGTAGGTTACCAAGTTCGGGAGTTTGTCTGCGATTTCGGTTTCCCAGTTCAGGCGCTTCGTGTAAGTGGTCTTAGCTGGCAGGATGTTAGCCTTGATGTAATTGTCCACGTCGTTGTTTTCGAGGAAGGGCTTTTCCACATCCCACTTGGCATAGGAAAGCTTCTTTTCGGTCGTCCAGGCAAGGAAGTTTTCCAGCTCCGTCTTGTAGGCGGGCTTGTTGAAAATCTCGTCGATGCCGCCCCATTCGGTCACGAACACGCTGAGGCCTGCGGCCATCGCTTCGTTGGAACTCTTCAGGTGACTGGCGGTCTTGTGCAAGTCGGCGTAGAAATGGTAAGTGTAGGCTATGTTCTTGTCGTCGAGCGGGGCGCTGACGGCATCGCCAGCCATCGAAGACCATACGGGGGTTCCTACAACTACGAGGTTGTTCGAATACTTGCGGATTTCGGCAAGGACCGTGTCGGCGTAGGCCCTCAGGTCGGCCCAGGATTCACTGACCGGTTCGTTGTAGATTTCGAAGATTACGTGAGGATACTTGCCGTAACGTTCTGCCATGCGGCCGAAGAATGCCGCGGCATCCTTTGCGGCAAAGCATGTCTTGTTGTCGTTGAACTGGTACTTGGGCTTGACTCCGTTGTGGATACAGTTGTAGTAGCCGCCTTCGCTATGCCAGTCGATGAGCACATAGACATCGTTTTCGATTGCCGCCTGCACCACGGTGTCCATCTGGGATTCGAAATATTCCGGACGGGTCATGTAGCCGCCGTGTCCCCAAGGCGGAACAACGCCCATGGCAGAGCGGATAAGTTCCACGTTCCAGGAACCGACCAGGGTGTCGATAAAGGTGTTGCCGTAAAAACTGCTACCGTAGGGCCAGTACTGGCTCCAGGTGAGGCTCATCCCTTTCACTTGCACTTCCTTCCCGTCGGCGACACCGTCGACGCTTCCGTAAATGCGGCCTTCACCTGTAGAGTTCTTGCCGGCCTGCAGTGCACCGTACTGGCTGACAGGCCCGACCCGCTTGGGCTGGATTGTGGCGAATGCATTTGTAGAAAATACAGCCATGAATAGCGCTGCAGCAACTGCAGCGACCTTAGTCGTCTTTTTCATGAGTAACTCCTATGTAACTTGTTTAAAATTCCATGCCAAGGCTTGGCCAGGTACTAGGCGAAATGCCGTCCAGCCTGATATTGTCTAGGAAAATTTCTGCGTCCTCGTTGACCATGAAGTTCAAGGTGTTCACCGCGATAAGTTCCGTTCCGAAATCTTCTGCGGTAATAGTGAAATGTTGCCATTCGTCGTTGAGGCCAAGCGGAGCCGTTTCGTGGTATTCCCGCTGACCGTTTTCGCCTCGCTTGGTAATTTGCAGATAAAGTTCGCCAACGCCCTTGGCATCGAAAGAGATTGCCTTTGTCGCCCGTAAATCGTAGAATGCGGGAATTTCCTTTTCGTTGAAATCGTCGCCGATGGCAAAGCCTGCTACACCGTAATGCCCTTCAGTTTCTTCGTCTATGTCGAAAATCAGGTGGAGGCTGTGGCCGTCCTTTGCACTGTCGCCTTCGACAAGGATATTCTTGTCGAGAATTCCGCCGCTGGTATGACTCCCGCCCCCTTGCAGAGAATCGGTGCAGATAAACCACCATCCTTGACCGAAGCTCTTTCCGATAAGCGTCCTGCGACTCTTCCAGTTCTCGAAATCCTCGATAACAGTGAACACGCTGTCGTCGATGTCGATATTGTTCGTGGCGGGGACTTCATCGCTGCCGGTCTGCATCTGGTAGGCGAACTTGCCGAAATCCCCTTCGACAAAAGCGTAATGGACCCCTTCGGGAAGGTTGTCTATCTTGAAGATTCCCTTGCTGTCGGTATAGGCGACTTTGTCCAGAACGCTGACCTTGACGCCCTGGATAAAACGTCCCTCGTTGGCGATGGAGCCCTTCAGCGTTGCTGTCGCGCCGGTTTTAATGACCTGTTTTTTTGCGCTGCGGGGAGGGAGCCAGCGCATAACCGAAAGGGTGTCGCCGAGATTCGCCTCTAAAAGGAGCGTTTGTTCAGCATTCGCCTCAATTTCAAAGATTCCGTTTTCGTCCAAAGTGTCGGTTTGTACAACGCTCATGCCGCCTTCGTCCATATTCCATAATCTTGCGGTACCGAAGGCCAGCGGCTTGCCGCTTGGCTTTGCGATGGTGATGAAAGCAAGTTCCGTTTCGCCGGCATTGCTCCCGGTTCCATTTGCGACATTTTCGCCAGAGCTACTGGAGCAGGCTACAAGCGTTAACGTGGGAAAAAGCGCAGCCAAAAGGATTTTAGGCAAACGAGACATTATTTTCCCTCCTTGGCGCGAGTAACAAGTTGGAACCCCACGTGACACACCCGATCAGGAGCTTTGTCTTCACGGGCGATAGCGAGGATTTTTTCACGGAGAGAGGCTATTTCGGCCCGTACCATCTCGAAACTCTCCTTGGACAAACTGCAAGTGACGCTGGTAATGCTGCGGTCGTCGCTTGTGAACAAATCGTAAACCTCGGCGTTGATTTCCAGGTTTTTCAGGTGGTACTTCCGAAGGATTGTGGAGCTTACGCGAGGCGGGGTTGAAACAATAGCTTTTGTGACGCTGTATTTGCCGTCTTTGTCGCAAATGACAAATCCCGATTCCAGCAGATAGCGTATTCCGCTTTCCACCTGCGGGGCCCGCAGCGCCGGGGTAAACATTCTCCCGATTTTTTCTGCGGAAACATTTGCCGGCAGAAGCGGCAACAGGTCCCGCAGCACGGGGTAATACCATTTGGAGAAAAATTTGAGGGAGCAGTCTTGTAAGGCGAACTCCTTGAGCTTCCCGCGAGCGGCGATAATTTTTTTCAACAGAATTTCACGTCGTATGACATCTCGTTCATTGCCGAAGGACACCAAATTCAAAAAGTATTCCGTTTCGCATTCATCCATGCCCCAAGCCTTGGCGACAAGTTTCGCATTGGCGGGAGACAGGGGGCGGGAGCCGTCCAGGATACGGCTAAAAAAAGCTGATCCAGAAACCCCGATACCATCTTGGATAGCCCGTAGCGAAAGCCCGCTCCTCTGCAGGGATTCCAAGATATCTTTCAGATACTCCCTGTAGTCAAAATACATAAAAATATTTATTTTATCAATTTCTCTATTTTCGGAAACGGTATTCATGGCAAGAAATATAGTTATTTAAGAAAGAAATTCAATAATTTAACAGAAAAATTTCATATTTAATGGAAACACCGTTCATTTCGATATGTACTTTAGGATTTGCTTACCCCTATTTTTCGCAGAGATTTCCACAAGGTACGTTCCCGGCGCAAGACCACTCAAATCTACGAAGCTCGACGCCTTACCGGATTTCACAGAGCCATCCATCGAAAAAATCCTGTAACTGAAACTGGCAACGCCGTAAATGTGAACGGCTTCATTCGAAACGAAGCACAGAATACCGATTTCGCCCGCCTTCGCAAAATCACCTGATTTGACAAGAATTGTTGAATCTTGGGACGGCTGCTCGATATTCGCCGTGTCAGCGACGTCTTCAACGGACGAAGCCGCGCGTTCCTTCGTCCCGTTCAAAAACGAGACCATAGCACGCAGGTTTTTGTCGGAATACATGTTTACGCCGTGGCCGCCGCCTGAGACCTTGACATAATCGTATTCGACTCCGGCGTTTTCCAACAGTTTCACCAACTCCTCGCTTTGCGACGGGGGAACCACATTGTCCGATGTACCATGAAACAGAATAATGGGGGAATCGCCCTTATCGACGTAGTTCGTGGAGCTCGCCACCGCAAATTTGTCCTCGTTTCCGGAGCGCTTGGCGCCAATCAAAGTCTCTTCGAAAGGATTCGTCATCGTGTAGAGGTTCGTGGGAGTGGACCAGACGCTCGCCGCGTTGACGCAGCTGCTGAACGAGGTGTAATTCCCCAGGGTTCCTTCCAGGTCGGCGGAGGCGCTACCGGATTTGCCTTCCCTTACGCCGCAGGTCGTTGCGAGCAGTCCCGACAAGTGCGCGCCGGACGAAAATCCGGACGCTACGATGAATGTCGTGTCGAACTTGTATTTATCGGCATTTCCGCGAACGAAACGCACGACAGCCTTCAGGTCCTGTATTTGGGCCGGGAAAATAGTGTCGCTGGAAGACCTGTGGTTCGGGGTCACGACCGCATACCCTGCATCAAGCAGTGCGGCGCAGATTGTATTCAAATCCGCAGATCCCTTTGAATTGTTGGAACTCCAGGCGCTCCCGTACGTATGGATGACGACGGGGTATGAATCCTTTTGCTCCTTGGGCAGGTATATGTCCATTTTGTGGAAAATTTTTCCGTCACCGACATAATCGATGTCGGCGTATTTTTCGGAATACTCCATCTTGGTTGACGAGCTCTGGTCGCCGCCAAACCCACCCCAGTCGAACCCGCCCCACTGAGCGGACGCACAGGTCAATGCGGACAGAATTGCCACTAAAACGAACTGGATGCTATTAATTCTTTTCATAATTACACTCTTTTTGGAAACGGATTTTTAAATTTTGTAGTAGAAAATATATCTTATTTATCTCAATAATTTACTAATGTCTTTCAAATTTAACAAAATTTTTTGAGAAAGTATTTATGTTTGAATAAATAAGAAAAAAAACAATAAATCTGGAAACGTTATTTGGACTTAATTCAAGTTATATTATTGTAGGTTGTTTTTACAAAAGGTTTGGAAACATGAATTTTTCACCGATAGCTTGTGCTTTTGCGGCGGTCATGGCCGTCGCTAATGAAAATCCGCTAGTACTGTGGTACGACACAGATGCCGGTGATTCGTTTACGGATGCGCTTCCCATTGGCAATGGCTACATGGGCGGGCTTATATATGGGGGTATCGCTAAGGATGTAATCTTGCTGAACGAGGGGACCGTATGGAACGGAGCCCCCGGTGACAACAACAAATCTGGCGCAGCGGACTATCTCGACAAGGCGAGAAAGGCCCTTTTTTCGGGCGATTACGCCACAGCAGAATCAATCGTAGGCACAAACATGGTGGGGTCCGGGACCGCAAGTTTTCAGCCGGTGGGAAACCTGGTCATAACGACGTCGCATGGCGACGCGTCCAGTTACCGCCGCGAACTGGACCTGAACCGCGCCGTGGCAAAGACATCCTATACGAGCGGTGGCGTGGACTATGTCCGCGAATACTTCGCCAGCTACCCGGACCACGTGATTGTCGTGCACCTGACCGCCAGCGAAAAGGGGAAAATCTGTTTCGAGGCAACGATGACAACGCCCCATGCAAGTAACACGCTGTTCAACAGCGGCGATACGCTGGTGCACGACATCACCCTGAACGCCATCAAGCTGCAGAACCGCCTTGTCATAGTTGCGGACGGCGGCAAAGTAACCGTTTCTGGCGGGAAAATATCCGTGGATGGAGCAAACGAGGCGACCCTTGTCCTTACGACGGCGACAAACTTCAAGGCTTACAACGACGTATCTGGAAATCCGGGGGCGATTGCGGCTGCAATCATGGAAAAGGCCTCCGGGAAAACTTACGCACAGCTCTTGGCAAGCCATCTGGAAGATTATCGGGCGATTTTTGACCGTGTGAAAATTGATTTGGGAGAGGCCCATTCCAGTGCAGGAGACATTACGAGCGCCCGCGTCAAGAACTTCGATTCTACAGATGATGCCGACCTCGTGGAACTTTACTACCAGTTCGGGCGCTACCTGCTGATCGCTTCTTCGCGCAAGGGTGGGCAACCCGCCAATCTGCAGGGCATTTGGAACAAGGACACCAGTCCTGCCTGGGGTAGCAAATATACAACCAACATAAATACGGAAATGAATTACTGGCTCGCCGAATCTGCAAACCTGGCCGAATGCGCAATACCGCTCATCGACAAGGTGAAGGCTTTGGTCCCGCAGGGCGAAAAGACGGCAAAGATTCACTGGGGAGTAAACGAAGGATGGGTGGAGCACCACAACACCGACTTATGGAACCGCACCGCGCCCATCGACGGAGCGTGGGGACTCTGGCCTACGGGTAGCGGCTGGCTAACGACGCACCTGTGGGAACACTATCTCTTTAACCCCGACAAAGAGTACCTCAAGGATGTTTACCCGACCATGAAGGGGGCTGCGCTATTTTATCTAAACAGCCTTGTAGAAGAGACGGCAAGCGGCAACAAGTACTTGGTCACTGCCCCTAGCGCCTCGCCCGAAAACACCCACGGTGGCAATAACGTCTGCTACGGCCCCACCATGGATAACCAGATTATCCGCGACGTGTTCAACTACACGACCGAGGCCGCCAAAATACTTGGGCTCGATTCCGATTTGCAAACGCGAATGCAGGCCGCGGTAAAGCGTCTCCCGCCCAACAAGGTGGGCAAGCACGGACAATTGCAGGAATGGATGGAAGACTGGGACAGCCCCTACAGCCAGCACCGTCATGTATCGCACTTGTACGGACTGTTCCCCGGTTCACAAATAACGGTAGACGGGACACCGGAATTTGCCGAAGGGGCTAAAACGACTTTGACCCAGCGCGGAGACCTTGCGACGGGATGGTCCCTCGCCTGGAAAATCAACTTGTGGGCGCGACTCCACGATGGCGACCATTCTTACGAACTCATACGTATGCTGCTTACTCCCGACCGCACCTACAACAACCTGTTCGACGCGCATCCTCCGTTCCAGATTGACGGAAACTTCGGCGCCGTCTCCGGCGTTAACGAAATGCTCCTGCAGAGCCACAACGGAAAAATCCAGGTGTTGCCTGCGCTGCCGTCGAAGTGGACGGATGGCCATGTTACCGGACTGCGGGCACGTGGCGGCTTTACGGTGGATTCCATGGCTTGGAAAAACGGCTCGCTAACATACCTTGCCATAAGGGCTGGCAACGAGGAATTGCTGAATATCGAGTACAGGGGCAATACGGCAAGCATTGTCACCGCAGGCGGTACGACTTACAAGTTCGATTCCAATCTCAAACTTTTGGAAGAGACTCCTGAAATCACGACAAAACTAGGTCCGCTCCCGGCGGGGGCATCACTTTCGGTACAGCGCGTACCGATGTCGCGAGCGTCCGTCGCCCTCATGGTTAAAAATCTCGGAAAATTCGAGGTGCGGCTCTACACCTCGGACGGAAAACTTGCGGGAGTACGCCGTGGCTTCGGGGAATCCCTGGTGGAATTCGGCAAGGAAAGCCCCCTAGGGCAAGGAAGTTACATAGCGGTTGTAATGAATGCGAGCACGCAGAAATCATTGCGGATAAACATTCGTTAAGAACTTGTTCGAAGAAATCACATTAATCGAGAAGTGTTTTATGAATTTGAACTTTTATAAGGGTTTCGATCTTGTGAAATCCGTATGTGCGGTTGCCACCCTTGCCGTACTTGGTTTTGCCGACAATCCCATTTCCAGCTACCACTATTTGGCGGACCCGGGCGCTGCTTCCGATGGCACCTATTTCTACATCGTTACCGATTCCGATGACCCTGCACCTTACGACGCAAAGACCTATAGCATCAAGGCCCTCTATGGTTTCCGTTCCAAGGATATGAAGAACTGGACCGATTTCGGCATCATTTACGATGCCCGCAAGGTGGACGGTATCGGCGATATCTGGGCGTCGGGCATTGCCGTAAATCCTAACGACGGACGGCTTTACATCGTTTTTCCCGATGGCGGTGGAAGCGGAATCGGCCTCATCGGCGCCGACAGCATGGCGGGCCCTTGGACAAACCCCGTTACGGGAGGCAAAAAACTCATCAACAATTGGGGTGGCGGCCTTGCGGATTGCGACGGCATTGCGTGGTGCTTCGATCCGGCCATTTTCTTTGACGATGACGGTCAAGGATACTTTACCTTTGGCGGAGGCAATAACGAAAACCGCCCGGCGGCAGAGGGCGACAACAACATCTTTAACATCTACAAATTCAACAAGGACATGAAAGGTTTTGATGTAGATTCCAAGACCGCCCTGAAGATTGGCGGTCCGAAGGCCATGGAAGCCTCGTACATCCATAAATACAAGAACAACTACTATCTGTCTTACAGCACCTCCGATTTGAGAATCGCGTACGGCATGGCGACCGACCCGATGGGCCCTTACACATACAAGGGAATTTTCATGAGAAATCCTAATATAGCGGGCTCGAACATCAATTCCTACAACAACAATCATCACGGCATTGCCGAGTTCAAGGGGCGCTGGTATGTTGCTTATCACGACCGGCGCATCGCCAATGGCTACGACGGCCTGGAAGTCATCCCGGCCGAAGACGGGGTGGCGAACCCCGCCCCCGCTTACCACAGAAGCGTGAGCATCGACGAATTCTTCTATAACGAAGACGGAACCATGCAAGAGGTGACTTTTACCAAGGACGGGCCAAAACAGATTGAAAACTTCGACCCCTACGACTGGTATCCGGCTCTCACGAGTTCCAAGCAGAAAGGCATTCGCAGCCGCTCCAACTGGAGCTTGGGAAAGGTGGCCGAGCACCTGTTGCTCCCGCTTTCTACCCGTGAATCATGGATTCGCGTCTCGGGAGTGGACTTCGGTGCTGGCGCAACGGGATTCACGGTCGAGGCAGCAAGTACTGCCGATGCAGACAAAGTTGAAATCCGTACGGGTTCAGCTACGGGTGACCTCGCCGGAACATGCGTACTCAAAAATACCGGCGACAAGTCTACTTTTGCAAAGACATCCTGCGAGGTGACGGACCTCAAGGGCGTTGTGGAGTCCGTGTTCCTTGTGTTCAAGGGCAATCAGGATTCCACCATGGCCATCAGGGCCTGGGGATTTCAAAGGCGCGATACGACTCAGTCCAAACCGCAAAATCCCGACGCCGATTCAACAGTCTCGTTTACGGGAAGTGCTTTCCACGCAGGTCTCGAGGCCGAAAAGTACCGCATTTTCGATATC
The DNA here is from genome assembly GCA_902762795.1 of Fibrobacter succinogenes. Lineage (GTDB taxonomy): Bacteria > Fibrobacterota > Fibrobacteria > Fibrobacterales > Fibrobacteraceae > Fibrobacter > Fibrobacter succinogenes_E. The sequence continues at coordinate 7,029 of CACWPM010000016.1, read as the reverse complement.
AACGGAAATTACATGGGAAGTGTCCATACAGCGGAAATGCAGGAACTCCAAGACCGCACGAAAACCTTGGTGCGTCGCCCTGGCGTGTATCTAGTCAAGTCTGCTTCCGGAAAAGTTGTCCGAATCCAGGTAAGGTAGCGGCAAAATATCCAGGCTGTACTAGGGTTCAATCCAGCACTGCGGATCCGCAGCGTAAAAGTTTCCGCCGCTTGAACCTGCGGCCACGGCGGGACAGCCCCTGCAATAGGCCAAAAGCTTGCAGCGGGAACATTTCTTGAATTTATCGTATTCCCTGTACCGTTCCATTTTCGTGAGCCACACATCCGAAAGGTCCTCTTCGAAAATATTCGACACGCGGCTGTTCTGTACCCTGCGGCAGGCGTAAACGTCGCCCGTCGGCAAGATGGTGATGTGGCAGTTTCCGCAGTTGCAACCGCCGTAAATCATGCCGGGCCTTGCGTCGGACGGAATCTGGAAACGACCCTGTTCATATTCGAATAAAGTCCACAGGTGGTCCTTGCGGTTAAAGTAAGTGACGCAGGAACTTTCCGCTTCGTAACGCCTGTAAATCGAATCCATTTCAGCCAAAAAATCTCGGTAGCGATCCGGTGCGATATACCAGTCGCTTTTTTCGTTGCCTTTTCCTGAACTTGTAGAGACATACCGCGCAAATGCGTAAACATCGACTCCTGCGGCGACCACGGCATCGACGATTCCCGGGATTTCATCGATGTTCGTGCCGCTCACCGTCGTCATGATGACGCTCGTGATTCCAGCACCCTTGATGCAATTCACCTTTTCAAGCGTCGTTTTGAAACTGCCCGGTTTACGGAACCAGTCGTGCGTATTCTCGAGGCCATCGATGCTCATCTGGTACTTGTCGCATCCCAGGTCGCGCATTTTTTTGCACACATCGTCGTTTAGGTGGAATGGGTTTCCCATCAGCGTAAACGGAATGTCGCGAGACTTCATCAACGAAAGCAAATCCCAGAACCGCGGGTGCAGAATCGGGTCGCCGCCGGTAATGTAAAAGTACGGGAGGCGACCGAAACGCCTGCAAAAATTTTCGCACTGTTCCAGCACGAACATCATTTTTTCCCAGTCCATGGTTACAAGGTCAGGGAGCCCTTCGGCAAAGATGTAGCAGTGCTTGCAACGCTGGTTGCAATCATCGGTGATGTGCCACTGGAATGCGAAATACTGGGCCATCGAGCTAGTACGATTCCTGCTCGTTCGGGAAGTTTCCGGACTTTACGTCGGCAACGTAACGGCTCACGGCATCGGCCATGATGGTGCCCAGGTCGGCGTAATGGCGGACGAACTTCGGGAGTTTCTGCCTGGAAAGTCCCATCATGTCGGCGTAGACGAGAACCTGACCGTCGCAACCGTTGCCCGCACCAATCCCGATAGTCGCGCACTTCACGTTCCGCGTCACTTCGCTTGCGAGTTTTGCGGGAATTTTCTCCAGCGTGATTCCGAAACAGCCCGCCTTGTCCATCTCGAGAGCGTCGCTCATGAGCTTTTCCGCTTCGGCATCATCCTTCGCGCGTACCGCGTACGAACCGAACTTGTGGATGCTCTGCGGCGTAAGCCCCAGGTGCGCCATCACGGGAATCCCCGCGTCAATAATGCGTTTTACCGACTCCAGGATTTCCACGCCGCCTTCAATCTTCAGCGCGTCGCAACCGCTTTCCTTCATAATGCGCACGGCGTTCGCCACGGCATCGCGGGCACCGGTCTGGTAACTGCCAAAAGGCATGTCGCACACCACAAGGGCCCGCTTTACCGCATTCACCACGGAACGGGCGTGGTAAATCATCTGGTCCACTGTCATGGGGAGCGTCGTCTTGTTGCCGACCATCACGTTCGATGCGGAATCCCCAATCAAGATGGAGTCTATTCCGGCGGCATCGACAATGTCTGCCGTCGTGTAATCGTACGAGGTGAGCATCGAAATTTTCTCACCGCTTTGCTTCATTTCGAAAAACCGACGGGTCGTCACCTTGCGCTCGTCGGTGGTTATGTAACCTGCCATTCCGCGACTACTTCTTTGAGGCTCCGCAAGCGCTACCGCAGGCGGCAGGCTTCTTTTCGGGCTCGGCGGGCTTTGCTGCTCCGCAGGCGCTGCCGCAAGAAGAACCGGCGGCAGAAAGGGTGTTAGTGGACCATTCGGCAATGTTAGAGAGCATGTTGACTCCTTGGTTTTGGGCGTACACTCGGTTTAGTTGGTCCTAGTTTCCGTCGCTTGCGGATTCCAGGTTGTTAAGAATTCTTTCTAGTAATCCTTGCAAGGTCTCGATTTCGGATTTGTCAAGTCCCTTGTACAAAATTTCGTCCATCCCCGCGCAGACCTTGTCGTAGTCCTTCTGGAGGCCGTAAGTTTTTTCGGTAAGCTTGATGACCTGCTTGCGACGGTCCTTGGGGTCCGAATAGCGGTGCAGCAAATCTGCGGATTCCATGCGGTCGAGCATTCCTGTGAGGGTCGCCATGGACAGCCCCGTTTTGCGTGCGATTTCGCTGATGGGGATGCCGTCCTTTTTCCACAGGACATAGAGGATGCGCCCCTGGGCACCGTTAAAGGCGTCCACGTTCATTTCGGACAGCTTGCGGTCCAGAATGCGGCTCTGGAGCTGCTTGATTTGCTGGAACAAAAAACCGCAATTGTAGTACTTCATGTCCTAAACATACTTCGTTAACATAATATTTGTCAAGAAAATAATTGAAAATAATCGAATTCTTTTGTATTTTATGGTCGTGATTTTGAATACGGGTGCTCGAACGGATACGGTGCAGTATTTTACACCTTGGCTCTTGAAGCGTTTTGAAGAGGGCTATGTGCTTTCGCGTAACCCGCTGTTTCCGAATAAAGTCACCCGCTACGAGCTTACTCCCGACAAGGTAGATGTTGTCGTCTTCTGTTCAAAAAACTATCGCCCCATCTTGCCGTACCTGCACAAGATTACGTCACGCTTCAGGACATACTTCCATTATACGATTACCGCTTACGGCAAGAATATCGAACCGGGAGTCCCGTCCATTGACGAAAGCATTGAAACCTTGTACGAACTGGAACGCATTGTCGGCAAGGAGCGGATTTGCTGGCGCTACGATCCCGTGCTGCTGACACCGAACTACACTGTCGAAACCCACCGGAAAACCTTCGAATACATGGCCGGTAAAGTCAGCGGGCACGTTGACCGTTGCACCTTCAGCTTTGTCGAAATTTATAATAAACTCCGCTATAATATGCCAGAACTCATCCCTTTTACTCAGGATGAAATGCATGAAATTGCCGAGTTCATCGGCAGTATTTCGCAGCGACACGGGCTTTGGGTGCAAACCTGTGGTACGAGGGAGGATTATTCTCGCTTCGGCATCCATAAATCTGGCTGCATGACTCTGAAAATCCTAGGCGATGCAAACGGTGTAGAGTTCCGCGACCTGAAACACAGGGGTATCCGCAATGGTTGCGGCTGCATGGAGGCCCGTTCCATAGGCGATTACGATACATGCATCAATGGTTGCAAATATTGCTATGCGAATAAAAATCCTCAAAAGGCTAGGGAAAATTTCAAGTTGCATGATCCAGATTCCCCCTTGTTGCTTGGTGACTTGAAAGAGGGGGACGAGGTGGTTGCAGGTAATCAAGAGAGCTACCTTAAGCGGCAAGTCCAGGATGTCGCGCTGGACCTGTTTGCTCCGTAACACAGCTGTCCAAGGTCACAAATGTGACCTTGGTTGCTTTTTGAGATTATTTACGACTCAGTTAGAAACAGCGACTTCCCGGCGGGCGTCGCGGTACTTGTGCAAGCCTAGCATCACGCGGCGTGCAATCGGCTGCGCGATCAAGATTTCTACTGCGAGCGAAATGGCAAAGTTGCGAGGCCACTTGTAAAAGAAATTCACCAGCGGCTCCATTGTAATTTCGCGGTTTCCGACCCAGGTACCTACAATCGTCAAGATGATGGACATCAGGAAAACCGTGCACATGATGTTGAGTGTAATCACCGCGTGGAAGCTGTCGCCTTTCTGCGTAAGCCTTGAAGTCAGGAACGCCGCAGGCTTGTACGTGACAAGTACCGTCGCGATGACGCACGGCCAGAGTATCGGCATAATCGGGAATACGTGCGCCCAGCTTTCCATGCTAAAGCCCATCTCGAAACAGGTGATGAGCGGCGCGATGATGTTCATCGAGATAATCGAAAGCGTCACGAGAAAAAGGGTGAATTCGCGTTTGCCGCGCGGGAGTTTCATGTAAAAGTCCATTTTAACCTCTTTTGTTGCGGGCCCTGCGCAATAAAAAAGGCGCAAAACCCTGATGTCTGAGTTTCACGCTGAACCATTATACGCAATGAAATTTCGTGCCCATAAATAAAAATAATTTTTGCCTTTGTCAAGAACTTGCCAACGGAAAAATTTTTTCCTAAATTCGCTTGCGAAATCAACGTGTAGCGGTCCCGCATAAGTCCAGTTGTAAGGCTTTGCGGGCTTTTTTTATGGCGATTCCGTGCGGTTTCGCCAAGAGGAATTTATGAGCGGAAAACAGAAATTCACTTTCCTTATGCTGTTGCTTGGGCTGCTTTCGGCATTTGGCCCCTTCGTGACGGACCTTTACTTGCCGGCCCTCCCGAGCCTTGCCGATTACTTTGTGGCAAGCCCCTCGATGGCTCAGCTGAGCCTCACCATGAGCATGCTCGGACTTTCGGTGGGGCAACTCTTTGTAGGCCCGCTGAGCGACAAGTACGGCCGCAAAAAGTTGTTGCTAGTTTGTCTGTTGCTTTTTGTTTGCGGGACTGTTGCCTGCATTGTCGCGCCGAACATCGTAACTTTCAACGTGTTTCGTTTGTTGCAGGGCATGGCGGCGTCCGGCGGCATCGTGATAGCACGTTCCATTTCAGCGGATTCTTACCGTGGTTCCGTCCTCACCAAGTTCCTTGCCATGGTGAGCGCTGTGAACGGAGTCGCTCCGATTATAGCCCCGGTGCTAGGCGGATTCTTGCTGAATTTCATGAGCTGGAAGGGGACATTCGCGGTGTTGCTTCTGTATGGTGCATTGCTGCTCTTTATGTCAGGGAAATTCCAGGAATCGCTCCCGGCAAAACGCCGCAGCAAAAAATCCGTTTTTGCAAGCTTTAGCTTGTATGCAAAAGTGTTCAAGAACCGCGCTTATGTATCGTATTTCTTGGTATGCACATTCCCAATGATTATCTTGTTCGGGTATATCGCGTCTTCGCCCTTTATCTACCAAAAAATCTACGGCCTTTCGCCTGTCGGCTTTAGCCTATGCTTTGCGCTGAATGCCGTTTTCACGGCCATCGGTTGCGCGTTGTCGGGTAAAGTCGGCAACGAATTCAAGGCCCTGAAAATCGCGGGTACGGGAATGTTCGTTTTCGCAATTGCCGTTGCTGCCACCCTCATGACGCACGCTTTACTCCCGCTTCTGCAGGTCGCCTTCATGGGACTTACGTTCATGTTCGGCATGAGTCAGCCCCCTGCAAACGCATTGGCTTTGAACGCCGAACGCGCAAATGCGGGCACCGCAGCCGCAGCCATCGGGGCATCGGGCTTCTTGATGGGCGGAATCGTTTCTCCGCTGGTCGGCATGGGGGACATTGCCACAAGTGTTTCGATCGTCCTAGTTGTGGGTGCCGTTTTGACGCTTATTTCTGTTCTCGCCATCGGTTCACTATGCGCAAAAGGCATAGTGAGTCATAGTAAATAAGTATTTTGAATTACTCGCACAAATATTTATATTGTGTGTATGCGAAACATTGTACTTATAGCGTTGTTCTTTCTGGTCGCCTGCAGCGATGCTGCGAGCCATTCGTCGCAACCCGAAGCTCAGACGCCGAAATCGTCCGCCAGTAAAACGCCCGGCGCAGTACCAACAAGTTCATCTGCCCAAACGGAGGCTCCCGTGAAACTCAAGATCCGTGTGAACGACACCACCTTCACGGCAACGCTTGAAGAAAATTCCTCGGCCAAGGCCTTCGCCGAATTTCTCGCACAGGGCGACATGACGCTCGACATGCACGACTACGGCAGTTTCGAGAAGGTGGCTGACCTGCCGCGCAGTTTCCCGCGTAACGACAAGCAAATCGACACCGACGCGGGCGACATCATCCTCTATCAGGGCAATTCCATCACCATCTACTACGACAAGAATTCCTGGAATTTCACGCGCCTTGCTCGTATTGACAACGTGAACAAGAATCGCCTCCAGCAGATTCTCGGCAAAGGGAACGTGAAGGCGACATTCTCGGTGGAATAAACAGCGAAAGCTCTAACTAACCCTTGTTTTTTGTAACCAAATTTTTACTTTAAATTTCTAGTTGTTCTATTGACATTACAACGATAATTGGATATATTTCGCGTTGTAACAATTAAAGAACAACAAAAAAAATTAAAAAAAGGGCATAGCCCAAGGAGACTCAAAATGGAAAAGAACAACTTCAAGACCGTAAAACTTGGTAAGGGTGTCATGGAAATCTACGATTTCGGCGCGGTCAAGCTGCATGAAAGGGCGGCAAGATGTTCATGGTCGAAGCCCCCTGTTTCTTCGACAACATTAGGGAACTGGAAGCCTACATCAAGGGCCTTTCGGTAGAATTCGTGGGCACGGTGATTGCCTACCATGGCGCGGGCGCGACTTTCATGAAGGGTGCTCCCGTGTACAGCACCCGCCATGCCGACGATTACAACCATAACGGGGGAGGTGCGGCCCTAGTTAAGAATTTCACGGCGGCTTTTGGCGATGCGTTCGACGGTTCCATCTACGCGACGACAGACTTTATCGAAGACGAGACTTTGAATCTCGCGGGCATCGACATGCGCATTGTCGCGACCCAGGAGGCATTCGATATCGAATTTCCGGAAATCAACATTGTCTACACCCACATGATGGGCCACGACGTTCATTCCATCGTGGCGGGGAGCAAGCACGCCGATGCCATCATCGCGCAGCTTACGGATTACATCGACCGCGGAATTTCCCTGATTCTCACGTCACACTACACGGTGGAAAATCTG
>CACWPM010000015.1 GCA_902762795.1 Fibrobacter succinogenes | reverse complement strand
GCTCATCAGAACCGTTAACTATAATCTAACAAACAAGTTCAAGAAAAACAAGAGGCCGTTTTGCAGAGCGTTCATTTTGCAAACAACCGTTTGCACGAGCGTCGCGGCAACCAAGCTTGCTTGGGTTGACATGACCGAGTAGCAGGTTGTTCTACAAATAATTGTTTGCACGAGCGTCGCGGCAACCAAGCTTGCTTGGGTTGACATGACCGAGTAGCAGGTTGTTCTGCAAACAACCGTCTGCAAAAATACCCTCGAATCAGTCGAGGGCTATAAATAGTTGTTAAAAAGGGGATGCCCCGTCGGAGCGGGGCATGGCAAGTTTGTTTTTGGTTTGCGCGCGACTCTCGACTTGCTACTTGTTGATGCTTTGCATACATAAGTGCTTCGCCTCGGTCATGCGCAAGCCTTCGGTTTGCGCGCGACTCTCGGCTCGCTACTTGTTGATGCTTCGCATACATAAGCGCTTCGCCTCGGTTATGACCATGTAAACATGGTCGCGACTCTCGACTTGCTACTTGTTGATGCTTTGCATACATAAGTGCTTCGCCTCGGTTATGACCATGTAAACATGGTCGCGACTCTCGACTTGCTACTTGTTGATGCTTTGCATACATAAGTGCTTCGCCTCGGTTATGCGCAAGCCTTCGGTTTGCGCGCGACTCTCGGCTCGCTGCTTGTTGATGCTTCGCATACATAAGCGCTTCGCCTCGGTCATGCGCAAGCCTTCGGTTTGCGCGCGACTCTCGGCTTGCTACTTGTTGATGCTTCGCATACATAAGCGCTTCGCCTCGGTCATGCGCAAGCCTTCGGTTTGCGCGCGACTCTCGGCTTGCTGCTTGTTGATGCTTCGCATACATAAGTGCTTCGCCTCGGTCATGCGCAAGCCTTCGGTTTGCGCGCGACTCTCGGCTTGCTACTTATTGATCGCAGCGAGGAATGCGTCCTTCTTTTCTTGCAAGAAGTCCTTGCTGTTGTACTTGCGGATACGGCGGAGAGCCTGGTCGCGCAACTGACGCACACGTTCGTGGGAAATGTTCATGGATTCGCCCACTTCGCGCAGTGTCTGCGGAGCTTCCTGGTTGATGCCGAAAATGCCGGTGATGACTCGAGCTTCGCGTTCCGGGAGCTGTTCCATGAGGTCGCGGGCCAAAGCTTCGACGCTCTGGATTTCGGAATCGGCTTCCGGGTTCGAAGCGCCACTGTCCGGGAGGACTTCGGCGTAAGTTGCCTTGGAGTCTGCCTTGAGCGGGCTGTCGAACGAAACGCCGCGCTGACCGATCTGGATCAATTCACGGATTTCTTCGTTGATTTCCTTACCGCGGGACTGCTCGTGCAAAGCCTTGCGCACGCGGAGGTGCTGGTTTGCCGGCAGACGGATAAGGTTGCCCTGTTCGTTGATTGCACGAGTGATGTATGCCTTGATCCACCAAACGCCGTAGCTGATGAATTTAAGACCACGGGTATGTTCGAAGGATTCGATAGCGCGGACGAGGCCCATAGCGCCTTCGCTGACCAAGTCCGGCAGCGGAATCGGACAGCCACGGTACTGGATGGCGACCTTGAGCACGAAACGCATGTTTGCAGAAATGAGTTTTTTACGGGCGATTTTATCGCCTTCTTTAGCTTTTTGGAAAAGTATCTGTTCTTCTTCGCGGGAGAGGGGTGCGGTACGACGGATATCTTCTAGGTATCTTTTGAGAGTGGTATCGGTAGAATCAATATGCATTTTAAAACCTTGCCCTTATAATATCGCTTTTTTAAAGCAAGTTGCGTGCCAATTGTGTAAAATTTTCCAAATTTTTTACAAAATGGACTCAAATGGAGCTTTTTTGATGTTTTAAATCAATGTTGGCCTCGGCTTAACTGTTTGATTTCATGAAAAATGTCGTAAAAATATAACAAATTCTTCGAAAAGTGACAACACTGATCGTTGTGCTTTGAAAGATTGTCATCGTAGATGGTCGAAAGTAGGAAGGAAATGTAAAGGGTGCGTTGTCTATGTGTTCATTATGAACATAGAGAATTTTCTTCCCTGTCTGCCGACAGGCGAGTAAGAGGATGATGTTTCATTTTGCAATACGTTTTTCCCGTACTTCTAACTTGAAACTTTACCGGATCCTTCTGCCAATAACTTTCGTATGGTTTCCCTCCCAAACGAATATACGAGAAATAATGGTTCCCCTACGCAAGTGCAATCCAAGAAATGATGGTTTCCCTCCCTCCGGTCGAGAATGACAAGCTTCGAGGATGACGGGGGCGAGGATGGCGGGCATGACAAAGTTGCTGGCATGACAAATCCTAACCACTAATCACTAACCACCAACCACTAACCACCGCTTACTGCCTACTTCTAACTTCCTACTTCCTACTTCCTACTACCAAATTTTCATATATTATCCCCGTTATGTCAATAAAAGAGCCTGATCAATCCGTATGGAACCGTTTTTGGCAGCGTAAGAACGACATGGACAAGGTCTATCCGTCTTCGCCGTCTATTATAGAAGCTATTAAGAAGAATTTTAAGCTCGAAGGCTTGAAGGTTTTGGAGGTCGGCGCAGGTACCGGCCGCGACAGCGCTGAACTCGCTCGTCTGGGGGCTGATGTCTATGTGCTGGATTTTGCCGACAACAGCTTGAAAATTGTCAATTCGCTCCGCGAGAGCGAAGGACTCAAAAATTTGCACCTGGTGCGTGGCGATGCGTTCAAGTCTCCGTTCCCGGACAACACTTTTGACTTGGTGTTCCACCAGGGGTTGGCTGAGCATTTCAAGGATTCGCTGCCGCTCTTGCAAGAGAATTTCCGCATTGTCAAGCACGGCGGTTGCTGTCTTTGTGACGTTCCGCAGACCGTTCACCCGTACACGGTTATCAAGCATATCTTGATTGCGCTCGATAAGTGGTTTGCCGGTTGGGAAAAACAGTTCACGATGGGGCAACTCAAGCAACTCATGCGCGATGCTGGCTTTGAATGCGTTTACGCTTATGGCGACTGGATGCGCCCGAACCTTTACTACCGCATTCTGCGCGAGCTTTGCTTCAAGTTCGGTATTGAGCTCCCGAAGTATCCGCTGGACGGAACGGCTTACCAGAAGATTAAGGACAAGATTTTGGATTCTCTCCAGTCTGTGCCGGTGATGCATTACACGCAGCTTTGCATAGGTGTGATTGGCCGTAAACCTTAGGTAGTCGCTTGAAAATTCTCGTCGTAAATTATCGGGATCGCATGCATCCGGCTGCCGGTGGGGCCGAAAAGCATTTGCATCGCATTTTCGGAAAGATTGTAGAAATGGGCCACACGGTGGTTCTGTTTACGACGACATTTCCGGGCGCTAAGGAACGTGAGGTTGTCGATGGAATTCAGGTCGTCCGCAAGGGTGGCGACTTGATGTTCCAATTCACGGTGGCGCTGAATCTGAAAAAGCTGGACCGCGAATTCAACTTTGACGTTGTTGTCGAAGATTTGAACAAGTTACCGGTCTTTGCCCACTGGTTCGTCCGCAAGCCGCTCCTGGTGCAGATGCATCACTTGTGGCGGGGGTCGATTTTTGCAGAGGCGTTTTTCCCGGTCGCGTTTGGAGTTTGGTTCTTTGAGCGGATTATTCCGTTCTTTTATCGCACGCAGCCGTTTATCGTGGTGAGTCCGAGTACCAAGAAGGAACTTGCGGAAATTGGCGTGGATGAAAGCCGCATTACCGTAATTTACAATGGGTCCGAAAAGCCGAATGTCCCGGGTGGTGCGAACATTGCGACGAGGGGCGCGGAATCTTGTGAAAACGCTGCGGACTCTCGTGAATCGGATGTCGCGGAACCTTGTTTCATCTGGCTTTCGCGTGTGCACCGTTACAAGGGTATTTGGACGGCACTGGAAGCATTTGAAAAATTTTCGAAGTTGCACCCCGAAGTCAAGCTGTATGTCGTTGGCGACGGTCCGCTTTTGAAAAAGCTCCCGTCGTGGATTAAAGCGCATGGACTAGACGGCAAAGTGGAATTGACGGGCTATGTTTCTGCCGCTCGCAAGTACGAGCTGCTTTCGTCATCGCTCGCATTGCTGCAGACAAGCTATAAGGAGGGCTGGGGCCTTACCGTGATGGAAGCGGCTCAGCTTTGCAAGACAACGATTGCATCCGATGTGCCGGGACTCTGCGATAGCGTCCGTGATGGCGAGACGGGAATTCTGTTTCCGTCGGGAGATGCGGCCGCATGCGCAAATGCAATGGAAAAGATTTATGGCGATAATCAATTGCGCAAGACTCTTGGTCTTGCGGCAAAACGCTACGCCGAATCGTTCAGCTGGGAAAAGTCTGCTTGCGAAACTCTATATTTATTAGAACGTACTGTTGAGGGGAACGTTCGAAAATGAAGTTGAATCCGAAGTTCAAGTCGTTAATTGTTTTTTGCTTAAAACTAGTGGTAACGCTTGTTCCTGCTTATTTTGTTTATTGTAACATCGTGAATGACCCGGAATGGGATGTGGGCGACCTGTATAGGCTGTTTAAAAACGATAGTGTTATCCCGCTTTTCCTTGCATTGCTATGCCTTGCGGTTTCGAACTTTACCGCTTGCTACCAGTGGAAACTGTTGCTTGAAAAACAGGGCGTTCGCATGAAGTACGGCCGTCTCCTCAAGCTTTATCACGTCGGGTTGTTCTTCAATAACTTTATGCCGGGGAACGTTGGCGGTGATGTGAAAAAGGTCTATGACATCCGTATGCAGGGCGGGCAAGATTCGGTCGGTGCTGGTTTCACGGCAACGGTGTTCGACCGCCTGTTCGGACTTTTCTTTATTACGTTGTTTGCTCTTGCGGTCGGTGCCTTGTTCTTTGTATACGATTCTGAACAACGTGCATTTATATGGCCTTCCGTTTGGATTTTCATGGGTTTCTGCGTGATGTTTGCCGGACTTTTGAGCCGTCGCATTGGCAAATTTTTCTGTCGCATGGCAGGGAAGTTTTTGCCGGAAAAAATAGAGACGAGACTTCTCCGCATGTTCGACCGCTTCCAAAAGTTCCGCTCCAAGAAGCTTTGGGTGAACATTATTTGCCTTTCGACGGTCACTCAGTCGCTTCGCATTTTTGTGCATTTCTTCTGCGGAATTGCGGTTGGCGTGACCCTCTCGATGTCGTGGTATTTCTATTACATCCCGCTTGTCGCTATTGTGAGTGCGCTTCCGATTTCGATAGGCGGTTTTGGTCCGCGTGAATTCTTGGCTCAGTCGCTTTTTGCGCGTGCGGGCGTGCCTGGGCTTGAATCTGTCGTAATCCAGTTGCTTGCTTATTTTGTAAGTTTGATTTTGAGCTTGTTTGGCGCGGTTGCATTTTTGGTGGGGCAGAAGCCTGCGCCGGTAGAACCCGCGAATAGTCATCCTGGAGCAAGACCGTGAGGCCGATGCAACGGGATCCATAATTTTTTATATCCGTTGTCTATATCCTTTGCTATATGAACCTCGCGCTTAAGAGGCGCAAAAAACATGGATGTAGAAAATCTTTTGGTCGGGCTGAATTCCGACCAGCGTGCGGCTGTGCTGCACGATCACGAAAAGAACGGACAACTTTTAATCTTGGCCGGGGCTGGTTCTGGAAAGACTTCGGTTTTGACCAAACGAATCCAGTATCGGATTTTGTGCGGTGTGCAACCGGAAAAAATTCTTGCGCTTACGTTTACGGCAAAGGCTGCTGCCGAAATGCGGGATCGCGTGCAAAAACTGTTTCCCAATGCTGGGGTGCGGCTCTGTACGTTCCATTCGCTTGCGCTGTTTATTCTAAAGTCGAAAGTGCCTGTTAAATATGATGAGGATTGGCAAACATCGACTGAAATGGGGATGACCGCTGAGGTCGGGATGGCTAGTGCAGCGGGTTCTTGCCCCGCGTACGAGCTTGTCGGTTTCAAGAAAATGCCGGTGCCGACGGAATCGTCGGACAAGTCCTTTATGCAGGAACTCGCTAAAGTGGGCGGACGAAAATTCCGCTTTTCGCGTGAAGAACTATTTTCGGATGCGCATCCCGCGAAGCTCTTGAAAAAACTGGAACCCTTGCGTAAGCGCGTTTTGGAATCGGGTCAAGTAGTCTTTGAAGACCTCATTTACCAAGCTATTCATTTGCTCGAAAATCACGAATACGCACGAACATTTTTTCAAAATCAATGGACAGAAATTCTCGTCGATGAATATCAGGACATTAACCCGTCGCAATACCGGCTTGTCAAGGCGTTGCTGGGCGACCGTAAATCGTTATTTGTCGTGGGCGATGACGACCAGGCTATTTACGGATTCCGCGGGGCGGATATCGGGAACATCAACCGTTTCCGTGACGACTTCAAGGAAAGTTCTCTTATTCGCTTGGAATGGAATTACCGCTCGGTCGCGAATATTTTGCATTTTTCGAACCGCATTTTCGAAAACAAGCCAATCCACTTGCGTAAAGTTTTGCGGGCGGGCAATATGAAGGGTTCGGGAGGCTCGCCGATTTTCAAGGAAAACCGTGAACCTGAAATTTGGGTGAGCGAGGATCCCGTCGAAGAAATGCAAAAGATCATCACGAGCATCAAGTTGCTTCGCGAAAGCTATGACCTCCAATGGAAAAACTTTGCAATCCTTGTGCGCTATAATAGGCAACGTCTATACTATGAAGAAGCGCTCCGTGATGCTCGTTTGCCGATTGCAGGAACATTTGTTTCGGAATCGATTGTGCCGGAGGAGCCCCGTACCGCAGGGAAAGATGGATTCAACCTTGAAGGCGGGGAAATTGTCGAAGATGGCATCCATGTGGAAACGGTTCATGCATCCAAGGGGCTCCAATATGCGGTAGTCTATTATGCGGGAATGTCCGAGGGGCTTACGCCGGGATTGTGCACGGGTTCTCGTGAACAACGCAAAAAGCAGCTTGACGAGGAACGTCGATTGTTTTACGTCGGGGTCACGCGGGCAGAATCTTTTCTGGTTTTGCTATATTGCAAACGTAGGTATTGGAAAGGGCGTCTTGCGAAACTCAAACGGTCTCGTTTTTTGCCCAAGGAAGTTTCAAAAACAGGGCTTGATATGCCGGTTATTTTATTTAGAATATACGCAGCCGCTAGAATTTTTGCATTTATGCTCAGGTATATTGCAAAAATTGCATTTATGTACATTTTCCGCCGCAAAGACTTGGATCCTTGGTTAGAGGAAAAGGTTCAACTGTTTTCGCGGTATTGTATGAAGGTCTTGCGTGTCGACCTAACGATTGAAGACCAGGCTCAGCTGGCGAAGGTGGACTGGACCCGCCCGGTATTCGTGATGGGCAACCATCGTTCGTACTTGGATATTCCGCTCGCGTTCCTAGCCTTGCAGCGCACTGTTGGCTTTATCGCCAAGACGCAGTTGCAGCGTATCCCGATTCTGAACTTTTGGATGCACAAACTCGGTTGTGTTTTTATTGATCGCGAAAAAGGCGGTGGTGCCGCGATTATCCAGAAGGCTGTCCAGTCGGGTAAGAAGCCGAGACTCTTCGTATTCCCGGAAGGCACTCGAAGCAAGCGCGATGGCATGGTCGCTTTCAAGAGTGGCTGCTTTAGACTTGCCGTCGAGGCCAATGCAATTATATTACCTATAGTAACAAAAGGTTCTGACCTGCTTTGGGAGCATCGCAAGGATTCCAAACATCATCCGGTCCATATAAAAATTCTTGAACCGGTAGATACGGTCGAATTCAAGAAAACTCACGGAGGCGATTCTATGGATCCGCGCCATGATCTGCTCCCGCATGTCCGCGGCATGATGGAAGAAGCTTATGATCGGCGTCTTTGATTCCGGCTTTGGCGGATTGACCATTCTGCAGAAGCTCCGCCACACGCTCCCGCAGTACGATTATCTGTACCTGGGGGATAACGCCCGTGCGCCGTACGGCTCCCGCAGTTTCGAGACGATTTACCGCTATACGCTTGAGTCCGTGCGCGAACTTTTCCATCGTGGCTGCCCGCTTGTGATTCTAGCGTGCAACACTGCATCGGCAAAGGCTCTTCGCAGTATCCAGCAGCAGGTGCTCCCGATTGAATTCCCGGACCGTCGAGTCTTGGGAATTGTTCGCCCGACCGCCGAAGAAATCGGGAACTTCTCGAAGACGGGGCATATCGGCATTTTTGCGACGGCGGGGACGGTTTCTTCGAACAGCTACGTTATCGAAATCAGCCACTTTTTCCCGAACTTGAAGGTTACCCAGCATGCTTGTCCGATGTGGGTGCCTCTCGTGGAATATGGCGAACGGGGGACCGAAGGTGCCCGATTCTTCGTGAAAAAGGATATCGATCAGTTGCTTGCGGCAGACCCTGAAATCGATACGGTTCTGCTTGCGTGTACGCATTACCCGCTTCTCGAGGCTGAAATCCGGGCCGCACTTCCACCGCACGTCCGTCTGGTTCTCCAAGGTGACATCGTTGCCGACAAGACTTTGGATTACCTCAGGCGGCATGTGGACATGGAAAAGCGGCTTTCGAAAGGCGGAAATGTTAAATATTTGACAACAGATACCGCAGATTTCTTCAAAAAGGGCGCTTTTCGCTTTGGAATGGAAGATATTTCGGCGGAGTCGTTGACTTTTTAATAAGTAAATTGTATTTTGATGATTGTTACTGACGAACCGTACTCGGTCCGCTTGTACTCGTTTTAATTTTCGAACTTTAAACTATTTGAGTGGATTTATAAAATGCCGAAAACACAGATCAATCTCGAAGGTTGGCAAGACTACCGTGGCAACATGGCTGGTAGCTTGCTTTATGTCGAAACTAGCCATCAGTCCGAAATGCCTGTCCGTGACCAGCTGAATGAAAATGAAAAGGGTTTTCTTTACGAACCGAACTATGAAACCAGCACCTATGGTCTGATGAGCTGCTACAATGTGAAGGCTATCAATACGATTGTGAAGAGCAAGAGCCGCTACATTCTCTTCGGCACCCGTTACGAAGGTCTGAGCGATTCCGAAATGCGCAACAAGTACCTCATTATGGGTTATATGCGTATCGACAAAATCAAGGATGTCCGCACTCGTCATGTGCAGCGCTACATGGCAAACCCGGAAATGGAAGAACCGGAATGTATGCAGATGGAGCACAATTGGGCGGTTTACGGTCCGATGCGTTTTGTCTCCCTTGACGATTCTTTCTTGGTCACGGATGAAATTCTGAAGGAATGGGGCTACAAGGGACATGCGTCCCGCCAGCTCAAGACTGTGTTCGCGAAGGAACATCTCGAAAAGATTCTTGCTCACTTGGATTCCAAGCAGGATATGATTGACGAGTATATCGCTACCGTTGATGAATACAAGGAAGCTCTCGCCGAAGAATAGTTTTTCGAGAATTTTGCTTTAAGAAAGTCCTCGCTTCGGCGGGGCTTTTTTTGCACCGTTAAAATCTAACAGATATGCCGAGGTGGGTCGCAAACCCGTTGCGGAAAATGAGATCGGAGATGCGACCGTCCAGGGAACCCGCTTTGTCTTTGACCTCTTGCGTCCCGGAATCTCCGGTTCCAGGATTTCCCGGAGAACTGCTGTGGGCTGGACCGTCCTTGTTTTCGTTGGCATCGTAGTCTTTGTAGTCTATATAGAACGGGATGAGTTGCGAAATGCCGTATTGCAGGGCTATGCTCACGGGACCCTCCTTGCGGAATTCGCATTCGAGAGTGAGTAGGCTGCCGATGCTATTAATCTTTCGCAAAATTTTTTCGTTAGAGTGTTGGTGCGTAGTCAGTATAGTTGTTTCGATATCCTTGTTGAAATTTATTTTTCCGCTTGCCCCGAAAACATCCAGCCCGGCGATTGGCGTGAAGACGTAGCGCCTCCCATGAGGCCAACGGTAAGATGCTCCGCCAAGAATGGCGAATGCGTTGAAATCGGCATCGGCGCGGAAAGTCTTTTGCAAAAATGCGAACGAAATTCCCTTGATGACAGAAGCGGGAAGGGCCCTATTGAGTGCAAGCGTTTCGTAAAAACGGTTGGGGTTGGAGTGTAGCTTCCCTGCCAGGTGCGCGTATTCGAGGTGCGTTCGGAGTTTATCAAGTTTCCATGTGGCGTAAAGCATGTGGAGCGAGATCTCCATCGGCATGTACATGAACCGCTTGCGGCTTTCTTCGCTGTGGTAAATTCCGTAAAGTGTCATGTCGGCATCGGTGTATGTGTAGCCGGCGTCTAGGCGGGATTTGTTGAACTGGTGCCCGTAGTTTGCTCCTAAAATGATAACGCTTGCAGAATCTCTGATGTAGTAGGTCTTTTCTGGGTTGCGCGGGTAAGTCTTGACATGCGCTAATGACAAACCTATATAATGATTGTCGATTTTTGAATTTGCTGAAAGTGCTCGGTAAAGGGCATGCATTTCCCAGTCCGCGGAAATTTTGTTGATGATGTCGTTTTCTCGTTCGGCAATCCAACTGATGTTTCCGAGATTGATGGATCCGCGTGCGATGTTTGCGCTTGCCGTGAAAAGCGAATCCTTGCGGTGCATCGAAACCGTCGAGGAGACGAAGGGCAGTGTATTGACGTTCACTCCCAGCGAGAAGTTTTTAAAGTGTCCCTCAAAACCGGCATTTGCGATATTGAGCTTGTTAAGCCCTTTGATATGCCATCCTTCGGTGTATCGCCCTTGAATGGCGATATGGTGAAACGCTCCGTGAACATTAAAATTATCTACAGTAAAAGAATCCTTTATACTGCAGGACTTTGCTGAAAACTGCTTGTCGCTCAGGTGTAGCAAAAAAAGCCCGCCACAATCGGCGAGCCCGGTATTGCTTACGGCGAAGGCTGCGTTAAACGCAAGCCCAAGCGCAAGTTGAATTTTTTTTGTGGTCCTCACTACCAGTCGTAAGCTTCATCGTTACGGATTTCGGTCTTGAGGATTTCCCAGAATCTGTCTGCGGTCATGCCCGGCAATACTCCGCCGAACGTGATATCCGGGAAGTAGATGAGCTTTTTCATGTCGTCCAGCGTGTATTCATCGGGATCAACTCTTTTGTTGTTTTGCTGTGCGTTAGAAAGCCTGGCTTCGTCAACTTTGCCGTTCAGTAATCCCTGGATCGAAATCGTTTTGTTGCCGGCGGCATCGGTAAAGTAGAATGCGTTTTCTACAAAATCATCATAGGCCGTAGCGAAAACTTGGACTCCGTTCTGAATCTGGCAAATGGAAGAATTCAGCGTGACGGGCGGAAGCGTTTCTAAGACGTTCTTTCCTTCGTTGTAGACATAGCCATCGCCGTTGGGTTCGAATGTCACGACGCAGTTGTTTACCGAGATACTGTAGCATTGGTACATATAACCTCTGTGGAGTTCAACGTCTGCGCAGTATTCTGCAGTGCCTGCGGGGGTGCTGCGGTCCGAATAGATGTGCCCGTAGAAATAATCGAAATTTTCGTTTTTTTCTGCTTGGGCTCTTACGGCTCTGTTGATTTCGAACTCGGCATGGGTATCGTCATGGAGCTGCGGTGTCCAGTAGAAACCTTCAACCGGGGTGTTCCATTCGGAGTAGTCGTTGAACTTGTGGTAGGGGAGGTAGTCCTGCCAGCCGTCGGTGATTTCGAAGAATTTTGCGAGGTTTACCGTGACCTTGGAGCCTCCCGGGAGCGTGACGTCTACGCCGGTGTGCAGGGTTTTGCGGTAGTGTTCCAACGAATCGATGGCTTTCTGGAAATCGCGGGCGCTCACGTCTGCCATTTCGCCATCGCCAACGATGTAGGGATCGTTCAATTGCGTCTGGGTTCCGGTCTTGGATTCTTCAATGCCGTACTGGAGTCCGATTTCTACGAACTGGATGGCGGAGTCCAACAAGTTCGGGATATCCTTGTAGCGGGATTTCCAGTTGTCATAGACGGTCGTGAAGGAACTGCCCTTGTTCATGAGGGCGATAACCTGGTCTGCAAAAACTTTGGAATCCCCGTCTTTCTTATCGGCGTCGTTCATCCAGTCGTATTTGCCGTTGTTTGAAACATCGATATTGATGCTTGCGCCGAAGGTGAGTACAGCCTTTGCGACGAACATGGCCGCAAGTGCCGGTGCGAATTCGCCGCGGTCCAGTTCGAAGTCCCTGTTATCGACCTTGTAGTGGCAAATGAACTTGTCGTCACCAACGATGTTTTTCATGTAGATGATGGCGGAATCCAAGGACGGTATTGCCTGGGCCATGGCTTCTTGTGCCATGCTCGTGAGGAGTTTTCCGTCGCCTGCGACAAGGAGCTGGTTGAAATCGTCGATATCCATGTCGGCAAGGTCGACCTTGTTGCTCACGGTATCGATGAATGACTTGATCTTGGTGTTATTCATCAAGTCGGTGATGATGCTCAGGGCGTAACCGAGTTGCGCTTCGCAGTTTGCCGGATATTTGTCCAGGACGGACTTGAACGAACTCTTTGTGTTTGCGCTGATTACCTGGGCGCTCTTGAGGTTGTTTTCGCCAAGTTCGTTTAGGATTTCCTTGATGTTCGATTTGGCAGTTTCCAATTCTGCCGCGACGGTTGCATCTGTGACTTCTTGACAGGTAAAGGCGGAGAAAGTTGGAGTGGTCGGCGTGTCGGCCGGTTTTGCCCAATTCGGATTTTCACTATCGCTGCATCCTGCCAAGAATGAACAGGTCCCCAAAGCTAGAGCGATAAGCTTATTAGATATTTTCATAAATAACTCCTTTATTGTAACAAAATATATAAAAATACGGTTGTAAAAGTAAATGTTTTTTTAGGGGGTTGGGTTAATGGTTGTTTTTATGTGCTATCAGTACAACTGCTCCTTGCGCAGCTTGAAAAAGCAAAGGTATGTAACCGAGTAACCCGGCGGACAAAACGACTGGCGCCGGGATGCCGAGAATCCCTGTATACAAAGCGACTTGTGTTCCTTCGCGGACCCCTATCCCATTCAGGGAGATAGGAAGCATCGATATGACAATCGTGATGCTTGTGAATACGACTAGAATGCTGATATCGATGGTTTCACCGACTGCCTTAAAATAGGCGTATGCGGTAAATAATGTCAATAGTTGAAGCCATAGCGAATCGAGGGATGAAAGGAATAGCTGCTTTTTGTGTTTTCTGTATATGGAAAGGCTGTTTTGTAATTTGGCAATGAACGAAAGTCTGCTTGCCATGAAACGTGGAACAGGTATTTTATCCGAAAAAAGGCAGAGCGAAATAAAAACAATACAGGCAAATAGCGCGGCTGTCATGACGATTGTATAAACTAAGGGAATGTCCGCTTTGTCCAACGCGAACGGGAGCGCTGCAAAAAAGCAAAGAAACATCGCGAGCAGCCCTTGAATGCGGGCAAGCAGAACCGCCGAAACGGATTGGCTTGTCTGGTTAAATTTTTTCCCGAAAGCGAGCGATTTGACGGCATCGCCTCCAAAACCGGTGGGGAGAAGGTTGTTGAAAAAATACCCCATGGCTGTGTAGGCGTAGTATGTCTTGAACGGAATTTCAGGACCTTGTACGGAAAGCCCTTTCCAGCGGTTGGCCTGGATTGCCATGATGAGAGTTGCCGCAATAAGCATGGCGATAATCCAAGGCGTCATGCCCATGTTCCAATTTTCGATTACTTCGCTTAACGGAATTTTATGGAAAATGTAGATAAAACCACCGACGCTTACGAAAAACTGGATGAAACGCTTCACGAGAAGTTTTTTGTTTGCCTTGTCTTTTTTCATCGGGTATATAATAGCTTTTTACCTGTGAATTTGTAACCTCAATCGGATGTTATTTTCCAAAAATAATCCTCTTGCGTTCTGACAATACAGAGCGTATCCTTATGATACAATATAAGCTTTCAATGTTAATATACAATACACCATGATAATGTTTTTATGACAAAATTTCAAAAAAATGTCCATGCGTAAATTGAAATAGTTATTTTCCTTGATACAAGAAAGGAGTTCTTTATGAAGGTGAAAAATTTAGCTTGTGTCGCGGCTCTGGCTTCGTTTGGGGTTTTAGCCGGATGTTCGGACACGTCAACGCCGTCGTCAGCTGCAAGTGACTTAGAGGGAACGGTCAATGTAGCTGACGGCGCTGTAGTTTCGAATACGAGCTATAAAGCGGCGAAGGTTAAGCTTGCTCGTTATTCTCATTCTGTTGTGAATCAATGGGAAATGGATACGACCGCGGCGAATCAGGAAACTGTGTCTGGTTCTGTGGATTCCGCGTTTCAAGAAGGGGGCAACTTCGCCATTGAGGCCGATGTAGCAGTTAATTCGTCCAATGCATATACCATTGCATCTGCCGGTGTCGGGGGTGCAGGGACTGCATGGTTGTTGCAGGTCGAAAATGGCGAAGTTGTTTTTAAGTGGCGCGAAAACGAAGGTGGCGATTGGAAGGTCCTCAAGGCCGATAATCTTTTCCGTTTGGGTGAATGGAACGATGTTCGATTGGAACATGTGGATTCCTTGAGTGTCCTTATCGTGAATGGCGAAATTGCCGGTGCTTTCAAGCACAGTGTTAATTTGGATGTGCAGGGGGACTTTACCATCGGTTTTGACCGTACGGAAGGTGATCGTGGCAATGATGGTGGACGTATTGCTGTTATCCGTATCGAGCATTCCTTTGATATTTACGTGATTCCTGCAGAGTCTTCCAGCAGTAGCGTTACTCCGGAAGATACCAATGCCATAAATCCGATCGATCCAATAGATCCGACTGAAAATGATAGCCGCTGGATTGCCGATTGGGAATTCAATGACTCGGCTTCCGTCGGTCTTGACGTTACCGGCAACGGGCATGACGCTGTCATTGGCGAAGGCGCTGTAACGGCTGTTGACGGCATTGCAAACTTTGATGGCAAATCCGGTTTCTCTGTAAAGCTTGCCGAAGACATCAATATTAATGATTTTGTTGTTGAAGCCCGCGTAAAACCGACTCAGTTCGGTACGATGCAGAATATCATTGTGGCCGAACCTCCTGGACGTGGCGTGGATGGCTGGCAGCTTCGCATTGACGAAGGTGTTTTGAGAGTCCACTTGCGCGATACGGATAAGGATTTCGATGATTGGCACATTTTCCCGGGCAAAAAGATGGCTCTGAATGAATGGTCCGAAATTCGTCTGGAACGCAGTGCCGATAGCGTTAAGCTGTTCCAGGATGGCGAACTTACGGTTGCCGCTGCTTACACTGGTGACTTGACCCAGATGAGGTACGACTGGAGCATTGGTTTTGACGGTATGCAGCAAGCGTTCCATAACCGCTACTTTATCGGTGAAATGGATTATGTCCGTTTTGGCAAGCTTGAAGGCTTCTCGGCTGGCGAAGTGGTTAATGTTGTGGAAAAACCGCTTGTCGCATGGGAATTCAACGAGCCGACGTTTGTGGGACTGGATGCCATGGCGAACAATTCCACGAAGACTCTTGTTGGTTATCCGACGATTGCGGATACGACCGTCACTCTCGATGGCAAGTCTGGCTTGCAGGTGAAGCTTTCTCCGGTGTTCAAACGCAATACATTTGCTGTTGAAACCCGCGTGAAACCGGTCGCATTTGGTGAAATGCAGAATATCATCGTGGCGGAACCTCCTGGACGCTATGGTGATGGCTGGATCATTCGCGTCGATGATGGCGTTCTTACGGCTCATTTCCGCGATGAAGATGTTGACGGTACGGATTGGAATGTTCTCGTGGGTGAAAAACTCGCTTTGAACGAATGGACCGATATTCGCGTTGAACGTACTGCCGATTCCGTCAAGGTCTTCCAGAATGGAAAACTTACGGCCAGTGCCGCTGCCAAAGGCGATGTTTCGCAGCTGGGCTACAATATCGGTATCGCTTACGATGCCATGATGCAGGCCAAGCACAACCGCTTCTTTAACGGCGAAATCGATTACATCCGCTACTACGGTCTGTAATTTTTCAAGGCTCATGCTAGCGACTTGTGCTGAACAAGGCTAAGTAAAGCTGGCATTTCTCGTCTACTGGGAATAGTTTATATATTTGAAGGGACTTGTCTTTATGGCGGCAAGATCCCTTTTTCTTTTGGAATATTATGAAAATAGATGTCGGTATAATCAATTACAATGGCGGTTCAGAACTTGTGGAATGTGTCAAGAGCTTGCTCATGCAGACAGAACCTGTCCGCGTCTTTGTCTTTGATAACGCCTCGACGGATAATTCTATTGAACTCCTGAAAAGCCAGGGGCTGGAATGTAAAATTACGCAGTGTCCGAAGAATTTGGGATATGCGGGCGCCTGTAACGGGCTTCTTTCTCAGATGGAAGCCGAGATACAGGTGCTTTGCAATATGGATCTGGAGTTCGACTCGGCATGGGCGAGTAACTTGCTCAAATGCTTTGAACGGCACCCGGAATGTGGTTCTGTCGCGAGTCTCGTGATGGAAAAAAGCGGCTTTGTGAATGCGGTCGGAGTGCTTTTGGGCGCAGACTTGTTTGCGAAAAATGAAGGCAGTGGTCTTGATGCAAACGATGCCGACATTCGCGAAAAGGATGTCTTTGGATGCTATGGCGCCGTGATGAGTTTCCGCAAGGCGGCGGCTCGTGCGGCAGGCGCAATGGATGCGAGTTTCTTTTTGTTTTTTGAAGAGACGGAGTGGTATTTCAGGCATAACCTAGCTGGGTTCAAGACGGTCTTTTGCCCGGAGGCGAGAGTGTATCATGAACGCTCGATGACGACGGTGCGCTACTCTCCTTTGAAATTATTTTATTCAGAACGCAACCGCTTGCGTTCTGCTATTCGCCTGCTACCGGTGAGCGGTATTTTGATGCTTCCGGTCCGTGGCTTTGTGCGGTATTTGAACATGGCGAAGGGTGGAGTTCCCGGCCAGTCCGGCGACGGGAAGAAACTATCGAAAGTCGCGATTTGTAAGGCTCTTGCGAAGGCTTGGTTGGAAGCTTTCGTATCGTTTCCGAAGGAATGGGCCATTCGCAAAAAGTACGAGCGCGAATTCGGCAATGTGACGGAAAAGGTTCGTGCACTTCTTGCGGCATATCCATTGCAGAATATGTAGTTAAGAGTTCTAAGTTATTAGTTGCAGAAACCGCTTCGCGGCAGTTGTGAGTTTCGAGTTACTAGTTACCAGAAAATTTTATATCAAGTTTTCTTATAACCACTAACTACTTCCTACTGTCTACTTCCTACTTCCAACTGCCTACATTTTCATAAAATTCTCTCGTCTCTCGTCTTTAAACAATCGCTTTGCTCTTGTCCCAAATGCTAGTCTCGGTCCAAAAATATACAAGCGTATACAGGACTGTATGGATCCTCCTGGCGGAGGATGACCGTGGCCGCGATGCTCGACCTACGCATTTGCACTTCGTGCAACCCTTTTGGCTCGGATATACGAAAATAAATTTTCATGCATCACTCGCCTTACAGGGGTTTGTCCTACTTCCTACTGCCTACTTCCAACTGCCTACATTTTCATAAAATTCTCTCGTCTCTCGTCTTTAAACAATCGCTTTGCTCTTGTCCCAAATGCTAGTCTCGGTCATGCCAAAACAAGTTTTGTCGTCTAACCACTAACCACTTCCTACTGTCTACTGCTTACTTCCTACTATTTACTAAATTGCAATCATGGCGTTCGTTCATTTACAGACACATTCTGAATTTTCGATTTTGCAGGCTTCGGCCAGACTTGATGACATTTTGGCGGCGGCAGCGGCAGAAAATGCGCCTGCAGTGGCCTTGACTGACCACGGTGCCATGTTTGGGATTCTCGAAATTCAGACGCGCGGGAAGGATTTGAACAAAAAGCGCAAGGAACAAGGACTCCCGCCTGTCAAGACTGTCTATGGTTGCCACATTTACGTGGATACTCCGAGTGCAAGCCAAAAAGATCCAACGACTTTCGAACGTTTGACGCTCCTCGTCGAAAACGAAAAAGGTTATTACAACCTGTTGCGCATAGTGAGTTACCGCTACGAAGATGGTGACCGCTGGGCCGAAATCCCGTCTGTTCCGCTAGAGACGATTAACGAGTTCAAGGAAGGCGTGATTGCTATTGCTGGCGATTTCTTTAGCCGTTACGGGCAGAATGTGGCGTCGGGGAGGGATTCTCTCGCTCTCGAATACATGGACCGCTTGAACGAGATTTTTGATCACGACCATTTGTACCTTTCGGTTTGCGATAATGGCATTCCGCAGCAAAAGCGCGTGAACGAATTCAACGTGGAACTTGCAAAGAAGTATGGACGCGAGGTGGTCGCGGTAGGCGATGTCCATTACATAAAGCCCGAAGACGCCCAGGCGCATAAGATTTTGCGTTGCATTTCGCTAAAGGTAACGCAGAGCAGTTTTGACGACAAGCGTTTCCCGACGGAAAAATTCTACTTCCGCTCTGAAAAAGAAATGGTGGAACTGTTCGGACATATCCCGGGCGCCATCGAAAATACGGTCAAGATTGCTGAACGCTGTAACTTTACCGTGAAAACGGGTATCGGTGACGAGTTCTGGCCCAGGTTCAAGATTCCTGACGAGTTTCTCGCTTCGGAGGAATACCAGAGCATCAAGGCGATCATGAAGGCGGAATACGATGCGGAATATCCGGTCGTTCGCGAACGTGAGCTCAAGGGTGTTGTCAAGGACCGCAAAAAGAAGGTCAAGGCCGCTTACTGTACCGAAAAGGGCCTTGCCGAAGAGGCTTTGACTGATGCGGACAATGCGGAAATCGACCGTCTCTCGCAGCCGGAATTTTTTGATGACGATGACCAGAAGGCTTTGAAGAAAAATGTTCATCGCTGGTGCAAGCCGGGCGGCGATGCCGATATTTACATCACGCATCTTTGCAATCAACGCCTCAAATGGCGATTCCCCGACGAGGATTTCAAGTTCCCGACTCACGAAACAAACGTGGGCAAGCGCATGTACAAGGAACTCAACTGTATCCGCAACATGAACGTCGCTGGCTACTTGTTGATTGTGTGGGACTTTATCAACTGGTCTCGTGAACATGGAATTCCCGTGGGGCCGGGGCGTGGATCTGCTGCTGGTTCCTTGGTCACTTATATCATTGGTATTACCGACATCGACCCTTTGACGTTCGACCTTCTTTTTGAACGTTTCTTGAACCCGGAACGTGTGTCCATGCCGGATATCGATACGGACTTTGCAGATAGGGATCGTGGTCGCGTGATCCAGTACGTGACGGACAAGTATGGCAAGGAGTGCGTGGGCCAGATTATTACCTACGGTATGCTCAAGTCTAAAGCGGTGATTACTGATGTCGCACGCGTGTTGGGTTTTCCGCCCGCCGAAGCGAAAATGATTACAAAGCTTTTCCCTCAGCGAACGCTGAACTTTAGCCTTAAACAGGCTTGGACGGGTAAAGACAAGAAGGGTAATGATCTCGAAGATGGGTATAGTCCTGAACCATTGCAAGCGATGATCAATAGCCGTCAAAGCTACAAGGACTTGTGGGAAATTGCGAAAAAGCTCGAAGATTTGCCGCGCCAGACGGGCGTGCATGCATGTGGCGTGGTGATTACGCCGACCCCGATTTACAACCTTGCTCCTTTGTATCGAGCAGCTCCCGAAGATACGCCGGTGGTGATGTACGACAAGCACTACGCCGAAGACATCGGGCTTTTGAAGATGGACTTCCTTGGGCTTATCAACTTGTCCATCATTCAGGACACGGTGAGCATGGTCGAGCAGAACCGCAACATCAAACTTGTGATGAACAAGATTCCGATTGATGACAAGGCTACGTTCGAACTTTTGGGCAAGGGGCTTACGACGACGGTGTTCCAGTTCGAATCTCCGGGTATGCAGAAGTACCTGCGCGAACTGAAACCGACGAGAATCTTTGACCTTATCGCTATGAACGCCCTGTACCGCCCGGGGCCGATTGATCAAATTCCGCACTTCATTGCCCGTAAGAACGGCAAGGAAGAAATCGACTGCTACCATCCTGATTTGGAACAAGTGCTTGGCGAAACGTACGGTGTTATCGTTTATCAGGAACAGGTGATGAAGCTTGCCCAGATTTTGGGCGGTT
Organism: Fibrobacter succinogenes; assembly: GCA_902762795.1. Lineage (GTDB taxonomy): Bacteria > Fibrobacterota > Fibrobacteria > Fibrobacterales > Fibrobacteraceae > Fibrobacter > Fibrobacter succinogenes_E. The sequence continues at coordinate 83,712 of CACWPM010000015.1, read as the reverse complement.
ACTCGCTGGGTGGCGCTGACAATATCCGCCGTATCATGGCTAAGAAAATGCCGGAAAAAATGGCGAAGCTGGAACCGGAGTTCTTCCAGAAGTGCTTGGACAAGGGCTACGACAAGGCCATGATCCAGAAGGTCTGGGATGCCGTGCTTCCATTCTGCGGATATGCATTCAACAAGAGCCACGCTGCCGCATACGCTTACGTCGCTTACCAGACTGCTTATCTCAAGACGCATTACGGTCCGGAATACATGGCCGCTTCCATGACTTCGAAGATGGGAAAAACGGAAGATACGGTGACCATCATTCTGGAATGCAAGCGTCTTGGCATCGAGGTCTTGTCGCCGAACATCAACACGTCTTTGGGCGTGTTCTCGGCAAATACGAAGGGCCAAATCCTCTATGGGCTTGCGGGTATTCGCAACGTGGGTATTGCGGTTGTCGAAGACGTGGTTGCGGAGCGCGAACGCCGTGGCATTTACAAGGACATCTTTGATTTTTGCAAGCGCGTGACGGAATACCAGGCTGCGCAGTCGGAAAAACGTCCGCCGCTCAGCAAGAAGGTTCTGGAATGCCTTATCATGGCGGGCGCCTTGGACGACCTGCCCGGAAGCCGCGCCGTGCAGATGGCGACTGTCGATCGAGCACTGGAAGTTGCCATGCGCAGCCAAGAAGATAAGGCGATGGGGCAAGTTTCGTTATTCGATATGGGTGGCGGGGCTGCAATCCAGAATACGGCCGAAGTCTTGGAAGATGCCGAAGAATGGACGGCGATGGAAATGCTCAACAAGGAACGCAGCGTTCTTGGCTTGTTCCTCTCTGGGCATCCGCTGGACGAATTCCGACCGGAACTCTCGGGCTTTACGAGCTGCTCGCTTTCGGAAGATGAAATCACGCACTATGTGGGCGGAACGATCGTTGTCGGAGGCGTGGTCATCAAGATGCGCTCCATCGAGACAAAGCGCGGCGATACGATAGGTTCTGGCGCCGTCCAGGATTTCCATGGTGAAGTCGAATTGTTCTTCAAGAAGGACGTATGGGAACGTCTGCGCGATACGGTCTCGATTGACGACCGCGTGCTTGTGAAGGGGGCTCTCGAACAGCAGCGCGATCGTGACGGTTACCAGATTATCGTAGAAGAAGTCATACAGCTCGACCGCGTGCGTTGTGACATGGTGAATTTTATCCATGCATCGCTTTACTCGGGAATGCTCACGGACGAATTTTTGGATAAGCTTGAAGTCGAAATGAAGGCGAATTTGGCCGATGAATACACTCGTGGGTGCGAATTGGTGCTTCATTTGGAGACAGAATCGGGTTACGAGCACGTTGTTGTCTTAAAAAAATATAAAGTTGTATATACTCAGGAATTGTTGCAGTGGCTCAGGTCCGACCTGGGGGCTCTGAAGGTTTGGGTGTCGAATCGTGCAAAACGTTAACGAAGAAAATTCTCCTTATATCCTCTTCTGTGCAGGAGAGGATTCCGGTGACGTGATTGGCGCCGAGATGGTGGCGACCGCTGTTTCGCTAGGCTTTAAGGCTATAGGCCTGGGTGGTCCGTTGATGCAGGAGAAGGGGCTTTCGCCTTTATGGGAATACGATGAACTCCCGGTTTCGGGAGTCGGCGATGTTGTTCCCAAATATTTTTCGTTAAAGAATGTTTTTCAAGTCTTGAGCGATGCTGCGGAATCAAGAAAGTGCCTTGCCATCATTGCGATTGATTATCCTGGATTCAACATGAGGCTTGCTTACCTTGCTAAAAAGTGGGGAAAGCCTATGCTCTATGTGGCGCCTCCGCAAGTGTGGGCGTGGAAGTCTAAGCGGGCAAGCATATTCAGGCAAGCGGAAAAAATTCGGTTGGCGGTATTCTTTGGTATCGAGACGAAGGCTTATAGGCAGATGGGCTGCGATACAATCCGCATCAAGCATCCGGTCACGAGCTGGAAGCCTGAATACATGGAGGCGAAATCGGATATGTTGCTTTTGCCGGGTAGCCGTCGTGAAAGTGCGCTCCGCAATTTGCCGTCTTTTGTTACTGTTGCCGAAAAATACCGCAATGTGTGGGCGGAACGCCATGTGGGGCCGCTTCCGGATGTAATCGTCGTTGCGTCGCGTGAGCATTTGGAAGTGCCGTTGTTGGTTGCTCTTGAAAAACTTTATGACGGTCGTTTACCGGATTGGTTGAAAGTGGTTGTGGCTCCAAAGCAAATTCATGACCGTTTGAATTTCTATTCGGGATATTCTGTGGCGCTTACGTCGTTCGGGACGAGTACGCTTGAAATGGCGTATGCCGGAATTCCGTTTGCGGCATGTATTGTACCGGACTTTTTGACGTATGCGATGGGGCGGTTGATGGTCAAGTCCGAATTCCTTTCGCTCCCGAATGCCATTTTGGGTTGCGGGGTCACTCCGGAATTTATTATTCGGAATAAATTAAATGACCGTATGGCGCTTTCCATCGTAGAAACTTTGTTCCAGCAGGATCTCGGGACAGCCGAAGAAATCGCTATACGTCTCCGCAAGCTTTTAAACGTCGGCAAGACTTCGAGCGAATTAGTGTCTGAATTTCTTGCTCAGTTCGTCAAGAGTTAAACGCATAAGCGTGGGATTCCCGAATGGAGACTTGAGCGGGTCCTGCGTAATCATCAGTTGGCTCACGAGTGCCGTGATTTCCTCGGGCTTGAGTTTGTCGCCAGCTTGGTACGCATTTGTCTTTGCCCAAGACTTTGCAATCGCTTCCTGGAATTTGACCATGTCGTTCTTTGTATCGTTCTCATCGACATCGTTCAAGAAATCATGAACAGCTTTTGCGGCACGCGAGAGCGGTAGTGCGCTCGGTATGGAACGGATTTGGTACGTGTCTCCGCCAAAAGGTTCCACGAAAAATCCGAGCTTGCGGAGCTGATCATCAACGTTTCTGAAGATTTCTTTCTCCTGTTTGGAAAGTTCGATGAGTTCCGGGAACAAAAGTTCCTGGCTGTCCTGCGCAATGTTGTTCTGGAGCGATTCCATGGCCTGTTCGAAAAGCACCCGTGTGTGGGCGGCATGCTGATCGATAATCAAGAGACCGTTGGAATCTTCGCCTGCGATGTAGGTGTTTGCAATCTGAAAAAATGATGGCGGAGCCCAAGGCGTTTCTCGCGGCGGTTCCGGTTTAGAGTGGTCGGGCTCCAGCGAAATAATCTTGCCGTATTCGGGCAGGGAAAACAAGTCTTGAACGTCATCGCTCACATCGTACTTGGATTTTTTGTCCGAAAGGGAATTTGCTGTTTTTGTAAATGGGGACAACGATTGCGGATAAGGTTTGTGAGGTGTTTCCCACGGCAAGTCGTTTTGTGGTTGAGCTTGCGTGCCAGGTGCCGCACTGAATTGTACGGGCTTCTCGGACATCTCTGACTGCGAAGCTTGTTCTGGTAACGACTGCGCCTGCATTGATGGTGTCGTGTTTCCCATAAATTCATCGCTCAAATCGATGAAGGGGGAGTTTGCTTCAAGATCTTTGGTAAATGTGTCGCGTATGGCATGTGTCACAACGAGAAACACCAAATTCCCGTTCGCGAACCGTACTTCGCGCTTTGCCGGGTGCACGTTGATATCGAACTCCATGTCCGGCATGTCGAGGAACAATACGGTAACGGGCTTGCATTGCGCTCCGTATGGCTCATAAGCTTGCGAGACCGCCTTGCTCACCATCTTGTTTTCGATCGGGCGGTTTCTCATGAAGAGAAATTGATGGTTTCTCTTGCCGTTTGTCTCCGTGGTGGGAGAAATGAAGCCGCTCACGTGAACTCCCGCTTCGGTGTAGTCAACAGGCAATAAGCCTTTGGCGACTTTGGAGCCGATGGCCTCGGCAATGCGGCTGCGGAGTTCGCCTGGAACGCCGGTAAAAACGGTTCTGTCGCCGACTTTGTAGTCAAAGCGGATTTCCGGGTGCGAAATGGCGGTCTTTAAGACGATGTCTAGAATGCGGGAGCATTCGGATGTTTCGCTGCCGAGGAATGTGCGGCGTACAGGAGTGTTGTAAAAGAGGTCTTCGACGAGAAATGTCGTACCGCGGCTGGCCGGGATATCTTCTTTTTCGATGACTTCTCCACCCTTGACGACAATGCGTCCGCTTTCGCCATCCTGCGTAGCGCTTGTGATGGTGAGCTTTGAAACTGCGGCGATGGAGGCCACTGCTTCACCGCGGAATCCGTTTGTCTGGAGGTGGTACAAATCGTCAGCGTTTGTTAATTTGGATGTAGTATGGCGGAGATAGCACAGATTCAAATCGGCAGCACCCATGCCCTTGCCGTTGTCTGTGACCTGGATTTTTTTCTTTCCACCTTGTTCGATCTGGACTTGAATTCGGGTTGCTCCGGCGTCGATAGCGTTCTCGATAAGCTCCTTGACCGCAGATGCAGGGCGTTCAATGACCTCGCCAGCAGCAATTTTATTGATGATTTCGTCGGATAAAAGGTGAATTTCAGCCATTTTTCGCTTTTATATGTAGCTAATTCGTAGTTATTTATTATTTGATTGCTATATTATAAATATAGCTAATGAATTTTTATGAACAAGTGAGGTGAGTGAAATGGTTTCAAATCTATTCCTTCAGCTAGCACACATTGAACTGCTTATGTCTTACCCGGTCAAGGACATTTTGACCTTGGTCAAACGAGATTCGCGATTCAACGTGAAACTTCTAAATGATTTGTACTTCGAAGATTCTTACGTAGATGAAAGCGCTTACCGTTTCATAATGGACAATATCGTTGCGTGGTTGTATGAACGCGGTGAAAATCCGGATGAATTCATTGATCGCATTGTAAAGCGTTGCGCTGCATTTGAAGCTGTTCCGGCTCGTAGCGTGCTCCGCTCTTACTTGCCGTTCGTTTCTTCGTTCTACTCTGCTGAAGATGCTCGTGAACTCTGCCTCGAAATCATCCCGAAACGTTATCCTTTCCTTACGAAATCCAGTATTCTTCGTAACGACGTCATTAACGGAAATCGTAGGGTGGACTTCACGTTCCAGTTCGAGACCCCGGGAGTGCTTGCCGCAAACCCAATGCGCTGGATCCGCAGCATGATCAATATCGGACCTCTCCTCTTGAACACGCCTGCATACGAACACATTAGCTACCTCGCCACACAGACATCGTTTATCGAAGCCCTGGAAAATAGAGTTCCCGCCGAAATGAAGGATGACGGTGGTGTCTATATCAAGGGTGAATTGGTTGGGCGTCATGCGACGTTTGCCGATTGCATCAAGGAACATAACCTCGAATGGAAGAGTGACGTGGAAAAGAGCATCGGTTGCGTCCGTTCTTTGGTGGACATCCGCGACCCGAAGACAGGCGCTTTGCTCATCGAAAAGGATTGCTATTACGGCGCTCCGGCTTACATTCTCGAGTTTAATTTCAAGGCGAACGTGAATGCTTCGGAACCGTTCCTCAAGCTCATGAGTTCTGTCGTGAAGCAGGAATTTGCTGCTTGGGCACCGATTCAAAAGGCTCACGAACAACTTCTCGATGCCATGAACGATTCGGTCACGATTGTCTATTATAAGAGCGACGACTCGATTTCTGTGAACAGCAAGCATCTTATGCGCAACGTGCCTGCACGTATTCTTCGCAACTTGCTGCGCGAATATACTGTGACCGGCCGTGAAGAATACGAAAATCGCGAATTCAAGCGCGATCCGGCTATTTGCATGGACCCGCTCCGCCCGAACTTCGAGAGCCGGTTGAACCGCGTCATTGCTCATATCAATGGTTCTGATGATCCTGATCATCCAAGCGATGGTGTAAAGAAGTTCTTTGAAATTGAACGTCACCGCCGAGGTGGATTCCGTTTCGTTCCGAAGTGCAAGATTATCTTCAGGGAAGAGTAAAGTTACTTTGTTCCAACTTTCCTGTGGGGATTGTAAAATTGGAACTGTAAATTTTATTGAGTGAAGAAATAAGAAAAAGGAAAGAACCAAACTGGATACTAATTGGTATATTTAGAGCGTTGAGAATGGTTTGAAGGGTAAATCCTGAAACGACTTTATCATTGCTCCCCTCCTGATAGGTTCAAGGTTCTGGAAACCGCTCAATATTTTCTCCTTCTTAGGAAAGGGCTCTTCTAGAGCCCTTTCTCTTTTTTATGCTTTTTGCGAAAAAAATTGGCAACAAAAAATACCCTCGACTGATGTCGAGGGTGAAGCTTAACTGGATCCTGCTCCTTCGAACCTAAGAATTGTAAGGCAATAAATTGCCAACAATTCTATATCGTCGCGGTGCGACTCTGGATGACGTATTAGCGGCGGCGTGCGGCCATCTCTTTCTTCAAGATGTCCATGACAGCGCCGATTTCGGCCGGGGCCTTGAATACCGGGTTTGCGTACTTGCTTGAAATGCCTGCGAGAGTTTGTTCGTGGTAGCCGACCTTGAATTCCGTGAACTTGAGGCCGTGTGCTGTGCTGATGACGACAACGTTTTCGTCCTTCGCGATCTTGCCTGCTGCAACGAGCTTTTCGAGAGCGCCGAGGGCAACGCCGGTGTGTGGGCAGCAGTAAAGGCCGATGCGGTCGCCGCGGTGGGCTGCGTTTGCGAGCTCTTCTTCAGTGACGCTTACGACCATGCCGTTTGTCTTCTGGATAGCGCGGACTGCCTTCGGATAGCTGACCGGGTTCCCGATTTGGATGGCGGAGGCGAGAGTCTTCTTGGCCTGAACCGGCACGAGCTTGTCGAAGCCGCGTTCGTATGCCTGGAAGAACGGGTTTGCGTTTTCGGCCTGAGCGACGATGATGCGCGGGATGCGGTCGATGAGGCCCATTGCCTTGCAGTCTTCGAAGCCCTTGGCAAGAGCACTCACGTTACCGAGGTTACCGCCCGGGATAATCACGGTGTCGGGGACCGTCCAGCCGAGTTCCTGGCAGATTTCCGGAGAGATGGTCTTCTGGCCTTCGACGCGGAGGCTGTTCATCGAGTTTGCGAGATAAATGCGGTTGTCCTTCGTGACTTCTTGAACGATCTTCATGCAGCCGTCAAAGTCGGTGTCGAGCGCGAGCACGATGCTGCCGTTAGAAATCGGCTGGATGAGCTGTGCGGTGCTGGTCTTGCCGGCCGGGAGGAACACGATGGAGGGTATACCAGCCTTTGCGCAGTAGGCGCTGAGAGCTGCGGAAGTGTCGCCTGTAGAAGCGCAAGCAACGGCGTCAATCGGGTGGATATTCTTCTTGATGATGTGATTCACCTGGCTTACGAGAACCGTCATGCCGAGGTCCTTGAAAGAACCCGTGTGGGAGTTGCCGCAAAGTTTGACCTTGAGGCTTCCGATGCCTAAGTCTTTTGCGAGCGGAGCAGCGTCAAAGAGCGGGCTCCAGCCTTCACGCATGGTGACGATGTCTTCGACCGGCATGTCCGGGAGCACCATTTCGCGCTTGCTCCAGATGCCGCTCATGTCTTCGGGCTTAAAGCTCATGCGGCGTTCGGCAAAGAGCTTCTTCCATTCTTCGGGGCTGCGGCTGGCAAGCGCTGCGCGGTCGTGTTCCACTTCGAGAAGGCTTCCATCGACCTTGCTTCTGTAAATGACATCGGTCAGCGGGTAGGTATCGTCGCCGTTAATGTTTCTAAAATGAGCGTTAAACTGAGACATGATAATCCTCTTGAATTTTTACGAGGCAAATATAGCAATTTAGAACTTAGAACTTAGAACTTAGAACTTAGAATTTAGAGCTTAGAACTTAGAACTTAGAATTTAGAGCTTAGAACTTAGAACTTAGAATTTAGAGCTTTGGTTCGACAGGCTCACCAATCTTTAAGATTCCTGAGCTTGCCGAAGGGCCAACTAAGCTCTACCAACTAAGCTCTGCCGACTAAGTTCTGCCAACTAAGTTCTACCAACTTCAAACCTCCCTACAGTGATTTTGCTATATTATGGGCGAAATTTATTTACAAGTAAATACTCGGAGTTCTGAGTGAACAAGAAAAAACTTATTCTATTCCCGCTTTTGGCGTTTTTTTTATCGTCCTGCTTGTTTGACACGGATGATGATGGTCTTTCCAATTGGCTTTCCGATCAGGGGTTGCCCAACAACTATAACGTTCAAGAGGTGACCGTTAATGATTTGACGCCAATATCTGCCGATGCATTCTTGGATACTGCTCCTGTAAATGCAAAAGTTATAGGTTTGCTTGGCGCCCGGTCGGGTTTGTCGCACGATGTCGTTTTTGACTTTGCCATAGACAGTGCTCTCGTGGCAAAAATTCAAAATAAGGATTCGGCTGCTACGTTTTTGTATCTGCACCTCCTGGAGAGTTTTTATGGGGACAAACATTTGCCGTCAGGCTATTTGCCCATCAAGGAAAATTTGAAAATCAACGCAAGTTGGATAATTTCGGAGAAGATGAGCAAAAATGATGTCGAAAATTTGCGCGATATCAAGGATTCGATTTGGTTCCATGAACTTGAATCATGGACACCGCAGAATAAGGCCGATACGACACTCTCTGTAACGATCGATATGGTGGATTCTGTTGTATATGGTGTAAGTGTGACTGTTTTGAACGAACCTCTTGTGACGATTGAACTCCCGAAAGCTCTTGTGAACGATATTCTCAAGAAACCGGGCTATCGCCGTTTGCAGTTGCGTTTGTCTGTTCCCGAAGCTTCGAATCTTTATCGTTTTTACGGTTCGGCTAATGAAGAATTCCAACCGCAGTTCCATGTTGTGGAAAAAGGGACGTTGAACAACCTCACTTGCTTTGCCGCCCATTCGGCAGAACTTATTTCGGTTCAAGAAAAATGCTCGGACTGTGTAGTTCTGTACGGTGGCGACAACGTGTACGATTCTCTTGTCGTCGAGTTCCCGTCCAAGCCTATCATGAAGGCGTTGTCTGATTTCTATGGAGATGAATTCCCTTATACGGTTGGCGATAGTAATGATGTGCGCCAGGCAGTCGTGATGGCCGAGTTGACATTCTTCAGGGATGACTCCAAGGGGGAAAGTGAGCTTGGCTTACCGGTGATGGTCGTTGCTAGTTCGTATGTGGACAGTGTCGATGCCTCGGTGCTTCGTGGAGAACGCTATAAGCTGAACAGGCCGCTCATAAATGCAAGTGGACACCCGAATATGGTATTCCATGAAGGAGATTCCCTTTCGTTGCAGGTGACTATCGGTATGCGAAACTTTATCAATAAGGCTAGCGATGGACGCACATTCAAAATGGCGATGCGTCTTGCTCAATCGATTCTTTTGCCGAAGGATTCTTCTTACAGGTATTTTGTTCGTCAAGATACAATCTACAAGGATCAAGATAAGAAAGAAATAAAGCTTATTAAAACCGATACCATTCCTGTGAATTTCCCTTACTCGGACTATGCCCGTTACGATTTTACCTCTATTAGAAATAAACCGGCGACACTCAAGTTGTGGCTTGCCTCGAAACGTGGTGATAAAACTGCTCCGGAGAAGCTTGTCGGGAAAGACGGAAATAAATCAGAATCCGTCGTTATTAAAGATAATGCACGCGGGGGTAAATAATGAAAAAGTTTGTTAGTACTTTGCTTTTTGCTGTTGGTTTTTCCTCTGCGTCGATGATCGGTCTTGAGGCTCTTGGTCAAGAGCAGATTGCGGGCGGCTCTGCCGCTATGGCGGGTCGTGGTTTTGCTGGAAACGCAAAGACGGGCGATGCCGAAGGCGTTTCTGTGGTGAATCCGGCGCGCCAGGCTTTTGATACGAAGGTGATGCTGAACTTGAACTTCTTGTTGGATGTCTCCACGGCGGATCGTTCAAATTCCCATTACACGAGGAGCGGTCTTTCGATGCCGTCCATGAACTTGTCTTTTCCGATGGGAGACTTTGGAACGCTTGGCGTTTCGCTGTGGCAGCACTACTCCGCTTCTATTCGCGAAGATATCGATAATGAAGAAGAAATGTGGAATGCTGAACTCGAGTACCAGAGCAGTGTTTATGAGCTGGTGCCGACTTATGCGATTAGGCTCCCGTTTTTCCGCATGGTTTCGCTTGGCGCTTCGGCTCATTTCGTGATGGGTAGCTTTAATCGTAGCTTGACGCTTGGGGCTGACAATAGTGAAATTTCAAAAGAGGATGCGTGGGCGACGATTGAAGCCAATGTGATTGATCGTGTCCGAGGCGATTGGAAAATCAAGAACCATGTTGCCTATTACACCTTTGCGGCTCAGTATCGCGGTCGCATGGCATCGTATTTCTTCTCGTTCACGACTCCATATACGCTCAAAAATGAACTGGAATACAACATGCAGTTTAGCGAACTGGATACGCTTGAACCGACTCGCAAAACTCGTGAAATCAAGGTTCCTGCAATGCTTGCGACGGGTGTCAATTACCGCTTTAACAAGCGCCATAACGTGATGGCGGACATTGCTTGGCGCGCTTGGGATCGCAATATTGACAACGTAGCTGGTAGTTGGAACATGTCCCAGGTGACAAAAACACAAAACGATTTTAATATTTCTATCGGTTACCAACGCGATGGAAGCGATATTTTTTATGAATCCTATTGGGATCGTATAACGTATCGAGCCGGTGCTTGGTATAAAAATTGGTATGTAGAAGATGTTTCTGAAATTGGAGGTGCCCTTGGTGCCGGTTTCCCGCTTGGGAGAAAGGGAACCATGTTGGATCTTTCCATTCAGGGTGGGGTACGCCTGACAGATGATGACCACAACTGGAGTGAATCTTTTATCGGTATTCGTTTAGGTTTGGTGGGTGTCGGAAATTGGGGCAAGACCCGTGGTCAGTAAGATTTAATAGAAGGAGATCGATATGGCTACTAAAAAGAATGAGGATGTTAAGAAGGTTTCTGCAAAGAAGACCGCTTCGCCAAAAGTTCCTGCAAAGAAGGCTGTTGTCAAGACTGTTACGGCGAAGAAGGCTGTTGAAGCAAAGCCAATTGCGGTGAAGAAAACTGCTGATGCACCGGAAGGTTCTTCTGTCAAGAAGGTCGTGGCGAAGGTCGCCAAGAAGCCGGCTGCAACAGTAGAAAAGGTTGCTGCGAAAGCGGCACCTGCTAAGAAGACTAAAACCGCTAAGGCAGACAAAGTAGAAACCAAGATTGCAACGAAGAACGCCAAGGTTTCGGCAAAGACTGCTAAATCCGTTGCTGCTGCAAAGAAAGTTGTCAAGGCTGCAACGAAGGCCAAGAAGGTCGATGTCAAAGTAGTAGAAATTCCGAATGGCTCGACAGGCTCACTAACCGGTAAGGCGAGCAAGTCCGCGGCTCCGGAAGCGTTGCCGCAATCCTTCGATGCCGAATACCTTGTGCTCATGCAGAAGGATCCGAACTGGTTGCAAGCTTTCTGGGATATTTCTGAAGAACGTATCAAGGCGGCCAAGAAGGGGAAGGGCAAGCTTGTGCTTCGCTTGTTCGATATCTCGAACGACTTGACCGTGAAGCGCAACAAAAAACTCAAGTTCCATGATATCGAAGTTCCGGCAGATGCCCGTAGCTGGTATGTGGAAAACAAGGCAACGCAGAACTGCGCTGCGGCCCTTGGGGTTGTCGATGCCGGCAATTTCGAACCGCTCGTCGAAGCAGGCCCGATGCAGACGTTCACGCTCGAAGGTTCCGAAGTGAATGCGGACAACGTTTTTGTCCGTGCTTCCCTCGGCGGTGCTACGCTCGGTGGCTTTGGCAGCTCGGGACTTTCTTCGATGTCTGCAAAGAACTGGCTCGAATCGCTTTCGAGTTCTTCGGGTTCGATGTTCTCGGGCGCACTTTCCAGTGCCGCACTCAAGAGCAACAAGCTTGAACTTCCGAAGGATTCCGTGAACGGCACCTTCAGCTTTGAAGAAGACCTCCCGGACGTGACGAAGATTATCCCTGTCTTTGCTACCGATAAGGATGGCGATTTCCCGACGACAATCGTCCCGATCGTGGTGAAGCGCACGGAATAATGGCGAAGCCTGGTCGCGTCCATCTTTTGCTTCACGCACATTTGCCTTTTGTGCGTGAACCCTCTTTTGACCGGTTCTTGGAAGAGAACTGGTTTTTTGAGGCTATGGCGGAGACGTACTTGCCCATCATCCAGATGCTGAACCGCCTGGAAGAAAAGGGCGTACCGGGCACTCTCAATTTTAGCGTATCATCGGTGCTTCTGGCGATGCTTACGGATAAGCTTTTGCTTACCCGTTTTTCGGCGCATTTGCACAAACAGCTTGAACTGATTGAACGCGAAAAAGTCCGCTTCCAGGGCGATTCCGAGCTTATGGAAGTGGTGGATTTTTATTACCGCAGGCAAATTGCACTCATCAATACATGGGAGCGCGATTGCGGTTGTGAAATTGTCCCTGCTTTAAAGCGCCTGGAGCAGATTGGAAAAATCAACTTGCTCACGTGCGTGGGGACGCATCCGTTTTTGCCGGCGTACCAGAACGATATCGAAGCGATCCGTTTGCAGTTGAAGATTACGGTCCGAGCATTCGAGGAAGCTTTTGGCAAGAAACCTCGCGGGCTGTGGCTCCCGGAATGTGGCTATTTTGAAGGCTTGGACGCGATCCTTGCAGAATTCGGATTCAAGTATTTCTTCTTGGAAACGCATGGTGTACTTTTAGCGAAACCGGCGCCTAAGTATGGCGTGTTCTCGCCGATCAAGACTCCGGCGGGGCTTTATTGCTTGGGACGCGAACAGAGCAGTTCCATGGAAGTATGGAGCCGCAAAACGGGCTACCCGGGGCACCCCGAATATCGCGAGTTCTTCAAGGACATTGCGCACGAACGTGAAAGCGAGTATCTAGGCGATTACTTCTTGGCGGCGGGCGCACATATCGAAACGGGCCTCAAGTATTACCGCATCACGGGTAGCGAAGACAAGAAAATTTATCGCCCGTGGAATGCGCTCCGCTTGGTGGAAGACCACGCGCGACTTTTTGTCGCCAATCGCGAAGCGACTGTGTCGAGCTTGCTTTCGAACATGGAGGGCAATAAGGTCTCGATCCTTTGCCCGTACGATGCGGAACTTTTTGGACACTGGTGGTTCGAAGGTCCGCTGTTCATCGAGAAGATGTTTGAACGCGCGGCAAGCTCGAGCGTGGTCGAGATGGCTTCGCTCGAAGATTCTATTCGCGAGCCGGCGGATAAAAATGTTCATAAGCCGATTTTTTCGTCGTGGGGCGAGGGTGGCTTTGGTGAAGTCTGGATGAACGACGAGGTCGCTTTCCAGTACCCGATGTTCTTTAAAATGCGGAAGATGATGGACAATTTGAAGTCGCGCTTTTCTAAAGTTGCTGGGAAGGCTTCTGGAAATGTTGTTGGGAGTGCGCGCGGCTCCAAGGCTGCTATGAAGGCTGTGGCGGGGGCTGCAACGGATTTCAAAGTTGCGCCTGTCAAACGTTTCCTCGCACAGATGGCTCGCGAACTCGTGCTGTTCCAGGCTTCGGACTGGGCGTTCATGATTCACAACAAATCTGCGGCGGATTACGCACGTGCCCGTTTGAACGGACATTATGAAAATGTCTGTGCGCTTTATAAAGAAGCGGTGAAGACAAACCCCGACACCCAATTGCTCAAAAAATTAGAACAAAAGAATAACTTGTTCCCGTGGATCGGGGAGTGTTTTTAATAATAGATCCTGTCGCAATAGTGAAACGGAAAATGATGGATGGGGCAAGCCCTAGGGTTGTCCCTACGCATTGCTCCGAGGATGACTGTTATGATCGTCTCCTTCCTACTTCCTTCTGTCTACTAATAAATCACCATAAAGCTTGTTGTTTTACCCTTATTCCCGACGCGGAAGCGGTAAATGCCTGGTGCCATCATGGACTTGACTTTGTCCTCTTGCAAACAATAAGATGTACCGTCATATTTCTCTTGCGAGATCAAGTCGCCTCGTCTCGTTCTAATTTCTATGAATTTTTTGTCACGGGGGAGCGGTGCAAAGCAGAGGGGACCATTTTTCCAGGGAACAGGGAATGCATGCGGAGATGTATTGCCGCTTATTACAGGGATGGCTTCGGATTCGCCTAATCGGCTGAATATCCAGAATACAGAATCACTTGATGATAAAATATTAGTAAGGCTATCGAGCGTTTTGTTGCTTAAAATTTTGTGAATGGTTGCCTTGTTGTCTTTAAATGTGATTGCAGATGCTTTGCCGGTGAAATCCGTGAGATCGGGTTGTATGTAACTGTCCGGAACGAAATCAAATTCGTAAGTGAGGCTAATAAGGTTTGGCTTGATAGATGCATTGTAATCGAATAAGGCTGTTGGCCATTGTGGTTGGTCATTGCTAATTAAATCCTTTTTTGCAAGGGCCTCGCTACGATTTCCGGACAGTGAAAGTAGAACAGTAAAATCATGGAATATGCTATCTGCATCAAGTTTATATTGTTTTAGGGATGTGGCTAGCTGCTCTTCAAATGTCTTGGTGGGTGCTTTTGAAAAATTTTCCCAAATGGATTTGTCGAGACCTTTGGATACTTTGTTGTAAAGATAAAGGAATAATGCAGACGCTCCGTATTGCTTGTAATTGTTGACTTCGGTATTTGATAGAGAAATATCGAGATCGTAAAAAATATAGGGTAAATAGCTTATATAGTCATCAATTTCAGGATTTGTCACTTCTTCGAATCCCGTGGCTGATGCTTCAAACCAGAATGTAAAGTTTTCGTATAAGCTAAGATAACGTAGCTGCACGGCGTGGTAAAATTCGTGGAAAGATGTCAGACGGATGCCTTTTGCCCATTCGTTTGTATAATAAAAATTGTGAGTCCTGTTGTACAAAGGAATGTATCCTACATCGTAGGCGCAAGTATCATTCCCTTTGATGAAATAGTTCTCTTTTTTGCCGTTGTGCAAAGCTCCGTAATAAAAATCGTTATCTAAAAAAATTTGTGTGCTATTGTCGAATGGAAGGGTAACTCCAAAAGATTTTTCTAGAATGTATGCCGTGTCTCTATATTGCTCTAAATCAATAATTTCAATGGGATATAATCCATCTTTGACTTTTTGCAGGTAATGATTGCTGATTTTTGTACCTTTCGGTTCGCGCATTTTAAGTTTGTTGACATAAAAGTCCCAGGCGGCTTCCATGCTTGCTGCGGTGCTGTCTGCAAAAGCTTTTGTCGTGGCGTGCGGGCCTTTTAAAACATAGAATACCTGAATGTGCGCTGTTTCAATGGTATAGACGGAATCGTAAAAACTGTCGGCGCCGCATTTTTGCTCGCTTTCAGGAGAGCCTTTGGCTAAAGCGGTTTTGGGGTACTTTTTGTTTTTGATAATATCTCGAAAGACTCTCATCGTCCCGCATTCGTGCTCGTAAGCCCATGCAAAATTTGATGTACAAATTAATAATGCAGCGAGAAAGAAAACGCTGGTAGATAAAATACGATGAAATATTTTTAAACTCATTGTTTATTGAACTCCTGCATCCTTGAGAATTTGTTTTGCCTTTGCGGTAATTTCGTCGGGAATGGTCAATTGTTTTTGGTGGTGTGGCTTGATTCTTGCATCGACAATCAATGGCGCCTTGCATTTCCAATGCTTGTTTTCGATGGATTCGTCGAGTCCGTAAATATCTTGCGAGGGATCGGATCGTGTGAACGTGAGCCAAAGAAAATCTTTGAATATGTTGTTTGTTCTTGCTTCGCTGCTTGCTGCAATGTTCGCGGCACCTTCATCGATGATGGAAACCCAGGGATAGTTCTCGCGGAATTTCCAGTTGGCGAGGACGGTTTTTAGCTCGCGGAAGTTTTCTGTACCGTGTGTCGCGGGGGGCATTGCGTTGGTTCCTGGAATAGCAGAACTTTCGATCATGAGTACGCCAGGCATTACGATGGTCGCTTTTTTGAATCCTTGCGGGAGAGCTAGTATTTCTAAATCGCTTGGATTGTTGCGGAGCTCGCGGCATTTTACGCCTGCGGCTGCAATCACGACTTTGGAGCCGTGGTTGAGGCTTGTGCCTGTGTAGTCGAGTGTATCGATAGTCGTTGCAGTCTGGAAATGCAAATCGCGGTCGAAGTGCACTCGTTCGAGGATGTGCGCAAAAAATGCGGGGACATCGTTGACGTCAATGCTTGCGTTGTCTTCTTTAGCGGCGATGAGCAAGTATTTGGTGAGGCTTGCTTGGTTGAAGCCGAGTAAGGCGTTTGCCGTTTTTAAAAGTTCCATCGGTTCGCGTTCCTCGGGGCTTACATAAGGCCGGAACGCTTCTGAACCGAGCGCTAAACAAAGCGGGTGTACGCCTGCCTCATCGACTGCGTGTATCCCGTAAACACCCGGGAGTGAAGCGGGAACCATCGGCTTTGTGATATCATGGATAAACTTGCCAAAGAGCGTGTCTTCTTGAGGTGGGCGCCCGACAACCGTGAACGGAAAAATGGCGTTCTTTTTGCAGAGGACCTTCTTGACCTTCATGCACGGGAAATCATGCTTGCCGGAATAGTAACCGATGTGGTCGCCAAATGGACCTTCTGGTTTTAAGCCGGGTTCGAGTTCGCCTAGAATGCAAAAGTCGGCATCGCTAGAAACGATGTAGCCTTCATGTTCGAAATAGCGGAAACGTCTATTGCCGAGCATACCTGCAAAAAGCAGTTCCGAGAGGTTCTCGGGCATGGGCATCACGGCGGCAAGCGTGTGCGATGGAGGCCCGCCAATAAAAATGCTCACCTTGAGCGGGCGTTTTTCTTCGAGGGCCTTCTGGTGATGGCGTGCTATGTCGCGCTTGATTTGATAGTGGAGTCCGCATTCTTCGTTCGGGATGTAATCGTTTCCGGAAATCTGGATGCGGTACATGCCCACGTTTGTCTGTAATATGCTCGCATTCTCGCTTGGGCGTGTGGCGACTTGCGGCAGCGTTATGAAAGCTCCGCCGTCTAGGGGCCAGCTGAATAGCTGCGGCAAGTCTTGCAAACGGCATTCTTCGAAGTCTTTGATGCTGCCGGAGCGTTTCGGCAATGACCTTATCCCGGCGCACGCCGCCTTGAACAGTCGTAGCAGTTCCGATGGCTTTGGATGCTTGAAGAATTTTTTGAAAAACTCGACCGGGTTTGCCTTGAAATTTACGGCGATTTTTGTTTGCTCAATGCCGTCACGGAACAAAAAATCGAACCGTTCGTCGCTTCCGAAAATGTTACATGCAGCACGGAATTTGCTTCCTTTGACATGTTCGAAAAGTAGCGCCGGACCGCCCTGCCTAAAATTCTCTCTCGCGATTTCGGCCATTTCCAAGTGCGGATCGACTTCGGCGTGAACACGTTTAAGCGTTCCCGCTTTTTCCAAATCCAGCAGGGCCTTTTCGAGAGACTTGTACATTGCATTATCCGGCGGTAGCGGATTGATCTAAGGCTTCGAATGCCTGAGTCTTTTTCTTTGCTTCGACAAAAGCAATTTGTTCACGAGCCATTTCCCTAGCGGAGATGGCGTAAACCATGCTTGCGCTAGCCATGACAATCGAAAACGTGTCCTCTGCAAAATCCTTACATCCCTGGAAGGTCATTTCATCAAAACAAGTCGTAATTCCTTTGACGGAATCGAACTTGTGTGTCGCGGTAAAACCGCGGAACGGACCTTCGCCAAGTCGGACTGCAATTTCAATAACGTTGTCCGTCTTGCCTACGTTGACCGCTCCGATGATGCCAGTCCAACTTACCTTTCTAAAACCCGCCATGATTGTGTAGCGGATAAACTCGCCAGATTCAATGCTCTTTGGCAATGTGTAGTAGAGAACGGCGTTTTTTCCAACGGATAAGGTCATTGGCGCATAGCGCATGATATCAAGCGTATCCGAAAGATTGCCGTATTGCCAAGAAGTTTGACTGAATTGAACCATATTGTATAATGTAGTAAAATTTTTTTGTTTTTACGCATTCCGTAGAAATTTTAGGGTTTAATTTATTGAACCATTTTTTTAAATTGCGTTGAGCATGAACGAGTTAGATGTCGATAAAAGTTTTTTGAAGAAAAGTACCCTGTTCAATATTTTGGGTACTGTCCTGAAAATTTGCGGTCCGCTTTTGACCATTATGCTTGCTCGCATCTTTGGGGCTGGCGAGTTTGGTGTTTTCGTTTCTACTCAGGGGCTTTTGCTTACGATTGCGCGCGCATCGACTCTTGGCCTGGATATCGGGCTTCGTTGGTATTTGCCTCAGAATAAACTTCACGGAAGGCCAGTCCATAGCGGCATTATGGAATCGTTCTGGATTTCTGTTGCCGTTTCCTTGTTTGTTACGGTTGTGATTATTTTGGGATCGTTTACGCCTTTTATTTCGGACGAACTTCCGTATTATGCCATTTCGCTTGTGTTTTATTCGGGAATGTATGTGCTCAGCAGTTCTTCGGAAGGGAACCGTAAGCCTTGGGTTTCAATTTTTATCAATGATTTTGTAATTGCCGTGATGGCGCCGTTAGTCTCGATTATCTTGCACTATATGGACATCCCTCATGCGCTTCCGTTTGGCCTCTTGTTTGGACAAATTATAGGATTTGCTTTACATGCAAAAGCAGTACGCAAGCAGTTCAAGAAAATGCCTATTGTTCCGCAGGGGAGGGCGTCAAAAGAACTGGTACTTTATTCGTTACCGCTCGGCTTGACAGTCCTTGTCGGGAACTTGCTTCAACGTTCTACGCTTTGGATGGTGCTGTTCTTCTTGGGTGACGAAGCGTCTGGTGTTTATGCGTTGATGATGACGCTTGCAAATGGACTCCAGACCATTAGAAATGGATTCAATCCGATTATTACGCCGGTTGTTTCTGGTATGGAGGAATCCCGCCTAAAGACGGACCTTAAGCCAGTTTATTCGTACTGTGTTTCAATGGCGACGATGATTCAGGTGATTATCGGATTTTTCATCGTGCTTTTCCCCGAAGAAATCATGTCCATTGCGGGTAAAAGCTATGTGGTGCAACCGATGGCGCTTGGCGTTTTGTTGTTCTTCCAGCTTGTCGTCACGTTCTTTGGCATGGTGAATACGGTCATTGACGGCATCGGCAAGAGCGTTGTCAACTTGAAGGCGAGTGTTATTCAGCTTTTGACTTCTGTCGTGGCGGGCTTTATTTTGATTCCGCAATTTGGACTTTTGGGCGCTGCGCTTTCGATGCTTATTTACGGAATAGTCTCGTCGGTTTATTGCAACGTCTATCTGCTCATGCGAAAACTCCAGCCGTATTCTTCCAAGCTTTGGATCGATATCGTCTGGATGGTGCTTCTGCTTGCGCTGTACATTTTAATAAACGCCCAAGTGGTTGCTTTCACGATGGTCGGCAAAATTGTTGTCTATGTGTGCGTGCTGCTCTTGCTTGGAGCACAGTTCCTGTTCTATAAAAGAAAATTCTAGAGCGATGCCGTGAACAAATAGCCGAGAACGGTTTTGAGCGTTCCGGTGAAGTTCCGTCCATAAATCGTCTTGGACGTTCTCCATGCGTGGGCTAGGTTCTTGACACGATAACCAATTGAAGAATTTGTGTGAAATTCTATGGCCTTGTTCAAAATTTCCTTGATGGTGGGGGCTTTGCGGAGATTGTCGTTGTGTGTCCACATGTACACTGCGAATTGCGCAAGTCGTTTTTTGCGGACTTCTCTCGAATGCCTTTTGTGCGTAACTTGCGAAGAATGCTTGCGCCATTTTGTGACGACATCGCTTGTATAGACAAATTTGTTCTCACCAATGGCGTTTGCGGCTAAAGCCCAATCGTGTGCGTATTCTTCAGGTTCGATGGGAAAAAAACGCTCGACCGCTTCACGGCTAATGAGTTGCGAAGCGCCTTGATACAGATTAAATGCGTAGCACTGGTAGGTAAAACGATCTTTTTGCGAAGTCAAGCTGTTGGATTGGTATGGCGTCGGAGAAAATTCATTGAGCGTGGATCCGTCTTCGCGACAACGTACCGTGCGGCCCCCGCAAACAAGATTATTGCCAATGGCTTTATGCAAAGTTTCGAGATGGTTTGGAAGCCACAAATCGTCCTGATCGCTGAATGCGACAAAATCGCCTTTGCAAAGCGATACGGCCTTGTTGAAGTTTTCGCGATAACCTAAGTTCTTCTCGTTCCTGTAAACTCGGATTCTCGAATCCTTGCTTGCGTATTCGTCAAGGATTTGGGGCGTGGAATCGGTCGAAGCATCGTCGCAAATCACGATTTCGAAATCTTGTTCGGTCTGTGCCAAAATCGAGTCTAGCTGTTCCCGAATAAACGTCTTGCCGTTATATGTCGCCATTGCAATAGAAATCATGGTATAAATATAGCTATTTGGTATGGCCCGCTAGTAGTAATTTTCTACATTATTTTTATGATTCCTAAAAAGCTGCACTATATTTGGCTTTCCAATGACCCGCTGCCTCAACTTCCTCAGTTGTGTATCGACAGCTGGAAGCGTCATTGCCCTGATTACGAAATTGTCCATTGGGATATGGCTAAATGCCAGAAAATTATCGATACGGTTCCGTTTGTGCGCGAGGCCGTCTCGCTTTCCAAGTGGGCGTTCGCGAGCGACTATATCCGCCTTTACGCCGTCTATAGCGAGGGCGGAATCTATTTGGATAGCGATGTGTACATGTACCAGAGCTTTGATCCGTTCCGGGACAATCGCTATTTTACGAATATAGAGTTTACATCGCATTTCAAGAAAAACAAGTCTTGGCAATACTTGAACGAAGATGGAACCAAGAAGGACCCGAACCAGATCGCGCTCCCGGGGCTTGCGTTGCAGGCTGCCATTTTTGGTGGCGAGGCGGGGCATCCGTTCCTCAAAAAGTGCATGGAATACTACGAAAATCAGAAGTTCATTTTGCCGAACGGTGAATTGAATATCCAGAATATTTCGCCGTTTGTTTACGCGCATACGGCACAGCAATTTGGCTTTGTCTATAAGAACGAATTGCAAAAACTCTCCGAAGGGATGACGATTTATCCGGGCGATGTCTTTTTGCCGAGCTTGAATGAATCAAAAACTAAACCCTTTGCTATTCATGTGACGAATGGCAGCTGGCGCCCGCTTTGGCAGCGCATCAAGAATTTCCTCCGAAACGCACCGCGTGGCACGATGGAAAGCCGCCTTGCCGCATACGAAAACAAGAAACCGATTGAGCTTTAAGGACTGATATGCCTTCTGTGAAATACCTTTTTGTGTTGACGAGTTCCCCGAAGGACTTTTTCTGCGAGCAGACGCTTGTGGCGATTGCTTCGCTGCGGGTGCATAATCCAGGTGCGTTCGTGACGCTCTTGACGGACGACAAGACAGCGGAAACGCTGACGGGCCCGCGTGCTGCTTTGAAAGACGCTGTCGATGAACTCAAGGTCTTGACGCTTGATGAAAAGTTCACGCCGATGCTTCGTTCGCGTTACCTCAAGACGGTGATGCGCAACGTGATTGACGGTGATTTTCTTTATATGGATTCCGACATCGCGATTGTCGATGACTTGACTATTCCGGACGAATGGCGTGGCGGCATTTATGCGGTGCTCGATTTCCATACGAATCTTTCGAAGGCCATCAATCGCAAGAAGGTCTTGAATAACGCAAAGATGATGGGCTTTTCGCCAATCTTGAACGACGAGATTTTCAACGGGGGCGTGATGTTTGCTGCCGATACGCAAGAAGCCCGCGAGTTCTTCAAGACTTGGCACGAACTGTGGCTTTACTGCGTTTCGAAGAACTTCCCGTATGACATGGCTTCGCTTGCCGAAACAAATTACAAGTTCGGATACGTGACGAAGAAGATGGATGGCGGCTGGAACTGCCAGCTGGCTTACGGTAACCGCTTTTTGCCGACCGCGAAGGTGCTGCATTTCTTCGGTTCGCGCATTATCGATACGCGTGGCCGCAAAGTGCCGGAATCGATGAACATCTTTTTGCCGAAAATTTTGCGCAAGGACTTTTATACGAACTTGAAGAACCTCCCCGTGACGGTAAATGCGGACAAGTCCATTCACATCAACGAGTATTACGACGACGTGATTGCCCATGCGAAAGATGCTTTCATGTACCAGACGAACAAAGTCGGGGCCGCGGGGGCCTACATCATTCGCTCTTATGCGTTTGCAAAATCGCTTGCTTGGCTGTACAAGAAAATGCCGTTCCTCGTAAAGCCTTTGGAAATTTTGGGTAAACTTTTCTAGGGGGCGTTTATGAATTTGCTATTCAACCTGGTGGCGGTGCAGCCTATCCACAGTGCAAAGTTTCACGGTGGCGGCTCTTATGGCGAAGTGATTTTCTGGGCGCTTGTGAAACGTGGCGCAAAATTCTCTTGCGTTTATGATGGCCGCAAATATTTGTCGCCGGATATTCTTGCGGCTTGCGAAAAATGTGGCATTCCGCTTTTTGACATTGCCGAAAAGACACCGCAACAGATTATCGACGAAAATGCGATTGACGCGTTCTACACGCCGCTTTATTCGCTCGAAGGCAAATGGCAAATTCAGGTGAAGCGTTTTGTGTTCACGTGGCATGGCGTGCGCGCTCTCGAAATGCAGTATAGCTGGCAAGGCGTTGGCTTTGCGAAAAAGTTTGCACAAAAGCTCGAAGCGCTTGTACGTTATCGCGACAGTTGGAAAAAGTATTTCTATGCGCCCAAGTATCGCGATTTGGCGGCCCGCATTGCCGACGGCCGCGCGGAATGCATTACCGTAAGCGAACATAGCCGCGCTTCTATTAAGTCGTTTTTCCCGGAACTTTTGGACAAGGAAATCCCCGTTTTCTATAGCCCGATGATTGATTACGAACCCGAAGGATTCTTGCCGCCGACGGCGAAAACGAAAAAGTATTTCTTGCTCACGAGTGGTGCCCGCTGGGAAAAGAACAACCTGCGTGCGGTCAAGGCTTTCGACGAACTCGTGACGATGATGCGTTCGACGAATCACTTGTTCGACATGAAACTCGTGATTACGGGTGCAACGAATGTGAAGGTTTACCGCAAGCATATCCGCAACAAGGATGTGTTTGTTTTTCTCGGCTACGTGGAATCCAAGGAACTTGAATTCTTGCACAAGAACGCGTATGCGTTTATTTTTCCGAGCTTGAACGAAGGCTTTGGCTATCCGCCGGTGCAGTCGATGCGTTATGGCGTGCCGGTGGCCGCGAGCGGTACCACGTCAGTGCCTGAAGTCTGCGAGAATGCGGCGCTTTATTTTGACCCGTATTCCGTGAGCGAAATCAAGAACCGCATGATTCAATTGCTGGATTCGGATATCTATGCGATGTACGCGGCCCGCGGTATTGTGCGTTACGGCGAAGTGCATAAACGCCAACAAGAAGACCTCGAAAAAGCCGTCGCGTTTGTCCTCGGTGAATGATTGATTGTGCGTAAACCCCTACGCTTGTCACCCCGGACTTATTCCGGGGTCACCATATACACTTTGTCATCCTGGAGCCGAAGGCGATAGGATCCAATACATTTCACATCATCCTCGGAGTGTTACGGCCATCGTCATCCTCGCCCCTGTCATCCTCCGTTAGGAGGATCCATACTTTCCTAATCGCTTTTATTTGAATTGTTTTTGTAATTTGTAATTATGACGAAACGGTTGTTGTTTATTGTTGTTGCGTTTGCATTTGCGGTGCTTGCTAATGAAATTCCAGATCGAGCCGTTGCCGAAGGTGGAACGGACCATATTTCTTTTAACGGAAAACAGTGCCGTATTTTAACGTATCCGCTTAACGAGTTCATTGCCAAACATTATGCCGAGTGGCCGTTTAGACCGTCAAGCGCTTATTTTGCATACGATGCCCCTCCCTTGTACACGTATTTTATTCCTAAAGATGGTGGTGGCTATTTAGCTTATTGGAGCATTCGAGATTCGTCTCTTTATTTGGATAGCGTGACAATCAATTCCAAGTTGCATACGGTGCCTCTTGTGCGTAATTTTTACTATTCAAAGAAAAAAGACAATAGAATTGTTTCAGTGAGTATTCCCCCGCAAGAAATTGTTCTGAATACGTCAGCTGAAAAGCGAATCGTCGAAAATAAAAAGAGCGAACCGTTGTTTGCAGATTTTGTTAGCGATACGATTGAATTTGACTGCGGGGTATTGTTGTATGATTTTGTTGTAAATAAAGGCCGTGTGAGTTCTTTTCCGCAGGTTGTTTTAAAATCCAATTGGTATGATATTGAAGGAAAACCTCGCTATGTATATAAAAAATCGCAAGACAAAGTGAATAAGAGAAAAAGAGTGAGTGTGCGAAATCGCTATGAAATTATCCCCAAGCCCTATCGCGAGTTTTCGTCTCCATTTGAAAACTATTATAAAATATTGGATAGTCTTCGTATCGCGTTAGATGTGAGGAACAGTGAAGAGAGGCTTGTTCCATTTCGGGAAGATTCGAGGTTTAAATGGTTTGAAAAAATATTTAATATAAATGCAGTGAAATTTGGCTATGGACATCCTTTATTTGCTAATGATAGAGGACATTCTTTCTTTGTCTCACCTAAAGGAGATACTCCTTTTAAAGAATTGCTTTTGGGAATAAAACTTGATGATAATCCTGTTGAACCCGTCAAATTGTTTTTGAAAACGATTATGGCCATGCGGAAAAATCCTTCGTTCGAAAAATGGTTGCGGTATAAAATGCCTCTAATGAACTATTATCAAGTTTATCTTGAAAAAAGTGATTCAATAGTAGTTCTTTGGGAACCAATTGATAAAGACATTGTTTGGAAAGACGTTGGCATGAAAGGCGAGTATGTTGGAACTTTGAGCTTTGTTAATGATGTTGCCCCTCAGTATGAATTTATTTTAAGCGATAATGGAGATGTCCTTGTAACTTTGGCCGATATCTTGAAGTATGAATTGTTTTTCGATGTTCCTTTTGATGAAAATCAATTCTTTTATAAAAGATTTGGACGTTTTATGGGCTCTCATATGAAACGGTGCCGTGATTCTCGTTTTGATGTTAAGATAACTGAGGCTAATAAGAATGCCTTGTTTTGTGATTACCTCATTATCCGCAACGATGGTACAATCGAATACGGTCCGAAATCAGGGAATATGTAATTTTTGACGAGAGAGGTTTTTATGATTAAGAAAATTAGTTTTGTCGTTTGCTTATTACTTGTTTTGGATGTCTTTGCTTATAAAGTTCAGCGGCGTGTTCATCGTAATCATCGTGATCATTATTGCGCGGGTGTAATGGTTAAGACTTGTTTAGGCATCCATGATGATATGGCTTGTGCACGGCTTGATCCGAAATTTAAGGATTTTGAAAATTTTTTTGATATTGAAAAAGTAAGAACAGATAGACGGTTTGATGATCATTGTGAAGATATCGGGAAAAGTTTTACTTTTTATGTAACGCCTAAAGTTAAAATACCGTTTGAAAATATAATTTTTAGATTCAACATGTTTTTTGCGGATAGCTCGTTTAAAAAATCTCCATTAGATATTGTAGAATCTTTTAAGACAATGGCGGCTGCTATCCATAAAAATCCATCTTTCGAAAAATGGTTGGAAAGAAATGCTAAGGAACGTGCAGAGGAAGAAGAGTCTCATCCATTATTAGTTTGTAAAAATATTGCAGTGATAGACAATCAAGAAGGTATATATGTTAAGGATTATGCTTGGGAATTCATCGAAGATATTTGGAATGAAATAGGAATGTCTGGTAAATATATTGGTACGTTAACTTTTTGCAAGGCTCCGGATCTTAGGTGTAATGTTAAACGTATGTCTAAAGTTGAACGATGTGGATCACCTGAATACTTGTTAGGTGATAATGGGGATGTTTTCGTTCCTGAAATATGGAATATGAATTCTAAAAAAGAAAATATATTAGATGTTTCTTCGAAAGAGCTCGACCGTTTTGCTGATGGGTTGAAACAATGCGAGGTTCAAAAATCTTCTAAAGGAATTTTATCATATGTTGAAGATTTTCTGTGCAATCATTCTTTAGTTTCAGAAAAACGTTGCACGGAATGGCGTTCAAAATACTATAAGACTGAATATTGCGATTACATCATCATCCGCAATGACGGTTCAATCGAATACGGTCCGAAATCGGGGGATTTGTAATTTTTGACGAGAGCGGTTTTTATGATTAAGAAAATTAGTTTTGTTGTTTGCTTATTACTTGTTTTGGATGTTTATGCTTGTAAATATATGCCCGGTCCTTGTGAAAATAAACTCTTGTTACCAAAGACTAGGTTTTGTTTTTCTGATGATATGGATTGTGCTCGTCTTGATCCAAATTTTAAGGATTTTGAAATTTTTTTTGATGTAAAAAAAGTAAGAGCAGAGATGATGTTAACTGGTTCTTGTGAAATTGTCGGAAAAAATTTCACCTTTTATGTAACACCCAAAGAAAAAATACCTCTTGAAAGTATAATTTTTAAATTCGAAATGACTTTTGCGGATAGTTTGTTTAAAAAATCTCCATTAGATGATGTAGAATCTTTTAAGAAAATGGCGGCTGCTATCCATAAAAATCCATCTTTCGAAAAATGGTTGGAAAAAAATGCTAAGGAACGTGCGGAGGGGAAAAAAACTCGTCAATTATTAATTGCTAATAAATTTTTAGTGATGAGCGATCAAGAAGAACTTATTTATGAAAATATTGCAGTGATAAAGAATCAAAAAGATATACATGTAGGGGGTAAATCTTGGTACGATTCTGACGAACCTATAGAAAATGCTTGGAATAAAATCGTAAAATCTGGTAAATATATTGGTACATTAGCTTTTTGTGAAGCTCCAGATTTTTGTTCTAGAGTTGAATACTGTGGATCACCTTATTTTTTGTTGGGTGATAATGGGGATGTTTTCGTTCCTGAAATAAGGATGTCGTTATGGAATTCTAAAAAAGAAAATATATTAGATGTCTCTTGGAATGAAATCGGACATTTTGCGGATGCTAGATTGAAACAATGCAAGGTTCAAAAATCTTCTAAAGGAATTTTATCATATGTTGAAGACTTCGTTGCGCAGAATGGCGTTCAAAATACTATAAGACTGAATATTGCGACTACCTTATCATCCGCAATGATGGTACAATCGAATACGGCCCGAAATCGGAGGATTTGTAAAAAACGAGAACCCATGCTTGTGAAATTTATTTTTCATGTTTTTGCAACATTGCCATAATTCAGATTTCTATTTTAGAATAGGATAAATTCATGTTGCTGGAATTGGAATGAAACTTGGAAAAATTTCATTTATTATTTTGTTTGTATGTGCTGCCTCGGTTTGTGCTAAAGAACAATCTTCTTCTGTTGGAATTCTCAAACCTTTAGCGAAAACTAAGCCTTGGTCCACGGTGAATGCCGGGGATTCCTATGCGTTGAACAAAGCTCGCCAAGATTCGAGATTTGTTGAATTTGAGAAAACTTTTGATGTTACAAATATGAGAACTCGACCAGTCTATGTTCAGGGACGCGGTGTTTGGAACTGTTATGAAATTGCTGAAGATTATTCGATTTATGCAGTTCCTAAAGCGAAAAGTCTGTTTGAAAATGTGTTATTTAGATTTGATTGGCCGTTAGAAAAGAAGGGTGCTTTTAGAAATTTTCTGGAAAGAAAGGTCTTTCTAAGTGAAGATTCTTTGTCTTTTGAAAAGTCTCCCATAGATGAAATTAAATTGTATGAAAAAATTGAAAAATCTATTTATAGAAATCCTTCATTCTTGAAATGGTTGCTAGAAAAAGGACGAAAGCGAAATGAATCATCTCAGGAATCGCTAATTGCAAAAATAAACTATGAGAAATATATAGCTGATGGAAAGTTTCGTATGTCTATAGATGATGTATGGAAAAATACAGGTATGTCTGGAAAATATGTAGGAACATTGCAAATAGGGCGTGAAGGCAGAATTTTGGGTCACGCTGGCGAATGCGGTGTCGGTGGGTGGGGTTATGATTTTAGTTCTGAATATGAATTTATGCTGAGTGATAGTGGAGATATTCTTGTTTCGTCGCTTTCGTATCCTGCAAATGATATGCTTTTAGGTGTATCACTGGATAAGGAATTTCGTGATATTGATATAAGAAGATGCCGGCAACCCATGCTGAAAAGAATTCCGTCTTATGCGAAACACTTGTATTGTAATTCTTCCGTAGCTTCTCGTGATTATTGTGAGAAAGATCTTTCAACGTATAAACCTGTTGGCAAAGGCTTCTATCTTGTTGCACCCGAGTATTGCGACTACCTTATAATCCGAAGAAATGGAAAAATTGAATATGGCCTGAAACGCCGAAAACCGTAATTTACGTTTTTGTTACGTGGGAAAATGGCCGGTGGACCCTATCAGGGCTAAGCCCCTCCAGGGGACGGGGATGTAGCTTACAGAAATAATTTTTTTTTGCGGTTTACTCTTTGCAGACGGCGCAAGATTTCTATTTTTGTGCGTGGAAAATCCTTTTCTATCCAGGAGTCTTATATGGGCGGCTTTTGTGGTGTTATTTCCAAAGAAGACTGCGTTTGCGATCTCTTTTACGGAACCGACTACCATTCTCACCTTGGCACTCACCGCGGCGGTATGGCTGTTTTGAAATCGGATGGCGTTTTCCATCGCTCGATTCACAACATCCAGAACACTCCGTTCCGCAGTAAGTTTGAACACGATTTAACACATTTTTCCGGCAAGGTTGGCTTAGGCGTCATCTCTGACACGGACCCGCAGCCGCTCGTCATGACTTCCAAGCTGGGAACGTTCGCGATTGTGACTGTAGGCCTCATCACGAACATCGAAGATATCAAGAACGAACTTTTCCGCAACAACTGTATGCAGCTCCAGTTCTCGACGACGAGTGGCATGGTAGGACCGACCGAAGTGGTGTCGGCCCTTATTGCTACTCAGGATTCCATCGTCGATGGGCTCAAGTACGTTCAGGACAAAGTCAAGGGAAGCTGCTCCGTGCTGATTATGGATAGTACGGGGCGTTTTTATGCGTGCCGCGACAAGTGGGGCCGTACGGCAGTTATCCTCGGCAAAAAGAACGGCGCGATGATTGCTTTGCAAGAAAGCTGCGCTCTGCCGAATCTCGGTTACGAATACGTTCGTGATCTTGGTCCTGGTGAAGTGGTCGAACTCACGCCGGATGGCGATACGACGCTCGTGGAACCGCGTAAGAAAATGGCAATTTGTTCGTTCCTCTGGGTTTATTACGGTTATCCGGCCTCCAGTTACGAAGGACGTAACGTGGAAATGACTCGTTACCGTTGCGGTTCTGCTCTTGCCAAGCGCACCCCGACCGAGGCTGACGCCGCTTGCGGTATTCCGGACTCCGGTACGTCTCATGCATTGGGCTATGCTCACGAAGCAGGCATCAAGTTTGCACGTCCGTTTGTGAAGTACACGCCGACTTGGGCACGTTCCTTTATGCCGCAAGACCAGCGCCAGCGCGAACATGTCGCCTCGATGAAGCTCATCCCTATTCCGGGACTCATCAAGGACCGTCGCCTCGTCTTCTGCGACGATTCCATCGTTCGCGGAACACAGCTCGGCAAGCAGGCTGCAAAACTTTATTCGATGGGCTGCAAGGAAACGCACATGCGTATCGCTTGTCCGCCGCTCGTTTATCCGTGCAAGTTCATCAACTTCTCCCGTTCCAAGAATGAATACGACCTCATCACGCGCCGTTACATTCGCGACCAGGAAGGTGAAAATGCCGATCTCGACAAGTACACGGATCCGAATGGCCAGCCGTACAAGGACATGGTCGAATACATCCGCAAGAAGCTGAACCTCACGTCGCTTGCGTTCCAGCGCATTGACGACTTGATCCAGGCTATCGGCCTCCCGGAAGATCAGCTTTGCACTTATTGCTGGACTGGCAAGGACTATGCCGAAACGGGCGACTGCTATCATTGCCCGTGCCATTGCCACGATAAGGAAAAGAAGGACAAGGAATAATCCGCGATTCGATATACCGCCTGCTTCTAGCTGCGGAAAGCCCGTGAACTCATTTACGTTGAATATGAAAAGTCCCACACAAAAGTGTGGGACTTTTTAACATAAGGAGTTATCTACGAGAAGTAATTTTTAGGCTAGTTGTTTGTGGTGATGCGAATTGGGTACGGAGCGCAAGATCCTCCATTATACGGTCCAATGGACAGGATGTTGAAATCGTATTCACCTGATGCTCCCTGCAACCTGAATTTGAGTGAGACAAGAATCTTTGCTGCTTCTTCGCCGGAAATTTTGACATCACCCTTGTACCAGGAAGGCTGCTTGAAATCGGACCACTTGAGGAATTTTGTCGTTTCCATAGAGGAGCTTTTGGGGAGTGATACATAAGGTTGTGCGTAACCGATGGTTGCATCCACTGCATCTCCGAGACCCATTTCAAGCATCGGAGCGATATCCGATTTATATGTAATGCAGACGCCGCCCATATCGGAAGCATTGGCTGCGGTAGGGGTTCCATCCGGTCCTTCGCCAGCGATGTTGAAGCCTACGCCGATAAATGGATTGTACATCAAGTTGCCTTTGTCAAGATGAGCAATTCCACAAAGTCCACCGCAGTATTCAATAATCGGGTCCATAGCGTCTTCGAAGAAGCCGTTGTTCATCTCTACAGGCCAAATGATTTGAGATAATCCTCCGTCAATATCATCTCCGTAGGAATACCAGTAACCAGATGTTTCCGATCCGTTGTCATATCCGGTATAAATTTTGTATTCACCATTGCTGCCAAACCATGTCTGGAATTTTCCCGGCGTAGGGGGTTTCGGCGGGTCAATGGGGTTTGGCGGATCAATCGGCGGAATTGTCGTTTGCTCGCAGCCACCGTACGGACCGATTGCCATGATGTTGAAATTGTAGCTGCCCGGTGCGGCCTGCATGTTGAACTTGAGATTGACGAGCTGCTTTGCGGCTTCGGGACCGGAGAATGTTACACCGCCCTTATACCAGGTTGGCTGCTTGAAATCGGACCACGCGATGTGCTTGGTTATGCCGTTCACGCTTTTGGGGAGACTTGCAGCAGGAAGGGCGTAACCGATGGATGCTTCTACAGCGTCGCCGAGACCCATTTGCAGGGTTGGTGCTATGTCAGAAGAATATGTAATGCAGATACCGCCCATGCTAGAAGCATCGCCTGCGGCCGGGGTCGGGTCAGCAGCGCTTGTTTCGCCGACTAAATTGAAAGCTGCGCCGACGAACGGGTGGTAAGTCATGGAACCCTTGTCGAGAACTGCTGTACCGCAAAGACCGTTGCAATGCAGGATGACCGGATCAAGGGCGTCGTCGCTGTAATCGTTGCCGAGCGCTGTGGGCCAAATGATGTGAGATTTGCCGCCTTCGCCAGTATCGTCATAAGTATACCAGTAGCCGGAGGTTAGCGTTTCGTTGCCTAATCCGGTTTGAATTTGTGCTTCGCCGGTGAAGCCGTACCATGTCTGGAACTGGCCGTTTGGCGGTACAATTGCAGATGACGATTGTACTTTGAAGCTAGAAGAACTTGCAACTGGCGGGGTGATTATTGGCGGATCGTTTTGGTCCGGTGGTAAGAGTGTGTTGAGATAATCGCAAGCTGTGAATGCCATGGATGCTGCGGCTATTGCACAGATTGATACTTTATTCAACATTTTTTTCTTTGTATGTTTCATCAGAATATCCTCCTGTTTGTATTCTGCGTTGTGTTCTGTATTCCAAATATAGATAACGAAAAATAAAAAAGATACACTTTCTTTGTATGTAAGACGGTCGTGTATAATTTACATAAGATTGTGTATAATGAGGCTCTTGATCATGATACGTGAAAATGTTTCGTATAGTACGGAAATATGTATTTTTTCTATGATTATGATACGCAAAATACGTGAAAACACATGTGTTATGATAAGAAAAATTTACATTTATGAAGTCGATTAATGGGGGCTTGGTCGCTTTTTTCAGGATTGCAAAGTGGATTTTTTTTGTTACGATGGATTTGTCTTAAAATGGTGGAAAAATAAGTGTGCTTGTAGTCGAACTCGGCTTTAAACTGCAGAGATGCTGGTTCTTGTTAAGTAATGAATGGCACTTGCGCCCGTAGCGTCTTCGATTGAGTGCGTATAAACAAAAACAGGCGCTCCATACGGAGTGCCTGCTTAATGTTTTTTAGATCCTTCGACGGAGTTTACCCAGAGCTTGTCGAAGGGCCTAGATGACACAATCCGCGAGCCCGCTGTTAGCGAAGTTCTTCGAGTGCCTTAGTACTCTTTGCGATGATGGCCTGCTGTGTAGCGAGCTTCACGCGTTCGGCGTTCACGACAGCTTCCGGAGCTCCGTTCACGAACTTTGGTACTTTCGCTTCGCTCAAGTACCAAATGCTGGGCTCGGTCATGTGCAAATAAATTTGCCCGCGACTCTCGCCTTACGCATTTGTCATTGGAATACTACTTCAGTTCTTTCAATGCCGCTTCGTTTTTGGCGATGATATCCTGCTGAGTAGCCAACTTTACACGTTCCGCATTGACAACTGCTTCAGGTGCGCCATTGACAAACTTTTCATTCGACAACTTGCGTTCGATAGAAGCGGCGAAAGCCTTGGCCTTTTCAATTTCCTTTTCGAGGCGTGCGATTTCTGCAGCCGGGTCAAGGATACCTTCGAGCGGGATGTAGAGTTCGCCTCCCGGCACCACGGAGCTTGCGCTGAACTTCGGCTTTGCAGCCTTCACGGCCACAGAGAACGATTCAAGTCCACCGAGTTCGGTGATGATAGCCTGGCAGTCCTTCACGCTTGCTTCGGTTTCGGCGGTATCGACGCTCACTACAGCCTTGAGCTTGGTAGCCGGGCTTACGTTGTAGCGACCGCGCACGCCACGCACGCTTTCCACGACAGCGAATGCCTGGTTGAAAGCGGCTTCGATCTTGGCGTCGATGAGGCTCGTGTCAGCCTTCGGCCATGCGCTGTTGATCACGCGTTCAGAACCCGGGAAGAGCGTTGCGTTCAGTTCTTCCGTGATGAACGGCATCACCGGATGCAACAGGTCGATCACGCCGCGGAGCACGTGGCTGAGGATTGCCATAGCGTTCTTCTTTTCGGCGGTGAGCGTTTCGCTGTTGATCACGGCCTTCTTGATTTCCAAGTAGCTTGAGCAGACATCGTCCCACACAAAGCGGTAGAGGAAGCCGGCGAGTTCAGCAAAGTGGAACTCTTCGAGCATCTTCGTTGCGTCCTGGATGGTGGAGTTCAAGCGAGAGAGAATCCAGCGGTCTTCGAGTGCGAAGATCGAAGAATCCATCGGGAGCATTTCCTTGGAAAGTGCGCCTGCCTGTTCCAAGTGCGGGAACAAGAAGCGGCAAGCGTTCCAGAGCTTGTTCGAGAAATTACGACCAATTTCGAACTTTTCGCTGGTGTTGATGACTGTGCCGTCTTCCTGCTTTTCCTTCTTCACCGGGAGTCTGACGTCCTGGTTGTCGGTGCAGAGGCTTGCCATCACGAAGCGGAGAGCGTCCGTGCCGTACTTCTTTTCGATATCCATCGGGTCCACGCCGTTGCCCTTGGACTTGCTCATGGTCATGCCATTGCCGTCCAAAATCTTCGGGTGGATATACACCGTGTGGAACGGAACCGTGCCCATGTTTTCCTGGCTGAAGAGCACCATGCGGGCGACCCAGAGCGTAATGATGTCGCGGCTCGTCACAAGCACGGAAGTCGGATAGTACTTCTTGAGCGTGTCCGTCTGTTCCGGCCAGCCCATCGTGGAGTGCGGCCAGAGACCACTGGAGAACCACGTGTCGAGCACGTCTTCTTCCTGAACAATCTTGTGACCGGCAACAGCGTCTTCGGAGAGGTTTTCTTCTTCGGAGCAGATGAGCCAGATGCCGTTCTGTGCCTTGTAATAGTAAATGTCGTTACGGCCTGCGAATGCCTTGTTCAAGTCCTCTTCGGTCGTCGTTTCGTCGGCGTGCCAAATAGGAATGCGGTGGCCCCACCAGAGCTGACGGCTGATGCACCAGTCGCGCTTTTCCTTGAGCCAGTCGAGGTACTTGTTTGCATAACGTTCCGGAATGATCTTGATTTCGCCGCTTGTGACAGCCTTCATGGCGTTGTCGGCGAGGACGTCCATCTTCACGAACCACTGGTCGCTCAAGTACGGTTCAATCACAGTCTTGGAACGGTCGGAGTGACCCACCTGCATTTCGTGGTCTTCAATCTTGATGAGGAGGCCGAGATCTTCGAGACCCTTCACCACGGCGTCGCGTGCAGCCTGGCCCTTCATCCCTTGGAACGGACCGGCGTTTTCGTTGAGGCTGCCGTCGTCGTTCATGATGTTGATCATCGGGAGCTTGTGGCGGAGGCCCGTAGCGTAGTCGTTCGGGTCATGAGCCGGAGTCACCTTCACGGAACCCGTACCGAATTCCATATCGACGAGGATAGCGTCTGCAATCACCGGAATTTCGCGGTTCACGAACGGAACCTTGAGCATCTTGCCGATGAACTGCTTGTAACGTTCGTCGTTCGGGTGCACAGCGAGAGCCGTATCGCCCATGATCGTTTCCGGACGAGTCGTCGAAACCGGGATAAAGCCCGAACCGTCGGCGAGAGGATACTTGAACGTCCAGAAGTGACCCTTCACTGTTTCGTAATAAATTTCATCGTCTGCCACAGCGGTCTGGAGCTTGGTGTCCCAGTTCACGAGACGCTTGCCACGGTAGATAAGACCCTTCTTGAAAAGGTTGAAAAATGCGTGGCGGACGGCCTTTGCGCAAACCGGGTCGAGCGTGAAGCGCTGACGGCTCCAGTCGCAGCTAACGCCAAGACTCTTGAGCTGCTTCGTGATGCGGGCTTCGTATTCGTCCTTCCACTTCCAAATGCGTTCCACGAGGGCGTCGCGGCCAATGTCGTGGCGTGTCTTGTGTTCGTCCTGGAAAAGTCTCTTTTCGACGACAGCCTGCGTGGCAATGCCGGCGTGGTCCGTGCCCGGAATCCAGAGCGTGTCGCGACCAGTCTTACGGCGATAGCGGACGAGAATGTCCTGCAGCGTGTCGTTCAGAGCGTGGCCGAGGTGCAGAGCACCCGTAACGTTCGGAGGCGGAATGACGACGGAGAACGGTTCACCCTTTCCGCTCGGGGCAAAATCATTATTCTTGTTCCATTGGTCGTGCCAACGGTCTTCTACAATTTTCGGATTATAACGAGTTTCCATTTCCATAATGCGCCAAATTTAGTAAAAGGCGAGCGTCGCGACAATCGTGCTTGCACGAATTGTCATGACCGAGCCGTACTAAATCGCCCGAAGGGCGCCAATTTAGTAAAATAGACGAGAGACTAAAGACGAGAAAATTGCTGTTTAAAAAGCATGGTGGGAAGAACTTTGCATTCCTATGAGAAGGCTAGTATTCTGCGATTCACATGTCTTTAGCAGAAAAAGGATATCTCGTTAAAAAATTCCGTCCATTTTTTTACAACCTCTTCATTACGAGCCTCGATAATTCGGAGAATGTTCTGCAAAACATGCGGGTTGATATGCGAATTATTATGAGCCAAGAGGCATTTCCCGGCCTTCGTAATCCAAATTTTAGTTGCGTTTGCAGAAGGCGTGCCTTCCGACACATGGACGTGAATTGGTTCTAACGGATTATTCTCGTTAGACCAGAAATAAACCCAAAACGATCCGATCTTAAAGATTTGCGGCATTGCTAAACCCGCCTTTCTGAGAAAATTCCATTATCAAATGAGCCGTAGACTCAATCACTTTTTTATAGCGATCGATTTCCTCATCTGAAAAACCGAATATATCTTCCCATGTATAGGAGGGTAAGTAGCATGTTGCCCGGTGGAAGCCGTCCTTCGCGTCGGGCTTCTCAATGTACACCTTGACGCGACCGTCCTTTCCCATTTCGGAATGGACTATTTCAGCGTTATCGTCAAGTGTCATGAATGGGTACATCATATTGCTTACGGGCAATATAACATTTTTCGGCCTAATTTGGCTAGTAGTCATTTTTGCTCCTTCCCGCAAACATGCTTGAAATTGCGGGTCTTAAAGTTTTGAACGTTTGTGCACTATAATATAAATTGAGAGAAACTGTTTGTCAATATCAATTTGAAATTTTTTTGATTGGATGGGGAAAGCGTTAGACTTTCGCTACGCTCAAGTCTCAACTGTTCGGCTCGGTTATGACAGCTTGCGAGCAATCTGTCGCAACGCTCGCCTTATACAGTTGTCCCCTCGCTTCTTATTCGTCGTCATTCCGGCCTCCGAGCCGGAATCTAGCCGATTCATCCGCGCACCCCTTCGAGCGGGGCGCTCAGTCGCCGCGCCCCGCAACGCCCCGGGCTTTAATTGTTTGTACGCTTTGATGCCTGATCAACTAATTGATCCATTTGATTTTGCAACGAATGTTTCTTTTTTTCGATATCTTCCATTTCTTTTTTTATTTTCTCTACTTTTTGTACTACTTGGTTTTGAATTTCAATTGGTGTATATGGTATTTCGAATGACTCAAATCGGCTTTGACTGATTGATTGTTTTGATTTTCCCTTTTTCCAACCGTTAAGTCCTTTGCGAACATCTTGTTTAATGCTTTCAAAATAAAACTGATAAAATTTAAGATTTACGGGGTATTGTTCTTTATTCTTTTCTGTTAAAACAAGGCAAAGAGAACTTGCTGTGAAATCTCCATTAATATAATGACAATTACCGAGCGAGCCTTCTGCACCAACAACATAAACTAAGGCTTCCGTCTTTTTGAATGAAGCTTTGTTGTGCGTTTTCCATTCAATTGCGGCTGTAATGAAAGGTATGTCTCCAGGAACATTCTTTGTCGATTGAATTTGCTGCGGGTCTTTGATTACATTGAATAAATCACCAATAGGAACAAAACCTTTTTGAGTTTTTTGTTTATTTTGTAAAACCAGTTTACCTTTGATAAATATTTTTCGTTTATATGATTTTCCCGGTATTTCTGTTCCATTTAAAACGCAATCAAAAATTTCTTCTTCTTTTTGTGGCCATTGTTTTTTTGTATCTACACGTCCTTTATGTTGAATACTCTCCAAGCCGTCGTCTTTGAGGTTGTAAAAGAGAACATTCTTGTCTTGGTTATGCGGTTTTTTTGTGAATCCAAAAATAGAAGTTTGAATCGTCCTTCCTTGTTCTCTAAAAAGTGTTGGAGGCATCTTAATTTCAAAGTTTAACGTTGCTTTTTTCAGTAGATTCTCAGTGCTTTTTAGCAGTTTTCTTTTAGAGGCCTTTTCTTGATTTTGCTCCAAAGTGATTGATGGCATAATGACAATTAATTCACCATCCGGCTCTAAATAGTCAATAGCAGACCAAACAAATTCAAAGGCGAGGTTGTTTTCGTATGGAGGATTGATTATGCACTTTCTTGGTTTCAAACTATGAATGTAATTTAAAAGTTTTTGCCCATCATCTTCCACAAGATTATCTACATCAAGTAGACTGCTTCTGTGTATCATATTGCTTCTGCCATCGCCGTGCAAGAACATGTTTGAACAAGCGAGGGAATAAAGTACGGGGTCTATTTCAAAGCCGATTAATTGGTGATTGGTTATGTGTTCAATTGTATCGTCATCTCCATTAGCGAGGCTTACCAATTTTTCTAAAGCAAACATTAGAAATCCGCCAGGTCCAGTACACGTGTCTAAAACAACATCATCGACAGATAGATTGGCTAATTTAACCATTAAATCTTTTATGTGATCGGGAGTTAAAATGATATTCTTATTTTCAATTTTTCCTGCTCTAGATAAAAATATCTTATATGCTTTTCCTAGAATGTCATATTTTTCTTCGTGTTTGAATGGAATGAATATTTTTTCTTCTATATCCTTAATAATCCTTTTGTATTCAATCAAAGGAAAACTAATGGTTCTTATAAATGCGAAGCAGTCTTTCCATACTATTTTTTTACTAAAACTGTTCGCTTTATCTTTCAATTGGTTTGTAATTGCGGTTAAAATTGCTTCGTTTAAGTTGCCGGCCTCAATGCCTGACTCTGGCTTTTCTATGCTCCTGTAGGTCTTTTGAAAAGTCTTGTCGTTTAGGGCTATCATTAATCCTGAAAAGAACAAGCTTCTGTTTGTATCTCTTACTCTGCTTTTGTCGTGAAATTTTTTATTTAATTCTGACAAAAATGTTGTTAATGCTTCGTCTGATATTGTATCTCCATATTTCTTTCGTGTGTATATTTTTTCAATATTGTTTAAAGAGAGTATTGTTTCTGCATCTGTTAAATTATCTATTTTTGACAAATTATCGTCTATTAAAAGCTTGCAAAAGTATTTTATTTGAATGCTATCTTTGGCTTGACCTGATATAGCAATACCAATAATATCCTTGTTTTCGATTAAATTGTGTTCCATGTACCATTTGACTTCGTCAATGGCCAATTTGAAATTGTCGGCTTTGGCTTCAACTATTATACAATATTTGTCACAATCTTTAAAGAAGTCGGGATATCCTTTTTCACCAGTTTTTCTTTTTGATGTAAAACCATAAAAATCAGGAATGGCTGATTTTTCCAAGAATGTATTCGTTCCATAAAAGCTACGGAACAAGTTTTCTGTTTGTGTTTCACTCTTTTTCTTTGCCATTCTAAGCTCCTTATGTAAGCATCTGATTCGACACTTACTCTAGAGCTTTCGAAATCCAATAAAAAAGGCGTGGAGTCGATGCACTTATCACAACTGCGGGCTACCACACCCTTCAACACAATAAGCACAAACGACCCACGCCCCATAGGGACGTGAGCGCTCGTCTTATCCTCGTGTTGATTGAAAGTGGTAGTTTCAGTTGTGAGAATAAGAGACGAATCTCAAAAAATCCGGTCGCTCCGAACCATTCGGTACGGAGCTATGTCGTGATGAAATTTAGCATAAGGCGAATGTCGCGACAACCATGCTTGCATGAGTTGGCATGACTGAGCCATGCTAAATGCACCCTGAAGGGGGGCAATATAAAAAGGAGATTCCCGATCAAGTCGGGAATGACAATTCGATGTGATGAATCGCCTTATGCTTATCCCTGCAAAAAAATCCACCTCTTGACAAATGGTGAACATTTGTGTATTTTGTAATCGTAGAATTTGTATTTGCGGATTTTTAGCTTGTTCCGCAAAGGAGTGAAAAATGAAAAAAGTTGTTGCCGCAGCCACAAATATTGGCGAAGTTGATGTTTCGGCAAAGTCTGAATTTTCCCTTATTGATGAGAATATGCTCAAGTCGCGAATGTACTTCGTTCTATCCGCTAAAGCTCGGTCATGAAAACAAGCAAGCTTGTTTTCGCGACACTCGCTAATTGCGGATCTACACCATCCGTGGGCTCAAGGTAATGCTTGATGCTGATTTGGCTGAGATTTATGGGTGTAGTACAAAGGCTTTCAATCGACAGGTCAAGAATAATATTGAAAAATTTGATGAAGATTTTCGATTTCAGTTGACAAAAGAAGAGTATTACGAAATTCTAAGGTGCAAAAATTGCACCTTAGAATTTACTGAAACTTATTTAGAGTTGAAAGAAATGACACTGAAACAGGGTAAGTATACAAAATATTTGCCCTTTGCATTTACCGAGCAGGGTATTTACATGCTCATGACGGTTCTCAAGGGTGAGCGTGCTACGGCTCAAAGCAAGGCTCTTATCCGCCTTTTTAAGCAGATGAAGGACTACATTGCTGCTGAAAATCGAAGTTTGCTGGGTACTGATGGCATAGCTCAAATTGCTTCACATACTGTTCAGAATACGAAGGATATTGCTGAGATTCGTGACGGCCTTGCCGAGACTCGTGAAGATGTTTCTGTGATGAAGTCGGACCTTCAAAAGGTCATGGAAAATTTCATTGATCCTAGCACTTTCAAACATTTCTTGATTTTGAACGGGCGTAAGCTGGAAGCGGATGTCGCCTATATGCAGATTTATGGTTTGGCGAAAAAGTCAATTACGATTGTCGATGATTATATTGCCATTCCAGGGAACGGTGGTAATGGGGCCGGCATAAGCGACTGCGCCCATCAACGACATAACTGCTGCGGATACGATTTTCATTTACCCTCCAATATCGAGTCGCTTATAATCTGAATTCAAAGTGTGGCAATCTCTTTGCGCCCTGGGCCTTTTTCGTTATTGCAAAAGACAACAAATAAGGCGAAATTGATCTAAAAATGACAAATTTCAAATTTTAATTCGGATCATTTCTTGCTTGTAGAGGAATTGTCTGCCGTTGCGAATGTAGATGACCTGCATTTAGCATTCTGAAGAACCCGTTGTATGGCTTTTGCAGATAAATTTAATTGATGCTAAGAAAAAATGTAAACTGTAAAAAATTGTGCTTGTATATAGAAAAAAAGCGGCTTCGCGCCGCTATGTGTTTGTCTACAGTCTAGGGTTAATGACCGGATTGCAGACGTTGCTATATATGCATGGTTACTGCCATGAGTTTATGAATCCCATCCCGATGGCAAACTTGATTCTTGTCGGACAGATGTTTTTGGACAGCAACGGCAAGTCGATCGGATTCAACTTTGTTCCTCCGTGTAAGTCGTTGTCTTTGCCTATGCGGTCGAGTCCACGTGCAAATGTGAGTGAAATATCGAGTGGAACGTTATCCCAAATCTTGTTGCTCATGCGGAAACTGAGTCCGATAGAACGGTCCCAAAAACCATGTTTTGTAAACTTGTCTGTGAAGAAGCTGCCGTTCCATGCGGCACCGATTTGTGCAAATAAATCTACGTATAAACTGCGTGTAGAGAATATCCAAAAATCATGCCTCCAGTCATCGTAAATGGGGTAGAGGTAATGGAGTTCGGCCGTCGCAGTTCTTGTACCTGCACGAGTGTAGTTCTCAGCGCTACGGAGGTAGGGGTAACCGTCAAGGAATACTGGCATGAAGTAATATGAATCGAGCGTGTCCTTGCCGTCTTTGTTTTTGGTGCCGTTTGTATTCCAGTTGAATATGCTTGTGATTTTTCCGCCGGCGGCAAGTCTTGCATGGAGAAACGGCGTCTGTATGCTACCATAAAGATTGAGACCGAATTCATGAAGCTTGAAGTTTCGATATTGGGGGATGAGTGCTCCATTCTCCGTGATGGTGAAACTTTCGGCAAATGAACCGTTTCGTTTAAGGTCGTTGCTCGAGTATTGATAGAAAAGGAACATTCCGTTTCCCTGCCCTGAAATTCCCGAACTGTTTTCGCCTTCGTTATCGCCATGTAGGCCCAAACCGATTATTGCGGAAATCCGTTTGTGGTATGTCCATGAAACATTGTCTTCGTATTGGTTTATATCGGCCCAGTCGTAACTGATTGCTGCTTGTAATGTGTCTATCGTTTTGAAAATGCTGTAGCCGATGGTTCCTGTGATGGATTGCATCGAAGAGGCGTAATGGAACGTACTGACGCTGTCTCCGCCTTTGGACCTGACGTCTTCGTTTGTTGTTGTGTCTGAGCTTGTGTAGTTTACGTAGTTGTACGAAATTCCTAGGTCTAGCGGAGTGCTGTGGTTGTCCCACGAGATGAAAAATTCCTTTTCTTGTTTTGGGTTGAAACCGGAACTGTTGATGTAATCAATACCCTTTCCTAGTTCTAGCAGTAACCCTAATTGCACGTTGTTCTTTTTTAGGGCATCGCTGATGACGACTGCAAGCCCGAGCTTTGCCTTTGTTTCGCCATCGCCAAAAACGGTCAGTGTCGGTGCGTTTTCGGTGAAGCTCAAGATAGGGACGAATAGCGGAGTGTTGGGAATGGGCTTGTAATTGCGTTCGGCGCCTGCAAATTCTCGGTCAACGAGTTCTAGCTCTTTTTGGATTTTTTGCGGAATCGATCCGTACAATTTTATTTCGCGTTGGGTCGTGTCGATTACGGCGACTTTGATTGTATCGCGATGTTCTACTTGAATAATGTCTTTGCGCAAAACGATTCGCGGAACGGTACAAGCGGTAGAATCTGCGACGCTCGATACGCTTGAGGCCGGAACCGTGGCTGTCGTAGTAGCCGTTGCGGACTTCGCAGAATCGGAAGCGTTTGCAAAATTAGCGCAAGCGACCTGAATCGTATCGGCGTGTTGTAGAACGCTGTCGAGAACCGTCGCGACGATACTATCGCGGTAAACAGGTTCTGCTTCCTTTTTATAAGGTAATTTGTAAAGCGAAAAGCCGTCCTTGTCGTATTGCGTAAAGAAAATCGTATCGCCAGCAAGTGTCGGCGTGAAAGCACCTCCGACAACGTTCGTGAGCGCTCGTTCTTTTCCTGTGTTCAAGTTTTTTTCGATGAGGTTGAATATGTTGTTCCTGTTGCTTGCGAAAATGATTTTATCGTTGTCAATCCATGCGACATCGCGTTCATCATAGCCTGCGTTGCTTACGATTTTGAAATTCTTGCCGTTTGTGTCGATAATGGCGATTCCGCGTTGCTTGTCGTCGAAAAAACTGAATGCGATGCGCTTACCGTCTGGGCTGAATTTTGGACTGTAGATGTTATAGTAAAGTAACGAAGAATCGGGTCTGTAAATATCGATGGGGTCTTCTGCCGTAGCGTTTTTCAAATCGCTTTTGAAGGGAACCTTGCTCAGCGTAAAGCGTGTGCTGAACGGGTCTCGCCTTGCAAAGACGATGGCTGTCCCTTGTTTGTTGAACGAGGGGTAGACTGCATCGGCAAGGTATGTGATGGAACGTTCGTTCTTGTTCGTGTCGCTCACGGCAACGTCGAAGTGCGCATGTCCGTTCTTGTCGCGGTTTTGGTAACAGATATAGGCGAGGATGGGCCCGCGGAGGCTGTCGTTGTAGACATCGATGCCTTTGTCGAACCAGGGCTTCTTTGCCTTAAAACCGGACTTTGCAAATTTTGAAATATCGATAAGGGTGCTGTCGGAACCTTCAATTTTGATATCGCCAATTTCTACGCCATCGACAACATTGTTGGAATTCGCCGCATTTGCTGTACTGTCGTTCGTCTTGAGCGAGTCTTCCAGCGGTATCTTGAACACGCTTCCGTCAAACCAAGGGCCTCCAAAGTTCGAAACGCCGTAAAGGTTCTTGCCGCTTACGACCGGGAAATCTTGCCAAAACGCGTCCTTTGTGATTTTGATACCTTCGACAAGTGTTCCGAGAGAATCCATTTGCGCTTTGTATTGCTCCGTGATCTCCTTTTTCCAGGCGTTGTAAAGTTCTGTTTCGCTAATACCGAGAACTTTTTGGATGGCGCCGTTGAGCGTTGCGCGGTAGGGACGGCCAAGTTCTTTCCATATGTTCGGGATGGCTTCGTCTCCGTAGTGCTTTGCAATGTAGAGTACGAGCGAAAATCCCTGTGTGTACGGGCCTAGTTCGGCGAGGAGCGAATTTCCTGAAAAGTCGTGCATGTACGGGAGCGTCATGAGGCTATCGTTTAATGCCGCTGTGCGGAGGAGCATGTCGCGGTGCGTGTCCCAGGCGTCAAAGCCCATGCGCGCGGATTCGTATTGCGCTGTGCCTTCGGCAAACCAGAGCGGCTGCAACGTAAACGGAATCATCGTGAGAAAATCTGTTCGGGTGCGTTCGTTGAAATAATCGGAATAGCTTAATTGGATACCGTAAAGGTTCGGGATGATTTTTGTTCCGCTTTCGATACTCACGAGGTGGCTGAATTCATGCGTGATGACGTCCGAAAGCCAGCCGTGGCTGCTGCGGATCTTGAAATCCCAGTTGGTGAGCCAGAGGTTTACTGCGTTTTCGCTCGGAATGGCGCTACCGTTACTGTA
This sequence comes from Fibrobacter succinogenes, assembly GCA_902762795.1. Taxonomy (GTDB): domain Bacteria; phylum Fibrobacterota; class Fibrobacteria; order Fibrobacterales; family Fibrobacteraceae; genus Fibrobacter; species Fibrobacter succinogenes_E. The sequence goes on along the minus strand of CACWPM010000015.1, from coordinate 40,162 downwards.
GAGCGCATTGTTCAATACGGCGCTGACGCGACCGGGGAGTGCCTTGTGGTAGCGGCTCGTGACGGAATCGTAGACGGCCTCGGCGTAGGCGGAAACTTTCGAGGCGTGCGTGGAATATTCCATCGGGTAGATGAACTGGAAATGCTCCGTGGCGGCTGTTTTCCATTTGATATCGCTCTGGTTGCCGTAAAATCCGGCAGCGTTCGCTGTTCCTGCCAAAAATAACGCGGAGCAGGCTGCAATAAAACTCTTAATCTTAAACTTCATGATGGTAATTTAGAAAATTGAGAACAAATAAAAAACCGCATAATTGCTTACGCGGCTTTGGAGGAGATGAGGATTGTTATTACTCCATAAAAATATGTAATATTACCATTGCGTTGTATTACTAAAAACTGAATTTTTGTGCGTATCTGTATTAACTGTGTTTACCCGCTTTTTTACTTCCAACTTCCTACCGCCTACTACAAAAAAAAGCCACGCATTTTTGCGCAGCTTTTATTGGATTTAAGGAGAAAAATTTACTTTCCGACGCCGAGAGCCTTGTCCAAGCCTTCGATCAACTTGCCGTTCTCGATTACGGAGAAGTTGCCGGTATAGCCCCAGTGCGTCCAAGGAACTTGCAGCGTGTCGCAGATTTCGCGCATGGCCGTGAGGTAGTTGATGCGGGATTCCGCCGTGGAGCGGAGATTCAATGCGCCGAACTCGTTGATGATCACCGGAACATTGTTCTTGGCGGCCCATTTCTTGGCGACGAGAATTTGTTCCAAAATTGCTTCCTTGCTGCCGGTCTTGTAGTAGTTCTTGAGGGCTGTCTTTACGTAGGGCTTTGTGCTCTTGTTTACGCCGAAGTCACCAGAAACCGTAGACCACTTTGCGGGATCGTAGGGGAACGGAATATCGTGGATTGTGGCGTAGTCGGTCCAGGAACCGCCCTGATGCGTGAAGGCGAACGGTTCGTAGGTGTGGATGACATAGATGATATTGTCGTCGGTGAACGGCGTACGCTTGGCAAGCAGAGTGATGGAGTACCATTGTGCGTCACCGAAGAGCAATGTCTGCTTGGTGTTGACCGAGCGGATGGCGTCGATGATTGCTTGTGCTGCGGTTGTCCATTGGGCCGCGGTGACCTTGCCTTCGCTCATGTCGGGTTCGTTTAGGAGTTCGAAGAACACATCTTCGCGAGTGTTTTCTGCATAGTGTGCGGCCACGTGCTTCCATACTTCCGCCATCATCTTGATGTAGTTGGTGTCCGTTGCGCTGGTGGAGTTGTAGCTATTGTCGTATTCATGATAATCGATTACGAGAGACATGTTGTGCTTGCCCGTCCATTCCACGAAGGAATCGAGAACCATGAACAACGTATCGTCATCGAATTTGAGTTCTGCATCGGTGCCCTTGACGAATGCATCGCGGTTCGTGGCGTAAAGGTCGAGGTCGATTGGCAAACGGATGCTCTTGAAACCGTTATCAGCAAGAATCTGGATGTCTTTTTCGCCAAATTCGAATGACTTAAATTTGCCATCGGCATTTTCGAGCCAGTTGGTGAAGCTGACGCCCTTGTCCAGGTACTTCACAGCCTTGGCTTGCAACGGATTCGTTACGGAAATATCGGCATCGGTAAAGGTTACGGTCGGAATGACCGGATCCTTGATTTCCATGTCCGGTTTATCCTTTTCGACTTCCGTTGTGTCTTGCAGATAAATGTTGTCTATGAAAAGCGAATCTGTGATGACCTTGCTCTTGTTGCCCTTGGCTTGGAAGCTGATTGCGGTAATATGCTTGGCGTCAAATGCGACTTCTTCGCCCCAACCGCCTTGAACGAGGTCCTTGAAACGGACGACTGCCTGTTTCCAGGTTCTAGAAGCACTAACCTTTGCAAGATGCACGTCGTAGTCCTTTACATCGGAAATTTCGATATGCACTTCGTGGGCGCCACCCTTGTACCAATAAGTGATGCCGCCAAAACGTCCATTGGTATCGTTTGGTGCAATTTGAACACCCCAACCCACGTACGGATCGTATTCGTATTCACCTCTGTCGAGAGTGTAGTTGACTTGCAATGCGTAGTTCGAACCGTTGTTGACACGGCCCGGCATGATATCGCCATCTGCGTTCAGCGGTGTCGTGATGACAGATGCTCCGTTGTTGCTTGCGTCATCGTAGGTGTACCAGAAATCGCCGGTTTTGCTTTCGTGGTTTGCGTCTTCAAAGTCGTCCACTAAAATTCCGAGACCTTGCGGCATGGTTATCGGACCTTCTGCGGGGAGCTCTTTTGGAGGAAGCGTTGTGTTTGTATCCTTTGGCGTTGTCGATGTATCGGGCTTTGTGGCTGAATCGTTACCCGGCTGAGGATTTTCGACAGGGTTGTTTACGTACTGAAAAGAACTGTCGTCGCTACAGGCGGCGAGAGCCATCAACGTGGCCATTCCGAGAACGCTTATTTTAGGATATAAATTCTTGAGTTGCATAAAGCCCTCTTAAGGTGATTTTTTATGAAAAATACATTTGGGGCGGGGGGCCATATAGGGAAAAATGACATATGGATTTTAAAAGTGTATCAAGTGTTTTGCGAAGAAGCCTTTTTTTTCGTAAGAAAAACGCACAAAAATGTTTTATTTAGACGCCATACGGCTTTGCACTTGCCCTAAACTTTTTATCTTGCACCTTGGATGCGCTATTTCTCGGAAATTTATCACGAATCGACCCAGTACATTCCCCATGGAAGTGGGGATCCTGTTATTATGCACTGGGAAAAGCAGTCGTATGCGGACAAACGCTACGTAAATTGCCCGAGGTATCCGCTTACATCGGGATTTATGCCTGTACTTTCGCCGGTCTCTGCAGATTATTTGGATCCGGTGGCCATTTACGCGGTTGTGCGAGGTGTTGATGTCCCTGATGGAGTTTATTACGTTGATTGTGATGAAAATAAACTCGTAATGCTAGGGGGCGATGATGCTCGCAAGGCCGTTCTTTTGGCTTTCCCTGAACAAGAATTTGTAAGAGAAGCGGAAACGGTTTTTATTTATACAGGGCTTCTTGAACGTGCGGTTTGGCGTTTTCGTGAAGCGGCCTACCGTCAGGTGCAAATGGATGTGGGTGCGGCGTGCGCGAACACCATACTCCTTGCAAAGTCAAGAGGACAAAAAGTTTTTACGCTTGGCGGCTTTGTCGATGATTCCATAGCCGTTGCGCTCAAACTCGGGGCGACTGAAATGCCGATGGCCGCAGTTGCGATTTTCCCCGAAAAAAGCATGGTCGCATTCAATTCGGTCGATGATGGTGTTGGTGAATTTGCTTATTCGAACCATGCCGAGATGAATGCCTATGTGGGTGAAGGCGAAAGCAGTTTTGAAATTTCGCGCTATCCGTCGCGATTCATGTTGCAAAATCATCTCGAAAATATAGATGACTTGAACCTTTGCATGAAGGTGCGTCGCTTGAATGCTCAGGCGTTACCGGGCGATGAGTTCCCGCTTACGCCTTCGAAATTTACAAATGAATATTATTTACGCGAACTCTGGTATTTGCGCCCTGATAGAAAAGTTTGTACTTCGTTTACTCACGGAACCCTCGACTTGGACGATTTTTCGTCGATGTTGCGCTGGTTGGAACTTGCCCAACTCAACGCGTTTGGAGCCGGTCTTATAAAAATATGGATTGTCGTTTTTGACGTGATGTTCGTGTATACTGGCGTGTACCGCTATATTCCTGTACGTAAGTCCATTTATATGCAAAGCGGTTCTGCAAATCCCAAAAGGTTTAACAAGTGCTTTGTTGTTCCCGAACAAGTTCAAAATGCAATGTTCGCTGTAGTGCTGACTTCGAACTTGAATGAATCCTGCAAAGTTCTTGGGAACCGCGGATATCGCTACATGAACTTGAATTCGGGAGTGCTCGCGGAATCTCTCTATGTATCGGCGCGCCTGCTCAACAAAACCGCTCGCGAAGAACATTTCTTTTACCATGATGAACTGAAAAAGCTTTTGGATATTCCTGAAACCGAGAGCATAATCTCGACAGTGGTCGTCGGTAAAGCGACTAGGTAAAATAGCGATTAGACTGTTGGATGTTGGTCAATAGTCAATGGCCAATACGTCATCCTTCGCTAGGAAACTCCGTTCAAGGCTAGCGTCGCATCCACAGTCATCCTCCGCAAGGAGGATCCATACACTTCTAATCGCTTTTTTTACTGAACCTAAAGGGAGGGGCTTGCCCCATCCATTATTTCTTGTATTTACGTTTGGGAGGGAAACCTTAATTTCGTTTTTAGTTCTTGCGATGAATATTCAAGTCTGTCGTTTATACGACAAGTGAATATATTACGTGTAAAGTTTTTTTTACGAGATTTTGTTTAAAATTTATTGACATTGTTGTTTTTTTTTACATTACTCGTATGGAGGTGGTGGATGTTGCGTTGATGTTATTTTGTAAATCAGGAAGAAGAAAATGAAAAAAATTATTTTATTTGTGGTTGCGCTTCTTACAGTTTCGTTTGCTTCACTAGACGTAACATCGTTTGAAAATGGATCTCAAAATCAATCAATTCCCAATATCCGTTTGAAAAATAATGGTGGAAATATATCTGGCTTTAAGATATATTACTACTTTTCAGCTGCTGATACTAAAGACATATTAATAGATTCGTATTATCTTGCCGGAGGTTCTGCTGCTATAGAAAAAATTACTGAAAATCAATACAGAGCCGTTCTGGATTTTAGTGGTAATGCACTCGGCGCGGGGAAAAGTTTCCCCAATAGTGGTTATTTGCAGTTCGGACTCCACTATTATGATTGGAGTAAGTGGAATGAAAAAGATGATTTTTCATATCTAGGCAACCAGATAAACTCTTTGAATGATAGGATTGTTGTAACTTCATTGTCTGGAGACGTATTGGCAGGTGTGTTCCCGAACGGGACTGATTTAAGTTTGGAACCTTGCGTAGTAAAAATTTATTCAAAATCGCAAAGCGAAAATAATTATGGACGGTTCCAACTTTATGCGAAAAATGAGGGGCATATTCCTATAACACATTTTGATTTTGATATCGAAATTACTTCTGAAAAGGGATTGATTCCTGTTGTCGATGAATGGTATTTGGCAAATACGGTGCATACTCTTGAACAAAAAGATTTCAATACATGGATTTTACATTTTAGTGTTCATGATATAAATTTGGAACCGAATTCTATTTATCCGAATGAATCTGGATTATCTTTTGGAATTCATTATATGGATTGGTCGGATTTTGATTTATCCAATGATTATGCTTTTGAGGTTGTAAATAATAAATTTGAAGTAAATGAAAAAATACCTGTTTATGTTGATGGAAAACTTGTTTTTGGCAATCCGAAAATTCACGATGTTATTGACATAAAAAAGATTATTGCAACAGAGAATGGATATACTTTAGATGAATTTGATAAGCCTGTAGATTCTTTGATTAAATCTGTACCTGATGTCGAAATATCTTGGGAGGATTTTGATATGATGGAATATGTTGTGTTTAAAAATGTGCCTGATTTTGATACGACATCTAATGCTTTCTTTAGTATATTGGATAAATTTAAAGGCCTTGATACCATGTATCTCGTTCGTAATTTTAAAGAAGTGAAAAGTATTTATGAGCAATTGGTTAGGTTGAGAATGGTGTCATATTTTTCAAAATCATCTCACAAAGAAGGTCCCCTTTTTGCAAGACATGTCTATATAGATTTATTTGGCAAAAAATCTCTAACTGGTGATGAATTCGAAGCGCTTCTTTATAATCCGATGAGAATTACTGGTATGAAGAGGGCGGCGGATTTGGCAACTAAATGGGCTAAGGATTATGCTAAAAAAATATTAAATAGTGAAAATACTGGAGATAATCGAGCTGATGGTTTCCGTCATGCTGTTTGGAATGCGTTGATGTGCAGGGAAACTGGAACGCAATTTGATGATATTTCGGAATGCTTGAATTGGGCAAGGCGGTTTGCGAATGCTCATGAACAAAATAGTAATCCTTATGCTTTTGCTACTGTTATGGATTTTCATAACAATAAAATTGGGCGTGATGCGTATGCTCCAAAATTAAGAGTGACCTGCGAATGGGACTGGGGCTTTACGTGTGTTAATGAAAAAGTCGTTGGTCCTTCTCGTGAAGAAACTAAAGAGATGTATGAAAATCTTGCGAAAATTGCCGTTGGTTTTAATGATGTGTCGCAGCTAGAGCAATCTCCTTGGATAAGACGAATTGTGTTCTTTATGGCTGACAATGGAAAATATTATTGCAAGAAAAATGAGTCGCCTTCTAATGACGGATGTGAGGATTTGAATCCTCCAGCACTGTTAGCGCAAAAAATTGCTGTGTTGAAAAAAGATTCAAATTTTGTCTGTGATGAAACTATTGTTTTCCATTTGGATTTAGAAGATGATGATAACGGAAGTAAAATATTAAGCGGGGATCCGAATCCTCCGGGAATTGATGCGGGGGGAGGTGGAATAACCTTCAAATATTGTGTATTGGATATGAAGGATTTTAATTATCAAATTCCGAGAGTCCGTTATGATTATATAGTTTTAAGAATGGATAATGACTGTCCTGAAGGAACATATGCGTTCCGACGTTATCATGACACGGAAGATTCTAATAATGCGAATGCCTCTACAGATAATTTAGGTCCTAGCTATGTAACCAAAAATGCCTCATTGGAGTATTGTTTTGTTCCTGCGGATTCAAATTCTAAATTAGAATATCCATTTGATGCTAAATATGGTGTGTTTGCTAATGTTTCATCTGCAAATATTATACACAGTGAAATTTATATGGATGATGAAGATAGTCATAATGCTAATTCATGGGATTTTTATGGCGCACCCCAGAATATTCAGGATAGAATTGCTATTATAATGAATGGATCATCTAATACCATTTACTATGTGGTAAAATGGATTGAACTTGTTCTGAATAAAATAACTAAATGGATGGAGGTATAAAATGAAAATCCTGTTACTAATTTTTAGTATATTTATTTTTTGGGGATGCTCCACAGAAGAATTTAATGCAGGTTGTTCTTCTGATTCAGGTAACTTCGGACATGAAGTGGCCATTACAAAATATTATGCATTTGATAGATACTTTTATGATGGCGTTTATGAAAAAAATACTACTTTGACATTTTCTGTAATGAGTAAGGTTATTTTGAATCTTCAAAAAGATTCAGCATTTTCAAAGGTTGTTATTGATTCCTTAAATGATACATTGGAAATACAGAATGGTCATTTTTCAATCCATAAGATGTCCTATAATGATTGGATTAAAGAAAAAGAAGCTTATAGTTTTGTTTTAACAGTTGATTCGACAATGAAAAAATGGAGAAAGAATGAAAAAAATGAAATAGAAAAAATTGATTCTGTTTTCTGGTATTATGAATCAGAGGTGAATAATGATTCGCTTCTTCTAAATGTATCTGTTGATGATACTTGCTTTGTCCTTGCCGATTTTTATATTGACGATTGGTATTGTAACGAAAAGTATTTTTTTAGGTCGAATCGGAAATTTTGTGCGAATTCTTCTATGAGGGACTCTTCTATTATTAATGGAAGAAATGAATAAAAAGGTGTTGAATATGAAAATAAAATTTATATCTATAGTTGCAATGCTTGCATCTTCACTTTACGCTTCGAATTCATTTGGCGGTATTGGTCTTGCTATTTCACAAGAACAAAATGGTGCTAGAATTGTAAGTGTCATTCCTGGTACTCCTGCAGCAGCAACAAGAATGCAGTCTGGCGATGTCATTATTGCTGTTGATGGTGTTCCTCTTCAGGGAAAGACCATTGAAGAAATGAAAGCAAAGCTTCGCGGACAAAAGAACAAGCCATTAGAAGTTACTTTTGTGAATGGTGAAGATACGCTTTCGACAACGCTTCGTCGAACGCAGATTACTGTAAAAAATTTAGATGGCGAAGTCGTTAAATCATGGTATGACAATAAATCTGAGTACAATGCACAAGAAATTGAGACTTTTGCAAGTGCGACTGAAAATAATAAACAACTGGTTGCGGTTTTACAAAATGGTTCGGTTGTAAAATCTGATGTTTCTATTTCTGCGGAAACGCTGAACGGAATTTACGTGGAACGGGCAGATGAATTTGCTTCTAAGACTATGCCCCCAGAAACGAACAACGCTTCTTCTGCAAGATTGAAGATGCTTTCTCGTTCAAAGGTTGCTTTCGAACTCAAGTCATCTGGGAAAGTTGTAATCTCTATAGCGGATCATGATGGAAGAATTGTTGCAAGACTCGTTCGTGCAAATGCTCCGGCGGGTTACAATTCATTAAATTGGAATTCTGAAAATGTGCCTAGTGACCGTTATACAGTGACCATTGAACATAACGGATCGATTAGCGGTAATAATGTCTTGTTAAAGTAATTACATTAAGTTAATACTTTCAGCAATACCGGTGTTGCAAATACGGTTACAACGCCTGCAACGCCTATGGATAAACTGCTCATGGCGCCTTGAACTTCGCCAATTTCCATCGCCTTTGTCGTTCCGAGGGCATGGCTTGCTGTTCCGATGGCGACTCCTTGCGCCACGGGATTTTTGATCCGGAAAAATCTGCAAACGAGTGGTGCGGTGACGGCACCTGTAATTCCCGTGATGACTATCGATACAATCGTGATGGACGGGATACCGCCTATCTGCTCGGAAACCACGGAACCCATCGGAATGGTGATGGACTTTGGAATAAGCGAAAGCATGAGTGTCTTGCTGATACCGAAAATCTTGGCGCACGCAATCACGCAGGCAATGCTTGTGAAGCTACCGACAATAATTCCTGTTAAAATCGGGAGCCACGCATTTTTGAGTGCTTGAATATGTCTGTACAAAGGAACGGCTAGTAAAACCGTTACAGGCCCGAGGAAAAACGAAATGTAATCACCGCCAACTTTATATGTATCGTAGCTGATTCCCGTGACGGTCAAAAATCCAATGATGAGAATGGTTGCTATAAGAATCGGGTTCAATAGCGGATTGCGCCACTTGTTGCGGATAGTAACGCCGATTTCAAAAGCGATGATTGTAAGTATGATTCCGAACATGGTGTGCTAGGGATTTTTGTTCTTATTTTTTTTGTTTAGGAGTTGGACTGTCCAGCCTGTGGCGACCATCGTTGCGATGGTAATGAGTATGCAGAGAAACAGTAAAAGTGGCCATTGTTTTTTAACATCATCGCCAACAAGCATAAGCCCGATTGCGGGGGGCAAAAAGAAAAATGCAAGCCGTTTCAAAAAGAAATCGCTAATTTCGCGAATTTGTTCTAACTTGACGATTTTGAGGCAAAGCAAAAGGAGCAGGATGAGCATCCCGAGAATGTTGCCGGGCACAGGAATTCCCGTGAAATCGTGAATCAATTCGCCTGTGTAGCAAATTCCCAAAATCAGGGCCAGTTGTAAAAGAATACGCATGGGCGCAAAGATAGAAAATAAGGGCTCACGCCAAAGGTGTTTTTTTAATGCAAAAAGTACATTATGCGGGCGGGGCGAGTGCACGGAGTGGATGCTTTCAGCATCAGCAATTACGGCTCAGCAATGTTTGTGCTAGCTCAACCGCAGCATTCGCCTTTGATGCTTTTGACGCCTACTCCCCACAGAGGATAACTCAAACTAAGCCACTAAAGTGGCAAGTTTCGTATAGGCGTCGTCGGCTTCACTCGGTTATGCCAGTCTGCAAGCAGCCGCCCGCGACTCTCGTTTTGCACGCTTTTGCGAAGGAAATCCCTGGCGCAAGTGCCAACCTTACGGCTCGACCATGACCACACAAGCATGGTCGCGGCACTCACCTTTTAAGGTTGTGGCCGATGCTTTTATTCTCTCAACGATTTGTTTCTGTTTCTTTAGTTGATTAAACTTCTCGCTTGTGCTAGAGCAAGTGCTTTTTTAATTAGAAAACACAGATGTCATTCCGGCCTCCGAGCCGGAATCGCCTTTTTGAGTGGCAAAGAAAAACCTATATTTCCTTGCATGAAAATTGTATTTATGGGAACGCCCGCGTTTGCGGCTCAATTCTTGGAGCATTTGTTTGCTTCTGATAACGAGGTTTTAGCGGTTGTCACGCAACCGGATCGCCCGGCAGGCCGTGGCCGAGTGCTTACGCCTCCGCCAGTGAAAGAGTCTGCTCTCAAGCACAACTTGCCTGTGTTGCAGCCGACTGACTTGAAGTCGCCTGAATTCGAGACGGACCTCCGCAAGTACGATGCCGATTTGTATGTTGTCGTTGCTTATTCCATCTTGCCGAAGAACATCTTGGCCGTCACAAAATTTGGCGCTGTGAATGTTCACGGAAGCTTGCTCCCGAAGTACCGCGGAGCAGCTCCGGTGCAGCGTGCTATTGCCGATGGCCTTAAAGAAACTGGCGTGACCGTTTTCCGCTTGGACGAAAAGATGGACCACGGTCCGATTCTTGCCCAGCGCACTGTTACAATTGATCATCAGGATACGACCGCGAGCTTGCTCGACAAAATGGTTGCTCCGGGCTGCGATGCTTTGGACGATGCGATTTCCCAACTCAAGAACGGTTGCGAAAAGGACTTGTCGCAAGACCATGCGCAGGCCAGTGGCGCTCCAAAAATCAAGAAAGAGGAAGGCTTGATTGACTTTAATCTTCCGGCTCGCACGATTCATAATCGCATTCGTGCGTTTAACCCATGGCCGGGTGGTTATGGAAAGCTCGGTGGCCGCATGGTTTATCTCCGCAAGACGGATACTCCTGAAAATGGCCCGAAGCTTGCGCCTGGCGTTGTCGAATTTAAGGACAACCGATTCTTTGTCGGTACTGGCGATGGCGTTCTTGAAGTGCTTGAAATTCAGGCTGAAGGCAAAAAGCCGATGCCTGTTGCTGACTTTATGCGTGGAATTCAAAAGCGCGAGGGACTTCAATTTTGCTAACGGAACGTGAAGAAGCCTATCGAGTTCTTTTACTTTGGTTGAAAGAAGGCTCGTTTATCAAGGAAAGTGGACTTTCTCCATTTGCGATGGAGCTTGCCCTGGGCGTTTGCCGCAGGCACTTGTACCTCGAATATTTTGTCAAGTCGCTTACGAAAAAAATGCCGTCGCGCGAAGCCTGCGTGATTCTTGAAATGGGCCTCTTCCAGATGTTCTTTATGGATGTGCCGGATTATGCGGCGATTAATGCGAGCGTGGATCTGGCGAAGTCTGCACATCTTGGTGAAAGTACTGCACGACTCGTGAATGCCGTCTTGCGTACAGCGCGCCGTCAAGGAGCGCCTGTGCTTCCGCCGCAGCGCGTGCGTCGCGTGAGCGTTGAAAATTCTGTGCCCGAATGGCTTGTGCGTCGCTGGTTCGATGTTTATGGTGGCGACCGTGCCGAAGCTTTGGCGAAGGCAACGCTTGAACGTCCAACCGAATGGATCCGCGTGAACTTGCAAAAAACGAGCGCTCCGGTTCTTGCAGAAAAAATCGGCATTACAGGCTCCTCGATTCTCTACGACCGCTATATTGAAGTGCCTCGCGACGTAGGCGTGAAGCTCTTGCTTGCGCTTCCTGAATTCGTGAAGGGTGAGTTCTCGTTCCAGAATCCGTCTGCATTCGAAGTCGTGAAACTTCTCGACTTGAAGCCCGGCTTGAAAGTCTGGGACGCTTGCGCTGCTCCCGGTGGCAAGACTGCGCTCATGGCCGAGATGGATAGTTCGCTTGAAATCCTCGCGAGCGATTCTTCCGCCTCGCGCCTCGAAAAAATGCAGGATTTGATGAATCGCCTAGGCCTTACAAACATCAAGACCGAAGTCATCGACCTGGCCGCAGTCCCCCAAACTCCAACTCAAGATTCCGCAACCTCTTCGCAGCCTTCACCTCTCTCGTCTGAAGCAAAATTCGATAGAATCTTGCTAGACGTTCCCTGCAGCAACATGGGCGTTATCGCGCGCCGTCCGGAATCGGTTTACCGCATGACTCCGGAGGCCATCAACGAAATAGCCGAACTGCAATTCAATATCCTCGAAAATGCATCGGCTGCGCTTGCGCCGGGCGGGCGGCTTGTGTATGCCACGTGCAGCCCTGATCCTACAGAAACAACGCGTGTCATTGCTAGATTTATCAAGTCCCATCCTGAATTTGTAAAAGTTGGAGAACCCGTTTTGCCAGGACTCAAAGATTCTCGTTTAGATGGCTTTTTTGCACAAGCTTTGGAATACAAAAAATGAAAAAACTTATTTCAATCCTAACATTTGGCCTGATATCTTTTTTGCATGCCGAAGATCCGCTTCAGTTTCGAAACGATTCGCTTGCTGTGAAAAATGATATCTCTTTTTCCCATTTGTCCGTATTCCTGGAAGGTGGCGAAATTTATCCCATGGGCGACCTGATGGATGCCGTGGAAAGTTCTTTGTACGGTGGTATTGGCGTCCGCTATACTTATTGGGAAAATGTCGATGGAATTGTAATGTTCCAGTACACTTATATTAAACCAAAGACGGATATCTACTACGATGGCGTTTATCAGTTTATGGGACGTGTCGGTGCTGATTGGAAATGGCCTTTGATTCATCCGGTCGTGCTTGGCGCTGGCTTTACTTGCAGTTGGACTCGCGCCGATGCCGAACAGTTCTATTACGAAAAACGTGGTGGCACCTTGACGGATAATGAAACAGAATTTGGCTGGTATGCAAGAATAAGCTTGCCTGTGTTTAAGTATAAGAAATTCAGTGCGGGTTTCCATGTTTTATGGGAACAGCTTTGGACTCTTCCGAAACGTTCTAATATGTTGTATGCTGGTATCACTTTGGAAAGGAGCCTTTGGTAATGAACTCCTTTGTTAAAAAAATAGTTTCTGTTTTGGCGGTTGCCACATGCTCCACCTTTGCTTCTGTTGACGCAGAAATGGAAGGCATGGAAGTTGTCTCTCGTGACGATGGAACGTTCTTGATCGGGTCGCCTACGTTCTACTTTGATCGAGCGCTTGGCGCTGGCGGAATTCATTCCGAAAGTGAACTGTGGACTCCCCGCAAGCTGCGTTACCGTTTGCTTTTTAACCGTATGTCAGTGCTCCCGAGTTGGGATCCTATAGAAACACCTTCGATGTGGATGAAAACTGGCAACGAACTTGGTGATTTAATTTATCAAGACTTTATTACGGATAAAGATGACAGACCAGTCAATAGAACTCCGATTTTGGAACTTGGTGTACGAACTCCGCTTTTCCATGGCTTTTGGGGAACGTTCCGTTTATTCCAGGATGACCATTATACCTTCCGCTCCGCATATACTTACCGGAATAATTGGGTCGATGACAAATTTGCGTTCTTTGGGGAAAATTTGCCCATGTTCAGTTCCGCTTATGGCGGGTTTGGTTTTACGAATGATTTTATAAATGCATCCGTACTTGCGGGAATGGAATATATTTGGATTTTTACAGAAAGCTCTAGGTGGTTCCCGGTACGGTATAAGCCGCGTATCGAGACTCGTGCTGAAGTGGGCAATTTCTCTGCAACGCTTGTATATGAAAATGCGGAATATCAAAATAAACGCAAAAAGGAATCGGGCGAGCGTTTAGAAGTTAATGGTTCTATTGTTTATGATTGTTGTAAAAATCATGAACAAAATATAATGCAACTTTCAACGGGGTTGATGTTCCGCGTGGTCGATGACGAAGGCGATGTGTATACGGGACTCAAGAGTAATCGCGTTGTGTGGCCGTTCCTTGAAATGCATTCTCGCCCGATGAATAGACTGAAATTTGATGTAACGTTTGGTATTAATAATAGGGACTGGCTGGTCCAGGATAGTGTTGAGTACGGCATCCCGATTTTTAACAAAATGAATATAACGCTCGGTGCCAAAAATATTGCAGGAACACGCTTGAATCCAATTGCAGATACCTATGAATATTTTGATGGCGATACAATTTCGCTTACAGCAAAAGGTCATATGAATTTGTTGCAAGGATTTGTTCGCATTGACGATACTCTTTCGAATTTCCTCGGTTTTGGAATTCGTGGAAGTTTTTGGGCCGAACAAGGTGCAGAAACATTCGAAACAAAAGAATTTGTTAAAGATGGAATTTACACGCTGCGTCATGGAAATGTTGCACGCATCAATTCCTGGATAAAAGGTGTTACGGGGGAATTCCGGTTGAATCTTTGGTATAAGGAATTGCTCAAGTTTACTGCGCTTGCCGGCTTTGAACGTATCGACGGTGACGAAAAACGATTCGAAGTGAATCCATCTGAATTTTTTGTGGCTTTCAATGCCGATTGGCTTATCAAAAAATCGTTCCGTATATCGCATTCTTTGCGCTATAGAAGCGATGCTGAATGGAACCTCCGCTCTGTGGATCCGCTGGTTGTAAAAGGCGATTGGTATTGGGATGCAACATTTGAACAACGTTTCCCGAAATATGGGATTTCATTGGCAGGTACAATAATCCAAGCTCTTGGTAAAGAAGTTGTCGAAACTCCAAATGGGGAGTATAGCCGAGTGCGCTTCTTCTGCACTGCTAAAAAAGCTTTTTAAAACACTTTTTTCAACGCTTTCAAGCTAAAACTATTCGCGAAGGTCTCGAAGACTTTCGCTTTTTATATGGTTGAGAACGTTTTGTTGTTTGTTACGATACTAAAATTTAATTTATAAAAAAAATATTGACAAATTTTTTTTTTTAGCTTATTCTTCATGAAGAAGAATTTAACTATTCCTTTTATTTTATTGCTCTCGATAATTACATTTGCGGCTTCGCCCACTTGGGAGACTCCTAAACAGGTTAGGGTGGCTTCTTTTGCTGTGAATGAGTATTCTCATGCTTATTATGGTAATATAAAAAATTTAAATAGAAGTGATAGACATGAACGGATGTTTATTGAAACTCTGTTTTCTAGAGTGAAACAGAAATATCCGAATAAAAAGACTTATTCAACTTATCGTGATTTTAATATTTCTGCGAAAAAAGACCAGTATGGAACTGCTGTGCTATACCAATCGGAATTTGTATTCTTTTCTGGACATGGCAAACCACAGCAGATATGCTTGTATGATTACCCAATGAACATAAGTAGCGGTTGCGGAAGCGATGTATGTCCCAACGACCAATGTGGTAAGGTGTATGGAGGGGAAACTCGGTGGGTTATTTTTGATGCTTGCTTAACTTTGAATGTTAATAAGGATGGTAAATTGGAGAAACCCTTAACTGCGGAAACAGTGGATCTTTCTAAGGTTGGTAAGTTGATATCGGTTTTTAAAGGCGTTCATGCTATTTTGGGCTTTTATTCTTTATCATGGGAGGATTATAAATATGCAGACTTTGTGTATGCGTCGGAAAATTTGTACGATTATTTTACAAAATATTTTATAGAAGAAGGTGAAACTATTTGGGATTCATTTAATATGGCTAATGCTGATCTTGTAAACGATTTTACTCGTTTTGGTCGTCATACAGGTTTGAAACCTGCAATAGCTTTTTTGCGTGGGTTTGATGAAAATGGTATTTATCATGATACGAGTATGGAACGATTCGATCATACCTTTAATCGTCCAATCAAAATTAATGGATCCCTAGAATTTTTTGTGATGTATGATGTTCATGGAGAACCTGAATTCTATTCACCAGATACCGCTTGGATATAATAAAAAGGGAGATGATGGAATGAAGTGTAAATTTGCTTTTTTTATTATTATACTTGCTGTGGGAATGTCGTTAAGCTTTGGAAAACCGATTCTTGTTATGGGGGAAAAAGCTAAGAGTTATTTAATTAGTCGAAATCAAGATGGTTTGAAAAAGGTGAAACGAGGAAATGATGTTATCCCCCCAAAAAAAGCTTATATAGTTTCTGTTGATGAATCTTCCCATAAAATTTATGATTACTTGAAAACTTTTTTTCAAAAAACATATCGTATACAAGAAATAAAAAATAATACTCTTAGAATAAAAAAAGATAATGTAAGTTTTGATATTTCTGAATTGGAAACGCATCGAGCTTTATGCGCGCGGAAAATTTTAGAAAAAATAATGCCTGCGGAATTTGTAAAACAGTTTATGCTTGTATCCGTAGATACAGAACAATCATTCTCGCAAAGTCAGGGAATGAGAATAGAAGGGTTTAGGTTTAATTTTAGCCGTGTATTTAATAACCGTGTTGTGCGTAGTGTCAATGATTTTTTAGTTATTCGGACTGATGCTAAAGGCGTACTTAAAGATGCAAAAATTTCTTTACAGGATTTGAAGAACACTTCTGAAATTATAAAAACAGATGATGGTATTAATGAAAATAAAGAAACTCTTGATTCATTAATAAATGAAGAATTTGATGTTGTTAAAGTTTTTGATCAAGATGGATACGAAAAGGATGGAAGAATAGAAAAAATTGAAGTTGGTAGCGTTACCGAGTCTTATTGTGAAGTTTTTGTTGGCAATACAAAGAAATTATTTCCTTGTCTTTCTTACGCATCGACAATAAAATTATCTAATAACGAAAAAATAGGTTATATTATAGATGCGCCACATTCACGTCGATCATGGAGGGATTACAATCATGAAAATAAAGGTTCTGTTCGCTTTAATCACTATAGCCACTAGCTTTGTAGTGCTTACCGCTTGTTCTGATGATTCTAATTCCAGTGATACGCTGATAAGCGTGCCTGCAAATACATCTGCATTAAAAGGTGAATCATTTGATTTCAAAACATCTTCATGTAAAGATTATCTTGCGAAATGGGCTGACGGACAAGGCGAAGAATTTATTGATTTTTATATAAATGATGATGGTTCTGCAACTGTTAACTTGGTAACAGGTATGATTTGTAGTGGATTCGTTTCGATGGTTTACGAAACTCGAAATGATACGTTATTTGCTACTCAGAACTATACACGTATAACTAAAGCGTTTGACCCGATTACTAATGATTCAGTTGTTGTAGGGATTGATGAGTTTAGATCACACTGCTCATGTACCGTTAATCTTGAATTGAAAATTCCTTCAGAATTTATTGGCACAAAATATGTTGATTTTGAAGGCGATTGCCGTTTGATTAATTACAGAAAAAACAAGTAATCTTTTAAAACACTTTTTTCAACGCTTTCAAGCTAAAACTATTCGCGAAGGTCTCGAAGACTTTCGCTTTTTCAATCCATGTGTTTGTAAATTTGTTTGTAATTAACATGGCTTTTGCTTTTGTTGCTAGCCGTACATGGAGAATGTCGCATTCAATTTTGTGTATGGTGATGTTGTGCCGAAATGTCCCGCAGTATTCCACGGATTCTACTTTGTCGATATTGATGTAATCTTCTGCTTTTGCAGGGATACCAACGGTTGCTCCGCGGGTACTTTCGAAATGCGGGAGCGCTAGCTGTCCGTCTAAAAATTTTTGTCCGCCATTCACTGCTAGGATTTTTTCGTCCGCACTCTCAACTACAAGCACGGTCCCATGCCAGTTTTTTTCGGTACGTTTTTGTGTTGGAGGAAATTCCTCTGTGCGGCCATCCAAGAACGCGCGGCATTCTTTATGGAGTGGGCATGTCTTGCAGAGCGGTGATTTCGTCTTGCATACAGTGCGCCCAAGTTCCATCAGCGCTTCGTTGTGCATGTATGCTTTGGGTGAATCCGCCACTTCCCGCGCATATCCCCAATAAATCTCGGTGCAATTTTTGTTTGCGGAGCTTTTGTCCGTCGGCAAAAAATCAAGCTCGTACAATCGGCTAAAAATCCTGACGAGATTTCCGTCTAAAATTGCTTCGCGTTTATGGTAGGCGAGGCTTAAAATTGCGCCTGCCGTGTACGCTCCAATTCCCGGCAACGCTTCAAGTTCCTTGCGCGTCTCGGGCATCTTGTGCTGAAGGGCCGCGACGATTTTCGCTGTTTTTAAAATATTCCTGGCACGGCTATAATACCCTAGTCCCTGCCAATACTGAAATACTTCGGCCTCATCCGCCTTGGCGAGTGTCTCTATATCCGGGAAACGCTCCATCCAGCGGATAAAGTAATCCTTGACCGTTGAAACTTGCGTCTGCTGCAACATTGTCTCGCTAATCCAGACTGCATACGGATCACGCGGTGCATCTAAATCAGCAAGCCTCCACGGGAGTTCTGCCGCGTTCGCCTTGAACCAATCGCGCAAACGTTTCAAAGAATCTGGAGTCATTAGTTCCGTAGGGAGTAGGTAATAGGTTTTAGGTCTTAGGTAAAAAATCGTGTTAGACGAGAGTGGAAAAGTCGCAGCTTCGTTGCCTAACTATAATTTTTCATCTCTCGTCTGTAGGCACTTTGCGCCGTTTTCTCGTCTAATTAAATCCCGTACGTTTCGCGTTTGAGCTTCCTAAAGAATTCGAACTGCGTCTTGGTCGAACTTTCGAGCGTATAGCGTTCGCTGCGTTTGTGACTGTCGATTCGCATCTGTTCGTAAACTTCCGGCTGTTCGAGCTTGATGTTTCGGCATTCTTCCAATGTCTCAATCCATTTTGCTTCGTCAATCGGCAAAATGCGTCCGCACTTGTTGTCGTCTTGCACGATGCTTCTCGGGCCGCCGTAATTGCTTACGATAGCGGGTGTGCCCGTAGACATTGCTTCTACGACCACGTTTCCGAATGTATCTGTCGTGCTCGGGAACAAGAAAAAGTCTGCATCCGCATAAAGGCTTGCGAGCATCTCGCCGCCCTGTTCGCCAGCAAAGCACACGCTCGGATTATCCTTGAATTGCTTCTTGATTTCTTCAAGATACCAACCGTAGCCCACGTACATGAGTTCCACATCGTCGTGCTTGGCCGAGAACTTGCTCCATACGGAATTCAAAAATTCAAGGTTCTTTTCCTTTGAAATTCGACCGATAAATGCAAATCGCACGGGTCTCTTGGTTCGGTCGCTGCCGAACTTTTCCCAAGCGCCTTTGCCTCGCAGTTCCGGCGAGAACTTCTCCAGCGGGAGACCGCGGGGGAGAATCTGCACTTGGTTTGCAGGAACTTTCAAGTCTTTTTTCAAAATGTTCGCGTAGTCTTCGCAAGGGCTAATGACCGGGCGTGCCATCCAGTAGAAAATACGCATGAGCCAAAGCACGTACGTGTGCATCCACTTCGCTTTTACGAGAGTCTTGGCATAAGTCGGAACGTCGGTGCGGTAATGGCTAAAGACCTTGATGCCCGCAATCCATCCGCAAAGGCAAACCACCCAAGCGCCAGGGCTCGGCGTCTCAAGTTCAATCATGTCGATGGGGTAGCGCTTGAGCAAACGGAGCACCGGCGAAATGCGCGGAATGGCGAGTTCACTGTTCGCGTACCCGAGCTGTTCCATGCTGAACAAACGTGGCAACAAAATGCAGTAGCTGTTTTCCACGACACCGCACGGGCGCGTGTTGAATGCGCTTCCGGCGAGATAAGCCTTCATGCCGTGAGCACGCATATACGGGATTACGTTTCTCAAGTTGTTCGCAATGCCGTTCGTCTCGTCCAGGTTGTCCGAGTAAAACAGGATGCGTACATCGTCCGGATCTCTTTTCTTGCGTTCTTTTTTCAAATAGGAGCGCAACTTCAGGAGCTTCGGTATATTCAAAATCGGCGTCAGCGCCACCAGAGGCGGAATCCAGCAGGTGCGGATGTTTCCGGGCGGTCTGTGGTCAAACGAAAACATCTTGCGGAAGGTGCTTGTGACCTTGCGTCCAAAAATAGCTGGGCGGGAATCGAGCTTGTCGCTAGCCTTGAGCTTTGTTGAATTTGACGCAGTCGTCATACTTCACTCCTTTGCCACCGAACAAGTCTAATGCACTACCAATGGTGAGATCTATCTTGCCGTTTGAAATTTCTTTACAATGTACCAAGTCTTCAAGCGATTTTGCACCACCCGCATACGTTACTGGAATCGGGCTGTTTTTAGCAAGGAAGAAAATGAGTTCGTCGTCCATGCCTTGCTGTTTGCCTTCGACATCTGCCGCGTGAACCAAGAATTCATCGCAGTATTGTGCGAGGTCTTCGAGCGTTTCCTTTGTAATTTCAATATCGATAATTGTCTGCCAGCGGTTCGTCGCAATTTTCCACTGGGGCTTGCCGTCAACGATTCCTGTACGCTTGCAGCTCAGGTCTAGAACCAAGTGTTCTTTACCAACCGTCTTTACTAGTTTTTCCAAGCGCGAACGGTCGAGCTTGCCTTCCGGGAATATCCAGCTTGTCACGATCACGTGCGATGCGCCTGCGTCAATATATTCCTTAGCGTTCTGGGCGTTAATCCCGCCACCGACTTGGAGTCCCCCTGGATACGCCGAAAGCGCGTCCTTTGCCGCGCTCTCGTTTCCCTTGCCGAGCATAATCACGTGCCCGCCTTGGATTTTATCTTTTTTGTAGAGTTCTGCAAACCATGCCGGCGATCGGTCGGTTTCAAAATTCGTCTTGAGTCCAGCACCGCTATCGGAAAGTGAACTTCCGACGATTTGCTTTACCTTGCCATCGTGCAAATCAATGCACGGTCTAAACTTCGTCATTAGTCCTTGACCCCTGTAATCGCCCAGTCGATTTTTTTGCCAAGACCGTTCTGGCTTCTGCCGCGGTAGAACAATACTTCGCCGCCTGCGGCAATCTTCATGGCTTTCTTTGCTAACCAACCGTCGATCTTGTCTAAAAGCGAAGCCTTTTGCAGCACCTTGTTCACGGGGAACACCATGGCCGGGACGCCGTTCTTCCATTCGAATGCCAAAGTCGTTTTCGGGAATTTCTTGCCGTTGTAATCGGCACCGCCTTCCTTGACCTTTGCTGGCATAGCGACCTTCATGCCCTGTGGACCGTTGTACAAGGCATAGCCCATGAGCTGGCCGTCCGTCGTGAGCGTGATACGTCCTGCGTGCATCGGCGACTTGTCGTTCGTACTGAAGTTGATGGTGCGGGCTGCTATTTCGGTGGCCTGTGCGGTTTGCCAGGTCTGGTCCATGTAGGCGTATCCCTTGACGGTCAAGGTGTCTTCGTTATAGGCGATCTTGCCCGTAACGCGACCGTATGGAATATGGATGTACTGGGCTAGCTTTTCCTTGCCGAAAGTCCAGATGCCGTTTCCGGGAACCATGCCTTGGACTGCGTTTTCGAATGTCACATCGAGGAGGAACTTTCCACCCTTGTCGGCGCTGTAGAGCACGCGATGTCCTTTGCCCGGCTTGTTCTGGAGCATGTATTCGCCCTTGATGTCGATTGTAGCCGTTTCCTTGTTTGCGACAAGGCGTTCCGGTGGATACTGGCGACCGACGGCATAGGATTTCCCCTTGAAGTTCCAGAAGCTCAAATCGCAACCGATTTTTCGACCCGATCCTGGCACGTGGAGGACGGAATAGTTCACAAAAGCGCGGGTACCGTTGTCGAATACGAACTGGTAGCTCCATGTTTCGTTAAATTCCTTGGTAATGGCCTTGTGAGGCATAAAGTCCGTAACTGTCAAGGCTCGATCAGCCCCAGTCGGTGCAACGACCTCGGCGGCGTATGATGTTGCTGAAAAAGCAAGCAGGGTGCAAATCCCCAAAACAATATTTTTTATTTGTAATCTCATATTCGGAAAAATAAAAAAAAGCAGCTCATGTGGAACTGCTTTGTCGAAGAAATTCGCTAAACGGCGTTTTTTACGGATGAATGACCGTTGAATGGAACAAATTACAGGCGCAGGTCGCGGCCCATGCCCATCTTGAGTTCTACGCGGCGGCGAACGACCATTTCGTTGAACAAATCCGAGAGGCAGTCTTCCATGCAAATCATGGGTTTCCAGCCGAGATTCATGATTTTTGTGGGGTCTCCGATCAATAGCGGGATGTCGTTGCTGCGGTCATAACCCGGGTCGAATCTGAAGTCCACGCTTACACCGGAAATCTCCACGAGCATTTCCACGAGTTCACGGAAAGTGTAGGATTTTCCACAGCAAATGTTGAACGCCTCGCCGGATTCGGCTGTGTTCAAAATCTGGATGGCGGCGCGGGCTACGTCACGCACGTCCACAACGTCACGGCTTACGTCAAGGCTTCCCGAGTAAATAACCGGTTCGGCTCCGTAATACTTTATCTTCACCAGCTGGTAGGCGATGGACGGGATTACGAAGCGGCGGCTATGGTGCGGCCCTGTAAAATGGAACGGACGTGCAAATACGACATGCAATCCGTTTGCATTGCGGAACTGGTTCCCGAGAATTTCCATACATGCCTTGGATGTGGCGTATGGGGTAAGCGGATTGGGTGGATCCGTCTCCTTGTGCAGGTAAGTCAGTTGCTGTTCAGTCCGTCCGTAGATTTCGCTACTGCTGAGAAGCAAAACTTTTGCTCTCGGGACAACTTGCCGCACGGCTTCGAGGAGCGTTTGAGTTCCAAGCAAGTTGATGTTGAGCGTTTCGTAGGGCTTCTTGTAGCTGAGTCCCACGGAAGATTGGCTTGCCAGATGGTAGATGTGCGTTGGTGAAACTTTTTGGATCATTTCCTGCACATCCCTGAAATCAAGCAAGTCTCCGGTCAGATATTGTACGCCTTCGACTTTTTGCCACGGTTGCGGAAGCTCGTCACTGAAACTGTAAAGTTCGTGATTGGTGCCGCTCAAGTTCGATAGAATGCTGAACCCAAGAGATCCCGTTCCCCCGGTAACCAAGATGCTCATCTAAACCTCACTCGCCTGGATGGATTTCCAGGCATTTGCAATAATACCCTTATCAATATTACAAACTTTTTCGACCTTTCCGATCTTTGTAGGCAAAATGTAAACCCGCGTGCCTTTTTCCGCCTTTTTGTCAACGGCCATTGCGGCCCATGCGTCATCGACGTTCACGTTGTAGTATTTCGGGAAACCAAGAGTGTCTAGCAAAGCGTTCTGGCGTTGTTCCTCTTCTTTCGTGAACTTTCCGAGGAGGACCGCTGCGCGTGCAGCCACTCTCATGCCAAGCGATACCGCTATTCCGTGGCTGAACAGTTCGTAATGCGTGAGCTTTTCAATCGCATGCCCGAACGTGTGACCGTAATTCAGGATGGCTCGGAGTCCGGCTTCCTTTTCGTCGATGCCGACGACTTCGGCCTTGATTTCACAACTGCGGAAAATCATGTGCTTCAAAACGTCAAAGTCGTGAGCCTTGATTTTCTCGACGTTGTTTTCAAGATAAGTGAAAAATTCCTCGTCGTAAATGACTCCGTACTTGACGATTTCGGCTAGGCCTGCAAGGTATTCGGTCGGAGGGAGCGTGCTAAGTACAGAAATATCGCACACGACGGCTTTTGGCTGGTAGAATGCGCCAATCATGTTCTTGCCTTCGGCATGGTTCACGGCCACCTTGCCGCCCACGGAGCTGTCGACCATCGACAAGAGCGTTGTCGGGAACTGCACGAACGGGATGCCGCGTTGGTAAGTAGCTGCGCCAAAGCCGGCCATGTCGCCCACGACGCCACCGCTGAATTGCAAAAGGCAGCTCTTGCGGGTGTAACCGCGGTGCAGCATAAAGCTGTAAAGCTGGTTCAAGTTATGGAGCGTCTTGTGGCCTTCGCCGGCTTGGAACTTGAACACGGGGCAACGACCTGCCTGGCCACGAAGTTCCGAAAGTTTCATGCTTTGTTCTTTTGCAATAGTCGTGTCGGTGCAAATCAAGAATTCGTAAGTCGGCGAGAGACGAAGTCCCTCGAGCATGATGGCCGCGTCCGGTACGATGTTCTTGCCAATGAAAATCGGGTAGCTGTTGCCTTCGCTCGGATGCACGTCCAGTGCATGGTTCTCCCAGAATTTGAGCATATGCATGATGCGTTCCGTGACGTGCGTTTCGGAATAGTCGTTCGAGCTTTCAACGCTAAAGTCCGCATTTGCGTAATTCTTTTCGCGGTCTTTCAGCATCTGCTTGATTTTTTCGAGGCGTTCTTCGTCCGAAAGGTTTGCCAAAAGCGGGCGCGTGTTCTTGCGGCCGATGCGTTCATTGAGTACCTCGGGCTTAGCCCACAAACGAATAATCGTTCCATTTTCGCGGATGACCTTCAAGTTTTCGGCCTGCGTGAGGGCGCCTCCGCCAAGAGAAACGACGAGAGGCTTTTCGCTTTTTGCAATTTCAGCGATCACGTTGCGCTCCATCCTGCGGAAAGCGGCTTCGCCTTCTTGCTCAAAAATATCGTTAATAGATTTTTTTGTACGTTCTACAATGACGTTGTCTGTATCGACAAACGGGCGTCCGAGACGGTCTGCGAGGGCGCGACCCGTACGGCTCTTGCCGCTGGCCATAAATCCTGTAAAGTAGAGATGCTTCTTCATATTAGCCCTGCATTCCTTTGCGCATAATCGCAGTAAGTTCTTCGTTTGTTTTATTTTCGGTTTCCTTCGGAAACCATTTTTTAAAGCTTTCGAGCCCCTGGTGGACAAGCATTCCTTCGCCGGTGACGACCTTACATTCCTTGGCTTCGGCCATTTGCAAAAGCTTGGTGCGAGGCGGCGTGTAGACGATGTCGCAGACAACTTGATCTTTGTGCAGACATTCGTCTGTAATGGGGGTGGCGTCGATGTTTGGACTCATGCCGACCGAAGTTGCGTTGATGATGATGTCGAAGTTTGCAGAAATACTTGCAAATTCGGCGAAAGTTGCGACATCGGTTTCAAAGAATTGTTGATTGTGAATCGTCTGGTCTCTATCATGAGCTTGTATTCCATCTTTGAATTGCTTGTTGAGTTTATCGGCAAGTGTTTGACCCTTTTCTTTTGTGCGGCAAACGATAGTTAGTTTGTTATGCTGTTGGACGAGTGTGAATGCGATAGCGTTTGCTGCTCCACCGTTTCCGAGAAGGGCTATTTTTCGACCTGTTAGATTCACGCCGTGTTCTTCGAGGTTTCTGATGCAGCCGTACGGGTCTGTGGTCGTTCCGCAAAGGGTCCCGCCGACAATTCCGTCTTTCCAGTAGAGCGTGTTCACGCTGCCCGTGAACTTCGAAATTTCTGAAAGCTCGTCCACAAGACGCGCAGAACCATCTGCGTTGAAAAATTCAGTCTTGTAGGGGATGGTGACGTTTGCTCCGCGGAACTTCATCGCCTTGAAGCCTTCAATGGCTTTGGCAAAATTTTCGGGTTCGGGGGCGTAGGGGAGATAAGCCGCGTTGATGCCAAGTGCATCGAAAAGGGCGTTGTGCATGGCGGGCGATTTGCTGTGAGCAACCGGATGCCCGAATATGCAAAGAGTTTCCGTCTTTCCGTTTATGGAAGCCAAAATAACCTCGCTATGTCCTTCCCACCTGTGGGGAAAAACTCTAAATAAATACGTATATAAAGATATAATATTTTTAGAAAATAGATGTTAGTTTTTGGTTACTAGACATTGGTTATTAGCTATGAGGTCGGCACGTTGTGCCTCTGGGGTCGCTATGCTTTGGGCAATTAAAATCCCGCACTTTACACCCCACGGCTCATGCCTCAAAGGGAGCGAATGCGACCGACCTCGTTGCTCTCTCGCCTTCCGCAGTTGTCCGAATTTTTATTCTAGTAACTAGTGACTCAGAACTAGTAACTCCTATAGATTTCATTCGATAGTGTATGGATCCCCTACGCTTCGCTTCGAGGATGACTAGCACCAATTCCTAATTCCTAATTCCTAATTACACCAGCCCCCTAGACACAATTTCTATATTTGTGCCCGATGAAATTACCTATCGTATGTATAATTGGACGTCCGAACGTCGGAAAGTCCTCCCTCTTCAACCGCATTCTTGGCCGCCGTGCCGCCGTGGTGAGCGACCGCGATGGCGTTACCCGCGACCGTCATTACCAGAATGCGATTTACAAGGGTCACGAATTTACAGTTGTCGATACGGGTGGATTCTTGCCCGATGATTCTATCGACGTCTTGGCGGACAGCGTCCGTGCCCAGATTTTTAACGCCGTGAACGAAGCCGACCTCGTGCTTTTCATGGTCGATATTCGCGTGGGCATCACTAAGCTCGACCAACAGTTTGCACGTCTTATCCGCAAGCTCGACAAGAAGGTGATTCTTGTTGCGAACAAGAGTGAATTGCAGGGCGACCGCCAAGAAAGCTACGAGTTCCTCAAGCTCGGCTTTGGCCAGCCGCGTACCATCAGTGCCTTGACCGGCTACGCTTGCCTTTCGCTTTTGGACGAAGTGGTCTCTGTGCTTCCGACTCCGGTGCGTGGCGAACGCCGCGAAGAACGTCCGGTGCGTTTTGCCATTCTCGGCCGCCCGAACGCAGGCAAGAGTACGCTCCTCAATCGCCTGTTGAACGAAGATCGAGCCGTGGTCTCCGATATCCCGGGAACGACTCGCGATTCCATTGACTGTGACTTTATCGTTGATGGACAAAAGTTTGTCGTTACCGATACCGCAGGCCTTCGCAAAAAGGCTCGCGTCGAAGACGAAGTGGAAGTCTTCAGCAACATGCGTACGCTCGAAAGCATTCGCCGTTCTGACTTGTCCGTGCTTGTCGTCGACTGCACGCGCGGCATGGAAATCCAGGA
The DNA here is from genome assembly GCA_902762795.1 of Fibrobacter succinogenes. GTDB lineage: Bacteria > Fibrobacterota > Fibrobacteria > Fibrobacterales > Fibrobacteraceae > Fibrobacter > Fibrobacter succinogenes_E. The sequence goes on along the minus strand of CACWPM010000015.1, from coordinate 13,745 downwards.
CTACCGCATCATCACGGAAATCCGCAAGGCGGGCAAGGGTCTCGTCGTCGTGCTGAACAAGTGGGATATCCTCCCGAACAAGAACGACAAGTCGTTTGACCACATGGTCAAGGAACTCCTCGAACGCGAACCGATGCTTGAATTTGTGCCGATTCTTTCGATCAGTGCGAAAGAAGGCCAGCGCGTGAACCGCGTGATTCAGGCTATCCAGACCGTCTATGCCAACTGCCGCCGAGTGCTTGGCCGTGACCGCGTTGCCGAAAGCTTTGCGAACTTCTTGCAAGAAAAGGCTCCTCCGAGCCACAATGGCCGTGTCGTCATGCTTACGCGTGCCTGCCAGATCATGGTGGAACCGCCGGTTATTGACATCGAAACGCGTACGCCGGAACTTGTTGACGAATCGTACAAGCGTTATTTGCTCAAAAAGTTTTACGACGTGTTCCAGTTGCAGGGCGCACCGCTCCGCTTGAATTTCGATAGAAAGTTAACTCTCAGAAAGGATGAAGAACTTGAACTGTTTACTGAGTCTTCCAATAGCGTACTTGCTGGGGTCGATCCCCAGCGCCATATGGGTAGCAAAACTCGCGAAAGGTAAGGACTTTGACATTCGTGATTACGGCTCCAAGAATGCGGGCCTCACGAATACATTCCGTGTGCTTGGATGGAAGCCTGCGCTCCCCGTTGTGTTCATGGATTTGCTCAAGGGCTTTTTCGGACCGTTTATCGCACAGAAAATGTGCGAAGCTCAGGTCGCCGCTGGCGGTGCCGATTACAGCGCATGGGTACCGCTCGTTGCTGGCCTCCTCGTGATTCTTGGCCACAGCTTCACTTGCTTTGCCGGTTTCCGCGGTGGTAAGGGTGTGCTTGCCGCACTTGGCGTGTTCCTCGCAATTTCTCCCTTGACGGTTCTTTGCGCATTCGCTCTTTGGATTCTCCTTACAGTTACCACGAAATACGTGTCTGTCGGCAGCATCTTCGGGTGCGGGCTTCTCGGCGCACTTTCGGTCTTTGGCTATGTTTGCCCGGAATACTACTTCGAAAGCATCAACCTCGGCCAGATGATTCTCGCTGTGATTGTCGCCGTGTTCGTCATCGTCAAACACAAGTCGAACATCAAGCGCCTCCTCAACGGCACTGAAAACGGCTTCGGCAGCAAGCGTAAGACTAAGTAGGAAGTAGGCGGTAGGAAGAGAAACCATCGCATTTGTCATCCCGGACAGAGCCTGTGCTGAGCGGAGTCGATGTATTCTGGGATTACATTTTTGTAATGCTGAAGGGCGCCCCCGTCCCCATTCGCGGATCATGACCACATAAGAGCTGAAGCTCTAAGTGGTCAAAGATGACAAGTACGGGTGACAGCGATAGGGTTCCTTTGCGTGCTTACATTTTTTGAATAATGATGGCTGCAATTCCGTAAAATATTGTAGATTATATGCGGCAATGATTTTTGGCAATGTTAACCATTGACTAATGACTATTAACTAGGAACTATATTATGAAAGTTACAGTTTTAGGTACCGGTGGCTGGGGTCTTACGCTCGGCCAAGTTGTTTACGAAAACAAGAACGAGCTCACTTTTTGGACCAATTCTCAGGCAGAAGTAGATTTGCTTTCTACGGAGCACCAGTACAAGGATAAGCTCCCTGGCGTTATTTTCCCGGCTGATTTTAAGTATACGACCGACATGCACGCTGCCCTTGATGGTTGTGATATGGTTCTTATTGTTGTTCCATCGCAATTCATGGCTAGCGTCGCTGCAAATCTTGGCTCTTGGACCCCTGCTAAGGGCAAGGAACCGATTGTCGTCTGCGCGACAAAGGGTATTCTCGAAGGTACTGACCAGCTCATGAGCGAAGTCATTCTCGAAAAGGTCCCTTGGCTTACCGAAGACAAGATGGTTGCTTTTAGCGGCCCGTCTCACGCTGAAGAAGTGAGTCGCCACGTGCTTACAGCCATTGTCGCTGCCTGCGTTAACGAAGAATCCGCGAAGATTGTACAGAAGGCTATGAGCTGCTCATACCTCCGCGTCTATACCTCGACCGACATTGTTGGTGTTGAACTCTGCGGCTCCGTGAAGAACGTGATTGCAATTGCTTCTGGTGTACTTTATGGCCTCGAAGCGGGTGGCAAGTTCAAGATTGGCGATAATACCCGCGCAGCAATTCTCACTCGCGGTCAGGCTGAGATGTGCCGCTTGGGCAGGGCTCTCGGTGCAAAGTCCGAAACATTTGCCGGCCTTGCCGGCATGGGCGACCTCATCGTGACGTGTCTCTCCCAGCACAGCCGTAACCGCTACGTGGGTGAACACATCGGTAAGGGCGAAACGCTCGACCAGGTTCTTGCCGGCATGAAGATGATTGCCGAAGGTGTCCCGACTTGCCGTAGCACTCGTGCTCTCGCAAAGAAGCTCGGCGTCGAAATGCCGATTGTCGAAGCTGTCTATCAGATGTTGTTCGAAAACCGCAAGGTCGAAGACGTGGTCAAGGAAATCTGGGGCCGCGAACTCAAGGCCGAAAACTGGGCTTAAAAGGAATCTTGCTTATCGGTTGTGCACGCTAAAGTGAATGTAAAGCGATAATCGACAGAAAGAGGACGATCCGCAGCATGTTTGTTGCGGATTTATTTTATTTGCAGTGCGTTGAAAAAAGAAAAAATTGTGAAAAAGCCAAATTTTACGTAACAAAGGTGTAAAGAAGTCGCTTTTTTACGTAAATATTCTACTTTATCTGAGTTTTTTCTTGCGGTTTTGAGTGTTCTTGTCTTTTTTTGAAGTTTTTTTTTCAAAAATGTGACCAAAATAGTCTGAAAAAAATGTGAATAACGAAGAATGTGACTGTTTATTTTCAAAAAATGATTAATTTGTACGGAATTTTACGTCAAAATTTTGAAAAATTGGATTTTTTTGACGTAAAAAATGCAAAAAATTCAAAAAATTAGAAAAACGGCTCGCGTTTTGCGGGCCGTTCTGCGTTTGAACAATATCTAAGACTTCGCAAGATTATTTCTTGATGACGCGCTGGGCGTTAGCCTTTGTCTTCAAGATGTAGGCGCCTTGGCGGAGGCGCGGCTTGAGCGTTCCGTTGTCGTTGAGAGCTTCGCTTTGGAGACCCTTCCATACGAGATTTCCGTTCAAGTCGAAAATCGCGGCTTCGGCGTTCTTGTTTATTGCAGCGATGTTTGTGCGGAAGCTCTTGATGGCGGAGCTGCCACCGCAACCGATTGCAATGATCTTTGCAATGTAGATACCTTCATTGTCGCTGTTGAAAGAAAGTTGCGTGGAACCGAAGGGTGCTCCAGTAGAATCCTTTTCGTTGTCGAGCGGGACGGAAACTTCGGCCCACGAACCCGCGGGAGCTGTGTTGCCATACTGATAGCTGCTCCAGGTGCTGCCTCCTGCGCCGCCGATGTTCACGGAGGCGTCTTCGGTATTGATGCTACGCATGGTGAACACGAGTTCCTTGCATTCTGTGAGCGGGTCTTTCACTGCTACGGCATCCGGGATTGTAAAGAGGGCGTGCTGGTAGCCACATTCGTCTTGAGCACAAGCGGCGAGCGGGACCTTGACGTACTTGGAAACGCCATCGAGCTCTGTCGTTTCGAAGGTGACCTTGCCGAGTGTTTCATCGCTCTTCCAAGAACCGGCTGAAGTTTCGTTGGCATAATCCACAATGACGAGTGAATCGCCAATTTGCTTTGACGGGTCAATGTAAGGATCTTCAATGGGGGAGTCTTCGCATTGGAGGGCTGCTGTATTGCTCGTGGTGAACACGATCGTCGTGATTGATTTTGCTGGAGCGTCGATGGTGGCGCCTGCGGTAATTGCTTTGCTCTTTGCGCCGCTTTCGACGGACTGGACTGCAGAAACTGGATTGTAGCCGTTTACGGAAAGGTTCAAGCTCTGTGCTGCGCCCTTGTTGATTGCGATAACGGAGATGGAATCGCAGTCAGCACTGCGGAAGGCTACTGCGTAAAGATCGTAGCCATCGCTTGTGGTGCTTACAACGCGCCAGCCCGGATTTACGAACTTGGAGTAGTGCCGCATGGCGTGGTATTCGGGGTTGATGTAGAGCTTTTCTTCGGTGCAACTGCTCCATCCGTTACCTGGGCAAACGCCGATGAGCTGTCCATTTTGTTCGCCCCAGAAGAGTTCCCAGGCAATGTAGGCATTGAGTTTGCCGCTTGTGAAGCCGACTTGCATGATGTGTGCAAGGCCTAGCATGTCCTGTTCGCGTACAGCGCTTTCCATCGTGCAAAATTCAGTCATGATGATGGGCTTTGCATCGCTGCCATAATTTTTAGCGATATTGGTCATCGCCTTGCGGAAATTTTCCGGATTAAGGTAGTTCGTGCCGGAATTATCGTTGCCGTCGCCTGCATGGTACAGGTGATAAGCGTAGCCGTCGAGATTGTTGTTGTCGAGAGCCTTGGCGTACTTTTCAAAGTTGTTGTAGCCGATGCCGAGCGGTTCTGGCCCGAGGATTTTTGGCGGGTTCGTAAGCGTGCTAATCGAATCGCGTACGGCCTGGAGAGCTTGCTTGTAGCCCGCGATTTCTCCGGTCTCGGTAGGTTCGAACAGCGTTTCTTCGTAGTCCGCTTCCATGTCCGGTTCGTTCTGCAAACTGATGTAGTCTGGTGCAATACCCATCTGTTCGTAGGATTGCAAAGAAGTTTTCCACCAGTGGGCGAATTCGCTATAGACGTATTTTCCGTAGGGGTCGTTGCTAGACGATTTGAGTGTGTTTTGGCTCTTGATCTTTTGCCCATTCACGCTGCCATTTACGTTGCCGCTTGGTTTGAGGCGTCCCGGCGCAGACCAGCTGGACATCTCGATTTTGAGGTGGTTTCCAAGGCGCTGTTTACCGGCTTTGACGATGGCAGCATCTGCAGCGATGCTTGTCGTGTCTTCTTGTTTCCAGTTTCCAATACGGAGTAAGGATAGATTGAGGCCCGTGAATGCGGTGTCGTAGAAGTCCTTCTGCATGGATGAGCTCATGGCTGTAATCCAGCTCTGGTAGTAGGCGGCGCCTGCACCAAATCCGACGACTTTCTGTGCTGTAGAGGCGGGATCAACTGAAATTGTTGCGGCAAAGGTGCTTGTGGCGAGCAGTGCCGTAGAAATCAAAAATTTTTTCATAACATCTCCTTAATTCACACACCTTAATTCCATCCGCTGAGATGTAAAGATATAAAATACGGGTGTGAAATACAAGGTTTAGCTGTCGTTATGTGCTGCTGGTTACTAGGAAAAGGGGGTAGTAAACAGTGGTTAGTATGCAGTGGTTGGTATGCAGGATGTGTAATTTGTATGTTTCTATTACATCCCTAACCACCAACCACTAGTCACAAGAAAGTACTGGGTCCTGTCGGCACGTCATGTCTCCAGGATGACAGGCTTCAAGGATGACAGCATTAGGTAACTAACTCAATACCTATAGCATACAAACTAGAATCTATTAATACGCTCCATCGCCTTTGAACACGACTTTGAAAGTCTTGAGGATGAGCTTTACGTCATCTCCGATTTTTCCGTCGCGGCGGATGTAGTCGTTGTCGAGGCGCATTTGACCTTCAAATGGAATATTGCTGCGACCGCTGACCTGCCAAATGCATGTGAGGCCTGGCGTCACGGAAAGCCTCATGCGGTGCCAAGGCTCGTATTCGGCGACTTCGGAGGGAATTGGCGGGCGTGGGCCGACAATGGACATTTCGCCTTTGAGAATGTTGATGAGTTGAGGCAGTTCATCGAGACTGAACTTGCGGAGAATGTGCCCGAACGGGTAAATGCGCGGGTCGTTCTTCATTTTGAAGGTCTTTCCTCCGGTCTCGTTTTGCGAAAGCAGTTCCTTTTTGCGTTCTTCGGCATCGACGTACATGCTGCGGAACTTGTACATTGTAAACAGAGTTCCGTTTTTGCCGACGCGCGTTTGCTTGAAAATTACGGGTCCTTTCGGATCGCTGATCTTTACGGCGAGAGCGCAGAACAAAAGGAGGGGCGATAGTGTAACCAGGGCCGCCAAAGTGAAAGTAATGTCGAAGGCGCGCTTGATGATATGCCTAAAACGAATTTTGTGCGGGTGTACCCAGATGTCCGAAAGATTGAGTCGGTTGAGGGTGAAGAAGCTTCCGTTCGTGCTGTTGAATTCTTTAAGCTTGCCGTCCATTTCGAGGTTGTCCTTTTCCTGGTAGCCGGTGTAAAGGTATGCCTGGAAAATTGGGGCTTTGGGCTTGTGGCGAAGCGCCTGGATAAGCCCTGCGTCGTTGAGCTTGTGGAGGATTTCCTTACGGATGCTTTCGAGCGTATTCAAGTCCGAGTTCAAAAGAATGATGCCGATACCGCTGTTGTCGCTCAAGTAACCGAGGACATCGATGAAGCGTAGGTGCGAAAACATCGTGAGGACGCTGATTTTCCAAGTGTTTTCGACAATTTTGGACGGACGGCCCCAGCCGAGCACATCGAACTGGTGCGAATAAATCTTGATGAAAAGGAACGGCTTGCGAGTGCGGTTCGCGCGCAAAAATTCCTCGTTCAGCCTTGCTTTGAAAAGTCTAGCAGGGTAAACGATGTTCTTTAACTTTTGCTCGTTAAGGATTGAACCAATAGCTGGGTTTATAGCTTCCTGTTCCATATGTAATAATATAGCAAATAGTTGGCTGAATTTATAGTTTAGAGCTTGGATGGCGGCGTCAGTTCCTCTTCGAGGCTTGACTTGTCCGGCTCGTATGCCCCAAAGGAAAATTTTAGGCTCTGCATGGTAGAAGGGGTAGTGAGCAATGAAATGCGAACTAGGGAAAGGCTTTCCCCCCATATAATTATAAACTTACTTTAAGTTTTATTTTTTATGCCCGGCGTGTGGCTACGGCTCGAAAATGCGAAAACGGGTTTTCGCACATCGCTTGCCTTGCACACTTTGCTATATTTGCATCGTAAAATTTAAAATGGAGACGCTATATGTTGCGTATAGGTTTAATTGGCACGGGTACCGTTGGTGGTGGTGTCATTCAGATTCTTGAACAGAAAATTGCTGAATATAAGGAAAAATTGGGCGTCGAACTGGAACTTTCCTGCATTTGCGCCAAGTCCGAAGAAGAAGTGGCCCCGTACAAGGCCAAGGGCTACAAGGTCTCGACGAATGCTGACGAAATGATTGCCGGTGATGATATCGACGTGCTCGTGGAACTCGCCGGTGGTTACAACATGCCGCGCAAGTGGATTTTGGCAGCCCTCAATTCGGGCAAGCATGTGGTGACCGCGAACAAGGCTCTCCTCGCCAAGTACGGTCACGAAATTTTCCCGCTTGCTGCCGAAAAGGGCCTGCATGTGCTGTTCGAAGCTGCTGTTGGCGGTGGTATTCCTATTATCCGTAGTCTCCAGGAAGGCTTGCTTGGCTCTACGGTCGAAAGCTTGAGCTGCATTATTAACGGTACTTGCAACTACATCTTGAGCCGTATGGCCGAAGAAGGTCTCGACTTCGATGTCGTCTTGAAGGATGCGCAGAAGCTCGGCTTTGCTGAAGCTGACCCGACTTTCGATATCGAAGGTATCGACTCTGCCCACAAGACTGCTTTGCTTGCTAGCCTCTGCAGCGGCAAACGCGTGGACTTCGAAAAAATCCACGTTACCGGTATTTCCAAGATTACGGCCCAGGATATCGCATTTGCGAAGGAACTTGGCTGCTGCGTGAAGCTCCTCGGTATTTATCACCGCGATGGTGACCGCGTGGACGCCCGAGTCCATCCGTGCTTTGTCCCGAACTCGAACTTGCTTTCTAACGTGAACGGCGTCATCAACGCTGTGTACCTCAAGTGCGACAACCTCGGCGAAACGGTCCAGACTGGTGCCGGTGCTGGACGCCTCCCGACGGCATCTGCAGTCGTGGCCGACCTCGTGTCCCTCGCTCGTTCTACCGATCAGGGCAGTCGCAAGGCGCTTCCGATGGGCTGGTTTAATGTCGAAAACTCTGCAACGCTTGTTCCTATTTCCGAAACGAGCGCCCGCTACTACCTGCGCTTCACGTCCCGTGACGCCTGCGGTGTGCTCGCCAAGATTACGAAGATCCTTGCAGATAACAACATCTCTATCGAAACCATCATCCAGAAGGATGTGAACGATCCGGGCAAGGTTTCCGTTGTGGTCATCACCGAAAAGACTGAGGACAGCCGCGCAAGCAAGGCTGTAGACGCCATTGACGCCCTTTCCGAAATCGTCGAGAAGAGCCAGGTCATCCGCTTCCTCGCATAGTTAAGGGTCGTATATGATTCGCGCAGCTACTTTGGAACGAATTCTTTTAATGCTCTCGGATTTTGCAGCCTTGTCGATTTGTTTCGCCTTGGCCTTTTGGGTGCAGTTCCATAGTGGCTGGATTGTGGACAAGTATGACCCGACCAAGACGTTCGAAAGCTATTGGCAGTACGGGCTTGTCTTGAATGTCGGCTGGCTTACTCTGTTCACTTTTGCCGGATTGTACCGTTCGTGGCTATTGCTTTCAAGGACACATCAGGTTCTACGGGTCTTACGGGCTGTCGTAATCGGTGTGGTCTTGGTGATTGTCTGTCTTTTCGGGGCTGAATTCATGGGGAAGGTTTTCACGAACCAACCTCTGAATGAAGGCTATCTCTATGGTTCCAGATTTCCGTGGATTTTCATTTACGGTGGACTAGCCATTTTACTTGTCGGCTTGTTCCGTATGCTCATCTACGTGTTCTTGCGGGCGCTCTTGCGCTTGGGATATGGCGCTAACAACATTCTCGTTCTCGGGGCTACGGAAGCTGGCCGAAAGATTACTGAAGACCTTGCCAGGACTCCTGCTCGTGGTCAGCGCGTTATCGGCTTTGTCGATGAGCGTTATCAGGTCTTGCCGAAAACATTTGCGAATGTTCCTGTTCTTGGAAAGTATTCTGACTTGCCGGAACTGATAAAAAAGTATAAGGTTAGTGGCATTATCATTGCGCATGAAAGCACTTCTCCGCAAGAAATCATGCGTGTGCTTGTCTGGATTTGTGAACTCCCGCTCCATATTTACATTGTTCCGGAACTTTATAGCGTCGTGAACGGTCGCTTCAAGGCAAACCTCGTTTATGGCTTTGAACTGCAGGAACTCTTTGCCTTTACGATGCCCTTGTGGCAGGTGCGGGTCAAGCGCATCATCGATATCGTTTTTGGCCTGTTCCTTGGTTTGGTTTCTTTGCCGGTATGTTTGCTTGCCGCGATTGCAATCAAGCTCGATGACCATGGTCCGGTTTTTTATTCGCAGGAACGTATCGGTCTTTATGGCAAGCCTTTCACGGTTTACAAGTTCCGCACGATGCGTACCGATGCAGAAAAGTTTGGCGCCCAGTGGGCTACGAAAAAAGATCCGCGCATTACGCGTGTCGGGCATTTCTTGCGCAAGACCCGTATCGATGAACTTCCGCAGATTCTCTGTGTTTTGAAGGGTGACATGAGCATGGTGGGGCCGCGTCCGGAACGCGCCGTGTTTATCGGCAAGCTTCGCGAACAGATCCCGTTCTACATCAGCCGCCTCAAGATGAAACCGGGTTTGACCGGTTGGGCTCAGGTTTGCCACCACTACGATACGAGTATCGAGGACGTGCAGATCAAGCTCCAGTACGACATGTATTACTACGAGAATATGAGCTTGCTTTTGGATTTCCAAATTCTTGTTCGGACAGTCTACGTTGTGCTGACCGGCAAGGGAGCACAGTAATAAAGGTGTTAGGTAACGGGTATTAGGGGGTTAGGATTTATAATCGCGGCAAAGCCGCCTAATCTATAAACCAAAACAATTTTAAAGCGAATTCCCCAATCCCTACAACCTAGAACCTAAGACCAAAACCTAAAACCTACAACCTATAACCTAAAACCTACCTATGTACGGCGATAATTCTACTCCAGTATTCCCAACCGAAGATGCTTTGACCATGATTCGCCTCGCTTTGGCGGAAGACGTTCGCACGGGTGACGTGACGAGCGAATGGACTATCCCTGTAGACCAGAAACAGCATGCCCGCCTCATCGCCAAAGAAGATGGCGTGCTCGCTGGCCTCCCGATTATCGAACTCGTGTTCCTGGAACTTAAGGCAAATGCCAAGGTCACGCTCCACAAGAAAGACGGCGACGTGGTGAAGAAGGGCGACCTGATTGCCGAACTCGATGGCACGACGCACGAACTTTTGACAGGCGAACGTACTCTCCTGAACTTTATCCAGCAGCTCTCCGGCGTGGCAACTGTAGCTCACACGTTCCAGGAAGCCTTGAAGGGCGGCAAGACGAAGGTGCTCGACACCCGCAAGACGATTCCGGGATTCCGCACTTTGCAGAAGTACGCCGTTCGCGTCGGTGGCGGTTCCAACCACCGCATGGGTCTTTTCGATATGGTGCTGGTGAAGGACAACCACATTGCAGCTGCCGGTGGTGTGCTCGAAGCGCTTGCCGTGGTGAAGAAGAACAACAAGCAGGGCCTGATGGTCGAAATGGAAGTGGAAAACTTCGACCAACTCCGCGCGCTCCTCAACAAGGGCGTGGATGTCATCATGCTCGACAACATGAGCAACGAGATGATGGCCGAAGCCTTGAAGATTATCAAGGAAAGCGGTGACAAGTGCCTGGTGGAAGGTTCCGGCAACATGACGCTCGAACGCGCGAAAGAAATCGCGACGCTCGGCCTCGACTTCATCTCTGTCGGTGCGCTCACGCACAGCGTCAAGGCTCTCGACATCTCGATGAGAATTTAACGCGAAACAAACTCCAACCACCGAAATCTCCCTAAAAAAGTTATATTGTTCTAAGGATACTGAGGGAGGTGGGTGTGAAAATCTTTCGAACAATGTTGATGTCGCTTGCTTTGGCAGTGCAGTGTTTCGCTAATCCAGCAAGCAACGAAACTTTTTTCTTAAAGCAGCCGGACGGGACCTCCGTCGAGGTGCGTCAGGTAGGCGACGAGAATTTCCATGTGCTCGAAACTGCGGACGGCTACATTTTGCAAAAAGATGCGCTCGGGTATTATGCCTATGCCGACGCAAAGGGCGAATCGTCGGGAATCTATGCACGCGATGCACAGGACCGTAGCGATTTTGACGTAAAGTTCCTGTCAACGCTCGATCCGGATGCGATATATCAAAAGCTTCTGACGAATACTCCATCTGAAGAATCCCAGGATTACAGTTTTCCGAGATTCATCAAGCCGGTAATACAGAGACTGCCTGTTCCTGACAGCATACCGACTCATGGCGAATTTCATGGATTGGTTGTTCTCGTACAATACGCCGATATAAAATTCAAGGCCGCTGATCCGAAGGCCCAGTTTACCGATTTTCTGAACAAAGAAGGGTACAACGAATACCATAATCAGGGTAGCGCAAGGGATTATTTTATAAAGAACTCCATGGGTGTATTTCGTCCGACTTTCGATGTATATGGGCCGATTACGGTTCCACAGACACGGGCGACTTACGCAAGTACGACGTCTGGTAACAAAAATTATGCCGCAGCAAAGACCATTTTAAAGATTGCTCTCGATTCACTTGACAAGAGAGGTGAAGTAGACTTTTCAAAGTACGATAACGATGGCGATGGAATGGTGGATTTTGTTTTTATGATTTACGCTGGTGTTGGTTCTAATGGTACGGGGGTTGATGACGCTATTTGGCCACATGCCAATTATTTTAATTCACAAAAAGGTCCGAAATCAGGGGTGATGATGAGTGACGGCTCTTACATCAACTACTTTGCTTGTGCCAACGAAATCGGTCCTAACGCATATAGAAATGATAATTCTACAAGCACATTGAACGGAATAGGAACGTTCATCCACGAATTCAGCCATGTTCTGGGCTTACCCGATTTGAATGATACGAAAGGGACTAATAAGACACGAAAAAATCCTACAACATGGTCCGTCATGTCCACTGGAGTGTATAACTGTCCACGCAATCCTGAGTATGTCCAGTGTTGCGCACCGCCGTTCTATTCAGCGTTCGAAAGAATGTCGCTTGGATGGATAACGCCGATAGAACTCAATGTCAAAGGCGAGGTGAAACTGGATAAAATTGAAGATAACGTTGCGTATAGCGTTACCAATCCGAAAAATCCAAAAGAAGTTTATTTATTGGAATACAGAAATAAAAAAAATTGGGATGTAGGGCAGCCCGGTTCAGGAATGCTGATATGGCATATCGATTATGTAGATTCTATTTGGAATATCAATGCGGTTAATGCCAACGCGGCACATATGTATGTCGATGTTGTCGAAGCGGTTCCTGCAAAAGGAACAACAGCAACAGCAGAAGATGTGTTCCCAGGAACCGGCAACGTCACCGATTTCAGCAATTTCGTCTTTTGGACTGGTGACAGCATGAAAATCGCACTTTCTGACATTACGGAATCTTCGGACAAGGAATATGTCACCTTCAATGTGGATATGACCGTCAAATCGTCTTCGTCTGTGAAATCCAGTTCTTCGGCAAAGTCTAGCTCTTCGGCGATGTCGAGCTCGTCTGCAATTTTCTCAAGTTCAAATGCACCAAGTTCGTCCAGTTCGGCGGCTTCGTCGTCTACGGTTTCATCGAGTTCGAGAGTCTCATCGTCTAGTTCTGCGACTTCGTCGTCTACGGTTTCATCGAGTTCGAGAGTCTCGTCGTCCAGTTCTGCGACTTCGTCGTCTACGGTTTCATCGAGTTCGAGAGTCTCGTCGTCCAGTTCTGCGACTTCGTCGTCTACGGTTTCATCGAGTTCAAAAGTCTCATCGTCCAGTTCTGCGACTTCGTCGTCTTCGGAAACTATTGCGTCTAGTTCCAGCGGACATTCCGTTTTCACTATGCGTCCAGCGCGGTCGCCGAACGTTCACGTTCAAATGCATAACGGCTATATCTTTATTTACGCGCCGCAGCTTGGGCAAAAAAATGTACGGCTATTTTCGCCTATCGGGACGCTGTTATTTGAAACAACGATGGACGGTCACGAGCTGAAAATTGAAAATATGCACCGGATGCAAGGCGCAAACATCATCCTGTCCGTAACACAAGGCCGCAGACAACTTTTCACGGGGCTTCTCTCTTTGAAAAGTTTTAGTTCTATCCACTATTAACAAACTCCAACAATCTACCTCTAAAAAAATATATTACATCAAGGAGCTTGAAGGAGGAGGGGATGAAAATCTTTCAAACAATGTTGATGTTGCTTGCTTTGGCTGTGCCGTGCTTGGCCGTTCCTGCAAGCAACGAAACTTTTTTCTTAAAGCAGCCGGACGGAAGTTCCATCGAGGTGCGTCAGGTCGGTGACGAAAATTTCCATGTACTCGAAACTGCGGACGGCTACATCTTGCAAAAAGATGCGCTCGGGTATTACGCCTACGCCGATGCAAAGGGTGAATCGTCGGGAATTTATGCCCGCGACGCACAGGACCGTAGCGAATCGGACGTAGAGTTCTTGGCTGCGCTTGACCCGGATGCGATATACGAACGTTTATACGAAACGTCGCCTAAAGGCGATGTCATTTTCGAATATGGCGTACCCGCTTTTGCCAGACCCAAAATAAAGCGGATTTCGGCACCTAATTACAATCTTACAATGAGTAAACTCCGCGGATTCGTGTTGCTAGTGCAGTTTCCGGATATCAAATTCAAAATCACGGATCCTAAAAAACTATACACTGATTTCATGAACAAGGAAGGTTTTAACGAGAATTACAATACAGGCAGCGTAAAGGATTATTTTATAAAGAATTCCATGGGAAAATTTGTCCCGACAT